>CAZYWZ010000028.1:0-63143 GCA_964651705.1 uncultured Verrucomicrobiales bacterium
GCCGAATCCACCGTCCGCGTGCGCCAAGGCGCAGCCTACATCGCGACCCAATTTTCGAGTCAGCGCGCCCCGGACAGGGCCCGCCTCACCGCCGCGACATCTCCCCCGCGATGGACCAGATAGATCGGGCTGCGACCCATCACGACCCCGGCCCCCGCGATCGGGTTGCCCATGATGTCGAATGCCTCGACGCCACCGGCCAATGCGATGCGCCGCTCCCGATCGGCCCAAGCGATCCCCACCGCGCCCGCCCGGCCCGAGAACACGTAACCGCGCAACCCGTCTTCCGAAATGGCCGCCGCGAACGACTCCGGCGTGCCGAGCAACCCGGCCAGGGCCGCCACCGCGGGATACATCTTGCGCGGCGCGCCCCCGTACTCGAAGAACACGCTCGCGCCGTTGGAGCCGTTCAGCGGCCCGCAGACCCCGGCATGCAGGAAGATCTTTCGCACGCCGCGCGCAAAACTGACGGCCACAAATTTCACGAGCTGCTCCGCGGCCATGGCCTCGCTGCCCCACCGGCAACGGTTCATCGTCGCGTCACCCACCGCCATCGGAATACAGGCGGGGTCGTCATCGGCGTAGCACCCGAATTCCGTGATCCAGATCGGTTTCTTGCCCCCGTGGTCGGCCATCAGATCCTCCAGCGCCTCGAAGTCCGTCTCGTGGGATTCGGCGGGAACCGGTGGCGGATACATGTGCAGGTCGACGACATCCACCCACCGCAGGGCGCCGGCCCGGATGAATTCGTGCACCAGCGCCGCGCCCGGTCCCTGCGCGATGCCCCCGACCACCGACAGCCCCGGATCGACCGACCGGATCGCCTCCGCCGCGACCCGGACATGCCCCAGGTAATCCGCCATCGTGTGCCCCCGCGCCATCGGCAGCGCGTAGTCCGTGAATAGCGGCTCATTGAGGATGTGGAACGCCCGCGCGCGATCCCGATAGCGCTCGGCCGCCGCACGCACGTAGCGCCCGAAGCCCCCGATGTCCTTCGCGGCGTGCGCCACCTGCAGCCGGCGGCCCTCGTACGTCTCGGGGGAGGGATCCTTCGGGCCGGGCGCGTACCGGCTCGCCCAAGGCGCCGAAGGAAAGGGCAGCAGCACCAGCGCGCGCCCCCCCTGCCTGGCGACCCGATCGATCTGCGGGTCGCTCCCCGAAAAATCAAACGGCCCGGGCGCGGGTTCGACCGTCCCCCATTTCACCGACCAATCGCGCCACCACGAGATCCCACCGAGGTGCGCCAGCTGCAGCATCCAGTCCCAGGGGTACGCATGGTTCATCCCGATCGGCGCATCGATGCCCGGACAGGGCTCGATCTGCGCGCAGCGCACCGCATTCGTCCCACCATCGCCAGCCCAAGTCGCGCGGAAGAAGCCCCGCCTGCCCGACGCGAGGCCCCCGATCCTCGCGAATGCCCCTCCCCTCGCCGGCAACTTCATCCGCACGTCGCGCCCGCCGGCCTCCGCGCCCCAGAAATCCTCCAGCGATATCCTCCCCCCGATCTCGCGCGACGAGACGCCATCGTTGAACGCGAGGATGTCCAGCGCCAATCCCGCATCGGGCCGGGTGTGGATGTTCCCGATCACCGGCGTGGACACGAAGGCCTCCACCTCATCCTTCGGGGCGTATTCCGATGCCCCCGTCCCCTGCTCCAGTTGCACGCCATCCACCCACAGCACCGCCGCTTCGCGCTTCGAGGCGTCCAGATCCAGGCCCACCGCCACGTAGAAGGGCTCACCCCTCGCGACGAAGGCATGCTCATGCCGGCCCCATTCCGGCCCGACCGCCACCTCCCGCCGCTCCGAGCGCCCCTCCGGATACAGCACCGCCATCTGCGCGACAGACCCCGGCGCATCCGCCCTCAGCCACGCAGACAGCACGAACGCCTCGCCCTTCGCCGCCCGAAACCACCCCTCGTTTGCCGCCAGCGCCTGACGGATCGGCCGATTCACCGGATCGAAATAGTCGAAATACATCGTCGGCGACATCCCCGGCCCAAGCGAGATTTTCAGGCAACGCCCCCCGTGCGGCACCTTGGCCGCGACCACCTCGCCCTCCAGCCGAAACAGATTTTGCCCCCACGAGCCGGGCTTCAGGCCCACGCTGCCCCAGCCGGCACCCCCGCACTCGAAGGAGCTGTTCGGGATCCGATTGCCCCCGCCAGACGCCGACAACTCCGGCAACCATCTGGGCCTCTGCTCCGTCTCGGTCAACTCCACGTCATCCAACCACAGCGTCCCGGTGCTGTAGAAATAGATCTGAAATCGGCTCGCGTCGGGGGCCAGGTCTTCCTTGGCGCGGAACAAGAACTCGTGCCGGTCCCACTCCGGCCCCACGAAAAACACGTCGCCCAGCGCCACCTGGCCCCACGGCCGCGTCCGGCTGATCCCCACGCTCACCGCGCCGCTCTGGATCCCCACTCCCCTGGCGCGCAGCGCGAGCTTGTACCAGCGGCCCCGCCCCAGACCCACGTGCCCCACCTGGCAGATCATCGCGTGCGTCGAGGGCGACTGCTTCCCAAAACGCTCGCACACCAACCTCGCGCACCGCCCGCCATCGGCGCCGGCATCCGCCCCCAACCGCTGGACCACCTCCGACGAGCCCGCCACGGACCACCCAACCGGCACCCCGGCCTCGATCTGCTCGAACGATCCGTTGGCCAACAGATTCGCCGGCTGCGAATATCCGGCCCCCATCGCCACGCCCGCCACCACCACCACCGCCAACCACGCGCGCATGCCATAGATTACACGGCCACCCGCCCCCCACTGCAACTTTTTCGCCAGCAAAACGTCTTATATCCCTAGAGACCGACTACCCCCAGACCCACCATGGACAAACCGCCCAAACTCCACCGCCCCAACGGAGGCATCATGCGCAAGCTCCTCATCGCCATCGCCATACTCGTCGCGATCCCCACCGCCCTCGCCCTCATCGGAAGGGCCCGCAAACACCACGCCCCACAGCCGGCCCCCGCCTGCGCCGTGCACTTCCCAGAAAATTGGATACCCGACGCGGCCCTCGTCCTCGCCGAGTTCGGCAAGACCGACCAGATCATGGACCTTCTCTTCAGCCCGCAGGCCACCAAGATATTCCAGGAGACACCCGGCCTCTCCCGCCCCCAAAAACTCGGCCAGCGCCTCGGCCTTTGGATGTTTCGCCAGCACTTCGAGCGGAAGTTTAACGCGGATTGGCAGGAGTTGCTCCGGCGGCTCGTCCGTGGCGGGCTGACGGTGGCCGTGGGGGGCGAAAAGATCTTCGTGGCGATCGCCAAGGGCGACGACGCCGCGTTCGTCGAGGAATTGCACAACGAATTGGTGGCCGTGTCCCGGCGCGGCGAGAAGCGTGAACCGGGGAAGGTGTCCGAGACGCGACACGGCGACGTGGCGATCTGGACCCTCAATGCCGGAGAGACCTATCATGCCGTGGTCGACGGGCACCTCATCCTGTCGAATCGCTTGCCCGCCATCCAGGCCGTTCTCGACCTCCGCTCCGGAACCGGAGGCCGATCCCTCGCGGACTTGGCAGAATTCCAGGCCGCAAAGAGGGCGGCCGCCACCGGATCCGCCGCCGCGCTATACGTGTCCCCCGCGCTCTCGGCCAACCTGCCCGTCGCCAGAGGTCAACAACGATTGCAGGAAAACCCCCTGGCCTCCCTGCTGCTGTCGCCATACGTGGACGGCTTCCGCGATTCGGGCTGGACCGCGATCGAATTGGATTGCGATGGCGGCGGCATCGCCCTGCGCCTCAAGGGCACCGGCGGGCCCGAGCGCGACGGCCCCCGCGCATTCGCCTGGCCGGGCGGAAACGATGGCGCACTCCCCCACCTCGACGTGCCGCGCCAACTGGCCAGCCTCAGCGTCTATCGCGACCTGCGCGACTTCTATTCCAACAAGGACGCCCTCTTCCCCGAACGCACCTCCCAGCTCATCTTCTTCGAAAACATGATGGGGATCTTCTTCTCCGGGCGCGATATCGCCGAAGACGTCATGGGTGCCATCGACCCCCGCGCCCGACTCATCGTCGCCGGGCAGGCGTACGATCCCGCGATCGGCACCCCTTCGACCCAGATTCCCGCCGTGGCCCTCGTCTTCCGCATGCGGCAACCGGAGCGCTTCGGCATCGTCGCCGAGGAGGCGTGGCAAAAGATGCTCGGCCTGGTGAATTTCACCCGCGGGCAGAAGGCCGAGCCCGGCCTCATCATCGACCGCCTCGAGCACGCCGGCGTCCGCTACTCCTGCGCCGCCTTCTCCCACGCCGAGGAGAAAGACCGGGATAACCTCGACATCCGATTCAACTTCCGCCCCTCGGTCGCCTATCACCGCGATTTCCTCGTCTTCAGCACCACGGACGGGCTCGCCAACGACCTCATCGACGCGCTCGAAAAGCCGCCCGCCAGGCCCGTCGCCGGAATCAATGGCCTGCTGCGCATCGACGGCGCCCGCCTCGCCTCCCTGATCGCGGCGAACCGCGAGTCCCTGATCCGCGACAACATGGTCAAGAAGGGCCAGACGCGCGAGGAGGCCGAGAAGGGTGTCGCCGTCCTAACCGCCATCGCGCGCACCCTCGGCACCATGTCCCTGCGCGCGGGCGCCCCGGAAGGAAAAATGATCGCCGAACTCGCCGTCAGCCTGAACGCGAAGCCGCCCGCGGCCTCCGTGGCTTCCACCAACCCGCCATGAAAGAACCCCCTCCGACGGCCGATCTGTCCCCCGAGACCGCATGGGCCCCTTACCGCCCCGGCACCCAAAATCCATGGGACGCCATCCGCGCCGGACACCTCCTCCGCCGTGCCGGCTGCGGACCCAACCCGCAGGAATTGCGGCGCGCGATCGATGACGGCCCGGAGATGACCATCGATCGCCTCCTCCGGGGAGACGGTGGCGCCGACGCCTTCAACGCCACGATCGACGGCTACGAGGCCCAGGGCCCCAACGCGCGCCCCATCGACGAGCTTCGGGGATGGTGGCTGCGGCGCATGATCGAGACACCGCACCCTCTCCTGGAACGCATGACACTCTTCTGGCACGGCTGGTTTGCCGTGAGCCATGCTCGCGTCGCCCTGCCCCGGGTCACCCTCGATCATGTCCGCATGCTCCGCGCTCACGCGCTGGGCGACTTCGATGCCATGCTCGCCGCCGCCGTCCGGGATCCCGCCGTCCTTCTGAACTTCGCCGGCGCCGAAAACTTCCGCGCCAAGCCCAACGATCACCTCGCGCGGCAATTGCTCTCCCGAATCACCGTCGGCGAAGGGGAATTTTCCAACGACGACGCCAAGGGCACCGCGCGCGCCTTCACCGGACTCTTTGTTCGGGGAGGCGCCCTGCGCGCCATCCCCCGCGAGCACGACGCCGGACCCAAGACCCTCCTCGGCCAGACCGGCGATTGGTCCGACAGGGACTTCGCGCGCATCGCCGCCGCACACCCATCCACCGCGCGCCGCGTCACGCGCGCACTCTACCGATTCCTGGTCGCAGAGGAAGGCGATCCCCCAGGCGCCCTCCTCGAACCCCTGTCCAACGCCTTCGCTAAAGGACGGAATATCCTCGGCATCATCGCCACCATCCTCCGCTCCAACATCTTCTTCTCCCCGATCGCCTATCGCCGCCGCATCAAGGGCCCCGTCGAGTTCGCCGTCGGCCTCTGCCGCGCTTTCGAGAAAACCGTGCCGACATTGCAGCTCGGCCGGACGCTGGCCGATCTCGGCCAAGACCTCTACCACCCGCCCACGGTCAAGGGCTGGGTCGGGGGCCCCGCATGGATCAGCCGCCAGACCATCGCCGGGCGCATCAACCTCGCGCGTTCCCTCTTCCAAGGCATCGCCGGACCAGAGACCCGGCTCGATCCCGCAGCCACCCTCGCCCGATACCCGCCCGGCGCCAACACCTCCATCGCCGGGCGCCTGCTCCACCTCCTGCTCCAGGGCGACATGCCAGATCCCATTCGTTTGGTCCCCGCAACCGGCGAGGCCGCCGCCATCGCCGCGGCCATCGCCTCCCTCCCCGAATACCAGATGTCCTGACACACGAGACGGAACCCACCATGGCACAGACACGACGCGAATTCCTCCGATCCGCGCTCCGCGCCTCGACGCTCGCGGCGCTGGCGCCGGTCGCCCCGCCCCTCCTCTGCCGCACCGCCCTCGCCGCCGGCCCGCGCCAGCCCGGCGACGGACAGACCGCGCTCGTCGTCATCCAACTCTCCGGCGGCAACGACGGCCTCAACTGCGTCGCGCCCTACGCCGATGACATCTACGCCCGGCTCCGCACCACCCTCCGCCTCACCTCCTCCGACGTCCATCGCATCGACGACTACGCCGGCTTCCACCCCGAGATGAAGGAGTGCCACCGCCTGTTCCAGGAGGGCCTCTTCGGCGTCGTCCAGGGCGTCGGCTACCCCAAGTCCAGCCGCGAGCACCCCGCCGCCGAGCGCGATTGGCAGACCGCCCGCCCCGGTGACGCGCATTGCCCCACCGGATGGATCGGGCGCTACGCCGACCTCGCCGGCGCGAGCGAGCCCGGCGCCTCGCCCGCCGCCCTCGTCTCCACCATCTCAAAACCCTTCGGCCTCGTCGCCGAGCGCGCCATCATCCCATCCGTCCGGTCCCTACGCGATGCCGCCATCGCCACCCACGCCCATGCCGCCGAACACGCCGAGGCAGTCCGCGCCATCGCCAGCCCCGGCAATCCCGCCCCAGGATCCTCGATCGAACTCGTCCGCGCCAGCACCGCCGCCGCGCACGAGGTCGCCCGCCGCCTCGACGCCATCTCGCGCGCGCCCGCCGCCCCCTACCCCGACTCCAGGCTCGCCTCCCACCTGCGCGATGTCGCCTCCCTCCTCCGCGCCGACGCCGGCTTCCGCATCTTCTATACCGACCTCGGCGGCGATGGCTTCGGCGGCTTCGATAACCACGCCTTCCAAAAAGACCATCACGCCTCCCTCCTCCGCCAGCTATCCGGCGCCATCGGGGCCTTCATCGATGACCTCCGCCGCGACGCCCTCGCCGACCGCGTCGCCCTCATGACCGTCTCCGAATTCGGCCGCACCGTCACCGAAAATGGCCGCCACGGCACCAACCACGGCGCCGCCGCCCCCGTATTCCTCGCCGGCGGCGCCCTCAGGGGCGGCATCATCGGCAACCACCCCGACCTCCGCGACCTCGACAACGACGCCCCCCGCCACCACACCGACTTCCGCCAAGTCTACGCCGCCATGCTCGATCGCTGGCTCGGCGGCGACAGCACCGCCGTCCTCGGCGAACGCTTCGACCCCATAGGTCTTTTCAGGGCGTGACTCGAGAATTCCAGACGTAGCCACGGCCGTGAGGCCGTGGACCCGCGCCGCCCGGCCCCTCCGTGACCGGAGGGGCTACACTTTCGCTACTCCTCGTCCTCGATGGTGATGACCGGCGCCAGCCCCAGCAGCTTGTCGCCCTCGCGCAAGTTGACCAGTTTCACGCCCTGCGTATTTCGCCCCGTCTCGCGGATGTCCTTGCACGCGATCCGCACCATCAGGCCCTTGGCGGTGGTCAGCATCACCTCGTCCGCGTCCGTCACGGTGACCGCCCCCACCACCTCGCCGGTCCTCTCCCCGGTCTTCATCGTGATGATCCCTTTCCCCCCGCGCGTCTGCTTCCGGTACTCGTCAAAACCTGTCCGCTTCCCGATCCCCCGGTTTCCCGCCACCA
Source organism: uncultured Verrucomicrobiales bacterium (assembly GCA_964651705.1). Lineage (GTDB taxonomy): Bacteria > Verrucomicrobiota > Verrucomicrobiia > JADLBR01 > JADLBR01 > JADLBR01. Next base: position 7,691 of record CAZYWZ010000028.1, read on the forward strand.
GCAGCGCCGCCTTCGGATCGACGATCGCGAGCCCCACCACCTCGTCCTTGCCCTCCAGCGTGATGCCCCGCACCCCCCCGGCCGGCCGCCCCATCGAGCGCACGCCATCCTCATGGAATCGGATGCTCATCCCATCCCTCGTGATCAGCACCACCTCGTCGGACCCCAGCGTCAGCCGCGCCCCGATCACCTGGTCTCCCGGCTCGACGCCGATCGCGATGATCCCGCCCCGCCGCACGTTCGCGAACTGGTCCAGCGAGGTCTTCTTCACCGTCCCCTTCTTCGTCGCAAGAAAAACGAATCGGCCCGGGTCCCACGTCGCGTCCTCCTCCCCAGCCACCGCGCGCGACTCGATCCGCAGCATCGCCACCACCGCCTCCGTCGGCTGCAACTCCAGCACGTTGGCGATGTTGCGCCCCTTCGACGCCCGGCTGCCCTCCGGGATCTCGTGCACCCGCTCCACGTACACCCGCCCCGTGTTCGTGAAAAACATCAGGTAGTCGTGCGTGCTCGCCGTGAACAGGTGCTCGACGAAGTCCGTCTCCTGCTGCTCCTCGCCCAGCGCCTCGCGCGTCTTCGCGCCGATCACGCCCTGCCCGCCCCGCCGCTGCGAGCGATAGCTCGAGATGTTCGTCCTCTTGATCAGCCCCGAGTGCGTCAGCGTGATGATCACCGCCTCGTTCGCGATCAGGTCCTCGATCGACATCTCCCCCTCGTCCGGGACGATCTGCGTCCGCCGCGGCGTCGCGTGCTTCTCCTTCACCGCCAGCAGCTCGTCCTTGATGATGCCCAGCACCCGGCTCTCCTTCGCCAGGATGTCCCTCAGGTCCGCGATCGTCTCCACGATCTGCGCGTACTCCCCGGACACCTTCTCCCGCTCCAGCCCCGTCAGCTGGTACAGCCGCAGCTCCAGGATCGCATCGATCTGCCCCTCGCTGAACTCGTACCGCCCGTTCTTCAGCCTCGCCTCCGAGCGGATCAGCACCCCGAACTGCTCCACCTGCTTCCGCGTGAACTCGTAGCCCAGCAGCTTGATCCGCGCCTCCTCCCGGTTCTTCGAGCGCCGGATCACGTCGATGAAATCGTCCATGTTCGCCAGCGCGATCAGGTAGCCCTCGAGGATCTCCGCCCGCCGCTCCGCGTTCGCCAGCAGGAACCGCGTCCGCCGGATCACCACCTCCCGCCGGTGCTCGACGTAGCACTCGATCAGCTCCTTCAGGTTCAGCGTCTTTGGCTTCAGCCGGTCGATCGCCAGCATGTTCACGCTGAAGCTCGACTCCAGCTGCGTCAGCTTGAAGAGCTTGTTGATGACCACCTTGGTCTGCGCTTCCCGCTTCAGCTCGATGACCACCCGCGTGTTCTCGTCGGACTCGTCCCGGATGTTCGAGATGTCCGCCAGCGTCTTCTCGTTGACCAGGTCCGCGATCCGCTGCACCAGCAGGGCGCGGTTCACGTTGAACGGGATCTCGTCGATGACGATGATCTCGCGGCCGCCCTTCAGCTCCTCGGTGTGCAGCTTGCCGCGCACCTTCAGCGAGCCGCGGCCCGTCGAGAAATACTCTTTGATCCCGTCCATCCCCAGCACGGAGCAGCCCGTCGGAAAATCCGGCCCCTTGACGTGCCGCATCAGGCCCTTGATCGAGATCTCCGGATCGTCGATCTGCGCGCAGATGCCGTCCACCAGCTCGCCCAGGTTGTGCGGCGGGATGTTGGTCGCCATGCCGACCGCGATGCCGGTGCCCCCGTTGACCAGCAGGTTCGGGAAGGCCGACGGAAAGACCACGGGCTCGGTCAGCCGCTCGTCGTAATTGGCGACGAAGTCGACGGTGTCCTTGTCCATGTCCTCCATCAGGATCCCGCCCAGCTGGGTCAGCCGCGCCTCGGTGTAGCGCATGGCCGCGGGGGGATCGCCCTCGACGGAACCAAAGTTTCCCTGCGGGTCCACCAGCGGGTCGCGCATCGCCCAGGGCTGCGCCATGTGCACCAGCGTCGGGTAGATCACCGCCTCGCCGTGCGGGTGGTAGTTGCCCGAGGTGTCGCCGCAGATCTTCGCGCACTTCATGTGCTTCCGCGGCGGGTAGAGGCTCAGCTCGTGCATCGCGTACAGGATCCGCCGCTGCGAAGGCTTCAGGCCATCGCGCACGTCCGGCAGCGCCCGCGATATGATCACGGACATCGAGTAGTCCAGGAACGAGTGCTTGATCTCGTCCGCGACATTGACGTTCTGGATGCGCTCCTTGGGCGCGTACAGTGATCCGCTCGGGGTTTCCTCTGCCATGGAAACCCTAATTATAAGCACCCATGGGGGCCGGCAACAACCGGTTTTACGGGGTCCCCGCGGGGCTCCACCTAGCAGTTTGGCTTATTTCTGGAATGCTCGGACATTAACATGGGCGCCACGAGTCTCGCGCGCCCCGAGATGGACAACGCGGCCCGGGGCCGCCAGTCTCGGGGCACCCATGACCGGCACCGGCAGCGCGCGGATGCGGGGCGGCCTTTATCTCGCCGCGATCTGCCTGGTGGCCGCGATCGGCGGCCTGCTCTTCGGATTCGACACGGCCGTCGTGTCGGGGGCCGTCGGTTTCTTCCGCGGGGAGTTCGCGCTGTCGCCGGCGATGACGGGCTGGGCCGCCAGCTCGGCGCTGGTGGGGTGCATGCTGGGGGCGGCCGTGGCCGGCGCGCTGAGCGATCGTTTCGGGCGGAAGCGGATCCTGCTGCTAGCGGCGGTGTTTTTCACCGCTTCGGCGGTCGGCTGCGGCCTGGCCCGCGGCGCCGGGGATCTCGTCCTCTGGCGCATCGTCGGGGGCATGGGCATCGGCGTGGCCTCGATGCTCTCTCCCCTCTATATCGCGGAGGTCGCGCCCCCGCACCTGCGGGGTCGCCTCGTCTCCCTCCAGCAGCTCGCCATCATCAGCGGGATACTCGCGGCCTATTTTTCCAACACCGTCATCCTCCACACCGACCTGGCCGATGCCGCGAAATGGCGGTGGATGTTCGCCATCGGCGCCCTGCCCTCCGCCGCCTTCCTCGCGCTGCTCCTGCCAGTGCCCGAGAGTCCCCGTTGGCTCGTGAAGCAGGGCCGGATCGCGGAGGCCTCCGCGATCCTAGCCCGTGTCTCCGGCGGCGCGGACCCCACCCCCCAGGTCGACGCGATCCGCGATGCCATCGCCCACGAGGGCGCCTCCCTGGGGGAACTCCTCCGCCCCGGGCTCCGGCGCGCGCTCCTGGTCGGCGTCGTGCTCGCCGTCCTCCAGCAGGTCACCGGCATCAACGCCATCCTTTACTACGCCCCGGAGATCTTCAAAGGTGCCGGGGCCGCCGCCTCGGCCGCCTTCAACGACACCGTCTGGATCGGCGTCTTCAACCTCATCTTTACCATCGTGGCCATGCTCGCCATCGACCGCCTAGGCAGAAAACCCCTCCTGCTCGCCGGCGCCGCAGGCATGGGCCTCTCCCTCCTCCTAGTGGCCTCCGCCTTCGACGCGCGCGCCTCCGGCGTGGGGTTGCTCGCCGTCATCCTCGCCTACGTCAGCTGTTTCGCCGCCTCGCTCGGCCCCGTCGTCTGGGTCGTCATGTCCGAGATCTTTCCCACGCGCATCCGGGGGCGCGCCATGTCCATCGCCACCGTCACCCTCTGGGCGGCTTGCTTCCTCGTCTCCCAGACCTTCCCCATCCTCATCGATGCCGCGGGCGGCGCCACCGCCTTCCGCGTCTATGCCGCCTTCTGCGCCGCCACCGTCCTCTTCGTCGCCGTCGCCGTCCCCGAGACCCGCGGCAAATCCCTCGAGGACATCGAGCGCGCCTGGCAGGGGCCGGACCGCCCATAGCCCGGATGGTTCACATGCCGCGTCGGCAACCCGCACGACCGCCCGACACCCCCGTTGAATCGTATTGGCGAGCGACCGGGCACCAAAAACTCCCCCCTCCCCGCAAAAATCTACCAGAAAATCGGGCCTCGGCGCTTGACGCTTCACCGCGGCGCGCCTCACACTGCCGCCATTAGTATGACTCATTCGAAAAAGACTTACCCAGTATCAGCACTTCTATTATTGGCGCTGAGCCTCCTCCCCTCGCTCGCCCCCGGCCAAGAGCCCACGCCCCCGACCGCGCAACCGGGGCCGACCCCGGCGATGGCGGGAGATGCGGCGGCCCCCAAGGAGGAGGAGGTCATCACCAACGCCGACTGCCTGGAGTGCCACCTGGACCCCACCACGAGCCGCACCGTCGATGACAAGTCGGTGCCGATGGCGATCTTCCCGACGAACCTCTTCGAGAGATCCGTGCACGGCGCGCTGAACTGCGTCGACTGCCACACGGGGATCAAAGACCTGGTGCACGAGAGCAAGCTGCCGCGGGTCAACTGCGCGGAATGCCACGAGGACGAGGCGAAGGAATACGCGACGAGCATCCACGGGGCGAGCCACAGCCTCGGGGCCTCGGGGGCCGCCTCCTGCGCGGACTGCCACGGGACCCACGAGATGCTGCCGGTGAAGGATCCGGCGTCCCCCGTTTTCAAATTGAACCTGCCGAAGACATGCGCCGCGTGCCACGACAACCCCAGCATCAACGCGGAGTACGCCATCCGGCATCCCGAGGCCGCGTCCCACTACCTCGACAGCATCCACGGGAAGGCGCTCCTCAAGATGGGCCTGATCGTCGCCCCCTCGTGCAATGATTGCCACGGGGTCCACGACATCAAGCGCAGCGTGGACCGCAGCTCCCCCATCCATCACTCGAACATCGCGAAGACCTGCGGCACCTGCCACGTGAAGGTCGAGGAAGTCTACAACCAGAGCGTGCACGGCCAACTGCTGCTCAAGGGCGACCCGGGGGGCCCCGTCTGCACCGACTGCCATACCGCCCACGACATCGAGCCGCCCGTCAACGGCCACTTCAAGATGTCCAGCGACCAGAAATGCGGCAAGTGCCACCAGGACAGCCTGGTCCATTATCGGGATACCTACCACGGCAAGGCCATGGCCCTCGGCCGGCCCAACGAGGCCCTCGACGTCGCCGCCTGCTTCGACTGCCACGGGCACCACGATGTCCTGCCACCCTCCGACCCGCGCTCGCGCCTGTCGGAGACCAATATCGTGGCCACCTGCCAGCAGTGCCATCCGGGCGCCACCGCCAGCTTCGCCAAGTATATCCCGCACGCCAACCCGCTCGACGCAAAACAGTACCCGCAGCTGCACTTCGTCTTCGTCGCCATGACCGGCCTGCTGATCGGCGTCTTCACATTCTTCGGCGGGCACACCGCCCTCTGGCTGCTGCGCTCCGCCTGGCTCTTCCTGCACGACTCGAAACAGTTCCGGGAGGCCAAGGTCGAGATCCAGAAGGACGACGAATGGTTCACCCGCTTCGCGCCCTTCGACCGCTTCCTCCATTTCCTGGTCGTCACCAGCTTCCTGCTCCTCGTCCTCACCGGCATGCCGCTGAAATTCTATTACACCGACTGGGCCAAGGCCATATTCGCCATCCTCGGCGGCGTCGATGTCGCCCGGATCCTGCACCACTTTGGCGCCATCATCACCTTCCTCTATTTCGGCCTGCACCTGGTCGCCCTGGCGGCCAGCTTCTGGAAGAACCGCGCCTCCATCCGCGACCCGCAGACCGGCAGGCCCAGCCTCGGCCGACTCCTCAAGGCCACCTTCGGCCCCGACTCCATGGTCCCCACGCTCCGGGATTGGGAGGACTTCAAGGCCCACAACAAATGGTTCTTCGGCAAGGGGCCGAAACCCGAGTTCGATCGCTGGACCTACTGGGAGAAATTTGACTACTTCGCGGTATTCTGGGGCGTCTTCGCCATCGGCCTCTCCGGCCTGATCATGTGGTTCCCCGAGTTCTTCTCGCACCTCATGCCCGGCTGGATGATCAACGTCGCGCTCATCGTCCACTCCGACGAGGCCCTGCTCGCCGCCGGGTTCATCTTCACCATCCATTTCTTCAACACCCACTTCCGCCTGGAGAAGTTCCCGATGGACACCGTGATCTTCTCCGGCCGCATCTCGAAGGCGGAGATGCTCCACGAGCGCAGGCGGTGGTACGACCGGCTCGTCGCGGAGGGCAGGCTCGACGACTTCCGGGTCAAGGATGAGTGGGAGCGATGGAAGGCCATCGCGCGCACCTTCGGCTACATCTTCTTCGGCCTCGGCGTGGTCCTGCTGATCCTCATCATCTACGCCATGACCACCCGCCTGGTGCATTGATGGAGCGCCGGCGGCGGGGGACCGCGGCCGGGCCGGCAACGATCCTCGCCGGCACTTGCGCCGGCCCAGAAACCGTCCAACATCGCGCCATGCCAACGCCGACCTGCACACGCCGTGATTTCCTCAGGACCGCCGCGGGCGCCGCCGCGGGCGCCGCCGCGGCCCGCGCCATCGCCGCGGACGCCAGGACCAGGGTCCCCCTCGGTTTCGACAATTTCTCGATCCGGGCCTTCGGCTGGAAGGCCCCGCAGCTGATCGACTACGCCGCGTCGCTCGGGGCCGACGTCCTGCTGATGTCCGACCTCGATGTCTACGAGTCTTTCGAGGAGGGATACCTGGCCGACCTCCGGCAACGCGCCGCCGACAGCGGCCTCCGGCTGCAGGCCGGGTCCCTTAGCATCTGCCCGACATCGAGGCGCTTCAAGGACACCCACGGCACCGCCGAGGAGCACCTGAAACTCATCATCCGCGTGGCCAAGTCCATTGGCTCGCCCGTGGCGCGATGCGTCCTGGGCAGCGCCGACGACCGAAAGGGCGAGGGCGGCATCGCACCCCACATCAAAAACACCGTCGCCGTCTGCAAGGCCGCGCGCTCGTATGCCATCGATTGCGGGGTCCGGATCGCCATCGAGAACCACTCGGGGGACATGACCGCCCACGAGCTGGCCGGGCTCATCGAGGATGCCGGCAGAGATTACGTCGGCGCGACCCTCGATTCCGGCAACGCCACATGGACCCTCGAGGATCCCCACCGCAACCTCGAGATCCTCGGCCCCTATGCCGTCACCTCCGGCATGCGCGACTCCATGGTCTGGGAAACGCCCGACGGCGCCATGGTCCAATGGACCGCGATCGGCGATGGCTGCATCGATTTCAAGACCTACGCCGCCCGCTTCGCCGAACTCTGCCCCGGCGTCGCCTTCGTCCTCGAGATCATCTCCGGCATCCAGCGCCCCTTCCCGTTCAGGGACCCGGAGTTCATGGCCCCCTACGCCGACGTCCCCAAAGCAGAGATCGACCGCTTTGCCAAGCTGGCCAAGAGCGGCAGGCCCATCGAGGCCCGGAAAGCCCCCGATGGCCAAGACAAGAAACTCGCCGACCAGCAGTACCAGAAGGACCAGCTGGAGCGCAGTTTCCGTTACTGCCGCGAGACCCTCGGCTTGGGAATAAAGTAGCGCGGGCCGAGCGGCTCCCTCAGCCGACGGCGCTCTCGTAGTTCTTCCCGACCGCCGACCAGTCGATCACGTCAAAGATCGCGGCCAGGTAGTCGTTGCGGCGGTTCTGGTACTTCAGGTAATAGGCGTGCTCCCAGACATCGATCCCGAGGACGGGGGTCTTGCCCTCCATGAGTGGCGAGTCCTGGTTTGCCGTGCTCTCGACGGCCAACTTCTTGTCCGCGCCGACGCACAGCCATGCCCAGCCGCTGCCGAACCGTTTCATGCCCGCGTCGGTCAGCGCGGCCTTCAGACCGTCCAGATTGCCGAACGCCGCGTCGGCGGCCTTCGCGAACGCGCCATCCGGCCGCGCGCCCCCCTTCTTCAATATCGTCCAGAAGAGGGAATGGTTCGCGTGCCCGCCGCCATTGTTGCGCACCGCGGTGCGTATGGCCTCCGGCACGTCATTCATGTTCCCGAGAATCTCCTCGATCGATTTGCCTTTCAGCGACGGCGCCTGGGCGATGGCCTCGTTCAGCTTGCTCACGTAGCCCGCGTGATGCTTGCCATGGTGGATCCCCATCGTCATCGCGTCGATGCTCGGCTCCAGCGCGTCCCCCGCATACGGCAGCGGCGGCAGGGAGAATGCCCCGCCCGCGGCCTCGGCGCGCGCCGCCGAACCACCCGAAAAGGCCGTGGCCCCACCGGCCGCGGCAATAATCACTTTGCCCACCAATTCCCGCCTAGTCATGTCGCTCATCGGATCGCCTCCTTCGCTGCCGCGCGAGTCCCCGGCGCCCAGCGCCAGATCCAAACTCCCGCGCGCACCCCAAACGCTAGCCCACCTCGCCATCCGCGCAAGCCGCCCACCCCACCAAAAAAGACTTTGCCCCTTGCGCGGGCCCAGAAATGCGCCACCATCAATGCCGATGTGGAGGCTCGGCGCAAGGGAACAGGGTTCCGTGCTGCTGATCGTCGCACTGTTTGTCGCCGGGGCATTGGCGCGCGCATGGCGCGACGATCGCGGCGCCGCGCCACCACCGGAGGAGATGCAGATCCAAACGCATGGGCAAGATATCTTTCGATGATGCGGTGGCGAGGATCGTCGCGGCGGACGGCCGGTACGCGCCCGACGTGTACCGGTTCGTCAAGGAATCGCTGGACTACACGATCAAGATGCAGCGGCGCAAGCGGTCGCGCCACGCCGAGCCCCAGCACGTGACCGGCAGGGAACTCCTCGAGGGCATCCGGCTGCACGCGCTCCAGGAGTTTGGCCCCATGGCCAGGACCATCCTGGATCACTGGGGTGTCCAGCGCTGCGAGGACTTCGGAGAGATCGTCTTCAACCTCGTCGATTCGGGCGTTTTCGGGAAGACCGAATCCGACAGCCGCGCCGATTTTCAGAGTGCCTACACCTTCGAGGAGGCCTTCGACAAGCCGTTCCGGCCCACCCGGCCGCTGCTGACCAGACGGGCCGCCGGCCGACCCGAATCGCCCAGGGCCGCCAAGACGGCCAAACGGTCCGTGGCGAAGCGGACGCCATCCTCCCCACAGGGGTCATGAGCCCATGCGGTTCTCTCGCGCGATGATCCCGGCAGGTGCTGTCTTTATGGCATTCGGCTGCAGCCCCGGCACCCACCAGAACGGCAAGCGATCCGGCCTCGTCGCCGACATCCCCCCGATGGATGCGCACCGACACGTGTACGACAACGGCCTGACCCTCCTCGTCCGGGAGGACCGCTCCGCTCCGGTCGCCTCGGTCCAGGCCTGGTGCGCCAGCGGCAGCATCCATGAGGGCAAATGGCTAGGCGCCGGCCTCTCCCACATCCTGGAACACATGCTCTTCAAGGGCACCGAGACCCGCGGCGTCGCCGCGATCGCGCAGACGGTCCAAGGCATCGGCGGCCGGATGAACGCCTACACCTCCTTCGATCGCACCGTCTTCTTCATCGATGCCCCGGGCGCCGGCTGGCGCACCTGCCTCGACGTCTTGGCGGACGCCATGTTCAACGCCACGCTGCCCGAGGACGAGTACGTCAAAGAGCAGGAGGTCATCCGACGCGAATTTGCCATGGGTTTCGACGACCCGAACCGCATGTCTTTCCAGGCACTTTTCGGGCAGGCATTCGCCGCACACCCGATGCGGCATCCGGTCATCGGGCACCTCGACGTCTTCAATCGCCTCACCCGGCAAGACGTCCTGGACTATTACCGCGCGCGGTACGTCCCCAACAACCTCACCTTTGTCATCGTGGGGGACGTCCGCTTCGACGAGGTCCGCGATGCCCTGGGGGAGATGATCAAGGACGAGAAGCGCCAACCCCTCCCCGACGTTTTCATCCCCAAGGAACCCCGGCAGCTTGGCCGACGGGACCTCCACCAGCCCTTCGCGACCGAGCGCACGCACCTGCGCATGGGCTTCCACATCCCGCCGATCACCCACCCGGACCTCTACCCCCTCGACGTCCTAGGGACCTTGCTCGGGGACGGCCGTAGCTCCCGCCTCCACCGCCGCATCGTGGAGCGCGAGCGCCTGGCGGAAGCCGTCGATGCCTTTGCCTACACCCCGTCGGAGGCTGGCCTCTTCGTCATATCGGCGATCTGCGACCCCGACAAACGCGACCACGTCATCGCCGCGGCCCTGGACGAAATCGCCCGCCTCGGCCGCGAGGGACCGACCGAATCCGAACTGGATAAGGCGAAACGCCAGGCGCTCGGCGGCCGGCTCGATGAACTCCAGACCATGTCGGGCCAGGCCGCCGAGATTGGCACCGCGTGGTCCGTCGCAAGAAATCTCGCCTTTGCCGACGAGTACCTTGAACGCCTAGGCGCGGTGGACGCCCCCGACGTCACCCGCGTCATCCGCGACCACTTCCGCGAGGATAATCTCACCGTCATCTCCCTCAATCCTAAGGAGGCCGCGACGCCGGCAGGGGCGCCCACCGCCGCGGGGACACCCGCCCCGCAAGACATCTCCGTGGACCGTCTCCGGAACGGGGCTCGCCTCATCCTCCGGCAAAACCCGAAAGTGCCGCTCGCCTCCATACGGGTCGTCTTCCGTTCCGGGGTCCTCCAGGAGGATCCCGCCAAGAATGGCGCCAGCCTGCTGGCCGCCGCCTGCCTTCTCAAAGGGACCCGCACGCGCGCGGCCGATCAGATCGCCTCCGAGATCGAGGACCTCGGGGGTTCGATCGAGACGTCGGGCGCCTACAACAGCGCGGTCGTCGCCGTCGACGTCCTGAGCCGCGACCTCGCGCGCGGCATGGAGATCGCCTCCGATGTCCTGCTCCATCCCTCCTTCCCCCCGGACGAGGTGGAGAAAGAGAAGGACAAACAGATCAAGGCCATCCAGGCGGAGCGGGACCAGATCATGGCCGTCTGCCGCAACCTCCTCCGCAGGAATTTCTATGGGGAGGCACACCCCTACGCGATGAACCCGCTGGGCCGGGAGGAATCGCTGCGCGGCATCGGCCCGGAAGACCTGCGCGCGTTCCACCACTCCCTCTGCCATGGCTCCAACATCGTCATCGCGGTGTTTGGCGACGTCGATCCCGCCGCGGCGCGCGAGCTGGCCGAGCGACACTTCGGCCCCGTCCCGACCGGCGATGCGCCGCCCGTACCGGCAGCCAAACCGGCCCCGCCCGCCACCGGCCCGCGCCGCGTCGAGGAGGAGATGGAAAAGAACCAGGCCGTGATCCAGATCGGCTTCCCCGGCGTGGCCATCGATAGCCCAGACCGCTTCGCCATGGAGGTGCTCACCGAGGCCCTCGCCGACATGGGCTCGCGCCTCTTCATCCGCATCCGCGAGGAGCAGGGCCTCGCCTACTTCGTCGGGGCCGCCCAGAGCATCGGCCTCATCCCCGGCCATTTCGTCCTCTACGCCGGGACATCGCCCGAGAAGATCGATGGCGTCGTGGCCGACCTCATGGCCGAGGCCAAAAAGATCCGCGAATCCGGCCTCACCGGAGACGAGATCGCGCGAGCCAAGACCAAACTGGTCGCCGCCCAACAGATGGCCAAACAGAAGAACGGCAACTATGCCTACGCCGTGGCGCTCGATGAGCTGTATGGCCTGGGCGCCGACTTCGAGCAGTCCTACGCCGACCGGATCCGCGCCGTCACGCCCGAGCAGGTCACCTCGGTCGCCCGCCGCCACCTCACCGATGAGGGTTGCGTGATTGCCATCGTCCGACCGGAGCGATAGATTCCCCCCGTGAGCCAGAAAGACGACCCGACCGCCCACGACGAGATGGCCGCGCGCTTCGCGCAACTCGTGGTCATGCAGACCCAGAACATCCTGTTCTCCCTCGGCCAGCTCGGCGCCCCCGGCGAAGACCCGCACGAGCCCAATTTTGACATCGCGCGCGTCCTGATCGACCAGCTCGAGATGCTCCAGTCGAAGACGCGGGGCAACCTATCCACCGAGGAATCCCGCCTCCTCGATAACGCGCTTTCCAACATGCGCCTCGCCTTCGTCGAGACCGTCAATGCCGCCTCCGGCAAAGCGCCCATCCCGGAGACGGCGGAAGCGCCCCCCCCCGCGCCCGAGGCCGGGCCACCCGAGGGCGGCACCCGAGACAAGGGTGACGATGACGACGATGGCGGAAAGAAACGTTTCTCCAAGAGCTACGGTTGACCGAAGCCGACGCAGTGAATGTCAGCAATCTCGTCCGCGCCCTCGGGCCGAAAACGTCCACCCGATTCCGGTGGTCTGATGTCGCGCTGCTGCTGATCCTCTCCGGGCTGTGCCTCCTGGCGCGGATGGAGAAATGCGCGGAGGTATTCTCGCCGCGGGGCGTCACGTACGTCGACCCGGACTGCTACACGCGCATGGCCCGGGTCGAGCGACTCGCCGAGAGCCCGCTCCGCCCCCTCCGCCAGCACGATTTTGAGAATTACCCCATCGGCATCCGCGCCCACACGACATCGCTGATGGATTACCTGATCCTCGGCCTGGCCGCGGCCTTCAGGCCCTTCGCGCCCAACGCCTTGGACCTCGCGGGCGCGTGGGTATCACCCGCGCTCGGCCTCGCCCTCCTCTTTTTTCTCTGGTGGTGGTGCGGGCTGTATCTGGGCCGGACGGCACGTTTCTTCGCCCTGGCCGCGTACGCCATCCTGCCGACCCTGGCCTGGGGCCAGAACGTCGGCCGACCCGACCACCAGAGCCTGATCCTTTTGCTGGTGACCGTCGGCATCGCCCTCGAGGTATGCCTCATCCGATGGCCGGCGAGCCGCACGACCCAGGTGGCCGGTGGCCTCGCTTGGGGCCTAGCCCTCTGGACCTCCCTCTTTGAACCCGTCGTCCTATTGGCCGCCACCCTCCTCATCCAGATCGCCTTCGACTGGCGCGGGACCCTGCTCCGGCGCAACGCGTGGTGGCTGGCGCTCGCGGCCACCTGCGGCCTTGGCCTCGCGATCGACGGATGGGCCCGACCCGCGATCGATCCGGAAACGCTGCCCTACCTGAGCCGGTGGCTCGCGGAGATCGGCGAGCTCGCGGGCACCGGGCCCCGCCGCTTCACGTTTTGGTTCGGGGGATGGATCTGGGCGCTGCCCGTCACCCTCTTCCTCGCCTGCCGCACACTCAAACTCCAGCGGCGCCCGCTCGTTCTGCTCGCCGCCCTGACAATCCTGCTGACCGCCCTGACGTTCTGGCACATCCGCTGGGGCGCCCTGCTCGGCGCGGCGTGCTGCCTATTCGCGATCCCCCTGCTCATGAGCCTCCCGGGCCGATTCTGGCAGCCCGTCGTCTGGTTCTTCCTCTCGGTTCCCGTCTTCGTTTACTACGTCCACGCGCTGGATGTTTCCGCGGCGGCCTCCCCCTACAGGGATTCCGACCTGAGGCTGGTTGCCAAGAGCATCCGCGGGCAGGGCGGCATCCTCGCACCGTGGTGGATCTCGCCGCCACTGCTGTACTTCAGCGGTGAGCCCATCGTGGCCAGCAGCTCCCACGAGAGCATCGCCGGCAACATCGATGCGGCCCGCTTCTTCCTCGAGCCCGACTGGCGCAAATGCCGCGAGATCCTCGATCGCCGCAAAGTCCGCTGGATCGTCACCGACCACCCCGGCCGCGTCGTGAGTCAGGCCATCCGCCTCCTCGGCCTCGGCCGCCACACCGAGGCGGAGGCCGTCCGCATCCGCGACCTGGAGAACACCCTCGCGGCGCGCCTCCACGGCGCGCGCGCCGTCCCCCCAGTGCTGAAACTCCGCGCCGCCGCCGGCGACTTCTTCCTGTACGAGTACGTCGCGGACTGATCCCCGCGAGGCAGACATTCCTGTCTGTTCGGGGCGTTCTGCACGCCCGCGCGGCAGGCGAGAATGCCTGCCTCACGAAAGCCATGGGCCATCGGTTATCCGCGGTTGAGAAATCCCGCTTCAAAGCCCCCGAAAATCCCGGAACACCGACAGCCGGATCCGGATGACGGGAACCCCGTTCTCCTCGATCCATTCCGGGTCCGTCAGGTATTCGAACGACCGGAACTGCGCCCTCAGTTCATCCGGGGTCCCCTTGCGCGTGCTCACGTAGATCGCGGTCTGGCCAACCCTGTCCTCGTACGCGGGCCACAGGTCCAGCTGGTTATGGATGTGGCCTTTGGGATCCCGCGCCACGAAGACGCGGTTCGTCGGGCCCATGCCCCTGCCCCGCAGTTGCCACGTCAGCGCCGACGCCAGACCGTAACTTTCCGCGATGACAAAATTCGCCCCCGTCTCCCGCAGCGCCTTGTCCACCCGCCCGGCCACCTGCTCCCACCCGCGCACCCGCGCCAGCGGGTCGTCGCTCGCCTTGAGCCGGAGGGGTCGCGTGTCGTGGAGGGCCACCGTCATGAGCAGGCTCAACCCGATCGCGCACGCGGCGTAGATGCGATAGGCCCGACCCCGCCGGCAGGCCGCATACCACAGACCGCCCCCCAGGATCAGTGCCGTGAAGTATCCCGGCACCGTCCAGTTAGGCTGCCCGGCCTCGTTGAACGCAAACGCGGCAAAGAACCCCACCAGCGGCACGCTCTGACACAACAGGAAGAGGATTCGCGGGTCCCGCCAATTGCCGCCGACCACCCCCGGCCGCCAGGCGCCGCCGCGCACCAACCGCCGCAACCCCCAGATGGCCGCCATCACCAGCCCCGCCCACAGCAGCGGCGAAAATACCACCGCCTGCAAGGTCAGGAACTGCCAGAATTCGGAAAGCGAAATGCGGAATGGCTCGTCCAGGGCCCCGCGATCCGCGAGGTGTCCCATCGTCACCCAACCATGCCGCGTGTTCCAGATCCAGAACGGCGCCGTCAGCACGAGAGAAAGCGCCCCGCCCAGCCAAGGGCCCGGCGCGCGCAACGCCGCCCGCCCCTCCCGCGTCAACAGCAGGAAAATCGCGACACATATCCCCTGGAGCGCGTTCGTAAACTTCGCCAAAAACCCGAACCCCACCATCGCACCCACCAGCAACCACGCGCCACAAGTCGGTCTCCGCCATGCCCCCCAGCACGCCGCCGCGCCGGCCGCCCAGAAAAATACGCTCAGCGGATCGATGGTCATCACGATCCCGCCCACCGCGAAGAGCGGCACGGTCATCGCCACGAACAATGTCCACAGGGCCGCCCGCCCCCCGAACATCTGGCGGGCCAGGGAGAACATCAGCCAGCCCGTCGCCACGTGCAGCGCCACGGCCGGCCACCGCACCCCGATGGCCGTGTCCCCGCCAACCGCTGTCCCAAGCCAGATCGTCCACGCCACCAGCGGGCCCTTGCTGAAGTAGCACCAGTCCGGAAACTTCGACCACAGCCAATAGTAGCACTCGTCGGGGATCAGGCTGTAGCGCGTGGTCAGGAATAACCGGAACGCGCCCAGCGCCACCAGCAGCGCCGCGGCGGCCGTCACGCACCTATCCATCCTCCTAGACTCCGACATGGGGCGCGAGTCATACCACCCAAACGCCCGGCGCGCCAGTCATGTCTGCCGGGGCGGGCACCACCTGGGCGGAAAATGGCAACGAAGCCGCTTCCGGCTTCGGCCCATCCCCCGCCGAAGGGCGAAGGCCCTTCGCCACTAGAGAGTTACGTCGAATTTCCGAGTCGGACGTCATGCCCCGCAGGCGGGGCACCACCGGGGAGGAAAATGGTAGGCTGCGCCTTGGCGCACGCTGCCGAATCGAACGCCCGCGTGCGCCAAGGCGCAGCCATCTACATCGCGACCCAATTTTCGAGTCAGCGCGGCGCGGGCTGTGTCTCGACCTCTGGCAGTCCCGCGGGCCTCACCTCAAAAGTGGACCCCACGCGAGAATAGATGCCGGGGACGGCGACGTCGTCCAGATCCACGATCTCGGCCACGAGCCGGTGGGTGCCCGGTCCCAGCGCGGGAAAAAAGACAGGTCCGGGCTCATGGGTGATCCGTTCGCGGCCATCGATCAGGAAACGGAGGCGATAGCCAGCGGGCGAAAGGGACACCCCGTGGATCCGGTAATCGAACACCACAAGCGCGGCGGCCTGGCCCTCATACGTGCCCCTCGGCGAAGAGACCGTGAGCACCGGTTCCCCCGGTTCGGGGACATTCTCGACACCCTGCCCGAGGGAGTGAAACACCGTGGCCGCAAAAGCGCCTTCGCCCGCGACGAACCGCCCGTCCCCCGCGACCGCAAACGCGCGAAGCATGTGTCCCCCGCGGGACAGGTTGGTGAAGAGCAGCGGCCGGGTGGCATCATACACGAGGACCGATCGCCGGTTGTCCAGAACGACCTGAAGCCGATTGCCGCCCTCGGCCAAGTGATAGTTCTCCGCCCGCACGCGCACGGCGACCGCGGTGTCCGGGATGACCTCGTTGGCGCCGGGGCTCTCGATGATCACGCGCACGGGGGCAGAGGGGTCGATCGGGACGCCATCGTAACCGGGTCGGGCGGCAGGCCGGACGTCGGGGGTCGCCACTCCGGCGGCAACCTCATTGGCAGGCGTCGGCAACGCGGCATCACCCGCCTGGCCCAGGCAGCACGCGGGAACAGCCGATGCCAGAACAACCATGATGCCGCGCAAACGCATGAATCTCATTCTAGATCCCATCCCTCACCCGCCGCAAGCGGGGAGGCCCCCCCCAGAACGCGCCGTGGCAGGGCCGTCGCGCGGGTCGCTCACGCTCCCCGCTACGCCGCCGTGGCGTTTCACGAGCGAGATTCCGGTGTGGCCGCGAGCGTGAGCGAGCGGGGGGTCCATCGACGCGTCCTATGCAGGCCATCGAGCCCCTCAGTCGAGGGCATCGCCTTACGGTTCGGTTTGGGCCCCCTTGACCCCCGCATCACCCGTGCGAAAAAGCCCCATGCCTTCCGACCGCGCCCGGACCCTGCGGATGCCAATACCCTCGGGCGGGCTGTCGTTGCCGCACACCTTGAACTGCGGGCAGGTCTTCTGTTGGCGGGAGGAAGCGCCGGGCGCCTGGCGGGGTTGGATCGGCGATTCCCCTGCCCGTTGCCATATCGAGGACAAACGCGGCGACCCTCGGCTCGTCGTCGAGGGCCTCGACGGAGCCCCCCCGGAATCCGCCGCGAGGCGATACTTCGGCATCGATGACGATCTCACAGCGATGATTGCGACTTTCCCCGACGACCCCTGGATGCGCGAGGCGGTGGCGCATTGCCATGGGCTGCGGCTGGTGCGCCAGCGCCCCTGGGAGGCCCTGGCGTGTTTCCTGTGCTCGGCGGTCAAACAGGTGCCTCACATCCAGCAGATGGACGCGGCCCTCCGATCGCGATTCGGCGAATCCACTCCCGCCGGCCATCGCTTCCCCACGATCGAGGCCATCGCCGCGGCGCCCGAATCGGGGCTCCGCGCGGCGGGCCTCGGCTTCCGCGCCCCCAATCTCCAGAAAACCGCCCGGCAGTTGCTCGATGGCGAGGTTTCCCTCGAGGCCATCGCGACGATGGCGGACGACGAGGCGCTCTCCGAACTCCAGCGCCTGAGGGGCGTCGGGCCCAAGATCGCCAACTGCGTCCTGCTGTTCGGCTATGGGCGGTGGCGGGCGTTCCCGGTGGACACTTGGATCGGGAAGGCGCTCCGCCACCTCTACTATCCACGCAGGCGCCGCCTGAGCCCAGAATTCCTGCGCACGGTGGCACGCGATCGTTTCGGCCCCTACGCCGGACTCGCGCAGCAGTACCTTTTCCATTGGCTGCGGCACGGCGGCCATGCGCATTTGCCCCAGAGGGACTGACCTGAAACTTCAAACCACCCCCGCCTTGACCCGCGACACCCCCGCGGGGCAGTATTCATCCTCAGGAGGTCACCGATGCCAGATTCCACACTCGCCACGAGCCTGACGATGCTATGCACGATCGCCGCCGCGACGGCCGCGCCCACACGCGTCTATTTTGGCACCTACACCGGAGGCAAGGACAACACCAGCGAGGGCATCTACACGTCGCTCCTCGATCCCGCCACGGGCGCCCTGACCAAGCCGGAACTCGCCGCGCGCGAGCAGCGACCCGGCTTCTTGGCGCTGCACCCCAACGGGCAATTCCTCTACGCCATCTGCGTGATGGAAGGCGACGGCCCAAAACCCGTCGGGGGCGTTGCGGCCTATCGGATCGATCGCGCCAGCGGGAAACTTGAACTCATCAATCGCCAGCCCTCCGAGGGCGAGGGCCCCTGCCACGTCTCCGTCGATCGGACGGGCCAGTCCGCCATGGTCGCGAATTATGGTTCCGGCGGCGTCGCCGCGCTGCCCATCGCAGAGGATGGTTCGCTGCGCCGGGCGAAATCCGTGATCCAGCACGAGGGATCGAGCGTCAACCCCAAGCGCCAGGCCGGACCCCACGCGCACTCCATCTTCCCCGACCCCTCCAACCGATTCGCCTGCGCGCCAGACCTCGGCATCGACAAGATCCTCATCTATCGCCTCGACCCGAAAAACGCATTCCTCGAACCCAATGGCCACGGCGCCGTCGCCCCGGGCTCTGGCCCGCGCCACATCGCTTTCCACCCCAACGGCAAGTTCGCTTACGCCATCAACGAGCTGAAATCCACCATCACCGCCTTCCAATGGGACGCCGCCAACGGCACCCTCGCGGAAATCCGAACCGTATCCACCCTCCCCCCCGATTTCACCGATCCCAATACCACCGCAGAGGTCAAGGTCCACCCCAACGGCAAATTCCTCTACGGCTCCAACCGGGGCCATGACTCCATCGCCGCGTTCACCATCGACCCCGAGCGCGGCGCGCTCCGCTTCGTCGAATGGGAACACATCCGCGGCAAGATCCCCAGAAATTTCAACATAGACCCCTCCGGGAAGTGGCTGCTCGCCGCGGGACAGGACTCCGACACCGTCGCCGTCTTCCGCATCGACCCCGCCACCGGAGCGCTCGAATTCGCCGGCAGCGAGATCAAGGTGCCCCGGCCGATCTGCGTCCTTTTCCTGCCGCCGGACGCCCCCTGACAGCTCCGACCCCCTCAAGCCCCCTCGGCAGCCCCTGTCAGGAACCATGTCGCCATCTCCCCCTTCCCCTTCAGCTGGATCGTGCCGCGGGGCTCGAAGGTAAAGTGGTCGCCGAGGCGCTCTTTTGCGACATCGCTGACGTGGATCTTCCCGGGTTGACCGTGCGACTCGAGGCGGCTGGCGATATTGACCGTATCGCCCCAGATGTCGTAGATGAACTTGCGCCTCCCGATCACCCCCGCGACCACATCGCCGACATGAAGGCCGACGCGGAGACGAAGGCACGGCCCGCCCGATCCACACAGGTCCGCGATGGCCCCCTGCATGTCCAGGGCCAGGCGCGCCATCGCGCCCAGATGCCCCGCCGACGGCTCGGGCAATCCCCCCGCGACCATGTACGCATCCCCGATGGTCTTGATCTTCTCAAGGCCGTACCTCTCCACCATCCCATCAAAGCCGGTGAAAATCCGGTTGAGCAACTGGACCAGGTCGATCGCGGAGAGCGTCGAGGATAGCGGGGTGAAATCCACCAGATCGGCGAAGAGCACCGAGGCATCCTCGAATCGCTCCGCGATCACCCCCTCCTCGCGCTTGAGGCGGTCCGCGATCGGTCCGGGCAATATGTTCAACAGGAGTCGCGTGTTCTCCCGATTCAGCCGATCGAGGGAGAGGTGCGTGTTGACGCGCGCCAGCAACTCGTGGGCATTGAATGGCTTGGCCACGTAGTCGACCGCGCCCAGCTCGAAACCCCTGACGATATCTTCGGTCTCCGTCTTGGCCGTCAGGAAGATCACCGGGATGTTGCGCCATTCCGGATTCGCCTTCAGGAGGCGACAGGTCTCGAACCCATCCATCTCGGGCATCATCACGTCGAGCAGGATCAGGTCCGGCCGCTGCCGGCCGATCGCCTCCAGCGCCAGCTTCCCGTTCGTGGCCACGCTGATCTGGTAGCCCTTCTCCTTGAGGATCGCCGTCACGGCCTGGATGTTCGCCGGCGTGTCCTCTACCAACAGGATGCGGTTGTCTTTGCTCATCTCTTGACTCGTGCGCGTTTCTCTGATGGTCATACCTCGTCCAGCACCCGCGCCGCCCCCTGAAAATCGTAGGCGCGCACGCGCCGGGCGAGGTCCTCGAATCGGTCCGCCGGCATCGCGGCGCGCAACGCCGCGCCCGAGGTCTCCAGCCAATCGACCGATCCGGCATCAAAGGCCGCGAGGCGGCGCCGCATCTCCTCTACGGCCCCCCGCGGATCTCCGCCGCCGGAGCCTCCGTCACCCGACACCGTTGGCCCACCATCGCCGAGGGCCCTATCCAGCCCAGAGATCAGGGCATCAAGGGCAGCAGCCAGACTGGCGTGCCCGGCCTCGATCTCCGCGCCGGGCGCGCCCGCGCGCAGCGCCCGCTCGAGCGCCGAGGCGGCCTCGTGGACCACCTTCGCGCCAAGGTTGCCGGCGACACCCTTGAGCGCGTGGGTCACGGCCTCGGCGGTCCCGATCTCGCCCTTGGCGATCTCTCCCCCGATGCGCGCCGCCGCGTCCCTCTCGTCCCGCAGGAATTGCCGCAATAGCTTCAGGTACAGCCCCTCGTTGCCCCCGAGCCGCAGCAGCCCCTCGCTCGCATCCAGCCCATCGATCCCCCGCAACCCGACGACCCCAGAGGTCCCGCCGTCACCGGCGGCCCGGCCACGAGGCCGATCCCCACCGGCCCGATAGTACCGCGCCAGCGTCCCGAACATCTGCGCGGGATCGATCGGCTTCGCGATATGGTCGTTCATCCCCGCCTCCATGCAGCGCTGGCGCTCCTCAACCGTCGCATGCGCCGTCATCGCGATGACCGGCAATGAGGCGAACCGCGCGTCGGCCCGGATCCGCGCCGTCGCCTGAAACCCGTCCATCACCGGCATCTGGAGATCCATCAGGACGATATCGTACGCCGCGCCACCCGCATTCAGCCGCCCCACGGCCTCCTTGCCGTTCGTCGCCACGTCGATCACGGCCCCGGCGCCACCGAGCAACTCGGTCGCCACCTGTCGGTTGATCTCATTGTCCTCGACCAGCAGGATGCGCGCCCCGTCCAACCGGACCGCGCCCTCCTCGCGCCCCGAGACCCCGGCCTCGCCCTCCCCCGCCGCGAAGACATTCACCAGGCTGTCCATGAGCATCGACTTCGTGACCGGCTTGATCAGGAACCCATCGACGCGCATCGCCTCGGCCTCCTCGCGCACCTCCTCGCGGCCGAATGCCGTGACGACCACGAATGCGGGTTGCTTCGGGATCGACGGGTCATTCTTGATCTGGCGGATCGCCTCGAGCCCGTCCATGCCTGGCATCCGCCAATCCATGAACACCACGTCGTACGGGTCCGCCGACGCGTGCCCCCGGACCTCCGCTATCGCCTCGGCCCCCGAGGCCACCGCATCGACCCGCGCCGCCACCGGGCCAAGCGCATCGACCAGGATCTCCCGCGCCGCCGAATTGTCGTCGACCACCAGCGCCCGCAATTCCCGCAACGTCTCCGGCACGATCCGCTCCGAGGCCCGGCCCTTGCCAGCGGCCAACCAGACGGTGAAATAGAATGTGCTCCCCTCGCCCGGCTGGCTCTCCAGCCAGATCTGGCCACCCATCAGTTCCACCAGCCGCCGGCAGATGGTCAGGCCGAGGCCCGTCCCCCCGTGCTTCCGCGTGGTGGACATGTCCGCCTGCGTGAAGGGCTGGAAGAGCCGCGCGGCCTGTTCGGGCGTCATGCCGATCCCCGTGTCCGCCACCGAAAACTTGAGCTGCACCTTCTCGCCCGTCCGCTCCACCAACTCCGCCCGCAGCCGGACCTCTCCCTTCTCCGTGAACTTCACCGCGTTGGTGACCAGATTCGTCAGGATCTGCCCGAGGCGCAGCGGGTCGCCCACGAGGTCCTGAGGGATGCCCGCCGGGATATCGACCAGAAACTCGAGGCCCTTGTCGTGCGCCTTGCCCCCGGTCAGGTTCACCGTCGATGTGATCACGTCCTCGAGTCGGAAATCCGTCGCCTCGATATCCAGCCGCCCGGCCTCGACCTTCGAGAAATCCAGGATGTCGTTGATGATCGCCAGCAGCGATATGCCCGCGTTGTGGATCTTGCCCAGATAATCGCGCTGCT
The DNA here is from genome assembly GCA_964651705.1 of uncultured Verrucomicrobiales bacterium. Taxonomy (GTDB): domain Bacteria; phylum Verrucomicrobiota; class Verrucomicrobiia; order JADLBR01; family JADLBR01; genus JADLBR01. The sequence goes on from CAZYWZ010000028.1 coordinate 29,598, forward strand.
TGGGCGTCAGCTCCGTCTTGAGGCCCAGATGCGCCAGGCCGATGATCGCGTTCATCGGTGTCCGGATCTCGTGGCTCATGTTCGCGAGGAACATGGACTTCATCTGCGTGGCCTCCTCCGCCTTGGCCTTGGCCTCGACCAGCGCCTCCTCCTGGCGCCGGCGCTCGGTGATGTCGTTGAAACTGATCACCGCGCCGACGACGGCGCCATCCTTGCGGATCGGCGTGGCCCCGTATTCGATGGGCAGGGCCGAGCCGTCCTTGCGCCATAGGCACTCGTCGTCCACCACGCTCGCCTTGCCCTGCGAGTATGCCGCGCGCATCGGGCATTCCTCCTCCGGATAGCCCGCCCCGTTGGGACGGTGATGGTGTATCGTCGCGTGCGAACCGCGCCCGATCAGTTCCTCGGCCCCGTACCCGAGCATCCGGCACGCGGCGGGATTGACAAAGGTGATGCGCCCCCCCGTATCGACTCCGAAAATGCCTTCGGACGCGGACTCCAGGATCAGTCGGTTACGCTCCTCGACCTGGCGCAACTCCGCGTTCTGCGCCGCAAAACGCAACGAATTCGCGACGGCTTCCGCGGCCTTGTCCAGCCAGCGCGATTGGGCCTCGGTCAATGGGCGGAACAGGCAAAGCTCCACCACCCCGACCAATACCTCGTCCGCCACGAGCGGTTGCGCGACGACCTCGGCGGGGACCACGCCCCCGAAGCCAAAGATCACGCGCAGCGCCCGGTCATCCGGCCCGTGCACCAGGCGCCGGCGGGAGCGCGCGGCCTCTCCCACGGTTCCCTCGCCGGGAGCGCACGCGCGCCCCGCCGTCTCTCCCTCGGGATACGCGCGCGCCACGATCCTCGCCAGACGGCCGTCTGCACCGGCGACGAAAACCGCCCCGGCCGGGGCGCCCAGGAAGCCGATCATCACGTCGAGGGCGCGGCCCGCCAGATCCCCGACGCCACAGCAGCCCCGCAGGTTGCTGTTCAATTCGGACAGGCTCGCCTCCAGCGCCGCCTGCTCCTGGGACTGACGGCTAAGTTTCTCCAACTCGGCGGTGCGCGACTCCAGTTGCGCGGCGTGCTGGCCCATTGCCTCCTCGGCCGCCTGCCGCCTCTCGGCCATCAGGTTGATCGCGTCCGCCAGCGCATCGCGCCCGCAGCGCCGCGGCACCCGCCGGCTGAAGTCTCCCCCGGCGATGGCCGCGCACACCGACGCCACGTTGCGATAGGATTCCACCACGTGGTTGAAGCTCCGGAACATTGCCCCAATCTCGTCCCGGGTCCTCCCGGGATCCGGCAGCGCCTGATCCAGGTCGCCCGAGGCCACCCGATCCGCCGCCCGCAGGGCCAGTCGGATGCGCCGCGAGGCCGAGGACGACATGAGCCAAGCCAATCCGAGGGTGGCCCCGAGGGCCACGAGCCCGATCGATCCGGCAAACACCGCGTGTTGCCGGATCGGCCCAAGCACCGCCTCCTCGGGCGAGCGCACCACCACAAGCCACTGGCCCGTCGGCACCGGCGCCGAAGCAAAATAATAGCGGCGCCCATCGATCGGGTCGACCTCCAGCGCATATTCCGGGCGATCTCGATTCGCAAAAAACCTCCCGATGACTTCGGTGTACGGAGTCTCGCGGATCTCTCGGGTCCGATAGCTTTGCCCCAGGGTCGTTGCCACGAACCGCCCCCGGCTGCTGATCACGATGACGTCGACCCCGGTGTCCCGACGGATGGTGTCCAGAAACGCCGCGATATCGTCCAGCGCCCGATCCACGGTCGCCACGCCCGCGAACTTCCCGTCCCGGATGATCGGGGTGGCGTACTCCGTGATCATCTTGCCCTCGTACACGTAGGGCTCCGTCACCATCGGGAGCGGGCGCTTCGTTGACTCAAACAGCTTGCGGCAACCGTCGTAGTAGAGACTGGTCTCCATGTCGATCAGGGGTGTCAGGGCCAGCTTCCCGCCCCCCGACTCGTCGCGGAACCAGTACGGGAGAAAGCGCCCGTCGGGCCCGAATCCGTCCCCGAGAGCCTTGGCCTTCTCTGTTCCGGCGTAGGCGGCATCCTGCCCGTCCGCATCCGGCTCGTAGCCGAAGGACGCCCCCGTGAACTCGGGCGAGTCCTCCAACACCCGGCGCACGTACCGGATCGATGCCTCCCGGTTGCCGAATAGCCCCTCCTCCTGCGCCAGGGCCATGACCCGCGTCGTCTGGACGGCGTGCTCGTTGCCCTTGTCGATCTGCCCCGCGATCGTACGAGCCCGCTCGCGGACCAATTCCTCCGCCTCGCCCCGCATGGCACGCACCGTCCGCCCGGAGAGGAAAATCATCACCACCGCCAGGATCAGCGCCGTCGGCAGCAGCACGAAAAGCAGCATCCGCCCCCGAAAACTATTCCGGAAGGCGATGCGCGCGCCGGCAGGCCCACAATCCCCACCGATGTCCTTGTCGCTCATGACGTCCGAAATGATATTGCCCCAGGCACCGCCCCACAGCAACATATCTCCATGGAATCTCCCACCCTCGACCGACGCCACTTCCTCACTCTCTCCGCGGGTGCCGCGGCCAGCTTCGCTTTCGGCGCGACGGCCCCGGCCGCCGCAGCGGCCCAGGCACCCGCGCCCGGCAAGCGCGCCATTTCCTTTTTCTCAAAACAGTTGCACTGGCTGGACGTCAAGGACGCCTTCGCCGCCGCCGCCGAACTCGGGCTCGACGGCCTCGATCTCACCGTCCGACCCAAGGGCCATGTCCTTCCGGAGCGCGCTGCCGATGAACTCCCCAAGGCGGCCGAGGCCGCCAAGGCCAACGGCATGCGCCTCGACACCATCGTCACCGCCATCGGCAGCCCCGAAGACCCACACGCCGAGACCATCCTCCGAACCGCCGCCAAACTCGGCGTCAAGTTCTACCGCACCAACTGGTACAAGTACGACACCTCCGCCCCGGTCGAGAAATCCCTCGCGGAGATCGAGGCAAGCCTCCGCGCCCTCGCCCAGATGAATCAAGACGTCGGGATCCGCGGCAATGTCCAGAACCACGCCGGCGCCTATTTCGGCGCCGCGATATGGGACCTCTGGCACGTGCTCCAGAAGGTCAATTCGGGATGGATCGGCTGCCAGTACGACATCCGCCACGCCACCGTCGAGGGCCTCGGCTGCTGGCCCCTCGGCCTCGCCGCCATCATGCCCCACATCCAGACCCTCAACTTCAAGGACTTCGCCTTCAAGGAAAAGGATGGCAAACTCGCCGTCGATAACGTCCCCCTGGCCACAGGGCTCGTCGACTTCAAGCGCTTCGTCAAACTCCTCGCGCCCCCCGCCACCTCGGCTCCCATCAGCCTCCACAGCGAATACCTCCCCGAGCGCGCCCCTTCCGGCGGCTCCCTCAACCGCGACGAGATCTTCGCCGCGATAAAGAAGGACCTCGCCGCGCTGAAGGCGATCCTGGGGTAAGTCAAAATTTCGGACGTAGCCCATCTGTGACGGGATGGGCCGCAAAACTCCCCTTGACTCCCCCGCCCCGCGCGATCAGGCTCGATAGGGTTCTTTGCCAGATCCGGCCCGGGCCCCGACACGCGATGCGGGGATCCGGGTGATACGATGGTCGCGGCGCGAGGGAATCCCGTGAGAGTCGGGAACAGTTGCGCTACGGTAACGGGTTACAGACTCCCAACATGCCAGTCTCCGGTCCGAGCCCGGGGGTGAAGGCGGGAGCGAGGTCCGACGCCCGAAGTCCGAATATCTTCGCCGCGCCCACTCATTCGCCCGCCGCGGGTGCGGCGGGCGCAGAAAACTTCATCGCAACAATGAAGAATGAGGACCGCGGGGACGGGCCCATCGCCCAGCCTCCAGGTTCTCCCAGACTGGAGGTCATACATGATTAGCCGTTTCGCCCCCGCGTTCGGATTGGCAATGGCAGCAGCGATATCCGCCTCCCTGGCCCCTACCTCCCTGCGGGCCCAGGGCTTCACCGCCCCGACCGGTTATATCGTGCGCGCCGTCCTCACGACCAACGCCGGCATTGGCGGCTTTGACGTCGCCGATGATGGTTCGATTATCATGATCCTCGGCACCGGCGGCTATGGCAGCCCCGCCTCATCGCTCGTCCGTTGGGACCCCTTCGCGAATGCGTTCGCCACGCTCCACGCTTTCCCCGATTCCGCCTACGGCAGCTTCGTCGAGGTCGTTGGCAGCAACATCTTCTTCGGGCAATCGGCGGCGTACCCGGATACCACCAGCGAGACAAATCGCATCATGTCCGTCAGACTGGATGGGAGCGGCCTCACCACAAACTTGCTCCTTCAAAACTATGCGGCGGCACAGGACGCCCAAGGCCGCCTGTTTTTCACGGGGAACCCCGATTCCAACGCCGTCTTTCTGGTCTCCGGCGTGGCGACCAACCGGCTCATCGAAATGCCCACTTACTCGGGCGGGCTCGCCTTCGCCACGAACGGGGACATCTACGTCGCTCAGACAACTCCGCTTTTCCAGAATAACATGTTTCGCTTCACCCCGCCCCAGGTGTCCAACGCCATCGCCACGGGCATGCCCCTCCTACCCTCCGATGGCATCCAGGTCGCCACCAACATCGCGGGCAGCAGCTATCTCGCGGCGGACTCGGACCGCCACATCTTCTTCCCTGATTTCGGCGACATGTTCGACGTCCCACCAGTGCCCGGCAAACTCTACGCATTGGATCTGGGCACTGGCACCACCACCACGTTTGGCGCCGTCACCGGGGGATTTGCCGTGGTCAGCTCGATGCAGTTCAGGCCGGGGCTGGGCATCTTCGAGACGAACGCGTACTCGGCGGGAACGCTGTACGCCCTCCTCACGGATTACGGCTCCTTCAACCAACTGATTGCGATCGGAGTGCCCAATTCCCGGGCATCCTGGAACGCCCATCATTTCACCGAGGCCGAGCGACAGGACGAAGGCATCTCAGGTTTCTTCGCCGACCCGGAGGGCGACGGCGGGCCGAACGGCCTGGAGTACGCCTTCTGCGGCGACCCGAAGCGCCCGGATCTCCCCGGGACCGTGGAACCCAGCACGTCGGAAGGCCGCCTGACCCTGACTTTTACCCGCGACCCTCAGAACGGCGACCTCGACTACGTCGTCGAGACATCTGGGACGCTGCGACCGAACGATTGGCAGGAGATCGTCCGATTCTCGGGCAACGCATCGGTCTCCGGGACCAATCACATCACCGAATCATTGGCGGGCGACAAGGTGCGCGTCACCGTGACCGACCCGGACACCGGCGGCGCCCGCTTCATGCGGGTCCGCGCGGAACTGATCCAGCCATGATACGCGGTGCGCTGCGCTGGTTATCGCGGGGGCTGGGCGCCGTCCGGGCGCTGGAACCGAACGCCATCGCCGGGGTGGCGACGGCCATCGCCCTCGCGCTGGCCGGGGTGGTGGGCGGCGGGATCGCGCTCGACCGCTTCGCGCTCGGCGGGGCCATCATCGGCACGGATGACGACCCCGGCTTCCTCCGGTCGTGGTGGAAGGGAAAGGGTTCCAAGGATAAGTCGGCGTGGGATGATGAAGGATGGGGGGATGGCCCAGGCCGGGCCGAAGCAAAACCCAAACCACAGCGCGGGACACCCGCCTCCGCGGAGGACATCGCCTCGATTCACCGCACCGGCATGGTCCTGCGCGACGGCAAGTGGCTCCCGGCGGAACTCGTTCCGGGCCCCGGTTCCCACGGCCGCGGTTCACGCTCCGGCCCCGGCGGTGCGGGCGGCGACAATGTGTTGGTCCAGCTGCTCATCACGACCGGATCGCTCCCGGAGGGCACGCTCTCCAAGGCATACAACGCGCAGGTGCTGGCCACCGGCGGCACGCCCCCCTACGCGTGGAGCACCAGCGGCACGCTCCCCCTCGGTCTCCAATTCGACACGGCCCGTGGCCTCTTCTACGGCACACCGCAACAGCTCTTCAGCGATTCCCTGCGCGTCAAGGTATCCGACGCCGACTCGAACACCGACGAGGCCGAATTCCTCCTCGTCGTCCTGCCCGGGGATCGGCTCCGGATCGTGACCGACTCGCTCCCCGAGGCCAGCATCGGAAATCCCCTAGCCATCTCCCTCGAGGCGGCCGGCGGCGTCCCCGCCTACGAGTGGTCCCTCGCGGGCGAACTGCCCCCGGGCGTCTCCCTGTCGTCCTCCGGCGCGCTCTCGGGCACACCGGCGGGAGAGTTCAAAGAATATCCCCTGTCCATCACCGTGACCGACGCCCAGGGCACCCAGGCCACCGCGGGCGTCGTCCTGAAGGTCGGCTCGGCGGCGTTGCGGATCGTTTCCCCACAGCAACTGGAACCGGCGCAACAGGGCAAACCCGCCGAGATCGCCCTCGACGCCGAGGGCGGCACCGCCCCCTACCGGTGGGAACTCATCGCCGGAAACCCGCCGCCCGGCGTGATTTTCTCGGGCGGCATCTTCTCGGGGATCCCCGAAACGATCGGCGCCTACGGGCCGCTTTCTGTCGCCGTATGGGACGCCACGGCGCCAACGCCCCAGATCGCCTACGGAGACTTCTACCTCGAGATCACCGAGGCACCGATCGGGCCGGTGACCGACATGCGGGTCTATCCCAGCTCGCGCAAGGCCGTCCTGACGTGGCGCAACCCCGATGAAACCGACTACGCCGAGACCCTGGTCGTTCGCGGCACCTCGGGAACCCCACAGACCCCCGAAGAAGGAGACCTCGTCTACCAGGGCACCGGCGAAACGATGATCGACCACGATCTCGCCGAGGGCGCCACCTACCACTACGCGGCCTTCGCCTTCACGCCCGAAGGCGAATACGGCGCCCTCGACGCCAGCTCCGCCGGATCGGCGACGATCCTTCCCTTCACCAAGGGCCAGGCCGGCTTCGGCCAGGCCGACCCCCACGCCGACGCCGCTTCGCTCGCCCCACTGGCCGGCGCGACCCGCTACAACTCGGAGAAAATGCCCAACATCGCCCTGGGCCCTCCCTCGGGCGGCGGCTTTAGCGCGGGTTCGTTTGACGTCGTCTCGCTCGGCGCCGCGGTCGCGGGCAGTGGCTCCTCGCCCTATGGCGGCGAGATCGTGCTCGAGTTCACCGATAACGTCATCATCGATGGCCCGGGAGCCGACTTCACCGTCTTCGAGAACGCCTTCTTCATCGGAGGGAACCCCCAAATGCGCTTCATGGAACCGGGCGTTGTCTCCGTCAGCCAGGATGGTGTGTCCTGGAGGCGATTCCCGTTCGATTTCTCCCCGCGGTACGACGATGCCGGACAGCTCAACCTCTTCAATCCCGCCTGCTACAGCCGCGGCTTCGCCGGCATCAATCCCGTGTTCCCCAACACCGATCCGACAAACCCGGCAGAGTCCGGCGGCGACAGCTTCGACCTCGCGACGGTCGGCTTGCCATGGGCCCGTTTCGTCAAGATCCAATCCACGGGCGACAACTGGATGATCGATGGCAATGGCGACGCGGTTCGCCACACGAATTTCACGGGGGCGGCGTTCAGGGCAGCCGGAAATTCTGGCTTCGACCTCGATGCGGTCACGGCGGTGAACTACTGAAAGCCATGGCGCCCCGGGTTGACTCGAGAATTCCCGTAGCCGAACGCCCCAAGGCGTTCGGCCCGCGCCACTGGGCCCCACGCGCCAGTCGCCTTGGGGCGATGGGCTACATTTTTGCCCGCCGGTGGTGCCCCGCCGCGATGGCCGTCGGGTTGCTCCTCCACGGCCCGGCCGACGCCACGCCGCCGGGCACGGTCACGCTCCGCGTGACCCGCGGATTCGGCGCGGTTCCCATCGCCCAACGTTCTGCTGAAACCCGGGGCAACGTCATCGATCTCGTGCGGGAGTCCGTGCCAATCGAGGCGACCGGCGGCTTCGTCTCCGCAATCTCCGGCCTGCGGCCTGGCTCGGCCGCGGGCCCCAACGAGGACTGGTTCTATTTCATCAACGGGGTGCTCGCGCCCGTGGGCGCGGCGCAATACCGTCCGGGCCCCGGCGACCACATCTGGTGGGACTTGCACCCGTGGTCCGAACACTTTCAGTTGGGCGCCGTCATCGGCGCGTTCCCCGAACCTTTCGCTCACGGCTACGGCGGCAAGGTCGCGCCGACCCGAATCTATTTTGCCCGGGGATTCGAGGGCGAGGCCTCGCGCATCGCGTCGCGCCTGCGCGAGTACGGCGCGGGAACCGTATCCGAGGCTCCCCTGACGAACTCCGATCCCATCGATGTCGAGAAGTCCGCGCCCCTTCTGGTCGGTCCCTGGGCCGCCCTTGTGGCGCACCCGACCATCGCCGACCTGTCCCGCCATTGGTCCAAGACCGGCCTGCTCGCCGAGTTCGCCCCCGGAGGCGCCACGGGCCGCGACTGGCATGGCAGGACACGCCGGCCGCCGACCCCGGCCGGGGCGATCCTGGCGGCCAAGACCGGCGCGCGGCCGGGCGCGTGCCTCTGGCTGGTCACGGGCACCGGTGACGCCGAGGCCCGTGGCGCCGCGGGCATCCTGGCAAACGAACCGGAGTCGATCACCGGCATGGGCGGTCTCTTGATCATCGATGGACGCAAGATCGCGCTACCGTTTTCTTCAACCGACTCGCTGCCATGATCCCGTTTCGGAATGCCCCTCGCCCGAGCGCCCCGCCATTCCACCCGGCGGCGGCGGCGACCTTGGCCCTGGGCCTCGTGTTCTGGCTCCTCGCCCTCGACGAACCGGGCGCCGTGCTCGGCACCGCCTTCGCCGCCTTTGCCTGGCTCGCCTCCGATGGCCGATTCCGGCAGACCGCCGCCTTCGCGGTCATCCCCGCCCTCATGATGACCACCATAAACGCGTTCTTCTCGGGAGGTGGCGAGACGATCCTGCTGCGGTTCCCCCCCTGGTGGCCGGGCGCGCGCGCGATCACCTGGGAGGCCATCGCTTTCGGGGCGGTCGCGGGGGCGAAACTCGCTGCGGTCATGGCCGCCTTCGCGCTGTGGGCGATGCTGGGCGAGAGCGACCGGTCCATCGGATTGTTGGGGAAGGTCGCGCCCCGCACGGCGGTCACCCTCGGCATCGCCATCCAACTCATCCCCGGCATGCTGCGGGACGCGCGCCGCATCCAGGCGGTCCTCTGGTCCCGGGGCATCGATTTCAAACAGGGCACCCTCCGATCGCGCGCGGTCGCCGCGGGACTCCTCTGGCGCACTCTCCTTGCCTCCTCCTTGGAGGGAGCCAAGGACCTCGCCGAAGCCCTCGCCGCCAGAGGCTTTGGCTCGGGCCCGAGATCCAGCATCGATCCCGATCGCCTGACCTCCCGCGATTGGGTGGCAACGGCCGCCGGCGCCCTGCTGGCATCCTCCGCTTTGGCCCTGGCCATCCCGGGCGCGGCCCAATTTCAATTCTATCCGCGGCTCAGCTTCTCCCACCCTGCCGTCTCTCTCGCCCTAGCCGCAATCCCGATCACCACCACCGCCCTGGCCTGGGGCGCGTGGCGCGGGCCAACCCTCATCCGTCACCCTGCCCATGATCTTTGACCTTGAGGACGTGAGCTTCCGCTATCCCGGCGCGGAGACATCCGCCCTAGACGGCCTCAGCCTCCGCGTGGCGCGGGGCCACAGCCTCGTTATCACCGGCGAATCCGGCAGTGGCAAGTCCACCCTCGCCCGCGTGATGGGGGGCCTCATCCCCGAGTTCCAGGGCGGCTCGCTGACCGGCTCCATCCGGTTCCTTGGCAAGCCGCTCGCCGAGTGGGGACCCAACCTCCGGCGCCACATCGGCCTCGTATTTCAAGATCCCGAGCGCCAGATCATCGCCCCCACCGTCCGGCGGGAACTCGCCTCTGGCATGGAGAACCTCGGCATCCCCCGAGGCGAGATGCGACGCTCGTTGGCGGAAATCACGGGCTGGCTGGGCCTCGTGCCCATCCTCGACCGCACGTGCGACGCGCTCTCTGGCGGCGAAAAGCAAAAGACGGTGATCGGGGCGGTGCTCGCCATGGCCCAGACCGCGCTGATCCTCGACGAACCCACCTCGCAGCTCGACCCCATGGCCGCCGCCGAAGTCTTCGAGGCCCTCCGCCGCCTCAACCAGGAACTCGGTCTCACCCTCGTGCTGATCGAGCAGCACCTCGACGGATGCCTCCCATGGGCCGACCGCGTCATCGCGCTGGAGCACGGTGCGGTCGCCTGCGATCTGCCGCCGCGCGACTACGTGCGCTGGGCCCTGGACCATGGCGCCAACGCGCCGCAGACGGCCGTTCCCCTCCCAATGCCCGATGGTGGAGTGTGCCTGCCCCTCACCGTCCCCGAAGCCAGGGCCGCCATCGCCTTGTCCCAGACCCCGCTCGCGCCGCCCTCAGACGAAAGACCCCCACCCACGGCGACCGCGCCCCAAGAACCCATCGCCCGCCTCCGGGCCGTCCGCTTCGCCTACACCGCAGGTCGCGACGCCCTCCGCGGCATCGATCTCGACATCGCGCGCGGGGAAATCCTCTGCCTCCTCGGCGGCAACGGCGCCGGCAAAAGCACCCTGCTCGCCACGCTCCTCGGACTGCTCACCCCGGATTCCGGGCAGGTCACCGCCCTCGGCGCCGCCCCTTCGCGCATGGCCGCCCAAGAACGCCTCCGCCGCATCGGCTACCTCTCCCAGAACCCCGATCACCACCTCGCCCACGATACCGTCGCCGAAGAAATCGAATTCTCTCGCTCGCAGGCCGGACTCACTCCGCCAGGGGCCGACGATGCCCTCTGGGAAAAACTCGACATCTCCCCCTTGAGGCAACGCCACCCCCAGGACCTCAGCGCCGGCGAACGCCGCCGCGTCGCCCTCGCCGCCGCGCTCGCCACCGACCCCGACTTGCTCCTCCTCGACGAACCCACACGCGGCCTCAGCGAACGCATGCGCGCCAGACTCGCCGCCCTCCTCGCCGAACTCACCGCCGACCGCCGCCGCACCATCCTCCTCGCCACCCAAGATTTCGAGTTCGCCGCAGACCTCTCCCACCGCGCCGCACTCATGTTCGATGGCGAGATCGTCGCCTGCGGCCCCCCCGCCGCGATCCTCGACCACGGCCTCTTCTTCTCCACCGCCTGGGGACGGATCCTCCGCGACCGCCCCGGCGCCCGAGGCATCCTCACTCGCCCCCAGATGCGCCGCGCCCTAAACGAAGGCTGCCAGGCGGCCGGATCTCGTAGAGTCCTGCAGCCACCAGACGCCCCATGAGCCACTTCCTTGACCCCTCCTGGCTCCTCCCCGTCCTCGCCCTCGCGATCATCGCCGCGGGAATCGTCGGCTTCGAGCGCGGCCGTTGGCCGCTCCGCCACCTCCCCATCATCGCCGTCCTCGCCGCCTGTGCCGCCCTAGGCCGAATCCTCACCGCCGTCATCCCCTCCGTCCAACCCACCACCTACCTCGTCATGCTCGCCGGCCTCGCCTTCGGCCCCACCGCCGGTTTCATGACCGGCGTCCTCGCCACCTTCGGCTCAAACGTCTTCCTCGGACACGGTCTCTGGACCCTCTGGCAGGCCCTCGCCTGGGGCGCCTGCGGCGCCTCCCTCGGCGCACTCGGCCGCCTCCGCCCAAACCCACCCACTTGGTCCCTCTTCGCCATCGGCTTCGCCTGGGGCTTCCTCTTCGGCTGGATCCAGAACCTCTGGCACTGGCTCGCCTTCGTCCACCCCACCAACCTCGCCTCCTGGCTCGCCATTAACTCCGCCTCCCTCCCCTTCGATGCCGCCCACGCCACCACCAACGCCATCCTCCTCGCCTTCGCCTCCCAACCCATCCTCCGTATCCTCTATCGCTATACCCCGCCAAAAAATTGAGCAAACATCGCGCCAGAATCCACGATATTGACAAAAAATAACAATTTTTCATAATTGTTACGAAAGTGCGAATTTCGGTTGCGAACCCCCACCATCCATTGTAGAAGTACTACAGTTCTTTGACGCATTGCACCGCGGTGGAGAATCGTTCCATAGCGGGCAAGAAAAGATTTAGATGATTTGCAGGCGCGGCTGGCAACTCCTACTCTCGTTCTTTCCCCCCCTATCCCAAAACCCGGAGTAGGAGCACCTGATCCCAAGCACACGCTGGCCGCCCTGCATGGGCGGCCGCTTCGGCGGCCGCTTTTTTTTTGTCCAAAGATGGGCCGCGCGGTGAAAAGTGTAGCCCATCTGGTAACAGATGGGCCCCGCCAGTGGAAAATGCAGCCTCTCCGGTCACGGAGGGGCCGCGCAGTGAGGGTCCACGGGCTCATGTCCGTGGCTCCGTCTGGCATTTTTGAGTCCGTTTCACGTCTGTTCCCCATTTCCGGCATCGGGCATTGCCATTCGGGCTGGGCTCCGCTAACCGTCGATCAGCGATGGGAAAGGTCGATATCGACGTGGCTCGGGTGGCGCATCTGGCCCGGCTGGCGCTGACCCCGGAAGAGGAGGAAGCGTTCGGTGGGCAACTGGGCGGGGTGCTCCAGCACATCGCCCAGTTGGATCGTCTCGATCTGGCGGCGATCGAGCCGACGGCCCACGCGTCGCCGATCCATAACGTCTTTCGGGCCGACGAATCTCGGCCGGGGGCCGGGGTTTCGGAGGCCTTGGCCAACGCCCCGCAGGCCGCCAGCGATCTGTTCATCACGCCCAAGATCGTCGAATGAGCCTTCCTTTTCAATCGATCGCCTCCCTGCGGGCCAAGCTTCGGGCCGGGGAGATCTCCCCGCGCGACATCGTGTCCGCGGTACGCGATCGGGCCCGGGCCCTGAACCCAGCATTGAACGCTTACGTCCACGAGAGTTGGGACGCGGCGCTGGCGGAGGCCGATCGGGCAGATGTGTCGCTGCCACTGGGGGGCATCCCGGTGGCGATCAAGGACGTGATCTCGGTGAAGGGCGACCCGTGCACCTGCGGTTCCGGAATCCTCCAGGGCTTCCGGGCGATCTACGATGCCACGGTGATCTCTCGGCTGCGGGCGGCCGGGGCCATCCCCGCCGGGCGGCTCAACATGGACGAGTTCGCCATGGGTTCCTCCAACGAGAACTCGTTCTACGGACCCTGCCGGAACCCTTGGGATCACTCGCGGGCACCGGGGGGCAGCAGCGGGGGCAGCGCGGCATCGGTCGCGGCCGGGCTCGCAGTGGCCGCTCTGGGCAGCGATACCGGGGGCTCCATCCGCCAGCCGGCCGCGTTCTGCGGCTGCGTCGGCCTCAAGCCAACTTACGGGCGTGTCTCGCGCTATGGCCTCGTCGCGTTCGCCTCTTCGCTGGATCAGATCGGCCCCGTGGCGCGGACCGTAGAAGATGCCGCCATCGTGCTCCAGGCCATCGCGGGCCACGACCCGGCGGACTGCACCTCCGTCGATGAGCCCGTGCCCGATTACGCGGCGACCCTCGCCGGCGGCGTCAAGGGCCTGCGCCTCGGCGTCCCAAAGGAATACTTCATCCCCGGCATGGACCCGGACGTCCAACGGGCGGTGCGCGCCGCCATCGATCACCTCGCCCGAGAGGGTGCCGAGATCTCAGAGATCACCCTGCCGCACACCGAATACGCCATTGCCTCCTACTATATCATCGCGCCGGCCGAGGCCTCCTCAAACCTCGCCCGCTTCGATGGCATCCGCTACGGCCATCGCGCCAAGGATCCCACCGACGTCATCGATTGCTACGGGCGGACACGCCAAGAGGGCTTCGGTCGAGAAGTCAAGCGCCGCATCCTCCTGGGCACCTACGCCCTCAGCTCCGGGTACTATGACGCGTTCTACCTCCGCGCACAGAAGGTCCGCACCCTCATTCGTCGAGACTTCGAGGCCGCGTTCGCCACCTGTGACGCAATCCTCACCCCGACCGTCCCCGCCCCCGCCTTCAGACTCGGCGAGAAGCTCGACGACCCCATCAGCATGTACTTGGCCGACGTCTTTACCATCGCGATCAATATGGCGGGCATCTGCGGCGTCTCCGTTCCCTGCGGTTTCTCCAGCCAGGGCCCAGGCCGACTCCCGGTTGGACTCCAGATCATCGGGCCGTCCTTCGGGGAGCCCACCATCCTGCGCGTCGCGCATCACTACGAGCAGACCACCCCCTGGCACAAGGAGCGCCCGCCGGAGAGCGCCAGTCCATGAAGATCGAATACGAACCGGTGATCGGGCTCGAGGTGCACTGCCAGGTGCGCACCCGCAGCAAGATGTTCTGCAACTGCGCCACCGCCTTCGGCCAAACCCCCAATACCCTCACCTGCCCCGTCTGCCTCGGCCATCCCGGCGTCCTCCCCGTGCCAAATCGCGAGGCCATCGTCCGCACCATCCAGACCGGCCTCCTGCTCGGTTGCGATATCGCCGATTGCTGCAAATTCGACCGGAAGAATTACTTCTATCCCGACATGCCCAAGAACTACCAGATCTCGCAGTACGACATGCCGCTCTGCCGTGGCGGAGGGGTCACGCTCGACCGCTTCTCCTTCCCCAAGGACGCGCAGGACTCCCCAGATGCCGCCGCCAGAAAGCGCGTCCGCCTCACCCGCATCCACCTCGAGGAGGATGTCGCAAAATCCACCCACTTCGACACCACCAGCGGCATCGACTTCAACCGCGCGGGCACCCCCCTCATGGAAATCGTGACGGAAGCCGACATCGCCTCGCCCGAGGAAGCCTTCGCCTTCCTCACCGCCCTCCGGCTGATCCTCGTCCAGGCCGACGTCAGCGATGCCGACATGGAGAAGGGCCAGCTCCGCTGCGACTGCAACGTCAGCGTCCGCCCCCGCGGCCAAAAGGAACTCGGCACGAAGTGCGAGATCAAGAACATGAACAGCATCAGCGGGGTCCGCCGGGCCCTGGCCTACGAGATCGCCCGCCAGATCGGGGTGGTCGAGGCCGGCGGCCGCATCGTTCAGGAGACACGCCGCTGGGATGACGACATCGGCCAGACCTCGACGATGCGCTCCAAGGAAGAGGCCCATGATTACCGGTACTTCCCCGACCCGGACCTGATGCCCCTCAAGACCAGCGGGAGCCTCCGCGAAGAGGCCGAGGCCCGCCTGATCGAGTTGCCCACCGATCGCGCCGACCGCTATGTCCGCGACCTCGGCGTCACCGAGTACGACGCCTCCGTCCTCGCCTCCGACTCCGAACTCGCCCGCTTCTTCGAGTCCGCCTCCTCCGGTTCCCCCAATCCAAAGGGCATCGCAAACTTTCTCCTCAACGACCTCCTCAGCGCGCTCTCCGCTTCCGGCAAGGCGATCTCCGAGTGCCCCATCAAGCCCACCTCCCTGCGGGACCTCGTCGCACTCGTCGACGCCGGACGGATCAACAGCAAGCAGGCCAAAGAGGTCTTCAGGGAAATGTTCGACTCCGGCGCCGCTCCCGCCGAGGTCGTCAGTGCCCGCGGATTGGAACAGGTCAGCGACACCGGAGCCATCGAGGCCCTCGCCCGCCAAGTCATCGCCGCCCACCCCGGCCCCGTCCAAGACTTCCTCGCCGGCAAGGCATCCGCCATCAACTTCCTCACCGGCCAGGTGATGAAACTCTCCAAGGGAAAGGCCAACCCCAAGCTGGCCTCGGAGACCGTCGGGCGCCTCATCCGAGAGAATTAGCCAAAGAATACCATGCCCGTTTCGCGATGCTCGCCGCGCTTGATGGCGGGATTGCCGGCATACTGAGAGAAGGGTTCGGTCGTGCGACCCACGACCGCCCCGGCCGCCACGAAGGTCTCCGTGCCTAGGACGGCGCGATCGACGATCGTCGCGTTCATCCCGATGAAGCAGAGCTCCCCCAGCCGCGCGAGTCCCCCGATGGCGGCGCGACCAGCGATGTAGCAGTGGTCCTTCACCTCAGTTTTCGAGCCCACGTGCGCGCACTGGCAGATGACCACATTCGACCCGATGCGGCAGCCGGGACCCAGATGCGCCCCCGGCCCAATCACGACGTTATCTCCCAACACGAGATCCGGGCAGGTCATCGCCCTCGGGCTGACGAAGGAGGCCAGCCGATAACCCTTCTCCCTGGCCCGCTCGAACGTGGCTCTCCGGTCCCGCATCCTGCGGTGACCCGTCAGCACCAACATGTCGAACTCGGATGATGGGTAGCGTTCCTCGACGGAAGCAAATTCCGACAGGGGCAACCCGAGAAAGGACCGCGCTCCACCCGCAGGATCATCCGCGACGAACGCCGTCACCTCCATGCCATCGCACAGCGCGATCTCGGGGCACACCCAACCAGCCAGATTCCCCGCCCCGTATACCACGACCCTCCGATTCACCACGCCTCCTCTTCCGCTGCCAGACACACGTGCGCCGGACATTCCCGGACGGTTTTACCATCGTGGACGAATGTCACCGCCTCGCCTTCGCACCCCACCTCCCGGAAACCGGCCAGGCGCAGGGTCACCAGCAGCGGCCGGTTGGTCATCCCTCCGCGAAACGCGACCTCCATGCGCTCGCCTCTCGCCACGGCCTGGCGCGACATCCAGTTCAGAAAAATGGTCCCGGCGCCCCGGTTCATCACGCGACAAGAGACCGCGAAAAGCAAGAGTTGCCGCACCGGGCCATCGGCGCGCAAAAGGGCGACCCCGATCGTGCCATAGTCGCCAAACCGATCCCGCAGTGATGCGACCAGGAGGCGGTCTCCAGGCAGACCGCCGACCCGCTCAAGCCATCCGCTATCGACCCGCCCGCCGGCGCTGCTCATCTGGCTCGCGCGCTCCGCCAGCTCCACCACGCGGCCCATGTCCGACGGACGCGCCACCCGGATCGCCATCTGTATCCCGAGCCACGCGAGGAACTCCGACCGCGGCCCGGTGAACCGCTCCTCGGCCTCGGAGCGTGCCGCGTCCGCCAGATACATGGCCCGCCGCCGGCTTGCCTCCGGGGTCATGGGCCGACCATCCTTGCCCCATTCGCGCAGGAGGTGCGCCAATGCCTCGGCGCTCACGGCCCTGGCCGGTCCCGCTGCGGCGCGCACCTCGGCGCGCTCATATGGATCGTCATCCACCAGGATCAGCGCGCCCAGGCCCACGTTGAGGCGATCCGCTATCCGCCTCAGCGAGGCCGACTTGTCGGACCAACCGATCTGCGCGTGGAGGAAAAACTCCGCGAGGCCATGGCGGGCGAGCATTTCCATCGCGTTGGCCCGCTCGTTTCGGCTCGCGATGGACTGCAGGACACCCAGGGAATCCAGGCGATGGATCAGCCCGACCCTTTCTGGCAGGGGACTCACGTCACCCCGCTCCGCCAGGCTCCCAAGCCACAGGGTCCCATCAAGATCCCACACGACACACTTGGGCAAGGTCGAGCGGACCTTTCCGGAATCGGCGTCAGCCGGCCCCATGGATCCCTCCCCGGCCAGCGCGCTGTCGCATCCCGTGCCGGGCCAAGACCAGCTCCAGCACCTCGTTCGTGCCCTCGATAATCTCCATCACCTTCGAGTCCCGAAAAAACCGTTCCACTGCGTTCCCCTCGAGGCAACCTTCGCCCCCGAAGATCTGGACCGCATCCGAAGCGACCTCGCGCGCCACCTTGCAGGCGAAGTATTTCGCGAGCGCCGCCTCTGAGATCGCCAACGGATCGCCCTTGTCTAGCAGTTCCCCGCAGGCGCGGCAGACGAGTCCCGCCGCACGGACGCCGGCCACCGCCCTTCCGAGCATCCGGCATACCAGCTGGTGCGACGCAAGCGGTTCCCCGGCTTGCCTGCGCCGGGTGGCGTGGGCGATGGCGGAATCGAGGCATTGTCGCGCCATGCCGACGCAACCCGACGCGACCGCATAGCGTCCCAGCGCCAGCGCGGCCGGCAGCACGAAACGCAAGCCGGTCCCGGGCCCCCCGATCATCGCGTCGGGACCGAGCCGACACCCCTCAAAGGTCACATCGCAGACACCGGCCGCCCGAACGCCCAGCAGCGCCCCCATCGGCCGGATCGTCATCCCCGCCACTTCCCGGGGGACCAACAAGGCGACCCCTCCCTCAGGCATGCCGGCAAATACCAAGAAAATGTCGGCGCGCTCGCCATTCGAGACCCACCGCTTCGCGCCCGATAGAATCCAATCGTCCCCCTCCCGCCGCAGCACCGTCCGGATCGAGGCGACGTCGCTGCCCGCGTGCCGCTCCGACAGCGCGAAGGCCCCGACCGCTTCACCGCTCAACATCCGCGGCAACCACCGGCGCTTCGTCTCGGGATCCCCCCAGCGCCACAGCACAAAGGCCACCATATCGTGCGCGGTCAGCGCACAGCGCAACGAGGAACAGCCACGCCCCAGTGCCTCATGCAATCGCCCATAATCGACCATGCCCAACCCCGGACCTCCCTCACCCGCCGGGATGAACGAGCCCAGCCACCCGAAGCGGCCCAATTCCGGAAAAATCTCCGCGGGCAGGACGCCGGTACGATCCCATGCCGCCGCCGATGGCGCCACCCTCCGGGCCACGAAGGCCTGCAGTCCGGACATGATGTCGCTCTCGCCCATCAGGCACCTCGGCCCAGCTTGCCCAAGACGAACGTCGCCATCGCGTCCACCGAACGAAAATTGTCCAGCTCCAGATCCCGACTCTCGACCCGCATCGAGAACTCCCGCTCGATCAGCAGCACCAACTGGATCGCGAAGAGCGAATCCACATGCCCCGCGGCAAAGATGTCATCCGCATCCCGGATCGGCTCTCCGATGAACCGCTCCAAGAACGCCCGTATCACCGGCCTCGGATCCGCAACACCAGCCACTCCGTCGTGTCCACTCATGACTCGGGATACTCGTAGAATCCTCGCCCGGACTTGCGACCGAGGGCTCCCGCAAAAACCATTTGCTCCAGCGCGTCGCACGGCCGAAATCCGTCGTCGCCGGTCAGATCCGCCAAAACCCGCAAGGTGTCGACAACGTTGTCCAAACCGATCAGGTCGGCTGTCTCCAGCGGGCCGCCGCGGTGACCCAGGCAGTCGCGAAACAGCCGATCCAGCGCACGCGGGCGACACCCGCCCTCGCCCACCAGGCGCGCCGCCTCGTTGATGGCACGCATCAGGATGCGGTTGATGGCAAAGCCCGGTCCGTCCGGGGCGGGCATCCCCTTCTTCCCCATCGCCTGCAGCACGGATTCCGCCGCTTCGCGAGTCTCCTGCGAGGTCCGCTTCCCGCAGACCAGCTCGACGGCATCCTTCCACTGGACCGGATTCATGAAATGCAGGCCGATCACGCGATCCGGTCGCCCCGTCCACGACGCGATGAGATCGATCGGGATCGACGATGTTGCCGAGGCCAGCACCGCCCCCGGAGGACATCGGCCATCCAATTCGCGAAATATCGCCTCCTTGACGGCGAGCCGCTCCGGGGCGGACTCGATCACGAACGACGCCGCCCCAAGCGCCGCCGCATCGGTCGTCATGGTGATCCGGTCGATGGCATCCCCGCCCCCGGCGCCGCGCCGCGTCATCTCCAGCAGGCGCCCGTCCCGCAGGATGGCCCGCCGCGCACGTCCCAGAGCATCCTCGCGCACATCGATCAGGGTCACCTCCAGCTCCGCCATCGCGGCGCAGTGCGCGATCCCGGAACCCATGGTCCCCGCGCCCACTATGTGGATGGCCCATCGATGCATCGGGCCAATGGTACACGCCCAGAATGAAACCTCCAGTCCGCACGTCGCACGCAAGCGGAAGCCTTGCGGATTGGCGCGCCACCCCGACCATTCATGGGAAAACTTCGGATCAATCAAAGGGCCGATGTGGACTGCGGCGTTGCAGCGCCGCTTTGGATTTCCCCGAACGGCCCGGTGTTCTCCAGCCGCCAGACTCTCCAACAGGACCCGACGCACCAATCCAAAGCGGCGCTGCAACGCCGCAGTCCAAAAATGGGCCGCCTCCTTGGCAAGAGAGGTTGCGTGTTGCCGGAGCGCGCCGCGTCATTCCGGGGGGAAACGTTTCCGCGTGGCGCAGGCAACCCCGATATCCGTGGTTCAAAGTTTCAGGTCAGGGGTTGGCAGGGGCCGGGGCATTCGTCACCGTGGTCGCGGCCGCCGCATTCGTCGCCGGGGGCGGCGCGTTGGAGGTGACCGGGGGCGCTGCATTGGTGACCGCGGGTGGCGGTGGCGGTGGCGCCCAATCGTGCATCTCTCCTCGGAAACCGCCGATCTCGTCCAGCAGTTCGATGCATCGCGCCCGCAACCGCGCGAGGTCGGGTGGCCCCGCCGGATCAAACGCCGTCCGAGGAAAAACAAGGTAGCTCACGGTCAGCTCGGCGACCGGGCGACGGTAGGGGTCGCTCTTCGGATCGATGGCGCGCGCGATCCGGAGCGAGGCTTCGCCGCTCTTGTAAGACGGCCCCGCGTCGCCAAGCAATGCCGGATACGCACGCCCGCCATGGATGACGACCGCCAGATCGCCAAACCGCGGCGCGTATGGATGGTCGGCGTATCTCAATACGAAGCCCGGGAGCACGACGAACGGATCCAGCTCCGCGACCAGAAAGCTATACCGCTCGAGATCGCCGATCTCCCGGCGCATCTGGTCGATCGTGGCACGCAACTGCCGATTTCGCTCGACGCTCAACCCTTTGATCGCGAACTCCCGCTCGGCCTCCGCCAGGCGCCGCTTCCGGTCGGCGAGAAACGGGTTCGGCCTTTCGGTCCGCTTCTTCCACCGGTAACTCGTGAAGGGCTGATAGTTTGCGCTCTCGGCGGCGATCGCACCACCCCGGTCGCCATCCGAGCCGTCGGAGACGACGTCCATCTCGCCCTGGACCAGCAGCACCCTGCGGCCCGTCCCGGGGTCCTTCAACTCCAGGATCGTCTCGCAGTCATAGAAATTGTGGCGCGAGACCATCTGGTCTAGGCGCGCGACCTGATCGTGCAGATACGCCACCTTCCTCTCGTAAAGGCCGTGGAAAAAATCCGAAACCTTGGCGCCGGGCATCAGCCGACCGAGCCCCGGCAGCATCGCCGGTAGTGAGGGATTGAGACGCGCCAGACCGGCCAACGTATCGACCGGTGTCGGAACGTTGACCCGCACGTCGAGGGCGACCCGATAGCTCGGATCCGAATCCCGCTCTTTGGAAGCCGCCGATCCCTGTTCCGTGGCCACTTTCGCCTCGAGATGAACGCCATTGAAAATCCTCGCCGTCTCGATGCGCCCATAAGGGATATAGCGTTGCGGCAACGCGGGCTCCGGCGGCGGCGCCGGCGGGGGGGTTGGTTTCCGCGGCTCGGGCCGCACCGGTGTCGAGCGCCCTGCTACGGCGGAACCCTCTTGCCGGGGCGATGTCGCCGGCGCGGCTCCCCCGAGGCCCTCGCCCCGCCTGTCGCCCGCGACAGGCCCCGTCCCCACATCCCATCCCGTCGCCCCCTCGATCACACGCCTCAGGCGACCCGCAGACGGCGAAAGCTCCGGAGAAAAAAAATACGCCCCGAAAAAAACGAGGCTCGCTGCGAGCGCGGCGGCGCGCCACCCGGCGCGATGCCCACCCCGCCCCACGCGGCCCCGCGGTTCCCTCTCAACCATCGGAGGCAGGTTCGCCGAGCCTCGCCTCCACCCGGCGGAGCCGCTGAATGAGTTCGGGGAGGCGCCGCATCGCCGCCTCCATCTTCTGTTCCTGCCGGATGGGCTGGGCATGGTAACCCGCCACCATAATCTTCGGCGGCACGTCCTTGCCCACGCCCGCCTGCGCCGCCACGATCGCCCCATCCCCGATCGCGACGTGACCCGCAATGCCCGCCTGACCCGCCAAAATCACCCGCTGCCCAAGACGCGAACTTCCCGAGATCCCCGCCTGCGCCGCGATCAGCGAATGCTTCCCGATCACCACATTGTGCGCGACCTGCACGAGGTTGTCGATCTTCGCCCCCTCCTGGATCCATGTCTGGCCGAAGCGCGCCCGATCCACCGTCGCGTTCGCCCCGATCTCCACCCGATCGTCGATGCGCACCGTCCCGATCTGGGGGATCTTCTGCGCCTCGGGAGATGACAGGTCAAAACCAAAACCGTCCGCGCCGATCACCGCACCGCAATGGATGATCACGCGATTGCCGATCGTCACCCGCTCCCGGATGCTCACGTTGGGATAGATAAGGCAGTCCTCGCCAATCCGGGTCCCGTGCCCCACGTAACAATTCGCGCCAATCACCGTGCGCCGACCAATCCGGACACCGGCCTCGATCACCGCCCCAGCTTGCACGCTGGCACCCTCGCCGACTTCCGCGCCCGGCGACACGTGGGCGCCCGGCCTCACCCCGGGCTCGAAATGCACCGCCTCCGGCGCGAAAATCTCGCACACCCGCGCAAATGCCAGCGACGGATTCTCGACCCGTATCAGCGCCACCCCCTCGGTCGGACGGGCCATGTCGCGCCCGATCACGATGGCCCCGGCCTTCGACCCGCGCGCCGCACGCACGTACAGAGGGCTCGCCAGGAAGGACACATGCTCCGGGGTCGCATCCGAAAGCCCCGCCACCCCAGAAATGGCGCGCCCGGAATCCCCGTCGACCGCGCCGCCCACGAGGGCGGCAAGCTCTCCGACCGTCTTCACGAGGGCCGTCGTCACTCGGCCACCCGGCAACTTACCGCGGCGCCGCAGGCGCCGCGGGTGCCGCGGGTGCCGGGGCCGCCGCCCCCGCCGCAGGCCGGCCCGCATTGAGCTGGTCGATCACGACCTGACTGAAATCCAGCGCCTCATTCGCAAACACCAGCAGCGGCGCCGCCGCCATGGACTGGCCCGTCCGGTCGAACACCAGAGAGAACCCCTGCCCCTTGGCGATGACCTGGACCGTGTCGGTGATCTCCTTCACGATCTCGTTGCGCATGCGCAGCATCTGCTGCTGGATGTCCCCCCGGCGCTGCCGGTCGAACTCCATGATCTCGCGCTCCAGCGCCAGCAGCTCCTTGCCCTTCTCCTGCAGCAGCATGTTCTTCTGCTGCTTGATGTCCGCGCTCAGCGCCGGGTTGTTCGCCTCGTCGCGAAGCTTCACCACCTCGTCGCGCCGCTTGGCGTAGTCGTCGGTCTTGATCTTGCGGTCGTTGTTGTAGTTGTTCTGCAACGTGTTGACCGTGGCTTTCGCCTGCTCCGTCTTGTAGTAGCCCTCGAAGATCTTGTTGAGGTCCACGGTGCCGATCTTGCCCTGGGCCTGCGCCGCGGCCGTCAGGCCCAGCGCGGCGAAAATCACTAGTGCAGTCTTCTTCATAATTTCGTTATCTCTCCTGTGCTTGTCTCTCCGCGATTAGAACTGGTATCCCACATTGAAGTGGAATTGACCGCCCCTGTCGTTGAACTCGTCGCTGACGAGCGGGAATCCGTAGTCGAGCCGCAGCGGCCCGATCGGCAGGTTCAGGCGGACACCGAACCCGGCGCCCACGCTAAAGTTGTCCATCTCGTAGTTCCACGCGCCCTCGTTGGCGAAACCGCCATCGACGAAGAACGCGCCGCGGATCCGCTCGATGACCGGGAAGGTCAGCTCGGCATTACCGTAGGCCATCGTCCCGCCGCCGATGGGCACGCCGTCCTCATCCTTCGGGCCAACGTCGCGATAGCGGAACCCGCGGATCGTGTTGGAGCCGCCGGTGAAGAGCCGGTCGAAGATGGGCACGCGGTCGCTGTCGCCGTAGGAGTCGACGACGGCCGAGGCCAACTGCAGCGAAAAGATCAGGTCCTTTGGCAAGAGGAAGAACTTCTGCGCCTCGAAGCCGAAGCGGTAGATGTCCGTCTCCCCAAGGAAGGGCCCGCCCGCCAGCTCGGCGAACACGTCGACCTTGTGGCCCTTCCGCGAGAGGAACACGCTGTCCCGGGTATCGTGGGTCAATCCCACCTCGACCGCGCTCCGCAGCCGCCGGCCCTCCTCCTCCTTGATGAGATCCGGGGCCCCGTCCTCGACGTTCATGATGCCGATGGACTCGAGGCGGTAGACCACGCGCGCGCTCAGGAACTGGTTCAGGGACTTGCTCAGCCGCGTGCTGAAGCCGAAGCGGTCCTCGTCATACAGCGTGCTCAGGTAGCTGGCGGTCCGGTAGAAAGCGTCGAAGCCCAGCGCCAGGCGCTGGTTCAGGAACCACGGCTCCACGAACGACACGATGTAATCCTGCCGCTTCGCGCCAAACTGCAGCCGCAGGCGGAACTTCTGCCCCGCCCCGGTGAAGCCCGGCCAGCTCGCGATGTCGAAGTTGCCCTGCGACAGCTCCACGAAACCGAGGATGCTGTCGATCGTCGAGAATCCCGCCCCGAACGTGAAAGAGCCCGTCCGTTGCTCCTCGACGTTGATCACCATGTTCTTCCGGCTCGGTATCGCGGTGTCCTGCGGGCTGATGTCGACCTTCGAGAAATAGTTCAGGTTCTGGAGCCGGCTCTTGGATGCGTCGGCCCGGACCGTGCTGTAGATGTCGCCGGGCGCGAGCGCCACCTCGCGGCGGATGACCTTGTCCTTGGTCTTGTTGTTGCCCTGGATGATGATCCGCTCGACGAAGACCTGCGGCCCCTCGGAGATCCGGTAGCTCAGGTCCATCCTCCCCGACTCCGCCGCCGGCATCTGCCGCGTCGCCACGTTGGAGTCGATGTAGCCGTCGCCGCCGTACAGCTCGCGCACCCGCTCCACGTCCTCGTCCATCGTGATCGGCGAGAAGATGTCGTTCTCCTTCATCTTGAGCCGCCGGCGGATCTGCTCCTCGGTGAAGAGCGTCTGGCCCGCGATCTGGAGGCTGCCGACCCGGTACTGGTTGCCCTCGACGACATGGATCACGATGTCCACCGAATCCTCGCCCTCGGCCGGACGGAACTCCACGTTCTTGACCTCGAAGTCGATGAAGCCCTCGTTCTGGTAGTACCGGCGCAGCTTGCGCAGGTCCTCCTGGAACTCCTCGTCCTTCACCACCCCGGTGCCGAAGAGCCACGAGAACATGCCCCGCTTCTTGGTCTTGAAAATCGGCATCGACTGCCCCTGGCCCATGTAGACCTTGGATTTCAGCAGCTTCTTGTCGTCGAACTTCTCATTGCCCTCGAAGGTGATGCTCCGCACGTGGCGCTTCTCGCCCTCGTCGATGTTGAAGGTGACCGTCGCCCGCCCGGTGCTCTCGGAGACCTCGGTGTTGTACGTCACCCGGGCGTCCTTGAACCCGCGTTTCTGGTAAAACTCCTGAAGCTTGCGGGCGTCCGCCGCGATCTGTTGCTCGTTGAGATTGCCGCCCGCCCTGGTCGCGATCTCCTTGCGGAGCCGCTTCTCCTCCATCTTCGAGAACCCGGCCAGCACGACCTCCTTGACCATCGGCTTGGGCTGGACGATCACGACGACCTTGACGCCCTCGGCCAGCGGCTCGTCATAGATCCGCAGGTTCGTGAACAGGCCGGTGGCGTACAGGTTGCGCACGTCCTCCTCGACGATCGCCTTAGAGAAAGGCTGCCCCACCGTGGTCCTCATGTTGGAACGGACCACGCTCTCGTTAACCGCCTTCGGCCCGGCGTATTCGACCTCGATCTCCCGGACGATCGGCCCAATGGCCCGGTTGTCCGTCTGCGAGGGGGGAGGGACCAATTGCTGTGCGTTGGCGGACAGGGCCACGCACAAGACCCACCCTGCGGCCGCCACCTTGCGGGCGGCCCTCACCCATGCGCTATGCATACGACAATCCCTTACCTTTCTGGCTCTAAAACGTCCTTCACTCCTGCCCCGGGTCCACATCCCTGGCCCGGGCGCGTGTCTCGAATCTGGTTAGCTGCTTAAGAAAGGTCAAATCAATTTTTTGCGTCGGCCCGTTGCGGTGTTTTTGGACGTCGAGGACGGCCTCCCCGACCGGGGCCGGATCCTCGGCGCCATCCCCCTCCCGGTACATGTCGGGACGGTAGAGCAGGCCGACCAGGTCCGCGTCCTGCTCGATGGCGCCGGACTCGCGGAGGTCGGAGAGGCGGGGCTGGCCGCCGCGCTCCTCGGGCTTGCGGTTCAGCTGGCAGAGGACGATGACCGGCACGGAGAGCTCTTTGGCCAGGCCCTTGATGGAGCCAGAGATGTCGGCCACCTCGGTCTGCCGGCTCTCGGTGGGCCGGACCGAGCCGGGCTGGAGGAGCTGGAGGTAATCGATGATGACGAGGTCCAGGCCATGCCGGCGCTGCATCCGGCGCGCCTTCGTCCGGACCTGCTGCATGGTGATCCCCACGCCGTCGTCGATGAGGATCTCGGATTTCATGAAATCGTCCGTGACCTGCGCGAGGCGGTGGAACTGGTGCTCGTTGACGAAGCCCTTGCGGATGGTGGAGAGGTCGATGCGCGCCCGCGAGGCCAGGAGGCGGAGCATGAGCTGCTCGGCGGTCATCTCGAGGGAAAAGATGCCCACCTTGCGGCGCGCCTCGACGGCCGCGTGCTCGGCGATGTTGAGCGCGAAGGAGGTCTTGCCGACCCCCGGGCGCGCGGCGAACACGATCATCTCGCCCGGGTTCAGGCCGCCGGTGAGGTTGTCGAAGTCGAGGAAACCCGTCGGGACGCCCGTGATCGGGTCCCCTGCCTTGCGGCGCTCGACCCGCTCCTCGATCGACCTCATCACCGGCACCGCCAGCTCGCTGGTGCTCCGGGCCTCGCGGGTGATGCTCTCCGACGAGATCTCGAAAAAGGCCTCCTGGGCCCGCTCCAGCACGGGTGCGGGCTCCTCGGGCACCTCGTGCACCAAATGGACGATCTCCGCGCAGGACTGGACCGCCCGCCGCAGCAGGTACTTGTCCCGGACCAGGCCGATGTAGCTATAGATGTGCGACGGCGTGGGCACCTCCGTGACCAGCTCGGCGAGATAGCCGTCGCCCCCGACGCGCTCCAACAGCCCCCGGTCCTCCAGCCACTGGCGCAGGGTCAACAGGTCCAGCTGCACGCCGCGGTCGAGGATCTCCTTGATGCCGCGAAAGATATCCTGATTCCTCGGGTCGAAAAACGCCTCGTCGGAGAGCTTCTCGCGGGCCTCGTCCGCGGCGTCCCGCGGCGAGAGCAACATCGAGCCGAGGACGCCCCTTTCGGCCTCGATGCTTTGCGGGACAGGCCAGGTGCGCGGCATCTCGACCGGCCCACCGGGCCGTCGCCCGCCGGTGCCCCGGCCTCCCTTCTTCCCCTGCGGCGTCGCGTCAGCCACCCCTCATCCCCCACCGACGATCCCGGCAGATCAGCCACCCTTGGACTTGTGCCCCTTGGCGCCCTTGCCGGCATCTTTCGTCTTCTTGTCCTTCTCTTTGCCCTTCTCTTCGACCGCCTCGCCCTTCTTCGGGCGCTTGGCGGCCTTGCGATCCTTCTCCTCGGCCACCTCGCCCTCGGCGCGCTTGACCTCGAGGACCACGCGCAGCGAGGCCTTCACATCCGCGTGCAGGTGCACCTCGATCGCGTGCTCCCCGGTCGTCTTGATGGGATGCGGCAGTTTCAGCCGCTTGCGATCCAGGGCGACGTTCTCCTTCGCCAGGCGCTCCACGATGTCGTGGGCGGTCACCGAG
This sequence comes from uncultured Verrucomicrobiales bacterium, assembly GCA_964651705.1. Classification (GTDB taxonomy): domain Bacteria; phylum Verrucomicrobiota; class Verrucomicrobiia; order JADLBR01; family JADLBR01; genus JADLBR01. Next base: position 56,949 of record CAZYWZ010000028.1, read on the forward strand.
CCGAACACCTTCTCCCCCTCGCCGCCGGCGGCCATCTGGAACGTCAGCGTCATGCGGTTGATCCGGGTCGCCAGCGCGTTGGCCTCGTTGAGCTCGCGGGCCTCGCGCTCGGCGCGCGCCTGCTTGAGCTTCTCGACCTGGTGCTTGACCGCGCTGGTCGCCGGAAGCGCCAGCCCCCTCGGGATGAGATAATTCCTCGCGTAGCCGGGCCGCACCTTCACCAGGTCGGCCTCGGCCCCCAGGCCCTCGACCTTCGCTTTGAGAATGACTTCGGTTTGCATCTTTTTCGTGTCCCTCTGATTGGTTGTCTGCCGACCGGGTAAAGCCCCCGGCCGGCACCCGTCGGATTCCTAGAACGGGATGTCGTCCTCCTCCGGATGCCCGGCGTCCTCGTTGGCCGGGGCTGGCGGCGCGGGCCTCGGCTCCCCGGCGCTTGGCGCCGGGCCCTTGGGCTCGCCAGCCTTGCCCCGGCCCAAAAATTGCACTCGCTCGGCGCGCACCCGCAGGCGGCTCCGCTTCTGGCCGTCCTTGTCTTCCCACTGGTCCAACTGGAGCCGGCCCTCCACGAAGACCGGCGAACCCTTGGAAAGGTATTGGCCGCAGGTCTCGGCCTGCCGGCCCCAGGTGACGACATCGACGTAGACGACCTCTTCCCGGTCGCTCCCGTCCTGCGTCCGGTAGACCATGTTGATCGCCAAGCCCAGGTCGGCGACCGCGGTCCCCTTGGGCGTGTACCGCACCTCGGGATCCCGGGTGAGGTTCCCCATCAGGAAGACTTTGTTCAGGGAGGCCATCGCGCCCGCCTACTCCACCGACGATCCGGCCGGCGGACGCCCGCCGGGCCGCGCGTTCACGTAAAACTGCCGGAAAACCTCCGTGTCGAAGGCGAGTTTCGGGCGGATCTTGTCCAAGGCGTCGGAGGGCGCCGAGAACTGGATGTTGACAAAGAAGCCGCTGTCCAATTTGCCGGCCACGCGCTCGAAGCGGTGGCGGTCCATCTTCTGCACGCCGCGCACGACCCCTCCCGCGTCGCGGATCTCCGCCTCGATCCGGGCTATGATGTCCCCCACCCCCTCGTCCTTCCCCTGGGTGTCTAAAATGTATAGTGCCTCGTAGTCTTTGATTGTCATGTTCTCTATCTCAGGTGCCGTGGGTGTCATCGCGTTGCAGGACGAGGGCGGGACGGATTAACCGTTTCCGCCCTCCGTGTCATACCTCCGATTAAATTCGTTCATCGCCGCAGTCAATCCCAAGGTGCAGGCGGCCTCGATCGCCTGGCTCGCCCGGTCGATCAGGTCGTCCACCCGCGGCCCCTCCGCCGCGGAGAACCGGTCCAGCACGTAGCCGGCCATGTCGGCGCCCCGGCGCGGCGATCCGACCCCGCACCGCAGCCGCGGGTACTCCCGGGTGCCGAGGCGCTCCTCGATCGACTTGAGGCCGTTGTGGCCCCCGGCGCTGCCGCTCTGCCGCAGCCGCATCCGGCCCAGTTCCAGCGCGGTGTCATCGAGCACCACGAGCACCTCCTCGGGATTCACGCCCCGGTCCTTGCAGAACGACGCCAGCGCGTCGCCCGAGTGATTCATGAAGGTGCGCGGCTTCAGGAGCCACACCGGGATCCGCGGGCCCTCCGCCGAGCCAAAATTGGTCTCGGCGACCGCGGCCTTGCACCAGCGCTGCTCGCGCCAGAGCGCACCGCGCCTCCCGGCCACGCAGTCCAAGACCACGTAGCCGATGTTGTGGCGCGTCTCCTCGTACTCCGCGCCAGGATTGCCAAGACCCGCCACCACGCGCACCACCCGTCCGATTCCTCCGCTCCAGGACCGGGATCAACCCTTGCCCTTGCCTTCCTTGCCTTCGTCGCCGGCCGCCGCCGGGGCGGCCGGGGCAGCGCCCTCGCCCGCGGGCGCGGCCTCCGCCGCCGGGGTCGGCTCTTCGGCCACCGTCGGTGCCGCCACCGCAAATACGACCACGTCGCCGGCGTTGAGCACCGCCACGCCCCCGGGAACCGCGATCTCGTTGACGTGGATGCTCTGCCCCACGTTCAGGCCGCTCACGTCCACCTCGATGATGTCCGGCAGGTCCTTCGGCAGGCACTCGACATGCAGGTCGCGAAGGACGTTCTCCAGGATGCCGCCAAAGGTCTTCACCCCGATCGGCTCGCCCAGCGCCCGCAGCGGGACGTGGGCCTTGAGCTTCTCGTCCGCCGCGATCTCGTGCAGGTCCACGTGGAGGATCTTGCCCGTGAGCGGGTCGTGGTGCACGTGCTGCACGAACGCCGTGGTCTTCTTCGCCCCCTTGTCGCCCAGGTCCATCTCGAGGTCCAGCAACACGTTCTCGCTGGCCGTGCCATGGATCGCCGCGTTCAGTTCCTTCTCGCCCACCTCGAGGGATATCGAGTCGGTCCGCTTCCCGTAGAGCACGGCCGGCACCCGGCCCCCGCGCCGCAGCCTGCCCACCGGCCCGCGGCCCTTCGCCACCCTCTCGTACGCCTTCAGATCGATCGCCTTTGCCATATGCGCTGCTCCGAATTTTGACCAATAGATACCGTTAGCCCCGGGCCGTAGGGGACCGGGGCAAACGAAAGAGGAAAGCACCGCCCCTCAGGACGTCAATAGCAAACCTGCACCTAGCAAACCTGCACCTGCACCGCCGCGGCATCCCCGCGCCGGAGGCTCACCCTCCGGCCCCGGATCTCCACCGTGATCGGATCCCCGAATGGCGCCACCCCGACCACCTTGATATCGATATCCGGCAGAAACCCCAGCGCCATCAGCCGCTGAGACGACCCGGACACCGCGTCGATGGCCACCACCCGGCCCCGCGCACCCAGCGGGAGTTCACTTAGCACCCTCATGACCGCCCGAGCATCGCCATGGCACGATGCGCCCACCGGCACAACACCCGCCGCAGGGAACCGCATGGCTCCGGGCACCTCGCCGCCGCCCCATTCATCCCGCACTCCACCCCCGCCGCACGGCACCGGCAGACCAGGACCGCCCCCAGCATCTCCCGGCACACCGCCAGACGCGAGCTCCCGCAACGCAACAGCACCGGATCCTCCCCAGAAACCCACTCGAAGGACTCCCCCTCCCGGATACCCATCTCCCGCAAGCGCCGCCCAAAGGGTGACGCCTCGTCGATCGCCCCCACGATCCCACAGAACCCAGGGGCACCCATGTCCACCAGACGATTCAACGCAACAGCCTCCGTTCGAAAGAATTGTGCGCTCTACGCACGCAGAACATCTAGCGTCGCAAACGCCCCTGTCAAGGCTGGGGCGCAGGCTGGGGCGCGCGCCGCAATCGGCCGTGAAGTGATCCGCGCGACCAAGACACATTCCATCCATTTCGGGACCGTTGCGCCCGACAAAGAACCGCCCTATCCTCTTGCCATGCCTGCACCCGATGCCCCTCCCCGCCGAGCGGTCCTCTTGGTGAATCTGGGCTCGCCCGATTCGCCATCGGTGCCCGACGTGCGGCGCTACCTGACCGAGTTCCTGCTGGACCCGCGGGTGATCGATATCCCGTGGCCCCTGCGCCAACTCCTGGTGCGAGGCGCGATCATCCCCAAGCGCGTCCACAATTCCGCCGAGGCGTACCACTCCATCTGGACCGCGGGGGGTTCCCCCTTGATCGTCAGCAGCCAGAAACTGCGCGACCTGCTGGCCGCGCGCGTCGGGGCGCCCGTCGCCCTGGCGATGCGCTACGGCAACCCTTCGATCCCGGACGTCATCGGCAGACTCGCCGCCGAAGGGATCGACGACATCTTCCTGATCCCCCTCTACCCGCACTACGCGATGTCGAGCTACGAGACCGTCGTGGTCCGGGTGCGCGAGGTCCTGCGCCGCGCGGCCCCGCGCTGCCGCCTGACCGTGCAGCCGCCATTCTACCAGCACCCGGAATATATCGCCGCGCTCGTGGGGAGCGCGCGGCCCTGGCTGGACCCCGCCGCGCCCTCCGGCTACCTGCTTTTCTCATACCACGGCATCCCCGAGCGCCACTGCCGGAAGGCCGACGCCTCCGGCTCGCACTGTCTCGCGCGCCCCGATTGCTGCGAGACGCCGCACCCCGTCCACGAGGTGTGCTACCGCCACCAGGTCTTCGCGACGACGCGGGCCTTCGCCGCCGCCGCCGGTCTCGAGGAAGGAACCTACTCCGTCTCTTTCCAGTCGCGCCTCGGCAAGGACCCGTGGCTCGCGCCCTACACCGACTTCGAACTCGAGCGCCTGGCCAGGTCCGGCGTCCGCCGCCTCCGGCTCATCTCCCCCGCCTTTGTCTCCGATTGCCTCGAGACCCTCGAGGAACTCGGCGTCGCCGGCAAAAAGACCTTCCTCGAAGCCGGCGGCCAATCCTTCGAACTCATCCCGTGCTTGAATGAGCACCCCATGTGGGTGGAGTTCCTCCAGCGCCGGGTCGAGGACTATTTAGGTCAAAAGTCATAGGGCAAAGGGCAAAGCCACAGGTGATAGGTCACAGGTGCTCGCGGGCCCGGGCGAGAAGGCCTCAACAGGGCGGTTCCATCGACTCTTCCAGGGCCAAATTCACCCGGGGCCGCCACGACCTTTGAGACACCCCCCGTGGTTTTGACTTTTGACCTTTGCCCTTTGCCCTTACCCTACCCCCATGGCACCCGGAAACCCAGATCCCCGCTCCGCCCTCATCATCGGCGCCGGCGCCACCGGCCTCGGCGCGGCCCTCACCCTGCGCGAGGCGGGTTGGTCCGTGACGGTCGTCACCGAGGATCCCGCCCCCGGCGGCTCGGCGCGCACCTTCCTCGATGAAGGCTTCCTCTGCGAGGCGGGCCCGAACACGGCCCTGCTCTCGAAGCCCGAAGTCGTCGCCTTCCTCGAAAAACATGGCGCCCTCGCCGCCGCCATCGATGCCGCGCCGAATGCCAAGCGCCGCTTCCTGGTCCGCGACGGGCGCCTCCTGCCCATCCCCACCGCGCCGCCGGGCCTGATCGGCACCCCCTTGCTCACCCCGTGGGGCAAATTGCGCGTGCTCGGCGACCTCTTCGCCCCGAAGGGCACCGACGACGACGAATCCGTCCTGTCATTCTTCCAGCGCCGCATCGGCCCCGGGGCCGCCCGCGAGTTCCTGGATCCCTTCGTGTCGGGGATCTATGCGGGGAATCCCTCGCGCCTCGTCATGCGCCACGCGATGCCCGCCATTTTTCAGATGGAACGCCGGTACGGCGGGATCGTCCGGGGCTTCATCGGCAAGGCCAGGGCCCGCCGGCGCGAGGGCGGGCCGCCGCGCACCAAGAGCCGGCTCGTCTCGTGGCACGGAGGATTTGCGGAACTATTCAAGATCCTGACCGCCCCCCTGCAGACGTCGTTCCACCCCTCCTGCCGCATCGAGTCGATCGTGCGCCAGGGCGACCGCTTCATCGCCCGTGCCGAGGGCGCGACGCATGAGGCGGACCACGTGGTCGTGGCAACGCCCGCCCGCGAGGCCGCCCGCCTCGCCGGCCCGCTCGCCGAACCCGCGAAGACCCTCGCCGAGATCCCGCAGGCCCCGATGTGCGTCGTGCACCTCGGCTACCGCCGCGAGCAAGTCGCCCACCCCCTCGATGGTTTTGGCGCGCTCATCTCCCGCGCCCGAGGCATCCGCACCCTCGGGGTCCTCTTCTCCTCGACGCTCTTCCCCGGCCGCGCCCCGGAAGGCCATGCCCTGCTCACCGCTTTCATCGGAGGCCGCAAGGACCCCGCGGTCCTGGAACTCAACGACCGCGACCTCGCCGCCGCCGTCCTCTACGACATCACCCCCCTGCTCGGAATCCAGGGCACCCCCGTGTTCCACCGCGTCACCCGCTGGCCCGAGGCCATCCCCCAGTACGAGGCCGGCCACGACCGATTCCTCGCCGCCTGCGAAGCCGCCGAAAAACAGTGCCCCGGCCTCCACCTCGCGGGCAACTACCGCGGCGGGATCTCGTTGCCGGATTGCCTGATGCAGGGCCTCGCCCTGGGGGCGAAGTTAAGTCAGGGATTGCCGATGTAGCCCATCCGGTAACAAATGGGCCCGGGCGCTCGGCCTGCGCGTCCACGGTCTGACGACCGTGGCTACGCCCGGAATTTTGAGCAAGATCCCATGCCCCGCAGGCGGGGCAGACGACTGTAGCGAAGCCGATTCCGACTTCGGCCTGTCACGTCCTGATTTCCGTTTGACACTTTTTTCTCCGTGGACATCGGGTTCA
>CAZYWZ010000029.1:0-62744 GCA_964651705.1 uncultured Verrucomicrobiales bacterium
TTCGGCCGGCGGGGCAGGGCCGGCGCCGAAGCCCGAAGGGGCTTCGCTACGACGGGCGGGGCCCACGCTGCCCGCGCGCCCGTAGCGAAGGGCCTTCGCCCTTCGGCCGGCGGACCGGGCCGGCGCCGAAGCCCGAAGGGGCTTCGCTACGACGGATGGGGCCCACGCTGCCCGCGCGCCCGTAGCGAAGGGCCTTCGCCCTTCGAAGCCCGAAGGGGCTTCGCTACGGGACGGGCGGGCCGCGTCTCGATCTCGTAGATCTTCCAGAATCGGTCCCAGAAAGCCGCTCCCCGGGGATCGAGCCTCGGATAGCCGGGGGCCATCGCGCCGAGGAATGGCCAGCATTCAAACCGCTCGACGAGGCCCGCACGCACGGGGTTATCCATCACGTAATGGCAGGCGCGTCGGAAGGCCTCGCGCCCGCGTTCGTCCTCCCGGCAGACGTGATCGTAGGCCTGCTTCTGAAGGCGCAACCCTATTCCCATCAACGCGTTCCATTCTCTGCGAAAAAATCCCGAGGCGCGGAGTTGATCGCTCGCGTCGCCGGTTCCCATCCAGACGAAATGCCCGTGGTCCGGCATCAGGCAATAGGCCGGACAGAGCAGGCGATAGCGGTGAAGTGTGTGGGCCATCGCCTCGCGCAGGCGCGCGTGAAATAGCGCATCGAGCCAGCCCGCGGCCCGCTGGTCGATGGTCATCGACCAGTGGACCGCCGCCAGATTCTGATAGTGGGCGGCACCCAAACGGCGGAGATGGCCCGAGGGCAAAGCCCCCGCTCTATGGCTCCCAAGCACGATGATCAGGGTAAGGTAGGTCGGCAGCCAGAAGCAAGATCGGCATTGGGGGCCGGCGCCGAAGCCCGAAGGGGCTTCGCTACGACGGGCGGGGCCCACGGGGACCCACGCTGCCCGCGCGCCCGTAGCGAAGGGCCTTCGCCCTTCGGCCGGCGGACCGGGCCGGCGCCGAAGCCCGAAGGGGCTTCGCTACGACGGGCGGGGCCCACGCTGCTCGCGCGCCCGTAGCGAAGGGCCTTCGCCCTTCGGCGGCGGACCGGGCCCACGCCGAAGCCCGAAGGGGCTTCGCTACGACGGACGGGGTCCACGGTGCTCGCGCGCTCGTAGCGAAGGGCCTTCGCCCTTCGGCGGCGGACCGGGCCCACGCCGAAGCCCGAAGGGGCTTCGCTACGACGGGCGGGGCCCACGGTGCTCGCGCGCTCGTAGCGAAGGGCCTTCGCCCTTCGGCCGGCGGACCGGGCCGGCGCCGAAGCCCGAAGGGGCTTCGCTACGACGGGCGGGGCCCACGCTGCTCGCGCGCCCGTAGCGAAGGGCCTTCGCCCTTCGGCGGCGGACCGGGCCGACGCCGAAGCCCGAAGGGGCTTCGCTACGGACGGCGAGGGCTTCGCTACGGGACGGACGGCGAGGGCGCCGCGCTACGGGGTCGTGGGGGGGCCGGGGGACGGCGTCACCGGGGGACCCGCCGACGGTGTAACGGGCGGGCCCGCGCCGGGGGCGGGCATCTCGGAGGGCGGGGCGCCCTCGATATTCTCGGCGCCTGGCGCCGGGGCGAGGCCGAGGGTCACGAGATCCTCGGGCACCACGGGCGCGAGGGTATACTCCTTGCCGTCGGCGGCGGCGACTTTCGCGCCATTCTCGTCGATGGAGAGCAGGCGATATTTCGCGCCGAGGAACTCGAACTCGCGCCCCTTGGAGACGGGGATCTGCGCCTTGTCGATGAGGTAGGCCAGGGTCCCCTCGTGGATCGCGGCGTTGTACTTTTGCTTGAACAGGACGGTGATCTTCTCGCCGGTGACCTCGTTGGCCAGGTCCAGCTCCGACTCGTCCATCTCGATCTCGGCGCCAATCTTCGGGTTGAATTTCTTCTGCACGATCTTGCGGAAGTCCTCGACCTTCCAATTGAAGAAGCTGTCGCCCTTCTTGACGCGGATGCGCTTCTTTTTCGGGTCGGGGGAGTCGGGCAGTTCGACCATGACGGTCATCGCGCCATCGAGTTCCTGATAGGAACGGACGTCGACGTGGAAGGGCTTGGGGCTGTACTGGAGGACCTTGAGCTTGACCAGGAATGGCGGGTGCGACTCCTTCACCAGCGGCTCGGTCTTGGCGACGTACTCCTCCTTGTTGCTGAAGCCATCCTGGTCCGGGTCCTGGAACTGGACGTTCACGTCATCGACGGGAAACCCGTACTTCTGCTTCCAGATGGGCGGGATGCCATCGTCCAGCGGCTCCTTCGGGTCGAAGACGCGGATGAGCTGACTCTTGGCGTCCCATCGGACGAATCGGGAAATGAACAACCGGTGTCCGGTCTCCGGCTGTTTCCATGGGAAGACGGTGGTGATCTTTCCGGCGATGTCCGCATATTGGCCGACCTCGAAGGCGCCCTCGGCGGATTTCGGCGCCCTGGCGGCGGCGCCGCTGGGCGCGTCGGCGGTGGTGAAATTTAGCGCGGTGAGCGCCGCGGTGGCGGCGAGGGCCACAAATGCCCCGGACAGCACCAGCTTGTCTGCGTTGTCGCTGGCCCAGCTCATTGCTTGCTCCCCTTCCCCGCCCTGCCCCCGGCGGGGGCCTCGGGTGCCGCGGCCGCGGCGGGGGCCTTGAGTTCCACGTAATCGATGCGCATCGTGACCGCTATCCTCTCGGTGCCGAGGATGAAATTCATCCCGAGGGACTGCCCGCCGGCGGCGGCGGCGGCGGCCTGTTCCTTCAGGGTATCGATGGTGGGGGGCGCGTCGCGGCGGTTGACGACCCGCATCGCGCGGATGACGTAGAACGGCTTGGTCACCGAAGGATCGAGCAGCCGGTTCATGAAGCGGCGGAGCTTCTCGGCGTCGGTGACGAAGGTGAACTCCATGGGGACCGAGCGATAGGCGAGCCAATCCGGGTTGGCGTCGATGGCCGGCAGCAGGTCGCCGACCGCGGGGGCCGAGGCGGGCGCCGCCGCGGGGGCCGCCTTGCCCTTGGGCGCGACCGGGGGGCGTCCCGGGCGGGCCGCCTCCTCCTCGCCCTCCGCCGGCTTCGCCACAAAATTCTCCACCGGCCAGCGCCGCACCGAGAGGATCTCCTCGGTGTTGGCCTCGTAGAGGATCCTCGTGATCTCCTGGACGGCGGCGACCTGCTGCATCAGCGCCGGGATCGCCTCGGGAGCGGGGATCGCCGCGGCGACATATTGCGAGAACCCGAAGGTGAAGCCCTCCGGCAGCCTGGTCTCCTGGCCGATGCCCCGCTTGGCCTCGGCGGTGAGGTTGTCGATCGCCAGCCGGAGCCGGCGCTTGAACTCCAGCGGGCCGACGTTCTCCAGCGGGATCTGGCCCTGCCGCATCCGCTCCTCGGCCGGCGCCAGATACTCGCCCAGCCTCGCGTTGATCTGGTTGAACAGCGCGACGTTCTCCGGGCTCGGGAACACGCCGCGGCTCTTCAGCCGCGCGATCTGCGAGCGCGCCGAGGCCAATTCCTCATCCAACGCCTGCGACCGCCCGGCGGCCCAGCGCCAGAACAACCCGCCGCCGATCACGCCCAGCAGCACCGCGATGCCCACCGAGCTCCAAAAGGGATTCTTTTTAAACCAATCCATGGCGTAAAATCAGGGCGACAGCGGCACCGGCTCCTTGAGTTTGGCGCGGACCTGGAACTCCAGCGCGAGCTGTTTGGCGCCGGCCACCTTGATCTGCGTGGTGACGCGCTGGGGGTCCTGGATGTCCTTCGTGGTCATGTCGAATAGCGCCGATTTCGTCATCCGTTCCAAGAAATCGCGGATCGCGCGCTCGCCGACGGCCTGGTCGGGATTCTCCAGCGCATCCTTGTCGTATGCCTCGTAGAACCCCTTGATGACCAGCTCGTTGGCGGCGACGACCCCGGGCAACTCTCCCGGCTGGGCCGGGGCCGGGGCCGGGGCGAGGAAGTCGGCCGGGGCGCCATTGATTGCGGGTTCCATGCGCGTGACCCAGATGCCCACCGGGACGATCTTGTTCAGCTCGTCGCAGAGCCGGGCCCAGAGCAGGCGGCGGCGGGCCAACTCGAGCAGTTGGTTGGCGCGGATGGAATTCGCCTGGAAGGAGCCCTCGTGGGTCTCGAGTTTCGAGGCCTCGGCCTTGAGTTTCCGGAGTTCCTCCGACTCGGCCGCGAGGCGGCCTTCGGTGGCCTTGGCGCGCACCATCTTCGCGGCCCCGAGGCAACCGAAGAGCAGCAGGATCGCGGCGAAGATGCCGAACCCGGCAAAGGCCTTCTCGCGGGCCTCGCGTTTGGCCCGGGAGACCTGCGGCACCAGATCGACCTCGATGGGGCATTCCCCGATCTCGCGCAGCGCGATGCCCACGGTCTCGCCGAGGAGGTGGGCGGATTTGGAGAGGTTCGCCCGGTCGACGCCCGGGCCGACGGCGAGGTTGCGGAAGGGATTGAACATCGCCACCGGGATGCCGAGCTTGTCCTGGAAGAAGAGATCCATGTAGGGCAGGACGCTGGAGCCGCCGGTGAGCAGCACGCGCGCGGGATCCCCGCCCCCCTGCTGCCCCTTGTAGAAATTGATCGACCGGGTGATCTCGCTGTGGAGGCGCGTCATTGCGCCGCGGATGACCTTCGAGGCGCGCGCGGCCTCGTCGTCGGCGGGATCCTCGTAGGCGCCGCCGAGCCCGACGAATCCCTTGAGCCTCTTGAGGACCTCGGCCTGCTCGAGGGTGAGGTTCATGTCCTTGGCCAGGGCCTGGGTGATCTGGTTGCCGGCGATGGGGACGCCGCGGACGAAGGCCTTGCCCTCCTCGATGAAGATGAGGTTGGTGGATTTCGCGCCGATATCGAGCACCAGGAGGGTATCGCGCCAATCGGCGTAATTGAAGCGCACGGAATTGAACAGCGCCAGGGGGGCGACGTCCACCCGCTGCGGCAGGCAGGCGACGGAGACGACCGCGGCGTTGAGGCGGTCGAGGATGTCGGCCTTGATGGCGACGATGATGGCCTCCATGTCGCTCTCGGACGACTGGCGCATGAGCTGGTAATCCCAGACGACATCGGCCATCGGGAACGGGACGTTCTGCTGGGCCTCGAAGCGGACCATCTGCGCCACCTGGTCCGGCGGCGAGGGCGGGAGCTTGACGAACCGGGTAAAGACCGTCTGGCCGGAGATCGCGTAGGACAGCCTGAGGGAGCTGCGGTCCACGCCGGAGAGCGCGGTGCGCAGGGCGGCGATGATCGCGCCCGTCCGGGCGGTCTCGTCGCCGGTGTCGGGGGGCATCTCCGCGACGGAGAACCCGGTGAGCATGAGCCCGCGGTCGTGCGGCCGATAGAGGCCGACCCGCACGGTCATGGTTCCCAGATCGATGGCTGCGATGGTCGGCTTGCTCATGTCGTCAGGGGTCCGGCGTGTGGGGCTTTCCTCCGCTGGGGCCTATCGGCCCGGCTCGACCTCGGGCAGGTACCGGTCCCAGGCATCGAGGAAGAACGGCGTCTTGCGGCGATTGAGCAGGACGTCCTTCTTGCCGCCGCGGGTGTACCAGTTCTCCTCGCCGGCGCGCTCGCCCTTGCTCTTGAGTTCCAATTCCGCCACGGGGCGGCCCTTGAAGAAGACCTCGGCGGCGACGTTGCAGCCATTCTGCAGCGCGGCGCGGCCGCCGTGCATCTCGACCACGGCCGGTGGGAGGTAGGCGACCGCAAAGATCTCGTTGCTCTTGGGCACCGGCGCGTACCGGATCTCGGCGGTGTAGACCTCGCGCTTGAAGAGGCCATTCGGGTCGTCCGGGGTCAGCACGTGGATCCGCACCTCGATCTCGTCGAGGAATTTTCCCTCGATGTCCTTCGGCTCGGCGCGGAACTTCACCTCGACCTGCATCCACTCGTCGATCCGCAGCACGCCGGGTTTCTTTTTCGGCCAGGCGCCCGCGCTGCCCTTGAAACGCTGGAAATCGACCTCGATGTCCTCGATCTTGAAGTCCTCGGTGCGCTGCGCGCGGAGGTCGCGCGGCGCGGACGTCAGGATCCCGAGGGCCATGGCGGAGAAGAGGGCGGTGTGGACTCGCATAAGGATCAAACTAACGCACCGCGCCGCGCGGGGTCAACCACTTTTGGGGTCGAATGCGGGGCGCAGGGCCACCGCCGAAGGGCGAAGGCCCTTCGCTACCGCCGGCGCGCTCCCCCGCCGCGAGGCCACTCGCCCGTAGCGAAGCCCCTTCGGGCTTCGGCGACCCGCGGGGCCACCGCCGAAGGGCGAAGGCCCTTCGCTACCGCCGGCGCGCTCCCCCGCCGCGAGGCCACTCGCCCGTAGCGAAGCCCCTTCGGGCTTCGGCGACCCGCGGGGCCACCGCCGAAGGGCGAAGGCCCTTCGCTACCGCCGACGGGCTCGCGATCGCCTTAGGCGATCGGCGCTCGGGCGGGGTCCATCCCTCATATCGGCGGGCTTGGCAGCGTCGCGATGTGGGGCATTATTCGCCCATGGAAATCCCGAAGCACTTCCCCGAATTCGATCTTTGCCGGCTGCTGCGCACCGTGTTCGAGCCGGAGGGCGGCGAGAGAATCGCGCTGCTGATCGACCTCGACGACCCCGCGCGGATGAAGGACTTCGCCTTCTTGAAGGATCCGGCGCTGACCATACAGAGGCACGCGCACGACGTCTTTTATCTGGGCCTGAGGGATCACGCGCTGGGGGCGCTGGGGCTCCGAGGCGGCGAGATGTACGCGTACCGGGTCACCGGCGGCAGCAACCTCGATCTCCCCGACGAGGCGATCGACGCCTCCGGCGCCCGGAGGAGCCTGGGCCGCGACATTTACCCGAACTATGACATCATCCTCTGCATCTCGACGTTTTCGGCGACGGCGCCGCTGACCGCGCACGCCAAGCGGTTCGGCTTTCGGGGCGCGACGCTCCATGGCCTCAACGAGACCATCCTGCGCACGGGACTGGCCGTGGATTACAACGAGGTGAGCCGCGAGGCGGAGAAGCTGCGCCTGGGGCTGACGCGGGCCGAGGCGGTCGAGATCGACTTCGCGGTCGGCGGGAAGCGGCACACGCTGCGCCTGATCCTGGGCGGTCAGGAGGCGCAGAAGAGCCATGGCCTCTGCCGGGGCAAGACGCCCGACGTGGCCAACCTCCCGGCCGGCGAGGTCTATTTCGTCCCCGAGGGCGCGGAGGGCGAATTCCCGATGAAGTACGAGGATGGCACCATCGGCATCATGCGGGTGGCGGGCGGGCGCATCGTGGGCGCGACGCGGCTCTCCGGCAACGAGGCCACGCTCGCCGAGCACCGCGCGCGCCTCGCCTCCGACCCCGTCACCGGCGAACTGGGAGAACTGGGCTTCGGCACCCAGCGGCTCCCCTGGGCCGGCCGCGACATCCAGGATGAGAAGGTGCTCGGCACCGTCCACGTCGCCACGGGCCGCAGCGACCACCTCGGCGGCCACCTAACGCCCGACAAGTTCGCCGAGGCGAAGCACGCCACCCACGACGACATCCTCTTCGCGCCGCATAAAACCCCGGAGATCCAGGTCCCCGAGGTCCGCCTGTTCCGCGACGGGAAGACCACCGTCCTCATGCGCGACTACGAGCCCGCAGAATATATATATTCCCTGCTGGCGGCGTAGCCGCCCTCGCCCGCCGCGAGGCCCCTCGCCCGTAGCGAAGCCCCTTCGGGCTTCGGCGCCCCGCAGGGCCACCGCCGAAGGGCGAAGGCCCTTCGCTACCGCCGGCGCGCTCCCCCGCCGCGAGGCCACTCGCCCGTAGCGAAGCCCCTTCGGGCTTCGGCGCGGCGAACTCAGGATTGCGCCCCGCGGCGCATCGGGCGATACTTGCGCTGCCGCATGTCCACGCCGCAGTACTACGAGTCGGGCGCCCTGTTGGCGCAGTACCTCCTGTTCCATTATGGGGACGCGGGGGAGGTTTCGCCGCACGCGCCGCCGCCTCCCGGATCGCTGGAATTTCCCGCGCGCTGCGCCTCGCTCTGCATCGAGTCCACGCCCGAGCCACACCGGGGCCGCGCGCTGGACCTCGGGTGCGCGGTGGGCCGCGCCGCCTTCGAACTCAGCCGCGGCTGTGGCGAGGTCCTCGGCATCGATTACTCCGCGACGTTCGTCGATGCCTGCCTCGCGCTGAAGCGCGACGGGCGCCTTCGATACCGGTTGCCGGTCGAGGGCGACATCTCGCTGCCATCCATCGCGCGGGTCCCGGCGGGCATCCCCCGTGACTCGATCCAATTCTCTCGCGGGGACGCCTGTTCCCTGCCCGACGACATCGGGACGTTCGGGATCGTCCTGATGGCCAATCTCATCGACCGGCTCTCGGATCCCGCCGCCTGCATCGCCCGCCTGCCCTCGCTCGTGCGGCCGGGGGGCACCCTGGTCATCACCACCCCAGCCACGTGGATGCCGGGCTTCACCCCTCGCGAAAATTGGCTCGGCGGTCGCCTGGTCGATGGCCGCCCGCTGCGCACCATCGACGCGCTGCACGAAAAACTGGATCCCGCCTTTCAGGCGATCGGCTCGCACGACATGCCATTCCTGATCCGCGAGCACGCCCGGAAATTCCAGTGGTCGGTCGCGCTGGCCACCGTCTGGCGCCGGAGGGAGTGAGGCCATCATGTCCCGGGAAAAACCCAAGGGGCGCATCGACACCACCGCGCCGGCCGCCCCGCTCGCATCGCCCTTCGCCACCCTCGGCCTCGAAGGGCTCCCGCCCGCCCCGGCGCCAAAGGGGAACCCGCACCCCGGTGTCCCCCCGACGCAGGGCGCCCGGCTCGTCATCCGCAGGGAAAAGTCGGGCCGCGGGGGAAAGACGGTCCTCGTCATCTCGGGTTTCCCGCGGACATGGACCTCGACCCACATCGCGGAACTGGCCACCCGCCTCAAGCGATCCCTTGGCACCGGCGGTTCCAGCGAGGGCGGGACCATCGAGATCCAGGGCGACGTCGCGCCTCGCCTGCGCGCGATGCTCGAGCGCGAGGGTTTCCGTGTCGCGGGGCCGTGAGTCTGTCTAAGTCAAAGGGCAAAGGGCATACGTCAAAGGCACAGGGCATACGTCAAAGGTGACCGGCAGCCATCGGTCCCTTCCCCGTGGCGGAGCCGCTCGCCCGTAGCGAAGCCCCTCGCCCGTAGCGAAGCCGCTCGCCCGTAGCGAAGCCCCTTCGGGCTTCGGCGACCCACGGGGCCACCGCCGAAGGGCGAAGGCCCTTCGCTACCGCCGACGCCTTCGCCCGTAGCGAAGCCCCTTCGGGCTTCGGCGACCCACGGGGCCCCCGGCCGAAGGGCGCAAGCCCTTCGCTACCGCCGACGCCTTCGCCCGTAGCGAAACCCCTTCGGGCTTCGGCGACCCACGGGGCCACCGCCGAAGGGCGCAAGCCCTTCGCTACCGCCGACGCCTTCGCCCGTAGCGAAGCCCCTTCGGGCTTCGGCGACCCACGGGGCCACCGCCGAAGGGCGAAGGCCCTTCGCTACGGCTGTCACCCCACCTGCGGGGCACGGGATCTTTCATGACTGGCTTGTGCCCCGGGAAAATTCGGTATGCTAGAGGGCGTGGCCGATACCCTCAGCGCCGAAGCCATCGAGGCCTCCCTCCGACCTGGGCCGATCGCGTGGCGCGTGCAGTTCTTCCGCGAGACGGCATCGACCAACGACATCGCGGACGCGGCGGGTCGCGCCGGCGCGGCGGAGGGGCTGGCGGTGTTCGCGGAGACGCAGACGCGGGGCCGTGGCCGCCTGCGGCGGCGGTGGGAATCCAGCGCTGGCGCGGGCCTCTGGTTTTCCGCGCTGCTTCGACCGGCGTGGCCACCGGCTGAGGCGGGCCGCCTCACGGCCATCGCGGCGGTGGCGGTCGCCGAGGCGACCGTCGCCCTCGCCGGCCTCCCCGCCGCCATCAAATGGCCCAACGACATCTGGATCGGGCGGCGCAAGCTCGCCGGCATCCTCACCGAGCTCCGCTGCACCGGCGGCCACATCGATTTCGCCGTCGTCGGGATCGGGATCAACGTCGCGCATCGCCCGGAAGATTTTCCCGCAGAGCTTCGGGACACCGCCACCTCCCTTGCGATAGAATCGGGCCAGCCACCCGGACGTGCCGCGCTGGCCGCGGCGGTCCTGGATCGTCTCGCCGCGGGTTGCCACGGGCCCTTCGGGCCCATCCGGGAACGCTGGATCCGGCGATGCCTCACGCTCGGGCGCGAGGTCGAGTGGCGCGATGGCCAGGAGCCCCTGCGCGGCAGGGCCGAATCCATCGGCGACGACGGCGCCCTTCTCGTCCGCGACGCATCTGGCAATCTGCACCCGATCCACGGGGGCGAGATCTTGCACACGGAGACCGGCTGATGCCCACCCAACCCACCGCATGGCTGATCGACATCAGCAACACCTTCACCAAATGCGCGACGGCGCGCGGCCGCCGCCTCGGGCGAGTGCGCCGATACCCGACCGCCGATTGGACCGTCGCCCGATGGCGCCGCGCCTGGCGGGCGGCCGGTTCCCCGGGGAGCGTCGTCGCCTCCTGCGTCGTGCCCGCCGCGCGACGCACCTTGGCCCGCGCCCTGCCCGCCACCCACTTCCTCTCGCACCAAAGCCCGTGCGGCATCCCCCTGCGCTACCCCGGCACCCGCACGCTCGGCGCCGACCGCCTCGCCAACGCCATCGCCGCCGCACGCCTCCACGGCGCGCCGGCCATCGCCGCGGATTTCGGCACCGCCGCCACCTTTGATGTCATCGACGCCAGGGGCGCCTACATCGGCGGCGCCATCGCCCCCGGCCGCGCCACCCTCGCCCACGCCCTCAGCGACAAGACCGCGCTCCTCCCCCGCATCCAGCCCGACATGCCCCGCCGCGCCATCGGCCGCGGCACCCGCGATGCCCTCCGCGCCGGACTCGCCATCGGATTCGCCGGCCTCGCCGCCGCCATCCTCGACGCGTTCCGCAATGAACTCGCCCCGGCGAAACCCGTCGTCATCGTCACCGGCGGCGACGCCCCCTTCGCCAAACGCCACGTCCCCGGCATCGACCGCCTCGACCCCCGACTCACCCTCCGCGGCCTCGCCCTAGTCGCGGAAGCGCTGGCTAGTCCGCGCCCTCGTTCCCCGCGGACCCGATCACCCGCAGTTGCACGGCCTCGCCGGGAATCAGTCCCCGCACCTCGTCGGCCCGCACGATCAGGGGAAGGCCCCATTCGATGCGGTCGGCGCCGCCGTTGGCGGCGAGCAACGCCGGGCTGATCGGCTCGAGCTGCGTCCCGACCCGCACGACCGTCGCGCGGAACCCCCTGCCCCCCATCGCCCCGCCGCGTACCCCCACGATGTCCCCCACTCGCGGCCGCGAGGTGATCGGCTGCCGGACCCACGCGACAATCTGATCCGAGCCCCGCGAGCTCACCACCAAAATCGGCGTCCCCGCCGCCACGCGCTCCCCCGGGCGATGGTGGATCGCGCTCACGAACCCATCGATCGAGGACCGCAGCACGACGGGCTTCCGCAGCCGCTCGATGCGCTCGCGCTGTGCCGCGATCGCCCCCTCGACCACCGGGTCCACGCGATCCAGGCTCTTGGCGCCCGCGGCCTCCAGCAGCTTCACGCTGGCCTCGAGATCCGAGGCCGTCCGCTCGCGCGAGGCGACCTCCGAGCGCAGCGCGTCCCGGTCGCGCAGGGCCACGTCCAGCCCGATGTCGCCCCCGGCCCCCACGCCCCGGGCCACGATCTGGTTCTCGAAGAGCTTCTTGATCCGGTCATACTCGTCCGAGGCCTGCTGCAAACGGATGCGCGCCAGATCCAGGTTGAGTTTCTCGATGAGCCAATCGACCCGCAGCCGCGCGTACGAGTCGAGGTTCCGCGTCTTGTCCACGTCCATGCGCCGCTGCAGCACGCGGAGTTCCGTCTCCGCGGCGACCGTCTCGGCCTCGAGCTGGTCGGGATCCAACGCCACCAGCACGGCGAGATCCTGCCCGTTGCTGACCGGCCCGAGCAGGTCCACCCGAAGTTCCTGCAGCGTCCCCGGGACCACGCTGATGATATTGGCGCGGACGGCCTCGACCTCCCCAAGGATGTTGCCCGGCTGCACGTGGCGCAGCCAGACCCAGCAGATCGCCGCCACCAGGATCAGGAAAGTCACCGCCGGGGCGTAGGTCACGCGAAACTCGTGCCATCGCTGCTTTGGCGGGATGGGTATGGGGCGCGGCTCCGGACCCGTCATCTCAGGCCTCCGTCTCATCCTCCGCGCGGATGGAGCTGATCTCCGACACGCCCTTCAGGGCGCGCACCTCGGAGAGCATCTCCCCCGCGCGGTCCGGGTCGCGCAGCAGCAGCCAATAGGACAGGTCCCCCCCGACGTCGCCCTCCCCCGCCCGCTGGCTCGCGCGGTGGCTGCGCCGCGCGTGGCGCGCGAGCACCCGCTCCACCTCGCCCAGCTCCGCAAGGGGCCGGGACCACCGCATGTTCAGTATCACGTCGTACCGGTGCCTCGAGCCGAAGGAGGTGGCCCACAGGTAGAGCAGCGCGAACGCCATCACCGCCAGGCCGATCAGCGCCGTGGCGAACTTCTGGCTGCCCGACGCCATGCCCAGCACCAGGACCATCAGGATGTAGGTCGTGTCCAGCGTGTCCCGCAGCATGTTGCGGAAACGCACGATGGCGAATACCGCCATCATCCCGAACGCCGTGATGAAATTGTTCGCCAGGACGTGCATCACCAGCGCCACCGAGACCGGCATCACGATCAGCGACTTCACGAATGACCGCGAATACGACAGCCCCGAATGCGTCCGCATGTACACCCAGGCCAGCACGTGGCCGCCCGCGAACGCGATCAGCAACCCGAGGATCAGCGCGGGAAAATTCGTTGGCGCCACGCCGAAATCGCCACCCGCTATATCCTCAAACATAGGCACCGCCGCCCCACGGGACCTCGGCCGGGGCTAAACCCGATTCCCCCCAGCCCCAGTCGGCCCCCTCCGACGCCCCCCGGCCCCCGCCATTTCGCCCCCGGACCGTCGACTCATACTCCTCGGCGCTCGCCACGCTGCCGCAGTATTTCGGCACCGCGGTCTGGATCAGGCCAAAGTGCTCCACCATGTGACGAAACCAATCCGGGTATCGCTCCGTGAACTTGACCTCCAGGATCGACCTCGCGCCAAACGGGGCCACCGGCCGCCGCATCCGGGAGTCGAAGATCGGCTCCCGCCGCACCTCGCCCCGCACCCCGCGATCGATCGTGACGCGCACCGACCGGCCATCGGGACTCACCCACGCCTCCCGCAAATACGAGACCGCCACCGTCGGCTGGGCCCGGAGACGCTGCATCAAAAAACAAAACCGCTGCACCGCGCCAAGCGATTCCGGCGTCGCCGACACCAGGTGCCCCGTCCCCGGCACGTGCCCCGCCAGCAGCAGCGCCCCCGAATCCCGCTTCACCACGCCACGCTGCTTCAGGATGCACTCGTTCTCCCGCCGCTTGATCTCGAAAAATAGCGGCGACCCCGCCGCGTCATCATAGAAACGCACCCGGAGCTTGAATCGCTTCTTCTCGCAGTGGACCGTCGCCCAATAGGTCGATAAATCCACCGAATCCACGTACAGGCTGTGCACCGGATACATGTGGTCCGGACGCACCTCGCTGAACCTGTCCGGCACCATGTGCCCCGCCAAAATTCCCTGGATCTCACGCGCCTGGCGCTCCGTGATGAAATACTTGCGCTCGAACCGCTGCGGCTGTGGTTTCGCGTGCATCAAATTCTGTCGGCCGTCACCAGATCGTCACAGAAGGGATAAAAAAACGTCATAATTTGGTCAATCTTCTATGAGAAAGATTTTCAGCCGATAGAACTGGTGTGGCGTGGTGCCGCCGGGGCGATCGTCATCGAGCAGGGTGAGGGTGTCGCCGTCCCATCCGATGGGGGGATCGATCCGAGAGTCGAAGAGGACGCGCGACCAGTCGACGAGGTCGCCGGAGGATTCGGCGAGGTAGGCGATGTCATTTTTGCCTGGGTCGAAATGGAACTGGAAACGGGGCGTTCCACCGGCGACAGAGAGTTGTGGCAGCGCGGGGCGGGCAAGGGCGCCCGGGGCGATATCGAGGGCATACCTCAGGAGATTGGCGACCCCATCGCGCTGGGGGTTGGCCGCGGGGCCAGAGATCAGGGGGTTTTCCCGATCGTCGGCATCGGGGAAGTTCTCGCGCATCCACTCGTCGTAGGCGACGGGGGGTCCGGCGATGCGGACTTCGAGGACCTTGCCGGCGCGCGGCCCGTCGCCGAAGTCGGCGGTCTCCGGGACCGTGGTCACCGTGATCGGGAGGGATCTCGAATACGGGGCGTACGTCCTGCCGAGGAACAGTTGGGCGCCGCCGGGATCGGGGACAAAGCACCTCACCGTCGCGCCGCGGAGGAACTGGGCGAGGTCGACCCCGCTCCCGACGAAGAAGCCGCCGCGCAGGCGATCGCCGGCCGCGAGGGTCGGCACATCGAGGTAGATATCGATGAGGCCGGGTGTCCCGGCGGGGCCGCCGGAAAGGAGCCGCAGGACGCCGTTCCCGCTGAGCCCGGGCGAGGCGTATCGGGGCGACCCATTCGTCCCGAACGAGAACCCATAATCGAGGCCCTCGGCCGATGCCGCGGTGAGCACGGTGGCATCGGCGGCGGCGACACCATCCCCGCGGAGCGCCCCGACGCGCCCGCCCCCCGACACCGTCGCACCGGCGACCACATCCAGCGCCGAACCGATGCGGCCATCGACGGCGAGGACACCGTTGCTGACGAGGGACCGCGCGACGTAACTCGGGCTATATCCAGCCAACACCACCATGCCGCCGCCAGACTTGATGAAGCCGTGCTCGCCCGAGAGCGTCCCTGCCAACCCCATGATATTTCGCGTGCCGTCGACATGCACGTCGGCGATCCCGGCAAAATGGATGGCGTTGGACACGACGACATGATTGCCCTGCGACGGGGGCTCGTAGCGCAGCGCCCCCAGGATGCCCAGGCCGGTCTGCTGCGGGATCGGGCCCCCGCGGCCCATGCCTTCCAGGGAGATGTCGCCCCCGAAAAGATAGGGGGTCGGCTCGCCGGCCGCGCTCTCGGAGACGAGCCGCAGTTGCCCGCCCGGAGACACCGATATGCCAGCGCTGGCCCCCGGCGCCGACGAGCCCGTGACGCGCAGCACGCCCGCCTGGATCGCCGTGGCCCCGGCATAGGCCTTCCCGTCGCCCGTGAGCGAGGCGACGCCCCAGCCCTGCTTCACCAGACCGCCGGGACCCGACCAACCCTCCCGCAGCCGCAGCGCGCCGTATTCCACGTCGCCCGCGATGTTGTTGACCTCGAGCCGCAGCTCCGAGGCCAGCACCGTGCCCGCCTCGACCCCGAACTCGACGAAGCCCGGGCCGGCGCCATCCACGATCACCGCGGCCATCCCGTTCGTCGCCGCGAACGTCAGGGTGTTGGTGCCCGAGGTGCCCTTGTCCTCGACCCTGTTGCGGTACGGGCTTTCCCCTTGCTCGAATCGGATGGAGCCGACGACCACGGGCGCGCGGAGACCGACCTCCCGATCCGCGGTGGCCGGGGCGCCGATGACCGTGGCAACGCCGGCCCGGTTGGGATATGGCCCGGGGGACGTGCTCCAGTTGGCGTCGGCCGTCCAGTCCGCGTTGCCACCCGGCAGGAAAGTGGCCGAGGGCACCGGCACGGCAAAGGTCACCTCCTGCAGCGGGCTCCACTCCCCACCCGGGCCCAGGACGCGCGCCTTCATCACCACCGATGCGTTCAATGGCACCGGGCCCGAGTACGGGATACCCGCCGCCCCGCCCCCCGCGGCCCGCGGGTCGACGCCGTTCGTGGTGAAATAGATGGTGCCGGAGGCGTTGGGGTTGGCGATGGAGACCGAACCGCCGGGGGCGATCTCGCCGCCGTGCTGCGAGTACTCGGGCGCCAGCGTCCCGAACCAGAGACCGTACTGCGCCAACTGCACGAAGGTCTCGACCCGCCGCGTGTCGAGATAGATCCAGTTCGTGAAGAAGGTCTGGTTCACGGTCTGGCCGACGGTCTCCTGCATGATCGGGTTGATCTCGTCCCGCAACGAGAGGTAGATCCCCTCCATGCTCGCCTTCGTCAGGCAGCCCCCATGGAAGAAGTGCCTCTGCGCGCGGTCGGCGAAACGCAGGCGGAACTCGGGCGACGCCTTGAGCAGCGTGTACAGGGCGCCGATGAATTTGCTCGCGGATGTGGTGGTCATCGCCTCCGCCCCGATGTCGAGCTTGTATACGGTCTCGGAGCTTTCGGGGATGCCATCCCCGTTGGTGTCGCCGATGAATATGTCGTACGTCGCGGGATTCCTCCCGGTGTGGCCGAACGCGCCCTCGGCGTCCCACACGTAGAAGCGCCAGCGCCCGGCCCCCGAGCGCTCGCGCGCCGCCACCCAGTTGTTGTTCGGCCAGTCCCAGGTGGCGGCAAAGATATTCACCAGCAGATAGTCGATGAAATTATCGACGTCGAGGTAGTCATGGACCGCGGCGTAGCCCGCGACCGTGGAGAGGTCGCTGCTGCGGATCACCGCCATCATGCTGTTCCAGTGGATGGCGTCGCCGCTCGCGAACTCCGAGGTCTGCCGGACGTCCCACGCGGCGCTGCTGTTGTGGTGCTCTTTCATGAAGGCCTCGCGGAGGTGCTCGCAGAGGTTGAAGTAGCCCTTGAAGGCGCCGTTGATGAAGAGCGTCGCGAAGATGCCCTGGCTCCCCTTCTGGCCGGTGCCGATGAAGATCCGCCGCATCAGCTCGTCCTTGATGAAGGGGTTCTGGATGTCGTTCTTGCCCGCGCGGAGCCGGAGATCCTCGAACTGCGTCACGGGGTTGCCGGGGAAGAAGGGGTAGTCCTGCGGGGACTTGCCGAGCTCGTCGCGGAAGAAGAAGTTGAAGGAGGGCTTGAGCCGGGAGTTGTTGGGGGTGAAGCGGACGGGCGGCGCATTCGTGAGGAGATAGCGCGGGCGGGAATAGGGGCTTCCCGAGATGCGGAGGCCGAGGTCGGTCCGCAGGGGCGCGCCGTTGGTGGGATAGAACTCGAAGGCCGAGGGCTTCTCGAAGGCGCGCCCTCGCTGCATGGGCACGTTGAACGCGGAGGTATCCCCGAGCGAGGACCAGATGTTGTTGGTCGGGTAGCCGCCGCCCTTGATGGCCATCACGCCCTCGCCGCCGGCGGGGCCCCCGACCGTATTGGGGCCGTACAGGGCCAGGGCAGGGTCGGCAGACACGCAGATCGCGGGCAGCGATCGCCGCGCCGCCGACTGCGCGATGAGGTAGGTGTGGGTCCGGGTGGCGGAGGGCACCGCGCCCGCCTTGAAGCACCGCGCGCGGATGACGGCACTGGCCGCGACCGGAATGGGCCCGGAGTATTCGGCGCCGGTGGCCTCCGTCGGCTCGCTCCCGTCGAGCGTGTACCGGATCGTCGCCGCCGCATCCTCCGAGGAGAGCTGCACCGACACGCCCGCGCCGTAGAACCCGCCCGGCACATCGAAGTCCGGCTTGCCCAGCACCCCGGCGAATGCGTCCCCGGCGTTGGGCGCCCCCGGCGTCCCCCTGTCCAAGTATACGAATTGTCCGACCCCGTCCCGCCCGTAGGAATGGAATGGCCCCTGCTTCGGGAACTTCGGCTCGATCTCGCTCACCACCGCGCCAGACGCATCGAACAGGCCGAGATATTCGCCCCCCGAGTCCAGCTTGAAATTCGCGTGCGCATAGGTCGCGCCATTCGCCGGCCCCACGTCGTAGCCCGTCGCCATCACCACCAGATAGCCGCCCGCCGGTATGCTCGTCCCCGCCGGAAAATACCACTTCCGCGGCTCCTCCTCGTCATCGGTCAAGGACCAGCCCGTCAGGCTGACCGCCGACGCCCCCGAGTTGTATAGCTCGATCCAGTCGCCCTCGGAATCGGGCGTGTCTTCCGTGAAATCGCTGTCGTCCTCCGAGTCGCCGTCCAGCGGCTCCGAGACGCCGACGAAATAGCGCCCGGCATCCTCCGGCGCGGCCAGCGCGCGGGCGCCGGGCCCCGTGGTGCGGAGCGCCACGCGCCCGATCAGGTCGGAATCGCTCAGGGCACTGTTGTGCACCTGCACCGCCAGGACGTTGTTCCCGGCGGCCAGCAGCGAGCTGGCCGGGCCGATCCCCACGGTCTCGTCGGCGCCGGTGACCGCACCGCCGTTGTCGCCGTTGGCGCCGTGGCCGCCGTTGGCCAGCGCGTCATGCGGGGTGATGGTGTTCGTGACCCCCACGTTGCGGCGGGCCACCTCCCGCCCGTTCAGGTACACGATGATCCCGTCGTCGTAGTCGATGTTCAGCTCCAGCGGGTCGGAGGCCGCCGCCTCCGCCGCCGTGGCCGTGAAAATCACCCGCGTGTAGAGCGAGGGCGCGACCCCGTGCATCTCGGCAAGCAGGTTGCAGCCCAGGGCGTAGTCGTTGGTGCTATCCATCCCGAAGGGACCGATCCCCGATGGCCAAGAGGAATCGTTGAACCCGAGCGTCGCCCACGACGCGGTGGCCGGCACGCCGCCCAGCAGCCCGTGATCCACCACGCCCCCCGAGGGCTCCGCCAGGCCAACGAAATATCTCCACGTGGCATTGTTCGTCACGAGCGTGGCCGGCGACGCCCCCTTGAGGTGCAGGTCCGCCATCGAGAGAAGCGTCGACGCGTCGCCGCCCGTCAGCGCCTTGTTGTGCGTCTGGATGCACAGGACGTTATCCCCGGCCACCAGCACGTCGCTCGCGGCGCCGAGATCGATGGCCACCGCCGCGGCCGCCGGCGGATTCGTGTTGAACGCCGTCTGGTCGCAATAGCCGAACATCCCCGCGTTGCCCATGTTCCGCCGCGCCACTTCCACCCCGTTGAGAAACGCGATGAACCCGTCGTTGTACCGCGTCACCAGCTCCACGCGCGACGTCGATGCCGCCTGCCCCGCGCTCGCCGTGAACCGCTTCCGCACGTAGAGCACCGGCGTCTTGTTCTGCATCGCCGCAGAGGTGTTGACGCCCAGCGTCACCCCGGAAAACGAGCCGAACCCAAACGGCCCGCTCCCCGATGACCACCCCCCGTCATCGTACTCCGCCCAGAACCACGGCGCCGTCACCCCGAGCCGCGGATACCCGGGCACCGACCGATCCAGCTGCCGGTCCGAATTCGCCGCCACCAGCTCGTTGATCATCACCGCCCCGCGCGCCACGCCTCCCACGCCCAGCCCCGCCGCGCACAGCACCAGCCACCCCAAGTGGATCCGCCGTGCCGGTGGCAGCTTCCCAACCATGCAAATAAATGTAACACGAATGCCACATTCCGGTCGAGCGGGGAGATGGCACCCAGCACGCGCCGCAACAGGGCCGTCGCACGGGTCGCTCAGTCGAGGGGATCGCCTCGCGGTTCACCTTGTTTGGCACCCCCTCCTCACACAAATTGACATCATCGCCCCCGGGTCATAGCATCCCCCTTCCGTGAAAATCTCTGATACCGGTCGGGGTCTCCGCATCGCGTTTCGAACAAGCCTGCTCGTCGCCTGGGCGGCCGCGGCCGCGCCCGGGCAGGACGCGATCAAGCGCGTCAAGATCGACCTGGCCCACGTCGAGGAACTGGCCCGCCACCTCGCGTCGGAACCCCATCGCCCCGAGCAACCCGAGGGCGATGACGCCGCGGCGATGAAGCGCCTTGGCGCGCTGGAATACGACGCGTACCGGGCGATCCGGTTCCTGCCCGAGCAGGCGATCTGGAGGAGCGAGAACCTCAACTTCCACATGCACCTGTTCCACCCCGGCTACCTCTTCACCCGGCCGGTGCATATCAACGAATTCACGAGGACCCACTGCCAGCGCCTCCGTTTCGTCCAGGACCTCTTCGACTACAGCCGCAGCGGGGTCGATTTCTCCCTCCCGCCGACGCTGGGCTATGCCGGATTCCGGCTGCACTACCCCCTGAATCGCCCGGAGTTCTTCGACGAGCTGATCGTGTTCCAGGGCGCGAGCTACTACCGCGCGCTGGGCAAGGACAACGTCTACGGGCTCTCCTCGCGCGGGATCGCCATCGACTGCGCGATCCCGAACGTGAAGGAGGAATTCCCGGAATTCCGCGAGTTCTGGGTCGGGAAACCCGAGGGCGCGGCGCGGCAGATGACGATGTACGCGCTGATGGATTCCGAGAGCCTGGCGGGCGCCTACCAGTTCGACCTGGCGCCGGGCGACCCGACCGTCATCGAGGTCCGCGCGACGCTCTTCTTCCGCAAGGTCCCCCGCGTCCTCGGCGTGTCGCCCTTCTCCAGCATGTTCTGGTTCGGCGAGAACACGCGCCAGGGATATGACGACTACCGCCCGGAGGTGCACGACTCCGACGGGCTGGCGATCCTCTCCGCCAGCGGCGAACGCCTCTGGCGCCCCGCCGCGAACAATCCCCCGCGCATCGAGACCCACGCCTTCCGCCTCGATGGCATCAGGGGCTTCGGCCTCGTCCAGCGCGACCGCGATTTCGACCACTACCAGGATCTCGAGGCGCTCTACCACAAACGCCCGAGCGTCTGGGTCGAGCCCATCGGCGAGTGGGGCGCCGGCGAGGTGCGCCTGATCGAATTGCCCACCCAGGAGGAACTCGCCGACAACCTCGTCGCCTATTGGATCCCCGCCGCGCGGCCGGAGCCCGGCGCCCCCTACCGCGTCGCGTACCGCCAGAGCTGGGGCATGATGCAGAACCCCGCCAGCGCCGCCAGCTGGGCCGTCGCCACCCGCAGCGGCACCCACCCGTGGGCCCCCGGCGTCCGCTTCATGATCGTCGATTTCGACGGCCCCCGCCTCCGCGACCTGCCCAAGGACAAGGCCCCGGAGGCCGTCGTCACCATCGCCAACGGCGCGCCCGCCACCGTCGACTCCGTCCGGACCCAGAGGAACCCGTACGATGGCACCTGGCGCGCCAGCTTCGAGGTGCGCCCCGCCAAATCCGGCGCCACGCCCGCCGAGGTCGGCCCCGTCGAATTGCGGTGCTGCCTCAAACTCGGCGACGACTACCTCTCCGAGACATGGACCTGTCGCACGGAACTGTGACGCCGGAAACCCCGGGCTCCTGGGAGGCGGGCGCCGATGGCTGGGACGAGGCCTATGCCCGCGTCGAGAGCTATTTCGCCGCCCTCCGCATCCGCAACAAGCTCCTCCTCAGCCGCCTCGTCTACCGCGTGCTCGACCGCGCCGCCGAGCGGCATCGCGAGTCCGGCGGCGACCCTCCCGTGCTCGCGATGCAGCAGGCCAACCGCATCGTCGCCGAATGGTTCGAGCGGGTGCTCGACACCAAACTGCCCGAGGAGCGGATCGCCCCGCGCGGCCGCCTCGCCCTGCTGCTCGCCGACATGCCCGGCCGATGGGAGCGCCATTTCTTGGCCGACCCCCCCTGGCCCGACGAGTTCGTCGAGAAGATGCGGCGCAGCTACCTCCACGCCGGGCCGAAATTCCAGTCCCGCACGATGGCGCCCCGGGCCATCGAACTGCCCGCCTTCGTCACCGGCGCCTCCCGGACGTGGGAGTCGCTCAACCGCACCCCGATCATGCGCGCCATGATCTCATGGACCCTCGTGGCCGCACTGCTCGCCGGCCTCGCGGTCGTACTCTGGTGAGCCACCGGGAACCTCCAGCCGACGACCCCCGCCCACCGTCGCGGCCACCGGAATCGCCCGGACCGCCCGCGCCGCGCTTCCGCAGGCACCCCGCCGTCCGTCGCGTCATCTTTTTTGGCGCCACCGTCGCCCTCTCCGCCTGCGGCTGCATCCTCATGGCCGACTTCCTCTGGCGGATCGGCTTCAACGGGCCTCGCCTCGTCCTGCTCGTGCTCTTCTGCCTGCTCTTCCCCCTGCTCTGCCTCGGCTTCGCCCACGCGCTCTTCGGTTTCATCGTGACCGTGGCCCGGCGCGCGCGGGCGCCGGAACACGGGTCGCCCGCCCCCCCGCGCGCCGCCCCGACCTCCGCGATCGTCTTCGTCGTCTACAACGAGAATGTCACGCGGGTCTTCGCCGGCCTGCGGACGATCTACCGCTCGATCGAGCGCGAGGGGCGGTTGGCCGAATTCGAATTCTTCGTCCTGAGCGACAGCCGCAGCCCCGAGCGCTGGGTCGAGGAGGAGATGGCCTGGGTCCACCTGTGCCGGGAGGTGCGGGGTTTCGAGCGCATCTTCTATCGGCGCCGGCGGGAGAACACCAACAGGAAGAGCGGGAACATCGCCGACTTTTGCCGCACCTGGGGCGGTCGCTACGCCCACATGGTCGTCTGCGATGCCGACAGCGTCATGGCCGGCAAGGACATCGTCCGCATGGTGGGGCTCATGGAGGACCACCCCACCATCGGCATCCTCCAGACCGCCCCGAGGCTGTTCGGCGGCGAGTCGCTCTTCGGCCGCGCGCAGCAGTTCGCCAACGCGCTCTACGGGCGGATGTTCTGCGAGGGGCTGGATTTCTGGCAGAGCGGGGTCGGCAACTACTGGGGCCACAATGCCGTCATCCGCCTGGAACCGTTCATCGAGTACTGCGACCTGCCCGATCTCCCCGGGCGCGAGCCGTTCGGCGGCAAGATCCTCAGCCACGACTTCGTCGAGGCCGCGCTCATGCGCAAGGCGGGCTGGGAGGTCTGGCTGCTGCACGAGCTGGAGGGCAGCTGGGAGGAGGGGCCCCAGTCGCTCATCGATTCCGCCAAGCGCGACCGCCGCTGGTGCCAGGGCAACCTCCAGCACACGTGGCTCCTGTTCTCTAAGGGGCTCCATCCCGCGAACAAGATCCACCTGTTCATGGGGATCATGGGCTACTGGGCCTCCCCGCTCTGGTTCCTGTTCCTCGCCCTGAGCACGTGGGTGACGCTCAACCACCTCTGGAGCCGGCTCAGCGTCATACCCCCCGCCGATGGCCTGGTCGGCGGCGTCCTCCACCTCTCGCTCTTCGGCCACGGGCTGCTCGTCTTCCTGTTCACCCTCGCCCTGCTGCTGGGCCCCAAACTCCTCGCCTGGATCCTCCTCGCAACCGATCCCGAGCGCGCCAGCCTCTTTGGCGGACGCCTCCGGGCCGCGGCCGGCATCGCCATCGAGTTTGCCCTCTCGACCCTGATCGCCCCCATACTGATGCTCTTCCACGCGCACTTCATCCTCGCGATGTTCCTCGGCCGGTCGGTGGAGTGGAAGGCACAGCGCCGCGGCGCCGGCGACGGCACCGGCTGGATCGAGGCCATCGCCGCACATTGGGGCCAGACCGCCCTCGCCCTGACCTGGGGCCTCCTGGCCTGGAAAACCAGCCACACGCTATTCTATTGGCTCAGCCCCGTCCTCCTCGGCCTCGTCGTCGCCATCCCCGTCTCCGTGCTCTCCAGCCGCACCCGCCCGGGGGAATGGCTCCGCCGGCACCGCCTCCTCCTCACCCCGGAAGAATCCCGCCCCGCGCCGGAACTCGCCGAGCTCGACCATGTCCTCTCCGAATCCCCGCCGTCCCTCGCCCCCCTGGAGGGACCCCACGACGGCATCACCGCCGCCATCGTCGACCCCTACGTCAACGCCGTCCACGTCTCCCTACAAGAAGGATCCCAGACCGACGACCCCGACCTGCCCGCCTTGGGCGAACGCCTCATCCGCGAGGGACCCGGAGACCTCTCCCCGGCAGACACCCTCCGCATCCTCCACTGCCCAACCCTCATGGTCGCGCTCCACCGCCGCATCTGGGCCTCCCCATTCCGCGATATCGCCCCATGGTGGCAAAATGCCCTCGATGCCTACCGTCGGCAAACGGCCAAGGTCGCTTGAGCCCACATGCCCCGCGCCCTCACCCGTAGCGAAGCCCCTTCGGGCTTCGGCGCCCCGCCGGGCCACCGCCGATGGGCGAGGGCCCTTCGCCACCGCCGGCGCCCTCGCCCGCAGCGAAGCCCCTTCGGGCTTCGGCGCCCCGCCGGGCCACCGCCGAAGGGCGAGGGCCCTTCGCCACCGCCGGCGCCCTCGCCCGTAGCGAAGCCCCTTCGGGCTTCGGCGCCCCGCCGGGCCACCGCCGAAGGGCGAGGGCCCTTCGCCACCGCCGGCGCCCTCGCCCGTAGCGAAGCCCCTTCGGGCTTCGGCGCCCCGCCGGGCCACCGCCGATGGGCGAGGGCCCTTCGCCACCGCCCGCGCGGCACTTTAGCAACCTTATTACCAACATATTCCTTGAACAACCCTTCCTAATGCTCCCAGACTCCTTCGCCAAGAACCGGAAACGGAGGACCCAAATGAAAAGAGCCATCCTGATCGTCGCTGGCATCGTGATTGCGATCGCCGTCATATTCCCCATCATCAACCTCGTCGTCGGCTTGCCCAAGGGCATCCAGCTCGGCTCGCAGATGGGGGCGCCGGAGAATTACGTCGCCGCGGCGCACGCCCTCGGCCAGAAGTGCGGCAACTGCCACACGGCCCAGGGGAACCTCCCATTCTACGCCTCTTTCCCGATCGCCTCCTCGCTGGTCAAGGGCGACATCAGGAAGGGCTCCGAGTGGTTCGACATGGTGGCGGCCTTCGCCAAGGCGCCCGGGCAGCCCGTTGACGAGGCCACGCTGGCGAAGATCGAACAGTCCATCGGGGACGGCTCGATGCCCCCGCATCGCTACCTGATGATGCACTGGGACGGCAGGCTCACCGCGGCGGAGAAGCAGGCCGTGCTCGGCTGGATCCACGAGGTTCGCGCCAAGCATTTCGCCACCGACTGCTGCCCCGCCGATCTCAAGGCCGCGGTGATCCGGCCCATCCCGGAGGCCCCGAAGCTCGACGCCAAGAAGGTGGCGCTGGGGAACAGGCTCTACCACGACACCCGGCTCTCCAAGGATAACACGATCTCCTGCGCCTCGTGTCACGACCTCGCGAAGGGCGGCTGCGATGTCGAGCCGGTCTCCACCGGCGTCGGGGGCGCCAAGGGCGGCATCAACGCGCCGACCGTCTTCAACGCGGCCTTTCACATCGCCCAGTTCTGGGATGGGCGCGCGGCCGACCTCGCCGCCCAGGCCGCGGGCCCGCCGGCCAACCCGATCGAGATGGCCTCCTCCTGGCCAGAGATCGTGCAGAAGCTCTCCGCCGACGCCGCCTTCAAGGCCGAGTTCGAGGCCTCCTATCCCGGCGGCATCACCGAGGCGAACGTCTGCGACGCCATCGCCACCTACGAGAAAACCCTCGTGACCCCGAACTCCGATTTCGACAAGTTCTTGAAGGGCGACCAGGCCGCGCTGGGCGCCGAGGCCAAACAGGGCCACGCCCTGTTCATGGAATCCGGGTGCGCCACCTGCCACTCGGGCATGGCCATGGGCGGGCGCTCGTTCGAAAAGATGGGCCGCACCGCCGACTATTTCGCCGACCGCGGCAACCCGACCGACGCCGACATCGGCCGCGCGGGCGTCACCAAGAACGAGGCCGACAAGCACAAGTTCAAGGTCCCGACGCTCCGCAATGTCGCGCTCACCCCGCCCTACTTCCACGACGCGTCCGCCAAGACCCTCGAGGAAGCCATCGACAAGATGGGCGAATACCAGCTCGGCACGGGCTTCACCACCACCGAGGTCACCCAGATGACGGCGTTCCTCAAGAGCCTCACCGGCGAACTCGACGGCAAGAAGCTCCAGTGAGCGGCGGAAAATTCCAGGTGTAGCCACGGCCGTGAGGCCGTTGACCCGCGCCACGCGGCCCCTCCGTGACCGGAGGGGCAGCATGTTCACCCACGGTGGTCTGTTTTGGACTGCGTGCGCCGCAGCGCCGCTTTGGCTCCCCCCGGCGGCCCGAACACAGCTTCCCCGGACCGCCTAAAGGGCGTGTCGATTTATTCGACGATCACGATGGAGCGGAGGCCGAGTGTGGAGTGCGGCGGCAAAGCGAAGCGTCGACGCCGCTTTTTCGTCCGGCGGAGCCGGGACCTGCGCGACAGGTCCGACGCCCGCGCTCCGATCGCCCGAGGCGATCCGGCCGCGGATCCAAAGCGGTGTCGCCACCCCGTTCGGGGTTCTGCCACCGCAGTCCAAAGGCCCGCCCGACGGAATCGGAGCACACGATTGCGTCGCGATGGTATCCCGGCTCACGGCACGCCCGCGCGGTCTGGAATTAATCAACAGGCCCTAAAGCCGGTGCAACCCACCAGAAGTTTCATCCCAAATAATCCGGCGCGTGGTCGAACTTGGTCACCCCCCGTTGGCGTCTTGCAAAGACGCCCCACAGAATCTGTAGGCCGCCTGTGCCAGGCGGCAGCGGGTGCCAAGTTTCCCCATGGATGATGCGGCACGTTCTCGTTCACACCACAGCCGAAAACCGTCGGCCTTGACCCCCACGGGCGCGCCTCGCACCCTTGGCCCATGCCGCACAGAATCTCGGCCGGCCTTTCGCTCTGCGCCACACTCCTCGCCGCGCTCCCACCCCAAGCTTCGGCCGCGCCACCCGCCGCCAACTATGACGAGGCCAAAGTCGGGACATACACCCTCCCCGATCCCCTGGTCTGCGCCGATGGCACCCCCGTCCGCGACGCCGAAACCTGGCGCGCCAAACGCCGGCCCGAGATCCTGGAACTCTTCTCCGCCCTGGAATATGGCCGGATGCCTCCCCCGCCGAAACAGCTCCGCCTCGATCCCCCCCGGGTCGAAACGGGCGCCCTCGGCGGCACCGCGATCCGCAAGCAGGTGCGCATCCATTTCTCGGAGCGGGCCGACGGCCCCTCGATGGACCTGCTGCTCTATATCCCGAAGGAGCGCGCCGCCCCCGCCCCCGCGTTCCTCGGGTTAAATTTCTACGGCAACCATTCGATCCACCCCGACCCCGGCATCGACCTCAACACGAACTGGATGCGGGACAGCAAGGAATTCGGCGTGGCCAACCACCGCGCATCCGAGGCCTCGCGGGGCGTGCGCGCCTCGCGCTGGCCCGTCGGGCGCATCCTCGCGCGCGGCTATGCGCTCGCCACCGCCTACTACGGCGACATCGATCCCGATTTCGACGACGGATTCCAGAACGGCGTCCACGCGCTCTGGCCGACGCCGCCCGGCGCGCCCCGGCCGCCCGACGCCCCCGGCGCGATCACCGCATGGGCCTGGGGCCTCTCCCGGGCCATGGATTACCTCCAGACCGATCCCGACATCGACCCCAGACGCGTCGCGGTCATGGGCCACTCCCGCCTTGGCAAAACCGCCCTCTGGGCCGGCGCCAACGACGCGCGCTTCGCCCTCGTGATCTCCAACAATTCCGGCTGCGGCGGCGCCGCCCTCCACCGCCGGGACTTCGGCGAACAGATCCGCCATATCACGAAAGCCTTCCCCCATTGGTTCTGCCCGGCCTTTAACGCATACGTCGACCGCGAGCACGAACTCCCTTTCGACCAGCACATGCTCGTCGCCCTCGTCGCGCCCCGCACCGCCTACATCGCCAGCGCCGAAGAGGACCGCTGGGCCGACCCCAGGGGCGAATTCCTCGCCGCCAAGGCCGCCGACCCCGTCTATTGCCTCCTCGGCACCGGGGGGCTCCCCGCCGCCGACATGCCCGCCGTCAATACCCCAGTCACCGGCGCCATCAGCTACCATGTCCGGACCGGCAAACACGACGTCACCGACTTCGACTGGGACCGCTACATGGATTGCGCCGACCGACTCCGGCCGCGCTAAAGCCGCCGCGGTGTTGCCTTTTCCCGATCATCGGGCAACCATCCCCCCGTGCGAGCGAAACACTCCCCTCCCCGGAACGGCGGCCATCCCCATCCGATCCGCACGCTCGCCCTCGGCCTGATCGTCGCACTCTCCCATGGTTGTGGCACCGATGGGAACGACATGCACCCGCCCCGCCCGCCCGCCGACGCCACCACCCGCGCCCGCTTCTTGCAAGAGGCCCGCATCACGATCGACGGCCAGGCCGACGAGCCCGATTGGACCCGGGCCGAGGCCGTGCGCGATTTCCGTTTCCCCTGGAAGCCCGAACCCGCCCCGCGCACCGAGTTCCGCGCCCTCTGCGACGACGATCACCTCTATTTCGCCTTCCGCATCGAGGATGCGGACATCGTGGTTCTCGATAACTTCTCCGACGAAGCCGACGCCGTGCTCGAGGATCGCGCCGAGATCTATCTCTCCCTCGACCACCGCATGGCCCGATACTTCTGCCTGGAGATCGACTCGCGCGGCAGGGCCTTCGATTACAGCGCCTCCCACTACCGGAAGTTCGATCCCGGCTGGAAACTCGAGGGCCTCGTCACCGCCGCCCAGACCCACGGGAACGGCTACACCGTCGAGGGCCGCATCCCCCTGAAAAGCCTCGAGGCGCTCGGCTTCCCGCGCCTCCGGACCGGGACCAAAATCCTCTGGGGAATCTATCGCGCCGAATTCTCCCACGACCGCACCGGCAACGCCGCACCCGCCCCGCCCACCATCCACAACCTCGGCCGCAAGACCCACGGCCCCCCTCCCATCGAAAGCTGGATCAGCTGGGTCGACCCCAAAACCCCAGAGCCAGACTTCCACGTCCCCTCCTCCCTCGGCTGGCTCATGGTCGTCGAGTGATCGCCAGGCGCCGCGCCAAATCGAACCGTCAGGCGACCCGCGCGACGGTCCGGTTCCTGCGCCCGATTTTGAACTGCGGTGGCAGAGCGCAGCGACGACACCGCTTTGGATCCCGGCGCAACCGGCAGTCGCGGCACAGAGCCAACTTCAAACGTCCATCTCCAGATGTTGACATGTTATATTGTAATGTCATCATTACTCCATGGTTCGGACCCAGATTCAATTGGACAAGGCAGAATTTCAGCGCGCGAAGGCCTTTGCGCTCGGCCGCGGGATCTCCTTTGCCGAGTTGGTGCGAATGGCACTCAAGCGCGTTCTGGAGTCGGAGACCCGGCCATCGCTCCAATCATGGGCGGAACTTCGCCCGGCCTTTCGCGAGAGGCGCGCGGCGGGCATCTCGGATCACGATGCGGGTTTCGTCGAAGCGATCGAGGCATCGAAGAGGGCATGAAATCGGTGTTTCTGGACACGTCTGGCTTCTACGCCTTTTTGTGCGCCGATGATCCCTCCCACGGCCGGGCGATCGATCTCTTTCACCGGGCCGAGCGCGAGTCGTGGGATCTGTCGACGACATCCCTTGTTTTTCACGAGACATCCGCGCTGGTCCAACACCGCCTCGGGTGGGAGGCGCTCGATTGCTGGATCGACCAGATCGTGCCGCGATGCCGCGTGACCTGGGTCGACGAAGAACTGGGGAGGCTCGGCGTGGCGCGATGGCGGCAGTCCCGCTCGCGTCTCCTGAGCCTGACCGATTGCGTGAGCTTCGCCTTCATGGCCGAGCGCGGGATCCGCGAGGCCAT
The DNA here is from genome assembly GCA_964651705.1 of uncultured Verrucomicrobiales bacterium. Classification (GTDB taxonomy): domain Bacteria; phylum Verrucomicrobiota; class Verrucomicrobiia; order JADLBR01; family JADLBR01; genus JADLBR01. The sequence goes on from CAZYWZ010000029.1 coordinate 29,258, forward strand.
CGCGTTCGACGCGCACTTCGCGCGCCAGGGATTCGCCCTGCCATGAAAATGCTCGATCCCCGGCGCGGCACCCGTCAGGCTAATCCCATGGCCCGCGACCTGTCCCTCTGCCTCGCCTCGGCATCCCTCCTATTGACCACCATGAACGCACACACCCAACCCTCCATCGAAACCCAAGACTGGGGCGCCGCCAACGGCCAACCCGTCCGGCTCTACACCCTGAAGAACACCGGGGGCCTCGTGATGAAGGTCACCGACTACGGCGCCATCATCACCGAACTCCATGCCCCGGACCGCGACGGCAAATCCGCCGACATCGTGCTGGGCCACGACTCGATCGATGGCTACCTCGCCGGGCACCCGTACTTCGGCACCATCGCCGGGCGCTGCGCCAACCGGATCGCCAGGGGCCAGTTCGAGCTGGATGGGAAGGCCTACCAATTGGTCACCAACAATGGCCCCAACCACCTGCACGGCGGCCTCAAGGGCTTCGACAAGCAGGTCTGGACCGCGCGCACCGAGATGTCCCCGAGGGGACCCGCCATCCACCTCGGCCTCTTCTCCCCGGACGGACAGGAGAACTACCCCGGCAACCTGGTCGCCAACGCGACCTACTGCCTGACCGAGGATGGCGAACTCCTGATCGAGATGACGGCGATGACCGACCGCGCCACCCTATGCAATCTCGCGCAGCACACCTACTGGAACCTCGCCGGGCACGACTCCGGGGCGATCGCCGGCCACGAGCTCAGGCTCTTCGCCTCGCGCTACACGCCCGTCGACGCCACCCTCATCCCGACAGGCGAGCTCGCCCCCGTCAAGGGCACGCCCTTCGATTTCACGGCGGCCAAGCCGATCGGCCGCGACCTCGAGGCCACCGGCGGCGATCCCATCGGCTTCGACCACAACTTCGTCGTCGATGGCGAACGCTTCGCCATGAAGCAGGTCGCCTGGGCCCACGACCCCAAGTCCGGTCGGACCCTCGAGCTGTGGAGCAACCAGCCCGGCGTCCAGTTCTACAGCGGCAATTTCCTCAATGGCACCAACAGGGGCAAGGGCGGCTACACCTACCAGCAATACGGCGGCTTCTGCCTCGAGACCCAGGTCTATCCCGATTCCATCCATCGCCCCGAATGGCCCACGCCCATCCTCCGGCCCGGCCAGATCTACCGCCACCAGATGCGCGTCAAGTTCGGCGCGAAATAACGCAGCCCCCGCCGCGCCGCCGCGTGGGACGTGCCTATTCCGCGAGGGTCGGCTCGCCCCCCAGCCAACCCAGCGACGCCAGAAACCTGTCCGCCTCGCGCAGGGTCTCGCGGTAGTACTTGTCGCCACCGCGGCCGAAATTGAAAAACCCGTGGCCCTGGCCCTCGTAGGTCTTCATCTCGCAGCGATTCCCCGCCTCCTTGTACAGTCTCTCGAATTCCCGCGCCCCCTCCAGCAGCGAATCGTTCGTGCCGAAGAACACGATCGCCGGGGGTTGGCCGGCCCTCACGTGATGCACCGGCGACACCGCCGCCGGATCCCCGCGAAACCGTTCGCGCAAACTCGCCAGCTTGGCATTTCCCTCGCCCCGCCCGTCGGCCAGCGGCGCCAGCGCCAGCGCCGGGTTGAATAGGACCATGGCGTTCGGCCTCGCGCTGATCGACGCGTCTTCCCCGGGCCCATCAAATCCCTCCACCGTCGCCACGGCAGCGGCCAAGTGGCCCCCCGCCGATCCCCCGCCCGCCGCGATCCGATCCGGATCGATCCCTAACTCCCCCGCGTGGCCCCGCACCCAGCGCATCGCCGACGTCGCGTCCTCCACACAATCCTCCACTTTCACGCCGTGCCGCGAACTCACCCGGTATTCCACCGTGATCGCCACCATGCCCCGCCCCGCCAGATACTTGCACTGCCGCTCGAACTGCGTCGGCGAGCCGCTACTCCATCCCCCGCCAAAGAAAAATACGATCGCCGGCCGCTTGTCCCCCGCCTTGTGCCCGTCGGGACGGAAGATGTAGAGCGGCAACCCCACGTCGCCCGCGGTCTTGTAGATCCGCGCCTCCCCGCCCTCCGGCTTGTCCGCGGCGCCGCCTTTGGCGCGCTGGGAATACCCCGCCGCACAACAGCCAAACACCACCAGCACTGCACACACCAGCCTTCGTCTCAAAACGCGCATCCGCACCTCCTGCCCCGCAGTCTAAACCCTCACCCCAGCCGCCTCCACACCAAAACCATGCAAGCCACGCGCCTGACGCCGTGCCACCCTACCGGTAACTTCGAACCGCCAATAATTCTCTATAATTGCAGCACTTGCGAATTCGGGGCCAGCCACCGAGAGCCGGCCTGCCCGCATCGCGGGCGAGGAGGCGGCCCAATTTTGGACTGCGGCGTGGCAGCGCCGCTTTGGATGGGCGCGTCGGGCCCTGTTGGAGAGTCTGGCGGCGGGAACACACCGGGCCGTTCGGGGCAATCCAAAGCGGCGCTGCCACGCCGCAGTCCACATTGGCCCTCCAATTGATCCGTAGTTTCCCCATGAATGACACGGCGCGTCCCCGCGCCGCCAGGACGCTGACTTGAAACCTGGAACCACGGATGATTCTCTTCAATTTCAACACTTGCTGGCCAAAGTTGACCTCATGGCAAGTATTAGGCAACTCGATTCCGGTGGCACCGCGCATCCCGAATCTGTCCCCCGAGGGAAAGGGACCCCGCGCGCCTCTGGCACGCGCCCTGCTAGCCCCCGGCACCTTGAAAACCCGCGACACCACCTTACCCCACGACCCCGATGCGGCACCCGTCTCGCCGTTGCACGAGATCCTTCAGGAACTGCTGGACCGGCACCAAGCGAACCGGTCTGGCGAGGTGGCGACATATATCCCGGAACTGGCCAAGGCGGACCCGGAATGGTTCGGGGTCTGCATCGCGACAGTCGACGGGGCGGTGCACGCGCTCGGCGACAGCGAGACGCCCTTCACGATACAATCGATTTCCAAACCCTTCGCCTACGGCATGGCGCTGGCCCACCGCGGCCCGAAGGCCACGCACTCCCGCGTCGGCGTGGAACCCTCCGGCGAGGCCTTCAACTCGATCAGCCTGGAGCAGGGCACCGGCCGCCCCTTGAACCCCATGATCAACGCGGGGGCCATCGCCATCAGTTCCGCGATCCGCTCGGCCTGCGGCGACGCGGCTCTCGACAAGATGCTCGCCTGGTTCGGGGCGTTCGCGGGCCGCAGCCTCTCGATCGATGATACCGTCTACAGTTCGGAGAGCGAGACCGGCCACCGCAACCGCGCGATCGCACACCTCCTGCGAAATTTCGGCATCGTTGGGGATCCCGTCGAGGCGGGCCTCGATCTCTATTTCCGGCAATGCTCGATCCTCGTGACCTGCCGCGACTTGGCCGTCCTCGGCGCGACGCTGGCGAACCGCGGCACCAACCCGATCACGGGCGAACGGGCGCTGGCGCCGGATCACGTCGATGACGTCCTGAGCGTCATGACGACATGCGGCATGTACGACTACGCCGGCCAGTGGCTGCACGAGGTCGGCCTCCCGGCGAAGAGCGGTGTCGCCGGCGGCATCGTCGCCGTCCTCCCGGGCCGATTGGGCATCGGGGTGTTCTCCCCCCGCCTCGACCCGCAGGGCAACAGCGTGCGGGGCATCGCGGTCTGCAAGGAGCTCTCCGATCGCTTCCGCCTGCATCTCTTCGATGCGCCGCGCGCGGGCCGCGCCACCGTGCGGAACCAGTCCACCCTGGCGCGCAGGCAGTCCACCCGCGTCCGGCCCGATGCCGATGCCGCCAGGCTCCGCGACGCGGGCGCCGCCACCCACGTCCTGGAACTGCAGGGGGATCTCGGGTTCGCCGCCATGGAGACCATCCATCGCCGCGCCTGGGCCATCGCGCCAAAGGCCGAGACCCTCGTCTTCGACATCTCCCGCATCGATTCGGCCGACGAGACCGCCGCGGAATTCTTTGGCGCGCTGGTGTCCCGCCTGACCGCCTCCGGAAAACGCGTGGCGGTCGCCGGCCTTCCCCCCAAGAACCCCCTGTGCCGCCACCTGGTCTCACGGTGTGAGCCCACCGCGATCTATCCGGCATTGGACGCAGCGCTCGAGGCATGCGAGGAGAGCCTCCTCACGGGTCGCCCCCTCTCCGCGGCCCACCCCGCCCCCGATGGCGCCATCCCGCTCTCCGGCCTGGAAATGGCGCAGGGCCTCGATGCCAGATCCCTCGCGAAACTCGAGGGGTATCTCCGCCAGGAACGATTCGCCGCCGGACAGAGGCTCTTCGCGAAGGGGGACGAGGCCCAGCAGATCTACTTCCTCTCCGAGGGCACCGTCAGCGTCCGCCTCTACACGGGACCCTCCACCTTCTAGCGCCTCGCCACCTTCTCCGCCGGATCCGTCTTCGGCGAAATGGCCGTCGTCGACCGCGGCCGCCGCTCCAGCGACGTCTGGGCCGAGACCAATGTCACCTCCTTCACGCTCTCGACCAAAGACTACGACCGGCTCGGCGAGGAACAGCCCCACATCAAGTTCCGGCTCCTGGAATACCTCATACGGATCCTCTCGTCCCGCCTGCGCAAGGCCAACGAGCAGATCGCGGCGCTGTCGGGCTAACAATCGGGGGCGAAAATGTAGGGCGCGAAATCCCTTTCGCGCCACGGGCAACCGGCGGGGCCGTCGTGGCGCGGATGGGGTATCCGCGCCATGCTACTCGCCGGCCCGTGTGCGAATTCCCGGACCATCCGCCTGAGCCATTTCCAGGACTTTCGGTTGCATCCCATCAACGGCGCCACATCATCGGGCCATGAGGCCCCTCGCGTCGCTTCTCGCCTGCGCCCTGCTCGCAACGTCCTGTGGCACCTCGCCCCCCCAGGACCAGAACCACCGCTTCCGCGTCGCGACCGCCAACGGCGTGCCGCAGCTGCTCATGGATGGCCGCCCGGTCCGGCCGCGCATATTCTGGGGTGGCACGGGCGCCGGCGGGCGCGCGTCGATCGGCCCGGACTGGCGGGAGATCGCCTTCGAGTTCACAGCCCCGCGCGACGACGATGCCGCCGCGCTCCATCTCCGCTTCGGGGAAGATCCCGGCGATGTCTGGTTCGACGACATCCGGATCACCGGGGCGGGCGACGGCGCCGCCGCTCTAGAGTCTGATTTTGAGGACCCGCGGCACGCGGTCGGCACCTCGTGGCAGATGTGGTGCAAGGGCCGCGAGCAGAATCCCGGCATCCGGGCGCGGATCGCCCCCGGCGAGGGACGGGGCGGTGGCGCCGCGCTCCGCCTGACGCTCGACAAGGATCCCAAGCTCGAAGGGCTGCATCTTTATCGCCCACAGATCCGGCTGTCGCGGGGCTCGCGCTATCGGGTCTCGCTTTGGGCCCGCGCCGCCGCGGAACGCGCCCTGGCCCCCACGGTCCACCACCAGGGCGGCGGGTTTGAAAAATACGGGGGCCTGCCGCCGCCCTACGCATCGCAGGTCAGGATCGCCGCAGCGCACGGGGTGGATATCGTCTCCTTCCCGATCCCCACGCTCTGGGCGAAGACCGGCGAGGAGCCCGATCCCTCCGGCATTGAGACCGCGATCCGGATCACGCTCGAGGCCAACCCCAGGGCCCTGCTGCTGCCCCGGATCGGCATGAATCCCCCCAAATGGTGGCTCGACGCGCACCCCGATGCGGTGATGGCCTACGAGGGCGGCAAGATCGGCAAGACCGCCTCGGTATCTTCCCCGGATTACCGCCGCGACGCCGCCGCCGCCCTGCGGCGCACCATCCGCTGGTGCGAGGACCATTACGCGGCTCACATGGCCGGCTACCACCCCTGCGGCCAGAATACCGGCGAGTGGTTCTATTTCGACTCGTGGGAGCGCCCGCTCAATGGTCTCGAGCCCGCCACGCTCGCCGCGTGGCGACACTGGCTCGAGAGGAAATACCCCTCCGACGCGGCCTTGCGCGCCGCATGGGACACGCCCGCGGCGACGCGATCCGCCGCCACCGTGCCCTCGCCCGAAGAACGGCGCGCCGCGCCCCACGGCCAACTCCGGGACCCGTCGCGCGAGATGCGCCTCGTCGACTTCGCCCAGTTCCAGCAAGAGGAGATGGCCGATACCGTGCTCGCGCTCGCCGCCGCCCTGCGCGACGAGGCGGGCCCCGATCGCCTGTCCGTCTTCTTCTATGGCTACGTCTTCGAGTTCGGCGCCCTGCCCAACGGCCCGGCCGTGTCGGGCCACTACGCCCTCCGCCGCACCCTCGCCTCCCCCGACATCGACGTGCTCTGCTCCCCGATATCCTACTACGACCGGGGCGCCGGAGGCGGCGCCCCCTGCATGACCGCCGCCGAGAGCGTCATGCTCGCGGGAAAACTCTGGCTCAACGAGGACGACACCCGCACCCACCTCACCAAAGAAAAAAATTTCCCCGGCTGGCGCGACGGTGCCGATACCCAGGCCCAGGCCGTCGAACTCCTCCGCCGCAACCTCGCCCACGAGACCGCCCGCAACTTCGGCACCTGGTGGATGGACCTCGGTTCCTCCGGCTGGTTTGACGACCCCGTCCTCTGGGAGGAGATGGTTCGCTTCCAAGACATCGAGACCCACCTCCTGAAACACCCGACCCCGTTCCGCCCCGAGATCGCGGCCGTCCTCGACGAGCGCGCCATGCGGTTCCCCGTCGGTTCCGGACCCGTCCCTTGGACCACCCGACCCCTCATATACACCGTTCGGGAAAACCTCCACCGGTGTGGCGCGCCATTCGGCCAGTATCTCCTCGATGATGTCCTCGCGGGCCGCACGAAGGCCAAGCTCAATGTCTTCCTCGCCGCGTGGCATCTCTCGCCCGAGGAGCGCGACACCCTCAGGCGGACCGCGGCCGGCTCCGGCACTATCTGGTGCTGGGCGCCGGGCTACTTCGACGCAAGCGGCCCATCGCCCGAGGCCGTCGCCCACCTCACGGGCTTCGAGGTCAAAGTCATGCCCGCCGCCACCGGCGCCGCCGTCACCGCCACCCCGGATGGCCTCGCCATCGGCCTGCCGCACACGTACGGCCAGCCCAAACCCCTCGCGCCCCTCCTCTCCCCGCAGCCGCGCCAAGGTGATTCCCTCCTCGCCACGTACAAGGACGGTTCGCCTGCCGTCGTCCTCCGGAATGGCCCGAAAGGACCTTCCGTCTTCTCCGGCCCCACGGAATTGCCCACCCCGCTCATCCGCCACGCCGCCCGCCTCGCCGGGGTCCATCTCTACTGCCACACCGACGCCAACATCTTCGCCAATGGCCCCCTCCTCGCCGTCCATGCCGCCGCCGATGGCCCCGCCACAATCCGCCTCGATCGCGAGCGCACCACCCGCGATCTCGTCGAGGGGACCCAACAGCCAAAAACGCGAGAGATCCAAACCCGCCTGAAAAAAGGCCAGACCGCCCTGTTCTGGCTCGGCGACTAGCCAGAAACTTCAAACCTCGAATAGCACGGATACCGAAGATGAATCCTTGCAATCCAAGCATTTGCGAATCTTAGGGTAGCCGCCGAGGTGAGGAGGCGGATGTGCGCCACCTGGGACTCCGCCTCCTCACGTCGGCGGCTACGACGCACCAGAAGTTTCCACATGAATGATGCGGCGCGTGGACAACTTTGCTCAGCCCCGCCCCCCTTGCACAACGTCCGGACCCGCGTAAGCTAGATCCATGAAATATCTCTCCGCATGCCTCGCCACCGTTTTCTGCCTCGGCCTCCTCTCGGCGGCCCACGCCAGCAGCGCCAAGGACAACGTCGGCACCGTCCTCACCAAGATCGACGTCAAGTACATCAAACACAAGCCCGAGAAGACCATCGGCCAGCCCATGATCGTCGAATTCTGGGCCACCTGGTGCCCCCCCTGTCGCGCCAGCATCCCCCACCTCAACGAGATCTATAAGAAATACAAGGACAAGGGCCTCGTCGTCATCGGCATCACCGACGAGAACGACAATGTCGTCGAGAAGTTCATGAAACAGATCCCCATGGACTACGCCGTCGCCCAGGACAAGGACGATGACTGGGGCAAGCAATTCGGCATCAAGGGCATCCCCCACGCCATGCTCGTCGACAAGTCCGGCAAGATCGTCTGGGAGGGCCACCCCATGCAGATCGACGAGAAGGAGATCGAGAAGCTCCTCTAGGAATCTGTCGGATTTGGCAAAGTCCGACAGGCTGCTGACTCGAAAATTGGCCGCGATGTAGGCTGCGCCTTGGCGCACGCTGACATTCGATTCGGCGGCGTGCGCCAAGGCGCAGCCTACCAATTTCCGCCCCGGTGGTGCCCCGCAGGCGGGGCATTGAATCTAGCGCGAAAATTCCAGACGTAGCCACGGCCGTGAGGCCGTGGACTCGCGCCATGTGGCCCCTCCGTGACCGGAGGGGCGACATCTTCCGCCCCGGTGTTGCCCCGCAGACGGGCATGATATCCTGCTCGAAGATTCGGGACGCAACCGAACGCCCCCTGGCGTTTGGCCCGCACGTGCGCGCGGTTGCCTTTGACCATTGTCTCTGGACCCGACCCGCGCTATCCTTAACCCCCCTATGGCAGGACATTCACACTGGGCACAGATCAAGCGGGCCAAAGGCGCCGCCGACGCCAAGCGCGGCAACCTTTTCAGCCGGCTGGCCCGCGAGGTCATGATCGCCGCCCGCGCGGGCGGCGGCGACCCCGGCATGAACCCGCGCCTGCGACAGGCCATCGCCAGCGCCAAGGCCGAATCGGTGCCGAAGGACACCATCGAGCGCGCCATCAAGCGCGGCACCGGCGAGCTGGCCGGGGAAACGATCGAGGAACTCACCTACGAGGGCTACGGCCCCGGCGGGGTCGCGCTCCTGGTCGAGACCACCACGGATAACAAGAACCGCACCGCGGCAGAGATCCGCGCCATCTTCACGAAGCACAACGCATCCCTCGGCAGCCCCGGCAGCGTCGCATGGATGTTCCAGCGTTGCGGGCTCATCGAGGTCCCAGCCGCCGGGGCCGACGAGGATGCCGTCCTCCTGGCCGCCATCGAAGCCGGCGCCGAGGACATGACCCCCGCCGGCGATGCCTTCTCCATACGCACGCCCGCGGACAGGCTCTACGCCATCGAGGAGGCCCTCCAGAAACAGCGCGTGCCCGTGCGTTCCGCAAAGATCGCCGCGCTCCCCTCGAACCAGACCCCGGTCACCGACGAGAAGGTCGCCTCCCAGATCATGGCGCTCATCGAGGCGCTCGATGACCACGACGACGTCCAAAACGTCTATTCCAATCTCGACATCCCCGACGCACTGATGGCCAAACTGGCCGCCGCGTGACCGCGGCGGCACACCCCGCCTCCCGCATGGCCGAAAACCGTTTCTACGCCCCATCCGACACCGAGACCTGGGATCCCCGGCCCGCGGCCGCCGCCGACAGGACGCCCTTCGAGGTCGACCGCGACCGCATCCTCTATTCGGCCGCCTTTCGCCGCCTCCAATCCAAGACCCAGGTCTTTCAGGCGGGGGAGTACGATTTCTATCGGACGCGCCTGACGCACTCCCTCGAGGTCGCCCACATCGGGCGCGCCATCTGCGCCCACCTCCGGCGCCTCGGGGATCCGCTCGCGCCCGACTTCTTCATCGACCCCGATCTGGTCGAGGCCGCATGCCTCGCGCACGACATCGGCCACCCGCCCTACGGACACGCCGGCGAGCGCGCCCTCCATGAGCTCATGCGCCCCCATGGGGGCTTCGAGGGCAACGCGCAAACGCTCAGGATCCTGACCGATCTCATGTTCGGCGGCGCCCCGGCCCGCCGCGGGATGTCTCCCACCCGCGCCCTCATGGATGCCGTCATGAAATACAAGCGCCTATACGACCCCGCCGAGGCCCCCAGAAATCACTTCCTCTACCCCACCCAGTGCGCCCAGCTCGATTTCGTCGGCGGCGATACCACCGCCCACAGCATCGAGTGCCAGATCATGGACTGGGCCGACGACACCGCCTATTCCCTCATGGACATCGTCGATGGCTGCGCCGCCGGCTTCATCCGCACCGACACCGTCGAGCGCTGGGCCAACAACCACGACCCGTCCCCAGAGGATGCCGCCGCCATCGAATACCTCCTCAAGGCGCTGCGCGACGATGCCGTGGAACGCCGGTTCGCGCGCGGCATCGGCGACCTCATCCGCGCCTGCCGCCTGGTTCCCCGGCCCATGCCCAATCCCTCGACCCACCGCCACGCCTTCGACCTCGAGATCGATCCCATCGCGCGCAAACGCGCCGCCCTGTATGGCCGCCTCGCGGTCGACCTCGTCTTCCGAACCCCGCAGCTCCAGCAGCTCGAATTCAAGGGGGCACGCATCCTGAATGACCTCTTCGAGGCCTTCGCCGCACAGTACCTGCGCCAGGACCGCGCCTCGATCCGCCTCCTGCCCCCGCAGACCGAGGCCCAACTCAGCGCCGCCGACTCCCCCGGCGCCCGCGCCCGCATCCTCTGCGACCACATCGCCGGCATGACCGATGGCTTCGCCATCCGCACCCACCGCCGCCTCTTCGACCCCGCCTTCGGCTCCATCGCCGACCTCACTTGACCCTCGCACGCTCATTTTTGACCTTTGCCTTTTGACCTTTGCCTTTTGAACTAGACACCCATGCCCATCTACGAATTTTACTGCCCGGACAACCACACGATCTATTCCTTCCTCGGCCGGTCCAGCCGCTACGCCAGCGTCGTCCCCAGATGCCCCGCGGACCCCGAGTTCCGCATGGTCCGCATGATCTCCTCATTCGCCGCACCCAAGAAACGCCAGGACGCCCCTCCCTCGCCCGGCGCGGCACCCGATTTCGACGAGACCCGAATGGAGGCCGCCATGGCACAGATGGAGCGCGAGTTCGGTTCCATGGACCCCGACAACCCGGACCCACGCGCCCTCGGGCGCATGATGCGCCGCATCGCCGAAGTCTCCGGCGAAAAAGTCGACGACCGCATGGAGGAAGTCTTCCGCCGCCTCGAGGAGGGCGCCGACCCCGAATCCCTCGAATCCGAATACGGCGACCTCCTCGGTGACGAGAACTCGCCAGACGATGCCTCCCTCACCCAAGGCCAAGACAAGGAAACCGCCCCACCGGAGGCAAAGAGCGGCCCCTACTCCCGGCCCCGCCTCCGCATCCGTCCCCCAAAGCGCGACCCCAACCTCTACGACTTCGAACCGCTGCCAGACTGAGTCAAAGATTTTAGGCTGTCGCGAGGCACCACCGGAACGGAAAAGGCAGCCGAACGCGTGAGCGTTTGGCACGTGGGCCCTGGAGGCACGGGCCAAACTCCTTGGGGCGTTCGGCCACGGGAGTTTTCGAGCTAGATCCCGCGCCCCGCACGCAGCGCGCCACCGGGGCGGAAAATGGTAGGCTGCGCCTTGGCGCACGCTGCCGAATCCACCGTCCGCGTGCGCCAAGGCGCAGCCTACATCGCGACCCAATTTTCGAGTCAGCAACCTGTCGGACTCTAACAAGTCCGACAGGCTGCTAACCACGCTCACGGCCCTTGGGGCTTGGCCGAGGCCCTCAGCTTCTCGAATACCTCGCCCCCATTCCTGGCGGCCTCCACGTACTCGGCCATCGCGCGCACGTGCGTCACGAACTCCGCCCCATCGATCCAGCCGTCCTTTGCCCAATAGGCCTTGTCCCCCATCGCCTCGAGCGCCGCATTCACCCTGCCGGCCAAACCCTTCGCGCGGCTCGTCCACTTCTTCGCATCGGCCGTGCCCGCTCGGCCCCGAAGCAGTGCCTCGCGCCCCCGGGCCATCTGTTCCTTCATCCTGGCGATATCCCCATCCAACCCCTCGATCTTGAACCCGTAATGCGTCGGCAGATCGCCGTCGTCATGGGTCACCTCATAGGTCTCACGCATGCAGTAAAGCGGGCGGTTGGTCCCCAGTTCGTAAAACCGGGCCCAGCGCCCATCCGGCAAACGGGACCGCTCGAACCACGCGAAGGCTGCCGCGTGCGGCTCGATGTACTTCTCATCACCCGTGGCGAGCCACACCGCGATCAGCGTCCTCAGCGCCCCGAGGCTCTCGGTAGAGCAGACCGCCGGCGGCTCGAACTTCCTGGCCCACGCCGGCTCCATCTCCCGATTGTACTGCTGCGCCCAAACCGGCTGCGGTTCCTCGAACTGGGCCAGCAGCAAGAAATCCCCCGCCCGCTTCGCGGCATCCAGATACCGCGCGTCCTTTTCCAACTCGTGGGCGCGAAGCAGCAGTTCGACCACGCGTTCAAGATTGTTGTCGTTCAGGGTGTAGTATCGCGTGTAGTCAACACCGGGCCAGATCCGGGGCCACTCGGCCGGGATCTGCGCCCGGCGCACCGGGGCCGCCTTATCCGCGGGGCCGTCGTACTGCTGACCCCACCCGCCATTCGGGGCCTGCGCCCCCAGCAGGCCATCCATCCCGAACTTCAGCGCCCCGCGCAACACGGGATCGCCAGAGCACTCCGGCAGATGCGCCAGCTCCAGGAGAAAACGCAACGGCCCCTGCGTCTTCCCATCATCCAGGCTGGAGCTCGCGTTCCGGCCGCCCGGATCCACCTCCCCCGCATCCAGGTCGCGGCGAAAATGATACCGTCGCGCAAACCTCGGGTGGAAATCATAGTCGGCATCCCAGCCACCGGACGAGAGCTGGCACCACATCAGTGCCTGCGCCGCCTCCCTAGCCGCCTGCAGGTACAACCGATCCCCCGTCGCTCGATATGCGGCGATCAGCGCCATGCCCACCGAGGGCGTCCCGGGGGCCTGCATGCCGATCAACGAGGGTGATTCCCGCCCCTCCGTCTTCGCCACCTTTCGATCCGTGGACCATCTCCACGCGTAGCCGCCCCCGAACGCCAATTCCGTTCGCAAGAAACTCGCGGCCCTTTTCATCGTCCCGGCGACTTTGTCCGGATCGGGGTACGGCTCTGGCGCTGGCGCCGGGGCCTCCTTCCCCGCAGCCTTGCTGCCTTCGGGCGGCGCCCCTCGATCCTTCTCCTCGGCGATTACCCCCTGGCCCAGCATCAGGGCGCAGCAGACGAGATGACGGTATTTCATGCGGGGGCCCGCATCATACACTACCGCTTGCCAAAGCAATACAGATGGCGCCTGCCCCGGAGATACAATTCATTGCCCACGATGGCCGGCGACGCATCAAACCCATCCTCCAGCCGATTGAGCGCCAGCACCTCCAGCCGATCGCTGTTGCGGATGACCGCCACCGCCCCCTCCCTGCACGCCAGATACACGCGATCGGCCGCTCCCGCCGGCGACGCGTAGACCCCGCGCATTCCCTCGATGTCCTCCGCAGAAAAATGGAGCTCGCCGGTCCGCGCATTGGCGCAACTCAGCCTCGGCGTGTTGACGCTGAAATAGAACAGCCTCTCGCCATACAGCAAGGGCGAGGGAACATAGGGCGTGTTGCGCTTGATCTCCCACCGCACGGCATCGCTCCCCGTCAGGTCGCCCCGGCGCCCCAGCTCGATGGCCTGCAGCGTGGAACCCCGGAAGCCGCTGGCGCAAAATACCATGCCAAACCCCGCCACGGGCGTGGGCACGACGTTGAGGGTCTGGCCGCCGCACTCCCACAAGACCTTCCCATCGGCGGGATCATAACCCCGCACGCGGTTCGTCCCGTTGACCACGATCTCCGTCCTGCCCCCGTGCGCCACGGCCAGCGGCGTCGACCATGACGACGGCTCGTCGCGCGGCTGTCTCCAGATCGTCTTTCCCGTGGCCTTGTCCACCGCCTCGATGAACGAGTCGCCCTCCTGATCCATCAGCACGACCACCGCATCGCCCACCAGCGCCGGCGAACTGCCCTCGCCAAAACTCGCCCGCGTCGTCATCGCGCCGAAATCCCGGCTCCATTTCACCTCGCCGTCCATCGTCAGGCAGTGCAAGCCGCGAGAACCAAATGACGCCCAGAGATGCGCGCCATCGGTCACCGGCGAAAACGAGGCAAAGCCGTGGTCGGGATGATGTCCCTCGTGCGGGATCGCCTCGCGCACGGCGCGCCGCCAGAGCGTCTTGCCGTCGCGCCGATCGAAGCAGATCACCTCGAACCGATACGGGACATCCGGTTGCCGGATCCCGAAACCGCCCTTGCCCTTCCCCTTGCCCCCAAACGGCGGTCGCCCCGGCGCCTGCCCCAGGGGAGACTGGACCGATTGTCCCACCGACAGACCACCCGCCTCGGACACGGGCAGCGCCGTCAGGAGGAAGAGCCGATCGCCCCAGAGGATCGGCGTCGATGTCCCGCTCCCAGGCACCGCCACCTTCCACCTCAGGTTCTCTTTTTCCCCGAATGTCACGGGCGGGTCGGCCCCCTCCGCTATCCCCGTCATCCCGGGGCCGCGCCACGTCGGCCAGCGGGCCTCGGCCGCGACAGCCACCGTCAAGATCGCCCAACCCGCCAGGGCCGACGCCACGGCCGCTATCCGATTCTTTTGACCACGCATGGGAGAAGATACCCGGGATCTCTCGCACGTACAGGGGCAATCCAACGCGGCGCGTTACACGATCGATCCCAAACCGTCTTGCGCCAAGAGGCCTGACTCGAAAATTGGTCGCGATGTAGGCTGCGCCTTGGCGCACGCGGACCGTCGATTCGGCGGCGTGCGCCAAGGCGCAGCCTACCATTTTCCGCTCCGGTGGTGCCCCGCAGGCGGGGCACGGGATCTGACTCGAAAATTCCAGACGTAGCCACAGCCGTGAGGCCGTGGGCCAGAAACTTCGCCCCCGGCGGCGTAGCCCCTTCAGCCTATCCCCCGTGCCGCAGGGCAAACGCGCTCGCGGGATTTTCTCGAAAGATCCGATCGACCAACGCCGCTCCCAGGCCGCATCCGATCAGCCTCGGCCGAAACACCTCCAGCAGAAAGGTCATCCCCGGCCCACCGCCATAGGCCCTCCAATACCCCCGGCGCGCCGCGTCCATCCCCAGGAGGATCTGGTCCGGGAATTCGGGCGCCAACCCGACCACCAGCTCCAGGGTCGGGTTCGTCTCGCCCTTCCATCGGAACGCGCTGTCGTACTCCAATCGCGCGCCCGTCCGCAGCACGGCCCGGTGCGCCCCGGTGTCCGGAAGCCGATCCATGTGCGAGATCACCACGTGCCCCAAGTCGACGCCGAGGTCCCGCAACCGCCCGGCCTGCTCCAACGCCAGCGCGCCACCCTCGGTGTGCGTCAGGATCGGACAGCCCGTCGCCCGGTGCGCCGCCGCCGCCGCGGCAAACACCCGCTCCTCCCGCGGGGTCCAATCCCGCCCCGTGGCGACCTTGATCACCCCGGCCCGGTGCGGCGTCCGCTCCACCCGAGGCCCCCCATAATCGTTCGCGTCGATCCCCTCCTCGATGTCCGCGACGAACAACTCCGCCAGCGCCTCCACCCCATAGCGATGACTCCAGTGGCCCGGATCGTAGTACTTCGCCAGATGGATCCCCGTCGGGGCCACGATATGCACCCCCGCCATCCGCGATAGCTCCGCCAATTTCCTCACATTCCGCCCGCAATCGCATGGCATCGAGTCCACCAGCGCACCCCCGCCCGCCGCCCGGAACTCCCCCAGCTCCCGAGCGGCAAGCTCCACCGAATCCAGCAGGAAATCCGGATCCGCCACCGTCGCGAACGACGGGTCGATGATCAGGTGCTCGTGCGCGTAGCATGACCCCAGCCCCGCCGCCGGCACATCGCCCAGCACGGTCCTCACAGCTCGCACGGAAACACCCCCCTCATGCGCCCGCATCCAGGTTCGCGACACCGTATCTCCCCATCACCCGATCCCCCGGCTTCACCACCATATAACCTCGCCTCTCGTAAAACTATCCAGATCTGGTCTGGACTCCACTTAACCTATTGAAAAAGGACACTTGTCAATCGGAAGGCGGACCCGCGAGCAGATCCGGGTCGCGCGCAGCCCTCTGACCGGAGCCAGGGGTCCAGCCCTGAGTGGCGCTAAGATAAGAAGGTTTTGGAATGGTAGCGGGCGCCCTGTGGAGCGCGGTGGCAGAGCGCAGCGGCGACACCGCTTTGATAGGGCGCGGAGCGTCCCCGCTGACCCGATTCGCTGCCTCGTGCGCTCCGGCTTTCGCCGGATTCCAACGCGCCGCCGCCGCTGCGCTCTGCCGGCGCACTCCAAGGAGCATCCCAGTCGACCGCCAGCTGGCTCGGGGTCACATCTAAACATTAGACATTGATTCTCCGAACTCGCTTAGGCCGGCACGCACCCCGGCCCGGCGCGGCGGGCCTTTCCGGGCACGACGGTTCTCCCCGTCCTGGCGCTCTGGAGTGCGGCGAAACAGAGCGCGAGGCTCCTCAGGTTATCCTGCGCCGAATTCTCGGGTTCCCTGTCCGCCTCGATGGCGCACAGCAATTCGCCCATGGCGCCCAGCTGGCTCGGGGTCACATCTAAACATTAGACATTGATTCTCCGAACTCGCTTAGGCCGGCACGCACCCCGGCCCGGCGCGGCGGGCCTTTCCGGGCACGACGGTTCTCCCCGTCCTGGCGCTCTGGAGTGCGGCGAAACAGAGCGCGAGGCTCCTCAGGTTATCCTGCGCCGAATTCTCGGGTTCCCTGTCCGCCTCGATGGCGCACAGCAATTCGCCCATGGCGCCCGCCATTCCCACCGGGAACCAATTCCCTTTCAATTTCGGCTCGCACCAACCCTTGTCGGTGCACAGCCGGACCTCGTGGGCGGCGCATATCGGGCCCCGGGCCCAATACGAGCCGCGCGTCCCCGTGATGGTCAACCGTTCCCCGTCGCCGAATCGCGTGTGCCCATGGAACGCCAGGGTCGCCAGCCCATCGTCGAATCGAACCATCGCGTGGGCGCTCATCGGCGGCTTGAGGGTCTGCCCCGGGACATTCGCGGCCTCGGCAAAGACCGACCGCGGTTTCCTCCCCGCAAAAAAGCATGACACCATGTCGAACCAGTGGATCGCGAAATCGTAGAGGATCACGTGCTCGATCCGCTCGAAGGCCTTGCCGCGGATCCAGGTGTGGTCCCACGCCAGCGTCATGTCCACCGACGCGACCTCGCCCAGCCAGCCCTTGCGGATCGCCTGCCGCGCATAGCTCACGTACGGCGCCCAACGCCCATTCTGGTTCACGGCCAACCGCACCCGCTGCCGCTTGGCCAGCGCGACCAGCGCCTCGCCCGTGGCCAGATCCAGCGCGAACGGCTTCTGGCTCAGCACGTGCTTTCCCGCCCGGAGCGCGTCCCGCACCTGCCCGATGCGCACCGAGGGGTGCGTCGCGATGTCCACCACCTCGATGTCCCTGCGGTCCAGCAGCCGCCGGTGATCCGCGTACACCGTGGCCTGCGGGCAGAATTCCGCCCGCCGCTTCTCCGCCGCCGCACGATCGATGTCGCATAGCGCCACCACCCGATAGCCCTGCTCCCGATAGGCGGCCAGGTGCTGCCCCGTGATGCCGCCGCACCCGATCAGGCCGATCGCCGGATCATATCGCCTGGGGTGCCTCGGGCCGTACTCCAGGGCCGGGATCGCCATCCGCTTCCTCGATTGCGCCAGTCTCTTCTTTCGCTTCGCCTCGGGATCCGCCGACATGGTTCACCTCCTGCAGTCAATAGGGTAGGGTTCGTTTCGCCTTCGCGCTCCGGAACGCCGTGTCCACGATGCGCTGCCCGATCCTCGCCATCGCCGGCGCCAGCGGCCCCTCGATCGCCTTTCCCGTCTCCAGGCAATGGATCAGGTATTCGACCGGATTTCGGTGGGGGAATCGCACCTCGTCCACCGGCTCATCGCGCCCCGCCGGGCAATCCTCGGTCTGGATGCGGACCGCGCCCTCGTAATCGTAGCTGCTGATCGTGCCGCGCGTGCCCTTGAGGACGAATCCGCACTTGGGCTGAGGCTGGTGGTTCCAGGGGTCGGTGAACGTCCCCCACCGGGTCTCGTACTTCGACAGCCCGCAGGCGTAACGGCAGATGGTGATGCTGTGCTCGTCCACCTCGAGCCCGGGCGGTTCGTCCATGACCGAGGTCACCTCGATCGGCGCCGCGCCCCCGTGGAACCAGGTCCCCAGCGTCACCCCATACCCCAGATAGTCCAGCAGCGAGCCGCCGCCCTTGTCCCGGTGGTACCACCAGCTCGCCGCCTTGGGGCCGGGCTCTGTCTCGACCTTGTCGGCGCCGTGCCTCAGGGGCCCGCGATTGCCGTCGTAATAGTGGACCTCCTGCAGGTAGCCGATGGCACCTTCGCGGAGCAGGCGGTGCGCCGTGATGTGGCACGGATACCACCGCAGCGGCCAGTTGATCATCAGTCGCTGGCCGGGCGCGCGCACCGCGGCGATCATCCGGTCGGCCTCCGCCAGCGAGGCCGCGAACGGCTTCTCCACGAGGATGTGCGCCCCGCCCGGCGCCACCCGTTCCACGTACTCGGCGTGGAGCGCCGTCGCGGGACACAGGATCACCACGTCGGGCTTAGTCGCCGCAAGGCACTCGCCCACATCCGAAAACACCCTCTTCTTCGGGATCGCAAAATTCCGGATGGCGCCCTCCATCCTCGCCGGGTCCCCGTCACAGATCCCGGCAATCTCCGCCCCGGGGTGCTCGTGCACCATGCGCAGGAGATCCCCCATGTGCATGTGGTCGAAACTGATCCCGGCAAAACGCCAGGGTTTCTTGGGCTTCGCACTCATCCTCGTCCGCGGGTCACGTTCCGCCGCCACCCGTCCGGGGCGGTATCGGCCACGCGACCGGGCATCTCTATCACGCCCCCGATCCCAATCAACCTCCGTCTCAGTTCGGCGACATCGACATCCCGCGCGCCGGCCCTAGCCTCGATCGAGAGCGCCGCCGCGAGACCCGAGGCCTGCCCCATGGCCATCGTCTGCGCCATCGAACGGCAGGAGGCGTGGGCCTCGTGCGTCGCGCTGAAGCATCGCCCCGCCACCCAGACGACGTCATGCCCGCGCGGCACCAGCGTGCGATAGGGCACCCCGTAGGCCCCGCCCCCCGGGATGTGGGCCCAGGCCGTCTCCTCCCCGCCGCCCTTCTGCGGGCGATGGTCCTCGATGGGCGCGCCGCACAGCAACACCGCGTCCTCAAACTGCGCGACGCCGAGGCAGTCCTGTTTCGTCAGACGGTATTCCCCGTAGACCCGCCGGGTCTCGCGAACCCCGATCTGATGCGAGAGCCCGACGATCATCGCACCCCCATAGCCGGGCACCCTGTCCCTCAGGAATGCCTCGTACACGTAGGCCTGCCGCCGCCCCTCGACCTCCGCCCGCGTCAGTTGCTCCGAATCCATCGGATCCAGATCCGCCACGCGCACGGCCACCGTCGCGACGCAACCCGCCTGCACCATCCGGTGCGCGCTGCCCGCCTTCCTCGGCAAAGGGTGGGAACCGCTCGCCACCGCCTCGTCCATCAGCCGCATCAGCATCCCCTTGCCCCCGGCGGACTCGAATCTCTCCCAATCCACGCCGCACATCCGGAACGTCGTCGTGAGCGTCTGCGCCGGTTCGATATCCCCCGCCCGCTCGTAGGCGATCCCGGCATGATGGCAGAAGTCCGCATCCCCGGAGGCATCGATGAACCGCCTCGCCCGCACCCGGAAAAACCGATCCCTCCCGCGGAATACCGCCGCGACCGGACCACCCGGGCCAGCCTCCACCCCGACGAGATTCGCGTGGTACAACACCCGCACCCCCGCACCCAGCAACCGCCGCTCCCAGACCAGCTTCAGATACTCCGGGTCGTACGTCACCCCTGTCCCGGCCCCATAGGTGTTCGGCCGAAGAAATACCCGCCCCGCCGCCTCCAGATCGTCCACGATCCGGTCGGGGATGCCCCCCACGACCTTCTTCGGTTGGTCCCCCGGGGTGAAGAAGCCGTAGAAGGTATCCAGCATCTGCGTCGAGGTGCCTCCCGCGAATCCGTAGCGCTCCACCAGCATCACCGCATCGACCCCGGCCTCCCGCGCCGCCAGCGCCGCACAGCATCCCGCCGATCCCGCCCCGATGATAAGGACGTCCACCTCCGCGAGGACCGGGATGCGATCAGAAATCAAACATTCCATGGGCTACCTCCGCGCCCGCAGGGCACCACCGGCGCAGAAAATCGTAGCGAAGCCCCCGCCGAAGGGCGAAGGCCCTTCGCTACTGGAATTTTCCAACCAGTCAATCTCATCTGCACCCATCCGCCGCTCAACGCCTTGCCTCCGGCAGCCCGATCCCCTGGTACAGCCCCGCCAACCGCCTCGCGTGCTCGTCGTAGGCCGACTCAAACAGCTCCGCCGCCCGCGCCGCGCCGACCAATGCCCCCGCCGTCAGGACCTTCGGGGGCTGGCCGGCAGCGGTCAACCGCGCCGCCACCTCCGCCTTGATCCCGTTGATCAACAGGCATCCCCCCACCGTCGATCCCGGCGCCACCGGCGTGCCGAGCCCATCGATCGACACCATCGCGTCGCCCACCGGCGCGCCCGTGTCCAACACGAGGTCCGCCACGTCAGAAAGCTTCCTGCCTGACGGATCCTTCGACGCCGAGGCCCTCAGGTGCTCGAGGCTCACGATCGCCACCACGCGGATGCCGCGCTCCCGGAAAAGCGCCGCCATCTCGATCGGCACCAGGTTGCAGCCGCTCGATGAGATCACGAGGGCCGAGTCCCGAGGCGACAGGTCGAAATTGCGCAGTATCCGGTCCGCCAGGCCCGAGACGTTTTCGAGGAACATCGCCTGCCTCTGGCCGTTCGGGCCCACGACCATCTGGTGGAAGGTCAGGGACAGCTCGACGATCGGATTGAAGCCCGGAAAGCTCCCGTACCGCGGCCACATCTCCTCGACCATGATCCGGCTGTGCCCCGAGCCAAACACGTGCACCATCCGACCCGCCAAGATCGTCTCGGCAAACCACTCCGCGGCAGTCGCGATCTCCGCGGACTGTTCGCGCGCCCGCCGGATGAGTCCCTCCGCCAGCCCGAAGTACCGCCCCGAGGGGGATGCCGCCGATCCCGCCCTCATCTCGCCTCCCCCCTATCCATCGCGTGCCGCGCGGCGCCGTGGGCGCCCGCGAGCTCGCCCAGTTCACCCGGCGCGATCCGCACCCGGTGCCCGCCCGGCTGCCACTCGATCGCACGCACCCGCTCGATCAAAGGCCCGAACAGCGCCTCGCCCGCGCGAGCGATCCCCCCGCCGACCACCACCACCTCGGGATCCAGCACGTTGATGAACGACGCGATGGCCGCCGCCAATGCGTCCAGCGACCGCCCCCACGCCTCCCGCGCCCCGCCATCGCCCGCCACCGCCGCCGCCACGAGCTCGCGCGTGCTCGAAAAACGCCCGCCGCAGCGCGCGGCCAAGGTGCATTCGCCGATCGCGTCCTCGAGGCTCCCAGGGGTTCCCACGATATCCTTGGCCCCCCACGGATCCAGCGACACGTGACCCAGATGCCCGCCGCGCCCGACGTGCCCGCGCAGCAGGCGCCCACCGCTCAAGACCGCGCCCCCCACCCCGGTGCCCAGCGTCAACAGGATCGCGTCAGCCGCCCCGCGGGCCGCTCCCAACCACGCCTCGCCCAGCAGGGCCGCGCGCGCATCGTTCAGGACCGGCACCCGATAACCCACGCCAAACAGCCGTCCCCAATCCAGCCCCTCGATGCCCGGCAGCCTCCCCGGCATGTGCGCGATCGACAGCCCATCCCCCGACTCCAATCCCGGGGCCGACACCGCGATGCCGCCGGGCGGTCCCCCGCCGCACCCCAGGACCTCGCGAACCAGGCGCACCACGTTCCCCCGCCACGCCCCGGTCCCGTCATCTCCGGTCGGGGCGGAGTAATCCCCAAGCACCCGCCCGTCCGCGCCGACCGACACCACCTTGATCTGCGTGCCGCCCACATCGACGCCCAACCAATGCGCCCCGCTCACCCCGAGCCCCCCTCGCTGAGGCACCAGCCCCCGTCGACCGCCAGCACTTGCCCCGTACAAAAACGCGATCCGTCCGAAAGGAAATATACCGCCGCCGCATCCAGATCCTCCGCCCGCCCGATCCTCCCCCCATCCAGCGGCTGCTTGCCGCGGATGAACGCCATGATCGCCGCGTCGCCCGCCGCCCGCCCCGCCATCGGCGTCTCCACCAGCCCGGGCGCGATCACGTTCACCCGGATCCCCTCCCGCGCGTAATATGCCGCCGCAGACCTCGAAAATCCCACGATCCCCGCCTTCGCCGCCGCATACGCGTGCGTCGCGAAGTGCCCCGGCGACGGCGACCACCCCAGCACCGACCCCATGTTCAAAATCGCCCCTCCACCCCCACGCCGCAAAAATGCCCGCACCGCCGCGCGATTCGAATAGATCACCGACCCCAGATTCAACTCCAGCGTCCGCGGCACCGCCTCGTCCGTCAATTCATGCAGCGGCCCGTCGCCAAATCCGCGCCCGCTCCCCCCGGCCACATGATATAGCCCGTCAAACCCGCCGTACCGCGCCTCGCACCTCCCGATCGCCGCCTCCGCCACCCCCGGTTCCCGCGCGTCCCCCACCAGCGCCTCCCCATCGCCAAAAAACTCCCCCCCGAAACGCGCCACCCCCTCCGCATCCCGACCCACCGCCACCACCCGCGCCCCCTCCCGAACGAAAGCCCGCACCGCCGATAGCCCGATCCCCCCGGTCCCGCCAATCACCACCAGCCGCTTGCCCTCCAAGGCACCCATGCCACCCAACCTGCACCCCGGCCACCGCCCCGTCAAAAGAAAAGTTTCACTTCTGTATTGTAGTGATATGATAACTCCCATGGCCCGGCCCGTCACCCCAAGGGTGGAATCCCTCCGCCGCGAGCTCCGGGAGCGCCTCTCGGCCGGGGCGGTGGCGGGCGAGCGCTTCCTCTCGAACCGCGGCCTGGCGCGGCACGCCGGCGTCTCGTATCAGACCGCCGCGCGGCTCCTGGACGAACTCGTGCGCGAAGGGCTGCTGCGACGCCACCACGGGTCCGGCACCTATGTCGCCGGCCGGCAACCCCGCGCCCGCAGGGTCCATCTCGTCTTTCATCCCCGCGGCCTCCGGCCCGGGAGCTTCGGCTCCCGCCTCCACGACATGCTGTGCGACTCCTTGCGCGCCGCGGACATCCGGCCCGAGGAACACTGGACCACGCGCCCGGCCCCCTTCCCCGACGGCGCCTACCCCGTCTACTGGGAGGTCGATCCCGACACGAGGGGCACCCCCTCCCGAGGTCGATTCGCCCTCGTCCTCAACCACCCTCCGCCCCCAGGCCTGCAGGCGCGCTTCATCGACAGCATCGGGGTGGACGATTTCTCCGGCGGCTGCGCCGCCGCCGAACTCCTCCGCCGCAAGATCGGCTCGCGGGGCGCCGCGATCCTCGCCGGGCCCCGGGGCGACCCGCGCTCCGCGGCGCGCGTCGCGGGCTACCGCACCATCTTCCCCAGGGCGCCAGTCGCCCACGCCCGCTCCTGGTACCGCGAGGGCGCCGCGGCCGCCGCGCGCCGCCTCCTGGCCCGCCGGCCCTCCGGCATCCTCTGCGCCAACGACCGCCTCGCCGAAGCCGTGTGCCGCGCCGCCGCCGCTTCCCGCTGCCCGCGCCCCCACCTCGTCGGCTTCGACGACGCCCCGGTCGCCGCAGAGCTCCACCTCACCACCATCGCCATCCCCTGGGAGGAGCTCGTCGCCAGCGCCACCCGGGTCATCGCCTCCCGCCTCCGCGGCGATACCCGCCCCGCCACCCAGATCATCCTCCAGCCCCATCCCGTCGCCCGCGGGTGACTCGCCCCCAGGCTCCAAAATTGTGGCCGATCCCCGCTACAGTCAGGGGGAAACCTCATTCCCGCTGCCGCCTGGCACAGGCGGCCTACAAAATTTGTAGCAGGGCGTCTTTGTGCGACGCCACCGGGGGCGAGGTTTCTGGCTAGCCCCGCCGGCGGCGCGGCGGGGCTGACCTGATTCGAGAACGCGCCGCGTCATTCGGGGGGAAAGTTCGCGTGCGTCGTAGCCGCCGACGTGAGGAGGCGGTGGTATCAGGTGGCTCGAATCCGCCCCCTCACGTCGTGAGCTTGTCCACCTTGCCCGACATGAAGTCCTTGTTCTTGTCACCGACCCAGTACCGGTTGCCCGCGATGCACCAGATGAAGTGCAGCTCCCTCCCGTGGCTGAAGACCGGGTGATAATTCAACAGGGGGATGGTGACCGCGTCTCCCTCGCCGACGGACCGCACGAACCATTTCGTCTCCTCGTCGGCGTAGACCTCCATCGCGCCGTCGCCCTTGAGGAAGATATAGATCTCCTCCTGGTCGGTGTGATTGTGCGGGGGCCACGAGCGCTGGTTCGGCTGGAAGATCGTGTAGCCCGCGATCAGCTTGTCCGCGCCCTCGCCCACGTCGAACATGAGGTACACGTCTTTTCCCTTGAGGTGCCGGATGCGGCCCTCGTCCCTCGAAAACTCCGCCCACCGCGCGTGAAACGCGGGGTGCGTCTGCTCCGCCGGGGCCCGGCATACCACGACCCTGCTCTCCCCGCCCGATTGCCCGATGCGATACGCCTCGCCCCGCGGCACGTAGAGCACGTCATAGCTGTCCAGCCGATGCGCCGCCCGGCCCATCGTAACGTCGACGGCCCCCCGCCAGCAGAAAAGGAGCGCCTCCTCTCCCGGGTGGGCCAGGGCGCCGGACACCACCGGCCCATCGAGCTCGTAGACCCCGTACGTCAGCAGATCGAGATTTGATGTCGAGGGGTTCGACTTCTCGATATAGCGAAAGGCCGCGGCGGCGGCCGGTAGGAATGTGGCGTCTTTTGGTCGGCTCATGGCTCTGTCTCCTGTCCTTTTCTCATAAGATCATGATCACCCCGACGCACAGCAGCACCGAGAAGACCACCTTCCGGAAAAGATCCTCATCCACGTGCCCGTGGACCTTCTCCCCGACGACCACACCCGCGACCAGAAATGGCATCATCCCCGCCACCAGGCCCATCATCTCGCCGTCTAGGAGACCCTTCCCCGCATAGGTCGCCATCAGCACCGTGTTGAGCGTCGCCCAGAGCAGGCACAGCGTCGCGCGGAACTGTCCCTTGTCCCGCAATTTCCTCGCGGCGTACAGCACGACCAGCGGGCCGCCGGAGGCGAAAGCCCCGTGCACCGCCCCGCCGAGCACCAGCAGGGGATGATAGATCGGCAGGTCCGTCCCCCCGGGCTTCGCCCCCCCCCGCGCCCGGAATAGGCTGACCGCCGCCGCCACCACGATGAACACGCCGAGCGCCTTCTTCAGCATGCCCGACGGCACGTGAGAGAACGCGTAGATCCCCACCGGCAACCCGATCCCCGCGCAGAGCACGATGACCCCGAACTCCCTCAGGTGGATGGATCGCCGGTACTTGATGGCGATGTACAGCGCCAGCAGCCAGGCGATGATCGCCAGCAGGATCACTCCCTTCTGCACGCCGACCAGCGCGACCACGAACGGCAGCGCGAGCACGGTGCAGCCAAAGCCCGTGATGGCCTCCAGGCCATGGGTGATGAACACCACGAGCCCCAGAAGGCCGATCGTCACCGGGCTCATAGCTTCTCTCGCAGCAGCCCGAATACCCTCTCTTCCGACACGGGCACCGCGTTGTTCTTCATCTTCGGGTCGTCGAACGCCTTCCCGAACAGCCGAGCGATATCCCCCGGCCCGATGTGGGCGCCGACGTCCCCAAACGTAAAGGGCAATCCCATGGACCGCTTCAGCGAGACGATCCGACCGGCCAATTCCCCCGGACCGCCCGCGCCGATCCGCGCCAGCTTCTCGGCGATGGCGGCGTCCTCGCCGTTGATCCTCACGGCGTCCTCGAGGGTGAAGGCGCACGCGGCCCCGTGCGGCACGTGCCACTCCTCGGAAAGGATGAACGAAAGCGCGTGGACCATGGCGGTACCCGTCCGGTTGAACGCCGTCCCCGCCCGGCACGCCGCCTCCAGCATCTCCCCGCGACCGGCGGCGCCACCCTCCCGCGCGCTCCCGTGCGCGACCGGCAACCACTCCAGTATCGCGGCGGCCGCCCCGATGGCCGCGGCATCCGAGGCGGGGGTGCCATTCCGATTCCAGATGGTCTCGAGGGCGTGAGAGAGCGCGTCGATCCCGGTCGCCGCCGTGACATCCGGGGGCAGGGAGTGCGTCAGCGCCGCCGCGAGGATCGCGACATCGGGCTGCAGCGCCGGATGCGCCAGCGTGTACTTCCTCCCGCCGCGCGCCGTGTACACCCCGAAGCGCGTCACCTCCGCCCCCGTCCCCGCCGTGGTCGGCACCGCGATCATCAGCGCGCCGCGCCCCGCGATCTTCCGCGCCGGATCCGGGCCCAGATATTCCTCCAGGTCGCCCTCGTGCGCCGAGAGCACCGACAGCGCCTTGGCCGAATCCAACGTGCTCCCGCCGCCAATCGCCACGATCGCGTCGGGCCGGAACGCGCGCACCTCGCCGGCCATCGCCATGATGTCCTCGACCCGCGGGTTCGGCACGACGCGGTTGAGCACCCGCGTCTCCCGCGAGGCCGAAAGCCCCGCGACGATGGCGTCCCGCGCCGCCATCGGAAAGCCATCCACCACCGCGCACACCCGAGCCCCCGCCCCCGCCGCGTACGCCACCACCCGATCCATGTCCCCCGCCGACAGCGCCGGCGCGGTGATGATCCTCGTCTCCGTCAGTGCCTGCTCCAGCATGCCGCCCGCCTCAGCGGAAATTCCCGTCCTCCAGCGCCTTCACCTGATTGAATGCGTTGGTCAGGAAGTCCCTCTTGAACTCCATCTTCTGCGTGAATCCCACCGAGAGCCACGCGTCGACGATCTCCTTCGCCAGAAAGGGCGCCGTCACCCAGCCTCCCATGGTGATCACGTTGGCGTTGTTGATGATCTTCGCGCGCTCGCCGGAAAACACGTCCGTCACCACGCAGGCATAGATGCCCCGGTGCTTGTTGGCCACGATGGCCATCCCCTGCCCCGTGCCACAGATCAG
Source organism: uncultured Verrucomicrobiales bacterium (assembly GCA_964651705.1). GTDB lineage: Bacteria > Verrucomicrobiota > Verrucomicrobiia > JADLBR01 > JADLBR01 > JADLBR01. Next base: position 56,185 of record CAZYWZ010000029.1, read on the forward strand.
GACGCCCCGTTCCGCCCTCCCCTCCTGGATCGCGCGCGCGACCTTCGGCGCCTGCTCGAAGTAGGGCGCCGGTTTGTCCTCCGAGGGGATCCCCAGGTCCAACACCGTCACCCCGTCCCGATCGGCAAGATGGGCCGCGAGCTCCTTCTTCAGCGGGAATCCCGACAGGTCCGATGCGATGGCTATGGTCATCTTTTCCATATTCCTTCCACTCCTCTCCTCACTTCAAAATCTCCCGGGCCTCGCCGGCGATCCTTTCCGCCGTCAACCCGTACCGCTCCTTCAGGTAGGGCAGGGTCCCGACCTCGCCAAACTCGTCCCGGATGCCGACGCGGCGCAGCGGTCGCGGGCATGTCTCGCAGAGCACCTCCGCCACGGCCGAACCCAGCCCGTTGACCACCTGGTGATTCTCGCAGGTCACGAAGCCCCGCGTCACCCGCGCCATGGAAGCGATCAGCCCCCTGTCGATCGGCTTGATCGTGTGCATGTCGATCACGGCCGCCGAGATCCCCTCGGCATCGAGCAACTCCGCCGCGCGGATCGCCTCCGGCACGAGGATCGCCCCCGCCGCCACCAGGGTCACGTCGCCCCCCTCGCGCAAGACCTTCCCCTTGCCGAGTTCAAATGGCTCGCCCTCCGGATAGATCGGGACGATCGGTTTCCGGTGCAGGCGGAGGTAGGTGCAGCCGCGGTGCGCCGCCAGCAACCCCACCAGGGCCTCGACCGCGACGGGATCGCATGGCTCGACCACCACCAGCCCCGGCACGTTCCGCATCAGGCCCAGGTCCTCGAAGCACATGTGCGTGCCCCCGTTGTATTCCGCCGCGATCCCGGGATCCGTCCCCACCAGTTTCACGTTCAGGCCCGAGTAATTGCACGAGATGAAGAACTGGTCGTACGCGCGCCGCGAGGCGAAACACGTGAACGACGCCGCGAAGGGTATCTTCCCGCTCGCGGACAGGCCCGCGGCGATCCCCAGCATGTTCGCCTCCGCCACACCGATGTTGAAGGCCCGCTCCGGAAACCGCTTCTGGAATATCCCCGTCGCGCTGGCCTTCATCAGGTCCGCCTCCAGGATCACGACATCCGGGTTCTGTTCCGCCAGCCGGATCAGGGTCTCCGCATAGACGACCCGCATCTCCCTGGCTTCCCTATCGACCGCCGCGCCCATCATAGTGCCTCCTGCATCAGCAGGCCGATCGCCTCGGCCGCCATCGCCTCGTCCACCTTCATGTTGTGGTTGCCCAGGTTGTTCTCCGCGAAGGGGGCCCCCTTGCCCTTGACCGTGTCCATCACGATCATCGAGGGCCTCGCCTCTTCCATCTTCGCCCGCCCGATCGCCCGGTCGAGCGCCACGAAATCGTGCCCGTCGATCCGCTGCGCGAACCAGCCGAAGGCCGCCCATTTCTCCTCCGGCGCCTCCAGGTCCATGATGTCCCGCGTGTAGCCGTCGATCTGCATGTGGTTGTAGTCCATGAAACCGATCAGGTTCCCGAGCCGGTAATGCGCCGCGCACATGGCCCCCTCCCACACCTGCCCCTCGTTGGATTCCCCGTCGCCCACGATCAGGTATATCGTGCCGGGGTCGCCATTGAGGCGGTTGCCCAGCGCGAGACCGATGGCCGCGGACACCCCCTGGCCGAGCGATCCCGTGGTCATGTCAATGCCAGGGGTCCGCCGCATGTCGCAGTGGCTGGGCAACGAGGTGCCGCCGACGTTCAGCGTGCGGAGCCAATCCTTGGGGAAATAGCCCTTGTCGGCCAGCACGCTGTAGAGCGCGGGCCCGGCATGCCCCTTGGACAACACCAGCTTGTCGCGCCCCGGCATCTTCGGCTGCGCCGGGTCGATCCTCATGTGCCGGTAATAGAGGATCGTCAGCGCCTCGACCACCGACAGCGCACCCCCGATGTGCCCCACCCCGAGGTGCCCGATCTGGTCGATCGTCAGCACCCGGATATCCCGCGCCTTCCGCCTCAGTTCCCTCAGCTCATCTTCGCCCATCATCCTCCGTCCTCCTTCAAGCGACGCCGCTCACCGGAACAGCGCATATTTCAGACCCAGCAGAAACAGGAATCCAAACACCGTCCTCCTCAGGCTCCCCTGGGGCACCCGCCCAAGGATCCAGCCCCCCGCCACCGTCGCCAGCAGCAGCGGCACGATGCTCAGGCACGCGACCCACACCAGCTCGGGCCGGACCAGTTCGCTCGCGCCAACGAGCACGGCCCGGAGCACCGCGCTGAGCCCGAATACCACCTGCAGGGCAGCGACGATCTCGCCCTTCTCCCAGGCCTGGGAATAGGCATACGCGATCGCGGGCGGCCCGCCGACGTTCAGCGCGCCACCGATGCCGCCGCTGACCACCCCGATCGGGAAACCCATCCCGGCCGGGATCTTCACGGGCGACCGCTCCCCAAAGATCAGCTCGATGGCGGCGAACGCGCACAGCAGCACCCCGAGGGCGCGCAGCAACAGCATGGCATCCAGATGCACCAGGCCCCAGAAGCCGATCGGCACGCCGACGCACGAGCCGATCACCAGCCCGCGCGCGCGGCACCAGCGAAACTCCCGCCACGTCGCCGCAAACGTCGTCGCGCACACCACCACGTTCAGGAAGGCGACCACCACCAGCGCGTCCTTGAGCCCGAGGACGAGCGGCAGCAGCGCCACCGAGACGAGCCCGAATCCGAAGCCCGTCATCCCCTGCACGAAGCCGGACAGGCTCAGCGCCACGAGGGCACCCGTGACCATCACCGGCGACATGTCACCTCAGGGGTCCACTGGTGAAGCGCCAGCGCCGCCGCCCCGAGCGCCGCGCTATATTCGCCGAGGGTCGACTGGACAATGTCCGGCGAGGCACCCGGCGGCGAGAGCCTGAGCACCTCCGCCCGCACCGGCCCCAGAAACCGCTCCCCCAGCGCCGTCAGCGGGCCGGCCAGGATCACGCGCCGGGGGTTGAGCAATTCGATCAGATGCTGGACCGCCCAACCATGCAACTCGGCCACCCGGTCCAGCAGTCGACCTGCCCCGCGGTCCCCCACGGCCACGTCGCGCAGAAACCGGTCCACCGGGGACCCGCGCCCACCGCGCGCCGGACGCAATTCCCCCACGATGGCGCTCAGCGACGCGAGGTCCTCGAGCCGCCCCCCGCGCGACGCGCACCACCAGTGCCCCACCTCCCCCGCGCGATGGTCGTGGCCCCGCACCAGCTGCCCCCCCACCACGATGCCCGCCGCAATGCCCGAGCGCGTCCCGAGACAAACGAAGTCGCCGATCCCCCGGCCCATGCCAAACCACATCTCCGCCAGCGCCATCGAGCGTATGTTGTTCTCCAAAAAGACCGGCAAGCCAAAGCGCCTCGAGAGCCTCGGCCCGATCGCCAGATCCCGCCATCCCCTCACCTTCTCGTAACCCAGCGCCAGGCCGCGGACCGGATCGATCGCGCCCGGCAGCCCGATGCCGATGCCCAACACGTCCCGGCACCCCCGACCCATCACCTCGGCGATCACCGATTCGATCGCGCGCAGGATCCTCTCCGCCCCGTCCGCCACAGACACCGCCCGGCGCACCTCCCGGATCGGCCGCTGCGAGAAATCCACCCGCGTCGCCATGACCTGCCTCGCCTCGAAATCCACCCCGACAAAACTCCCGCCCTCCGGGTTCAGGGCCAGCATCTTCGGAGGACGGCCCATCCCCCGCGCCCCCGCCTCGACCTCCACAAGAAACCCCTGCTCGATCAGCCGGTCCACGTAGATCCCTGCGGTCGAGGGTACGATGTCCAGCTCGCGCGCCAGCTCCACCCGCGAGATGTGACCCCGCGCGCGCACCCGCTTGAGCAACTCGGCCTCGACGGTCGCCGTCGCCCGCCGCTTGATGGCCGCCGCACCGCGGCGCCCCGAACTTGGGACTCGCGCGCTCATTCGGGCAATGGCTGGTCCTTGGTCTCCGGAAGGAACAGCAGGAACACCAATCCCACCAGAAAGATGCCCGCCAACAGCGTGATCGCCAGACGGAGGTCCACGCCCGGCTGCGCCTTGAGCCAACCCGAGAACCACAGCGTCGGCGCGGCCAGCAGCCGCCCCCCATTGAAGCAGAAACCCGCCCCGGTGCCCCTCAGGTGCGTCGGAAACAGCTCGGGAAAATAGATGGCGAACCCCGCGTGAAAACCAAGGGTCAGAAATCCATACAGGGGCAGCAGCCAGAGCATCTGGCCATAGGTCTGCGGCAGATAGCAGGTCACCGGCACGATCGCCGCCGCCGCCACCAGCGCCCAAGCGAACGCCCGCCGCCGGCCCAGCCATCGCGCGAACGGCCCGAAACAGAATAGCCCCACCCCGCCGCCGAGGCTCACCACGATCCCGTAGGCAAATTTGCCGCGCGCCGCCGCCTCTTCCGGCCCGACGCCCCGCGCCACCAGGAAATCCCTGACCATGTCCTGCGACCCGACCGTCACGCCCCAGTACGTGGCCAGGCCCACCGCCGCGAGCAGCATCCCCAGAAATGCCCTCGGCCCCCACACCCGGTGCAGCAGCAGCTCGCGAAAGCTACCGCGCTGCTTCCCCTCTTCCACCACCACGCGGCTCGACCACGCATCCGATTCGCGGACGCTCGCCCGCACCCAGAGCACCAGCAGCGCCGGTATGATCCCGATCAGGAACGCGTACCTCCAGTTCGAGCCCACCGCCAACCCCGCCGCGGTCGCCAGCCACGTGCCCAGCGTGCTCGTGGAATGAAAGATCCCCGAGGCGTGCGTCCGCGCGTGCGCCGGAAATACCTCGGCCACCAGCGCCGCGGCCACCGCCCATTCGCCACCCGTGCCCATCGCCACCAGAAAGCGCAGCACACCCACCTGCCACAGCTCCTGCGCGAAAAATGTCATCCCCGAGAAGATGGAATACATCAGGATCGTGAGCACCATCGCCGGCCGCCGCCCGATCCGGTCCGCCACCGAGCCAAACAGCACGCCCCCCGTGAATCCCCCCAGCAGCAGGATCCCGAGAAACACCTCGCCATAGAACTTCACCGACGGGTGATCGTGCGCCACCCCCATCAGCTCCGGCAGCAGGTCCCCCCGCGTGATGTTGAACAGCTGATTCTCGAAGCAATCGAAGATCCAGCCCGCCGACGCCACCGCCAGCACCAGCCACTGGTACTTCGTGACACCATCGTACCACCGCCGCCCCGCCGCCGATCCGCCATCCGCACTCATGCCATCCCCTCCGATCTCCGGCCCGGCGCCGCCTCAGAAACGCACCGGGACGCCTTTCTCCACCGACTCCTGCGCCTTCACGCACATGGCCACCGACCACCGCCCGTCCTCGCCCGAGGCACAGCGCAATGCGCCGCCCCGCGCCACCTCCGCCATGTTGGCCATCTGCTCCTCGAGTTCATACACCTCGCCGCTATGCCCCGCGATCGGCACGTCGCGGATCGCCTTCCCGTCAAAATGCTTCAGGGAATGCGTCGGGTGCAGGGTGCGATCCATCGCGCCAGACCAGCTCGCCCAGAGCGCCCCCTTCGTCCCCGTCAGCTTCACCACCTGGTGGTGCTCGTAACCCGCCAGCGTCTGCCCCACCACCGCGTAGCCGCCGTTCGGAAAAGTCATCATCGCGGTGAAATTGTCCTGCAGCTCCGGATGGTCGTCCCGGATGTGGCTCGCCAGCGCGAATACCGAGACCGGATTGCCGAGTCCCCCGAAATACCACCTCGCCAGATCAAAGAAATGGATCGGCTCCTCCAGTATCCAGTTCCCCACCCGCTTGATGTCGTACCTCCACCCCTCCGCTCCCATCCGGTAGGGATTCCGCCACAGCTCGATCAGGCAATACCGGGGCTCGCCGATCGCGCCCTCCTCCACCATCGCCTTCACCTTGCCCCACAGCGACGATAGCCGGAACTCGTGCCCGATCGCCAGCGCCAGGCCCTTGCCCCGCGCCAGCGCGTTCAACTCGTCGCACTCCCCGATGTCCAAACACATCGGCTTCTCCAGTAGCAGATGGCACCCCGCCTCCAGCGCCGCCTTCGCCGCCTCGTAATGCAGGTGCGGCGGCAGCACGATGTCCACCACCTCCAGATCCTCCTTCTCCAGCATCTCCCGGTAATCCGCGTAAAACGCCGTCCCCGGATGCTCCGCCTTCGCCGCCGCACGGCTCTCCCCCGAGCGCTCCGCCACCGCCGCCAGCCGCCCCGCCTTCGCGATCGCCCGCGCGTGATGGCTCCCCCACGCCCCGCAGCCCATCAGCCCGAACCGCACCTCGCCGCCAGAAGTCTCGCCCATATGATTGGCAGATTATTTTCGATTTCGAAATATGTCAAGGGGAAAGTTCGCGCCCCTCCCCCGCCGCCGCTCTCCCCCCGTAGCGAAGCCCCTTCGGGCTTCGGCGCCCACCGGGCCCCCGCCCAAGGGCGAAGGCCCTTCGCCACCGCCGCCGCTCTGCCCCCGTAGCGAAGCCCCTTCGGGCTTCGGCGCCCCACCGGGCCCCCGCCGAAGGGCGAAGGCCCTTCGCCACCGCCGCCGCTCTCCCCCCGTAGCGAAGCCCCTTCGGGCTTCGGCGCCCACCGGG
>CAZYWZ010000030.1:0-62202 GCA_964651705.1 uncultured Verrucomicrobiales bacterium
AAGCCCGTGAGGGCTTGGTGCGTCGGCCCTGTGGCGCGCGGGGCCCAGCCGTCACCGGCTGGGCTACGGGGGTTCCGATCCTGCTTGGCGTTGGGCTGGGCGGGGCGCACGATACGGGCATGAAAACGCGCCGAGATTTCTTAGTGTCGTCGGTCGGGTTGGGAATCGCGACTGGGGTGGGCGGTCGGGTGCTGGGGCCCTCGTCGATCCATGGTGCGGTGGAACGGAAGGGCGGCGCCCTGAAGATCCGGATCTGCCTGAAGCACGGGATGATCAAGGAGGGGAAGACCATCGCGGAGCAGATGCGTGCGGCGAAGGAGGCGGGGTTCGACGGGGTGGAGTTCGAGGGTCCGCTGGCGGAGGAGAAGGTGCCGGAGGTCCTGGCGGGCACGGCGGAGACCGGGCTGGCGGTGCCGGGGATGGTGTGCGGCAAGGTGGGGCGCCTGGTGGGTTCTCTGGATGCGGCGGAGCGGGAGAAGGGCATCGAGCAATTTGCGACGACGTTGCGGCAGGCGAAGCAGCTGGGCGCGACGACGGTGCTGCTCTATCCCGGGGCCTGCGATGAGACAAAACCGTATGACAAGGTCTTCGATGTCCTGATCGAATCGGTGGGCAAACTCCTGCCCGTGGCGAAGGAGACGGGCGTGGCGATCGCGTTGGAGAATGTCTGGAACAACATGTTCCTGAGCCCGCTGGACGTGATCCGATTCGTCGATCATTTCAACACCCCGCTGGTGGGGTGGTATTTCGACATCGGAAACATATGCCGTTACGGGTGGCCCGACCAGTGGATCCGCGCGCTGGGGCCCAGGATCCGGAAACTGGACGTGAAGGAATTCAACCGGAAGAAGAGCATGGAGGCGGGGCCGTGGGCGGGGTTCAAGGTCGAACTGGGCGAGGGTGACATCGACTGGAAGGCGGTGTGTGCCGCGATCGATGACATCGGCTACGCGGGCGGCTGGGCCTCGGCGGAGGTGCCGGGAGGGGACCTGGCGCGCCTGAAGGCGATCTGCGCGTGGATGCATGGGGTGATGGGAACCCAAAGGTCATAGGTCAAAGGGCAAAGGCACAGGTTGTAGGTCAAAGGTGGCGGGGGCATTCGTGCGAGGCAGCATGGCAACGGAAGATTGTCCTGTGCATCTCTGCAGACCGCGCGGGAGTGCCGTGAGCCGGGATACCATCGGGACGCCATCGTGTGCTCCGAATCCGGCGGGCGGGCCTTTGGACTGCGGTGGCAGAACCCCGAACGGGGTGGCGACACCGCTTTGGCATGCAGCGGAGCGGCGCGGCACCCGCCCATTTTGCCAAATCCCGGCTCCGCCGGACGACAAAGCGGCGTCGACGCTTCGCTTTGCCGCCGCACTCCACGGTCGGCCTCGGCTCGAACGTGATCGTCGGATGAATCGACGCGCCCTGAAGGCGGCACAACGAGCATTCGCGCGGCTCTGGGTTCGTAGTGCCGCCTTCAGGTGGCATGGGGATCACCGGACGGATAGCCCATCGGGTCACAGATGGACCCGGGCACTCAGCCGTCGGGTCCACGGTCTCACGACCGTGGCTACGTCGCGATGTTTCGGGGCAGTTGCCTGGTTCGCGCTGTTCTTTTGGGTTGGGGGCCTCTGGGCGGGCGGGACGTTCCGGGCGGCCGGTGGTGAGCTCTGCGTGGAGACGCCCCGCTGGGCGATGGTCTTGGACGCGACGACGGGTGCGATCCGCGGGATCGAGGACCGGGCGGGCAATGGGGTGCTCTTGCGCGGGGGCGGGGATCTGTGGCGCATCGAGCGGCACAAGGAGGGCCCGGTGGTGGCCACGGGTTGCGGGTTGCGGCACGCCTGGGATGGCGGCAAAGGCGAACTGAAGTTGGAGTTTGAAGGACCGGATGCGGCGGTGACGGTGGTTTGCGCCGCGGCGGCGGAGGGGCCGCTGTGGCGGGCGGGCGTGCGCATGAAGCGGGGGACGATGGTGGGATGGCACTTTCCGGCGAGGCTGGAGTTCGATGTCTCCGGTTTGGAGGAGTTTGTTCTGCCGGAGAACTTGGGCCTGGCGTTCACGCGGCAGTTCTTCGAGCCGGGCGGGGCCGGGGTCGAGGCTCGCCCCGTGGGCGCGAAGGGCCTGCTGCGGGTGGCGGGGGATCGTTGCCAGGGGCGACCGATGGACGACGCGCCGGTGGCGGTGAGGCCGGGCAAGGATGCGGCGGGCTGGCTGCCGGAATGGTGCCTGCGCGAGATGCCGCGCTGGCGGGTGCAGGCGAACCGCTGTCCCGCCGGCGGCAAGCACGAGCTCGCGCTGGTGGAGACCGAGCACGGCCCATGGCTCGCGGGCTATCGGCTGGGTGGCTGGGGTTGGCTGCTGCGCTTCGGGGGAAGGCTCGAGGACCGGGAGGCGCGGCCCCAGATGGCGAGCCTCATCGCCGTGCTCACGAAATTGTATCTGACCCCACCGGTCGCATCTTCGGGCATCCCGGTCCCGCCCGAGCTCGCGGGGATGCCGCCCGCGAAATGGCCCGATCCGCCGAAGCGCATCGGGGTGGTGCTATCGCGCCCGTCGGCCAGGCCGGGCGCCCGCGTGGAACCGAGCCCTTCCCGGTGGATGGCGGAACTGGCCCGGCAGCCGTGGGTGAAGGAAGCCGGGATTGAGCTTGTGGAATTGCGCGATGCCCGCGCCGTGCGGGCGGCGCTGGTCGAGCCGAGGCGATGGTTCGCGATCGTGAGCGCGCTCGGGGAGGGGTTCGTCGCCGAAGGCCCGGAGGGCATCGAGGCGATGCTCGATGCGATCAAGGGGTACGTGCGCGACGGGGGCATCTGGTGGGAGGCGGGCGGGGGCTATCCCTTCTATCGCGCCCTCGTGCCCAACCAAGACATGAAGTTCGCGACCGCCAACCGCGACTTCTGCGATTTCGCGGCGCTTCGAGCGGGGGCTGGCCGCTGGGCGATGTTCGGGATTCAGAAACCCGAGGAAATTTTCGTGCCGCGCGGTGGAGAGATCGGTGCCACCGGATCCAACGACGAGCGCATCGGTTACTACGCCCACCGGTTCGAGGCTTTCGCGAAGGCTGGGCAGGCGGTGGCCCCGCCCCCGCTGCAGATGATGGTCGGGGTGCCGCATCGCGAGGCCCTCCGCGAATATGGCCGACGGTGCGGGTTTGAGCGCGGGCTCGAGGCGAAGGCCAAGCCGGAGATGGTCGCGCGCCTCAAGCGCTGCATCCTGCTGAAGGTCAGCACGCGGAAACTCGCCGAGAGCACGCGGGTTGCGGAGACCTTGCCCGCGCCGGTGCTGTTTCATATCGCGGACTACCTGCGCGGGGGGTTCGACAAGCAGTACCCGGATCACTTGCCCCCGCATCCCGAGGTGGGAAGCCCCGAGGATCTGGCGCGGCTCATACGCGCATGCCGGGAGAAGGGGCACCTCTTCATGCCATACACGAATCCGACATGGTGGTGCGTCAATCCCAAGGGCCCCACCTTTGAACGGGTGGGCGAGGCCCCGCTGTCGCGCGATTTTGAGGGCAACAGCTATCCCGAGAGCTATGGCCTGACCACCGTGCAGGGATATACCATCTGCGCCTGGCATCCGGCGGTGCGCGCCGCCAACGATGTCATCCGGGAGCAGTTCACGAAGCAGTATCCCGTCGATATCCTTTTCCAGGACCAGGTCGGCGCGCGCGGTCACAAGTGGGACACCAACCCCGCCGCGCCCCATCCCGGCGCCTACATCGAGGGCATTCATCGGATCGCGCACGCGGATGCCAAGGTGGTGCCACTCGGCACCGAGGATGGCGACGCGAGATTGATTAATCACGAGCTGATGTTCTGCGGGCTGAGCGCGCCGTGGCTGCCGAATCGCCCGAGCAACACCCATGTCCTCTACGAGGACCTCTGGCCGGAGGGTTCTTGGCGGCACGAGCCCCTGGCCCTCTTCCTGGCGCACGACAAGGTGCTTTTCTATCATCACGACCTTGGGGGTTTCGTGCGAAATCGCCTCGATCTGTCGATATCGCTGGCGATGGGCTACGGGCTGAGTTGGAATACCCGCTCCGCGGATCCCGGTCCAGAGGAACGCGATTGGCTCGGGCGCCTCTGCCGCGTCCAGGCCGCCATCGGCCCGCGCTGCGCCGGACGGGCCATGGTGGAGTTCGCCTATCTGGCGCCGCGCGTCATCCGCAGCCGCTGGGGCGATCTGGAGATCATCGCGAATCTATCCGCGGAACCGTGGGAGGCCGATGCGGCGACCGCGGTGGCGGCCCATGGCTTCGTCGCGCGCGCGCCAGATCTGGAGGCCGGGATTTTCGTGAAGTGGAAGGGCGAGGCTTGCGGCGTCGGGGGGAAGTGGGTCGTCCGGGAGAAGGGGCCCGATGGTTGGGTCGAGTGGTTCTCCGAAGGCGAGCCGCGGCTGTAGGGCGCGGATTCCCATCCGCGCCACGACGGCCCTGCGGGTGGGTCGTGGCGCAGGGGAAGGCCGCGGCTGTAGGGCGCGGATTCCATCCGCGCCACGGCGGCCCTGCGGGTGGGTCGTGGCGCAGCGGAAGGCCGCGGCTGTAGGGCGCGGATTCCATCCGCGCCACGACGGCCCTGCTGGTTGCCCGTGGCGCGAAATGGATTTCGCGCCCTACAGATCGGGATTCGGGTTGAATTCTGACAGGCCGTGGTTCAACCTGCCGTTCGGGATGAAGGATAGGAGGCATTTGCGGCGTCTGCCGCAGTTTTGGGGGCCGTGGCCAGTATACTTCCTGACGGTTTGCGCGCGCGGTCGGCGACCCGTCTTGGCGGATGATGTGGTGCTTTCGATTGTCGCCGAGAGTTTTCGGATCTCGGAGACAGTCTCTGGTTGGTTGGTTGGCCGATTTGTGGTGATGCCCGACCACATCCATTTTATCGCTTCGGCCAGTGACGATAGAAAGAGTCTTTCTGAATTCATGCGAGATTGGAAGAGATTCACTTCGCGCAGGATCTGTGCGGTACTCGGTTTAGAGAGTCCATTGTGGCAGCGGGAATTCTTCGATCACCTTTTGCGCTCGACCGAGAGCGGCGAAAGGAGGTGGCAATACATTCTGCTGAATCCGGTCAGGGCGGGACTCGTGGGGAGGGTTGAAGATTGGCCTTACCAAGGGGAAATACATCCGATTTTGGTGTAGGGCGCGGATTCCCATCCGCGCCACGGCGGCGCCTGCCGGTTGCCCGTGGCGCGAAATGGATTTCGCGCCCTACAGGGGAAGGCCGCGGCTGTAGGGCGCGGATTCCGATCCGCGCCACGGCGGCCCTGCCGGTTGCCCGTGGCGCGAAATGGATTTCGCGCCCTACTCGCCGCCCGCCACCGCGGCCACCAGCGCGAGTTCCGAGGGATTGGCGCGGTCGAGATCGAATGTCTTGGCGGCGGCGGCCATGCGGATGAGGGCGGCGTGCAGGGGCATGGGTGGCCTGTCGTCGCCCTTTTTGGCGCGGTGGAAGCGGACGGGGTTGATGCGGGCCACGACGTAGTGGCGGAGGTAGGGCGATTCGAAGCCTCGCTTTTGGAGCGCCGCGATGATGGCCTTGACGAGGTCGTCGATTGCCGCGAGCCGCGCGGCCCAGTTCGTTCGTTGGGCGAGGGCGGCGGGGAGGGTGCGGTCGGCGAAGCGGTCTAATTTGCGGAGGAAGGGCTGGTAGGCCCCGCCGCCGAAGCGCTTGTTTTCGGCGTAGATGAGGCCGAGGGTGAGGAGTTCCGGGGCCTCGAATTGCTCGCGGAACTCACTCTCTCGGGCGCGGGGATGGCGCGCGGCGAGTTCCTGCGCCATGCGGATGACCTCGAGGCTGCGGTCGCGGAGGTTGTGGGCCTTTTCCGTGTTGAGGGCCAGTATGCGAAAGGAGAGTCCTTCGTCGGGGCAGACGAGCACGGTGACGTGCCGCAGGCCAAGGACCTTGGCCGCGGCGAGACGGTGCCGCCCGTTCGGGGTCCACCACCCGCCTGAGGCCGCCGGGACCGCGATGATCGGGTCAAGGAAATGGCCGCTCTGGCCAATCCGTTCGGCGAGCCGTTTGGTGTGGGTGGGTGAGAGGTCGCGTTGGAACGGGGTGGGATCGATCGCGCGCAGGGGCAGGGTGGCCAGCAGGAGCGGTTTCCCAGAGAGGGGTTCTCGATAGGCGCCGACGGGGGCCCCATCGGAAGCGCGGACCCGTTCGGCCAGGGGGGCGATCTCCGGCGCGTCGAGCGAGAGCGGGATCTCCTCTGCGGCGGGGCCCCGGCGAGCTTTGGCGGGGGTCAGGCGCTTGCGGCTTTGGTTCTTCCCTTTTGGGTTCTGGCGGAGAATCGCGCCATCGCAGTTGAGAAAGCGAACTTAAGCGAATCTATGCGGCAAGCGGCTGAAAAGCAAAGGCTTGCGCTAGGATCGTGCCGAGGGGGGTAGTTGAGAAGAAAATCGGCCGTTTGGGGTGAAATGACAAGCAGTTGAGAATAAAATCGGCGTCCTCATAGGCCCGGGAGGAGGTTTTGCATGCCGCTTGCACGGGGCCTTTTTGGTCGGGGCTTGCGGGCGGCGAGGAGGATCTGGCGTGCGTCGGCGAGGGGTCCGGTGATGTCGTCTTGGGTCGGCGAAACCTTGCACTTCGAGAGAGCCAGTTCGGCGAGGTTCCGTGCGGCTTTGGCCTCCCTATAGAGGTCGTCGCCATTGTGGATGAGGTACTGTTCGACGGCCTTTCCCAGGTAGCCGGGGAACCACCGGATCTGGGCCGTGGCCCCATGGCGCTTGATGGTCAGGAGGATGTCCTGGATCAGCCGAATATAGCGGGCCTCCGGGAAGCTGACGCCGCGGTCCGAGAACCACTGGGCCGGGCGAGTCAGGCACAGGATCAGCGCGTCGCGCTGCTGAAAAAAGGCCCGGGGGGAGTCGGCGTAGAACTGGTTTCGGATAGCGTCGAGCAGATCGGACAGGACGGAGCCGGCGGTCATGGCCGCTCCCACGGCTCAAGGTAGGGCAGCTTGACCGCCTCAAATACCTCCCGCTCCCCGGACACCCTCAGAATCCGCCTCATGCCCCCGCCGCACAAGACCAGGAAGCCTGGGCCGTATGGGGTCCATTTCATGCCCTGGCGGCGGGCGGCCGTGGCGATCCTGATGTTGGATTCGGCGCCGCCGGTCCTGCAGACGAGGTAGTTCCACCAGCACAGGTATTCGGTGGAAAAGAGGTCCACGGGGATCCCGGAGGCGGCGTGAACGAGCAGCTTGTTCCGTGGGCCAAACGCGGTCGCCCCGTTCTTTAGGGGTCGCCGGGCCAGCACGCCATCCCGCACCAGCCGCCCAATTTCTGGTTCCGCGAGGGGGCCGTCGCGCGGAAGCAGCTCCCCAGGAAACACCGCATCGCCGAACTTGGAGACGTAGACGATCTCGATATCTCCCACGCTCTCGCGCCGGCGGCGGACCGACCCGGCGACCTCGATTTTGGAGCAGAACGGCCTCAGCCAGGTCACGATCTCCGCGGCCACGGCCCGGGCCTCATCCAATGGCCACCTCGGCTTATCGCTCATCACCACCCCACTTTCTGGACCAGATTTTGGGACCGCATGTCCTCAATGTAAGCCTCTAGGCTTGCCATCCGGTTTCCGAACGGGCCGGGCGTCCAGAGGCCCAGACGACCGGTGCATGGGATCGGCTCCAGCAGGCGTTCCACACACCCCAAGCGCCAAGCGAATCGTCCGCGCGCGAAATTCCCGAAATGCTTATCGTTCCCGACTTCCAGGGCCGTTAGGTTATCGGTCCTCCGGCATTCGACCAGGTGGGCCACCGCGACGATCACACCGAACGGCAGACGGCTCTTGAGGATGGGGGTCTCGAAATACCCGTGGAGTGACGCCTGGACCGTATGCGCCTCCAGGGCCATCGAGCATTCCGCATCCCAGTGGCGCGCGGCATGGATCGCGATCGGGCCGCGGTATCTCGTCGCCCAGGACCTCGTCTCCCACTTCTTGGCGCCGACGGCGATCAGCGATGCCCACGGTTGCCATAAAGAGACAGCCCTCATGACGACACCCCGGGAATCGGCATCCAATGTGTCGGGCCGGCCACCAGATGATCCGGTCCGAAACCCCAGACCGACGACCCGTCGATATCGATCCAGTGATCCACCACGGCCGCCTCATAGCAGCCCGCGCGGTGGACGATGACTTTTTGGTAGTGCATCGGCCTGCCATCCGAGACGGCTATCCACGACACGGCATCCGGTTGGCGACCACCCACTGGCGCGGCGCGCGGCGCCAGGCTTTCCACCTCGATCCCATGCGTCGGCCACCATCCGCCGTCGGCACCAGGAACGCACTCTTTGAGAAGGAAAGTGAGAAGGAAAGGAACGAGCCGTGCCTCCCATGTCTCCCGCTCGATCCACCCGCCGAACCGGATGGCGTTCACATCGAACACGTCCAGCGCGCAGCCAGCCTGTATGGCGATCCAGTGCGTCATGCGATAGCGCGCCATGACCGGCACACCGGGATTCGTCCACGGCCCAGACCATTGGATCCTCACTAGGCCGTTGCGCAATTGCGGGAGCGGCTTTCCAGGCTCGTCGGAGCGGTATGTCATTCGATGGTTCGCGCCGGACCGTCGGAGGACCTCGAGCATCAGCTTTGGGTTCGTGTACCGCTTCCTCTCGAAATCACCCATCAGCGGCCTGATCTCGTCGGGCGTCATCCCGAGCACCGCACAGAGGGCCGACGGCCCACAGTTGAATCCCCATTGGCAGGTGGCGAGCTCGGCGTCTGCCGGCGAGAAGCGGATCCTGGTGTTGGTGCTCATCGCGCCGTGATCCCATCGCTGGAGCGCCGGTCCAGCCTCAGCAACCAAACCCACAGCCCAATCGATAACAGCGTAATGACGATGCCACACGTGGCCAGCCCTACCGTGATCCTGGGCGGAAACACAAAGCACAGGACGACCGACGCGATCGACAGATAGCCGGTGACAACGAGTACCAGGCACGGCGGCGCGAGGACGGCATTCACGCGGAAAAACTGGCATGCCGTCGAGATAGCCATCTTCCGGTTGAGGCTCACGCGCTGCGGCAGGTCCACCGTGATGTGGGTGATCGCCTCCTCCGGTTCGCCGCCGGCGCGGACCCGCTCCAGATCGATGCGGTGCCTGTCCGCCAGGCGCCTCGCCCGCTCGAGAGCTGCGCCGGCCTCCGCGGGTGTCGCGGCCTCGTTGTCCGCCAGGGAGAGCAGGCGGCGAATCTTCTCGGTGATATCATCCGCCGCCGTCATGTCGTCCCCCAGTCCCATATCAGGTCGTCGTTTTCAATCTCGAGGGCGGAGCGGTTGTTGGCGATGTAGGCGCCGACGGGGCTTGACCTGTCGAAATCCGGCTGGTGCCAGAGCCAGTGGAGGTAGGCGGCCGGGACGTCCTGCATGGGCGTGCCACGATGCTTTCCGAAGGGCATCGGGGAGAGGTCCCCGAGCGGGCCCGCGCTCATGTCGGTAACCTCATGGGAAGGAGCCCCTGTCCCGTATGGGTCTCGTAGCGGTTCGGCGGCCGGCCGATGAGGCAGTTGCGGCGGCCAAACTCGGCGTCCCTAACGGTCCGGATCTCGGCGATCGCGTGGCGCATCCGGCCATGCTTGATCCGGAGATAGTCCCGGGTGCCGAGAAACCTGTGGTGGATGAAGCCGTTTTCCCCGTTGTTGGTGGACGACATGGCGAAGCGCACGAGCAGGCCCTTGCGGCGGCCGTCGCGGCGCAGGAGGCGCTCCCTGACGCCGAAGCGATCGCAGATCTCGCTGGATGGGACCCAGCAGCCGCGATCGATGAGGTACAGCTCGATCTGGCTCGCGAGTTGGGCTGGGTCCTGGTCGGGCATGCCTAGAATACCTCCAGGCTCCCGATCGGGACCCACCAAGGCTTTCCTGCCGCTATGCCCCCCTTGACTTTAGCGTACCGCGGCAACCCCGACACGCATGCCACATCGATGACCTCCACCCGCCAGCGGCCGCCCCCGTTCTTCGTGCGAACCGTGACCCGCATCCCAATGAGCCTGGATGCACAGATGCCGCGAGCGGCCTCTTCAATCGCCCCTTCCTTTTCCAATGGTGTCATGCGTCAGAACGGCATCTCGGCGGGTTTGGTGATCCGGTTGGTCTTTGGCTGGAGTTTTTCTTGTCGGCGGCGACGCTTCGCCCAGAGGTGAGTCTGATATTCCTCCGGTGTCATGGCATCACGCAGCTCACTATTTCGCGCCCGCTCGCGGTGGGTCATGAGGTATTGCTCGATCTGCTCGGGGGTCATGTGCTCCGGGGAGATCTCCTCCTCGAAGAGGGCGCCGAAGCGCTCGCGGTTGAGCTTGCCGGTGGCGGCGTATCCGGCGCGGCGGCGCCAGTGCTCGGCCTGGCGTGCGTGGTTGTAGGTCTGCGCATCGCGCTTGCAGAGTTCCCACTGGCGGGCACGCTCGCCGTCTTTGGGGTCGGCGAGGTGGGCGAGGAAGACGAAGAGCGCGGTGATCTGGTGCTGGTTTAGGGCCGTGGTGCTCTCCGAGCCGGCCGCGTAGAGGGTGCAGGCGCGACGCCGGGCGCCATCGCGGGGATCCCAGCCCTGGGCCTCGCATGCGGCTGGCCAGAGATGGCGAAAGTATTTGGCCTTCTGGGCGGAGTTCATGAGCGCGGTCTAATGACGGTGATGGGCAGGCGATCCGGGGTGGCGCGGTCGTATGCCCTGGCGTCGCGCCACCGCGGGAAGAAGACGTCGACGTGCCAACCGCGCACCCCCCCCCCGCAGTCGACGGCGAGCAGCCTTCGGCCGGCGACGATGATGGTGGAGCCGTAGGGGATGCGGCGCGGGTCCACGGCGCAGTGGCCGGCGTCGAGCCGTGCGCCGGTGGCGGACTTGCGGCGGCGCGTCCACCGGTCGGAGCGCGGCTCGTCGGGGGCGTAGACGGTGATGCGGGCGACGGCGGTCTCGCGGCGCTCGCGGCCGCGCCCGCGGGATGGGACGGATGGGGCAGCTGGGACCGATCGCGCGAGCAGGGGGTGGTGCGATGGTTGCACGGGGGCGGTCCGGCTCCAGGGGCCGTGGACCCGGGTGGTCAGCGAGATCGGCGCGGCCGGGGCCGAGGGGACGACCAGGAGGGCCAGGGCGACGAGGGCCAACCACGCGGCCAGCGCGACCGCAAGGCGAAGCATCTCGACGAAGAGGAAGGCGAGGAATTTCATCGTGGGTTCCTTGGGCTGAGTTCGAGAAGGACTGCGGCCGCGAGGCAGACGGCGCCGAGGGCGGCGCTGACCGCGGCCAGGGCCACCAGCCACGTGCAACCGATCGCGAGCTTGATCGCGACGATGTTGGCGAAAACGGCGATGAGGATCATGCGGATCATTGCCGCTGCTCCCAGAGCCAGTTGTTGAGGTTGGTGAACGCCTTGACTAGGCTGGCGCCGCGGTGCATCGGCCCGAACGGCGAGAAGTCCATCTGCGTCCTCGAGGACCACGCGTCGAACCACCTCCGGTACGCGGCGAACTCGAGTGAGTCCATCGCGTGGAAGAAGGGCGGGAGGGTTTTCATGACGTTGGCTCGAACTCCCCACAGCCTTCGGTGGCGCGGACCGGGACGCGGATCGGCTGGACGCGGAAGGTGACCCGGCCGGGGGCGATCGCCGGGAGCGGGATCGCCACCGCCGTTGGCGGATAGCGGAGGCAGAGGCCCTTGGAGGGGCTTGCCTCGTGGGCCGCGAAGTGGCGGCAATTCTGGCATGTCTCTCCCGGGGTCATGGCCGCACCTCCCACTTCACCT
The DNA here is from genome assembly GCA_964651705.1 of uncultured Verrucomicrobiales bacterium. Classification (GTDB taxonomy): domain Bacteria; phylum Verrucomicrobiota; class Verrucomicrobiia; order JADLBR01; family JADLBR01; genus JADLBR01. Next base: position 11,733 of record CAZYWZ010000030.1, read on the forward strand.
GTGGCTCGCTGTCGCCGGTGGCAGCGCGCAGGATTTTCTCCTGGGCCGACGCGGACAGGCAGGCCTCCTGGAGGCGGCTCCGGAAGGCCGTCTTCGGGACGAGCACCTCATGGCGGTCGAACAGGTAGTCCAGATCGGTTCCGGCGGCTGCCAGGATCTTCAGGCCACCCTTGCTCTCGGGACGGATCGATCCCTTGAGCTTGTCCTTCGGGCAGACGACGATCACGGCCCGGCCGTCGCGCGCGTAGATCCAGCGGGTCCCCTCGCTCTTCGGGTCCTCGAGGGCCACGTGCTCGCCCGGGCGCTCCAGCGCGTGGTCGCGGATGGACGCGGAGATGTCCTTCAGCTCGGCCGAGTCGCGGGCGATGCGCGCGTGGAGCGCGTGGCCGCGGAGCAGCGCGACCTCCAGCTCGTGGGGGCTCATCGCTTCCTCCCGGCGTTGCCGTGGACGTGCTGGCGGGCGGCATCGATCATGGCGCGCTCCAGGGAGCGCCGGGCCGCGCGGAGGAAGCGCCGGGCCTCGGCGACGTTGCGCCGGGAGGGCCCGAGCCTCCGGATCACGCGGATGGAACCCTCCGCCTGGCGGGCGAAGGCCACCGCGTAGTCGAGGCGATCATCCAGGGACATGGGTTCGCGTTTCATCGGCGGCCCCCATTTCTGCGGATCGACACCAGGCGGCGCAGCGCGCGGTGGCGTAGCCTCATGTGCGCGCGGCGGAGCCAGTCCCATCCGGCGTCCCTGGCCAGGACCGCGGCGTCGAGGTGGCGGCGGGCGATGAAGGCGAGTTCGCGGGCGCTCATTCGTCCTCCAGGAGGTAGTCGCGGACGAGCTGGGTGTGGGCCATGCGGAAGGCCTCGAGCGGGGAGTCGCACTTCGGCAGGAGCTCCTTGGCCAGGAGGAGCTGCTTTTTGAGCGCGCGGAGGTGGCCGCGCTTGCGGATGACCTGGACGGGCAGGCGGCCGAGTTTGCCGCGCGCCTCTGGCCAGAACATCTCGACCATCATCTCGGAGTCGGCGGTGGCGGACTCGCCCCGGATCTCCTTGCGGAATCCGACGCGGGAGAACTGCTGGTCGTTCTTGCGGATCTCGTCGAGGATCTCGGGGTTGCCGACCAGCGCGATCGGGCACCCGGTGTCGTCGTGGAAGTCGAAGACCCAGTGCCGGGCGCCGCGGGTGAGGCGGTGGGCGTTGTCGACGACCACCAGGCGGTTTGACCCGCGGAAGCGGTCCGCGAGGAAATCGCCCTTGCTGGTGTTGCCGCGCCAGCCGCGAGACTCGACGTGGCGGAACAGCGCGCGGGTGAGGCCGTCGGCGCCGCCGGACCACTTGGCCAGGGAGACGTGGACGGCCAGGGGGTTCTCGGAGAGGTAGAGGGCGATCGCGCAGGTCTTGCCCTTGCCGGCTGGCGAGTAGAGCAGGCCGACGTCGCCGGTGCGGCGGATGAGGTCGAGGTTGTCCCGGAGGGCGCGCGCGAAGCCGTTCCAGCGGTACTGCTCTTTCGTGCGGCGCCTGGCGGGGTCGCTCTTAAGCAAGTCCTCGGCGCGGGCGACGAACGCGTCGAGGTCGCCGACGAACTTGTCGTTGAGCGCGCGGTTGACCTGGCTGCCCGCGCAACCGAGCAGCTTTCCGAGGCGGTCGTCGGACAGGGAGTTCTCGCGCTTGAAAGAGGCGAGCCTGTCGAGGAGCGTTGGCGGCATCGGCCGGGTGGCCGGGCCGCCGTTAGTAGTCGTCTCCGGCGGGGCCGGGGTCGTGGTCGTGTGCATGGGTCGTGGGGTCCTCCATGGTGGGGGTTGTTTCGGTTTCGGTTTTGGCCCCCCCGCGCCTCGCGGCTGCGGAGATGGCCAGATCTGCCCTTGTGGCGAGCTCGCGATCGGATGGGGAGCGCTCCGGGGGCGCGGCGGCGCCGAAGACCGCGACGTTGTGGCGGAGCATGGCGAGCTCGGCGTCGAGCTTCCTGCGGCCGTGGCCGGCGAACTGCGCGGCCACCTCCGCGTGGTAGGTCTGGTACCTGCGGAAATGCTCCATGTCCGCGGAGGCGTCGCCGCGGACCGCGCGGCGCACGCGGTCGGACACCCCGAGCACGCGGAACCTTCCGTCGCAGACGATGAGGTGGTCGGGGTCCAGGGGGTTTGCAAAGCACATGTAGGCCTGCCCCCTGCGGAGCATCTCGGGCCGGCCGTCTGGCGTGATGACGCGGCCCTCGTAGACGTGGTGGCCGGGGCCGAGGTCCGCGCTCTGGAAATCGAACCAGCGCTGCTCCGATAATTTTGCCTCGAAGGCGAAGTCCTCCGGGAGGATCTCGCCGAGGCGCCAGTGCGGCAGCGGGGTGAGCTCGTGCCGGAGGGAATCCCACGCCTCGCGGCGGCTCATGCGCCTCATGTTGATGAGCGAGGAGTCCGCCGAGATGGCGGCGGAGATCGCGTCGCGGCCCGCGGGGGGCAGCGCGGCGACCGCGGAGAGAGGCCGCCACGGCTCGCCGGGCCCGAGGCGGTACTCGGCGGCGTGGAAGCCCAGCTCGTCCCAGCCCTCCAGGTCGTGGTCGGTGACCGAGGCGAGGCGATCCCATGCCGCGTCGATCACGCGCAGCCACTGGGACCAGGTGAGGTAGCCGAACTGGACCAGCGGGGCAAGGTCCGTCGGCAGCGCGGCCTGTGCCATCAGCAGGCCCGCGGCGCGGCGGTCCCTGGCCTCGCCGTCCTCGGGAGCCATGGCGGGGCACATGCCCGTCTGGCCGGGCAGCGCCGCGCAGAGGTTGCGCAGCATGTTGTAGGCCGACTCGTGGTAGGCCTTGTGGCGCGAGTTGCCGCGCGCCGGGCCCTGAAGCTGCCCGGCCAACGCGGCGCGGCGGTCAACGCCGGCGCCGTCGACGCGGATGCCCAGCGCGTCGGAGAGGCGCGCGACGAAGCGGTCCGGCAGGGCGCCGGTGCCGCGCTCGGTGATGATGGTGGTGCCGGTCTCGTCGGTCCGGTAGCCGTGGGACGTGAGGTGGCCCGCGATGGCCCAGACGGTGTCGCGCTTGCGGAGCTTCTGCTTGGCCTCCTCGACCGCGTCGAAGATGGCCGGCTTGTGGAGGTGGGTCGTGAAATGCCCGGTGAGCATCTCGGAGACGTCCAGCGATAGCGGCCGGAGGTGCTTGCGCTGCACCCCGGGCATCACGATCTTCACGTCGTGCTCCTGGTCGTCGATGGCCAGGTATTGTCCGACGCGAAGGCCAGCCCTGGTTGCGATGCGCTGCGGGAGAAAGCGCTTCATGGCCTGGCGGCCCTGTCGCGGCATGGCGAGGTCGCGGGGCCTCGGGGCGACGCGCTTGAGATTGCGGGGCGAGCAGCCCGGCGGCAGCTCGGGCCAGCCGGGGAATCCCTCCAGGCCGGGGATCGCGCCGATGGCCGGGGAGCGCGCCGCCCAGCCGTCTATGAAATCGCGCACCGCCGGGGCGGTCTTGCGCTGGTAGTCCGCGGCGCGGTCCGCGATCCACTTGACCACCCCGGGCGGGATCTGGGCCGCGTCCCTCGAGGCGCTACGCCCGTCGGCGAGCACGCGCCAGTCGAAGCCGGACTTGCGCCAGCGGTCCCAGAGGCCCCGGGCGGTCTTGTACGGGATCCCGAGCGCGCCGGCGGCCCTGAGGATGGACGGGGTGATCTCCCCGCGCCCGGCGGAGAGCACCGGCTCCAGCGCCGCGCGCCGCCGGTGGTAGAGGTCCTTTGCCTTTGACGGCAGCCCGGCGAACTCCGCCGCCTCCTCGTCCGGTATGTGCCGCGCTATCGCCAGTGCCACCATGTCAGTACCCCGCGTCGGCCGCCCCGACGTCCCCGGCATCGACGACCGCCTCGGCCGCCGCGCCGGACATCAGCGCCCGAAGGTTCATGACCAGTCCCCGCAGCTGCCGGTATTCGCCGGGGGGAAGGTCCATCCAGCTTTTCTTCGTCACGCCCTCGGTCCGGAGCGTCTCCATGCACGCCGCCCACCGGTCGTGGGCCACGCGCTGCTCCGGGGTCAGCGAGAGGTAGTAGCGGACCTCCGGGTCATCGGTGTCCGGGGGCGCCTCCTCGCCCTTCGGGTGGTGGCCGCCGCGACGCTTCGGCTCCCGCATCAGGTCCAGCGCCAGGAGAAGCTGGCCGTAATTCTCGGTGTTGAGCGCCCGCTTGGCCTCCTTGAAAAGTCCGGTCTTCTCGGCGGCCTCCCAGTCCCTCGGGTCGGGCAGGGTCTTGAGGTCTATCTGTCCAACGGTTGGAAGGATGGCCTTGAGCTTTTTGGCGAACCGTTCGGCGTAACCCATGTACAGGTAGGCCGTCGACCGGGAGAGCCACGGCATGCTCTCGTCAAGGGCGGGCTTGAAATTCCGGGAGCCGACCACCTGTCTCAGCCGGAGCAACCCCTGGCCTGCCATCGCCCCGAAAAACACCGCGTAGGCCTGGCAGGCGCGGGCGACGTGGTGGCACTTGTGTACCCAGTCTGTGATCTGGCCTCCCTCCGGGATCCTGGCGACGGCGAGGTCCCGTTTCGACGGGCGTTTCTTGGGGGATGTTCGGTCGGGGGTTTTCATGGGAAGCTCTTGCTCGATCTGGTCGAGGGCCTCGTGCGCGGCCTTCTCGGTGGAGTAGGTCTGGTGGGTCTGCCAGCTCTCGCCGACGGGCAGTCCGGACGTCGATGGCTTGCCCGAGGCTCGCAGGATCGCGATCTTCCAGGGCTGGCTCTCGGACCGATTGGCAAACGGCCCCCGGTAGAGGCGGCCCGCCGCAGAGCGCACCTCCCGGATCACGGCTTCTCCTCCCGGTGCGATAGGCCCCCGCCCTTGGCGGGCGCGAGGTACTCGAGGAGCGCGAGCAGCGCGGCCTCGGCGAGGCGGCGCTCCAGCACCAGGCCACACTTGGGCATGAGCACCTCGTGGGCGCCGTGGGGGTCGCCGTTGAGGCGCAGCACCGCGGTGGCGCTGTTGTCCGGCGCCGGCGGCGTGAATAGGTGTCGGGGCTCGTTGCAGGTGGCCCGCCAGCCCGCGGCCGTCGATTCGATCTCGACGACAAACCTCATGGCCGGGCCTCCCGGTATCGCCCGCACGCGGGCAGCGAGCCATCGTGGGGAAGGGTCGCCGATTTCTCCCAGCACCGCCTGTCGCGGCGGTCGAAGGCGGCGCAGCTGGCGCACCTGCGGCCGTTGCCCTCCAGCCCGTAGATCCAGACCATGGGGTTTCGCGTCGGGCCGATCTGGGGCTGGGGGGATGCGTCGCTCATGGCTTGACCCTCCCCCGGTTTTTGCGAGCCTTGCGAGATGGGGCGCGTCCGGCGCGGCGAGATCGAGGCGTTGCGGGAGGAACTTCGTGTGCTGAGGGAAGAGGTGCTCCGGCTGCACCGCCACACCCACCAGAGGATTGACGCGGTGGTGTCTCGCACGGCGGACAACATGGGCAAAAACGAAGCGCTGCTGGACGAGCTGGGGCGGTGGCACGAGACCGCAAGAACGCTCTTAGATAGGATCGGACCCAGATCCGGCGGTCCCTCTTAGAGAGGTCCCGCGACAGCTCGGTGGCGCGCGCGATGCCGATCGTCAGCGGGCATCCCGGCGGAAGGATATCGAAGAGGGCCTTGAGTTTCACGGGTTGCCTCCCCTGGCATTGAGGAACCGCACCAGTTCGGCGCGCGGGATGCGGATCATGGATTTGCTCGCGGCCGGCCCGCGCAGGTCCGCGGCCTTGATCTCGCCGCTCTCCACCAGGTTGATCCAGTGGCGGCGCGACGTGCGGAACCACCCCGCCAGGAATCGCACCGAGAAGCTCTCGACGCCCGACGGCAGATGGTTGTCGAAATCCAGCTCCGGCTGGAGGGCGTCGGGGGCTGTGCGGGAGCGGGGCATGGTCAGGATCTGGTGTGCATGAGGACGATGAGGATCGCGAAGAGGGTGGCGCAGATACCCAGGAGGCCGAGGGACAGGGCGCGCTCAAAATGGCGGATGGCTTCCATCGCGGCCTCGAATTGGTCCGGGCTCATCGTCTCGCCTCCGGGGTTGCGGCGCGGGCCGGGGGCCGGGTACCATCGGCGTCGGCATGATCACCGTCTCCGAAATCTCCGCGGCGGTCTCCGCCGGCCAGGCACTGCTCCAGGTCGCGAAGAAAGCCATGCAGCACGCCACGCAGGTCGAGGCGAAGGCGGTCGCGGCGGAACTCATCGACCGCATCATCGACCTCCAGGCCAAGCTGCTTGCGGCGCAGGCCCAGATGGAGGAGATGGATAGAGCCCGCCAGGAGGCACAGCACAAGCTCGTGGAGAAAGAGGAGTGGGAACGAGAGAAGCAGCGCTACGAGCTTCGCGAGCTTGCCCCCGGCATTTTGGTTCGCGCGCCAAAGGAACCGAAGGCCCCGGGAGAGCCGGACCATTACCTGTGCCCGCACTGCTTCGATGACGGGAGGAAGTCCCTTTTGCAGCGACCGAGCACCGGCCACACGAATTACAAGTGCCACCGCTGCTCTCTGGAGATCAGGCCGGCGCCCTCGCCCCCGCCTCGACCCATCGCGTTCCGCCGACGCATCGACCGCTCCTGCGGCATCTGACGCCGCCCCGCCCGAATGAAGATCATCTCCGAGACCATCGCGCGTTGGCTCGCGCGGGCCGAGGGCGGCGTCGGGCTCTACCCGATCCTCGCTGGGTTGGGCTGCCTTGGTCTCGGGGCGGTTTTCCTGGATCCCATCAGGGGATTCTGGATCGCGCTGGCCGGCTTTGCCGCCGCTGGCGCGCTGGACGTGCGCCACGCCCGCGCCAAGGCCAGCCTCGACCAGCGCCGCCTCGCGGGCGACAAGTCGCGCCTCTTCCGCCTGATCCAGGACAAGTTCCCGAAGTGGCAACCCAAGGTGATCAAAGAGTTCGCGCACGGCGGCCTTCGTTTCCGCGCCGTTGGCTTCGAGGAGCACCCAGTTGCCATAGCCGTCTCCAGCCCACTTTGCCCCCGATGCGGTCACAACCTCGCCGAGCGCGCGGATGTCCGGTTTCCGGGGCGCGCGAGCATCCGCTTCTACTGCGCCTGCGGCTTCGAGACCGCATCCGCCCTGACCCTCGCGGAGCTCTGGTCCGAGGCCGAGAGACTCTGCAACGCCCCCCACTGATCCCACCCCGCTCACTTCCCCGCCTCCACTGGCTCCAGATCCAGGCGGATCTTGGAGAGCTTTTCTCGGACCGCGTTGCGGATGAATTTTGAGCGGTCGGCATCTTCGATCGCGACTCCCTCGTCGAGGCGAACCAATAGCGGGATGGGAAACCAGACCAGGATAGGCCGGCTCTTGTTAGGGTCTTTCTTTACGGCCCCGCGTTTCATGCTGATGGGGTGTATATACTCAGTTTATGAACCTCCGCAAGAGATTTTTTTTGCGCCCCGGGCGGGTGCGGGTGTATATGGGACAGGGATGCCGAACAAACGGGCGCCAGGCCAAAAGGCAGTGCTGGTCATGATGAAGGAGTCGTTCCTTCAGGAGATCGAGTCTGGAATGCGCCGCGCGGGCTACGCGGACAGATCGCAATTCGTCCGGGACGCAGTCCAAGAAAAGCTGGCGGCGATGGGCCTCGAAACACTCCGGGAAAATGCCATTGCCCCGATGAGACTCGGGAAAGGGGGCGTCGCCCAGGTGAGCTCGTCAGGGGGCACGAATATTTTTAACGGTCAACCTCTGCGGGCGAAATATGCCCTGCGGAGGAAGGCGTCGAAGAAAAAGAAAAAAGGGTGAATCAAAATGCCCGATGAACAACGGCCAGAACTGCACATGCGCGCGTTGCGGATAGCCCGGCTCCGGTGGTTGCTCGCGGCCGCGTGGGTTTTTGCCGGCGCCGCTGGCTGGGCCCGGATCGGCGACACGCCGGACCAGGCATCGGCCAGGTACGGGGAGATCACGGGGCGGTTCTTCGACGGCGGCCGGGGGATCATGAAATTCCGTCGGGGCGAACTCCTGACCGAGGTGATGTTCAAGTCGAACCGGTGCAGCAGCGTCACGATCTCGGGCCCGCTCCAGAGAGCAGAAGCCGAGGCCATCGTCGGACGCAATGGCGACGGGTGGCAAATCACCTCACTGTCGGAGTCCGGCGCAGTGTGGACCAACCAGACGCAGATGGCCTCTTGGAGCCAGGATGCCGACGGCCACGCGAAGCTGACGATCTTGGCCATGATGTCGGATTAGACGATGAGCGAAGAACCGATCAGCGGCCAGCCGCCGGTCCTGACGAACAGACCGGCTCGAAAGAGTCTGGTGACCCGGGTCTTCGGTCCCGCCGATCCGGGCGAGACGGACAGCTATTGGGTCGCCGACGAGAGGGGCCGGTCCGGGCCGTGGACGGCCGCCCAGGTGGCGCGGCTCCGGAGGGACGCGCGGATATCCGCGGTCGCGCTGGCGACCAGCGCCACGGTCCCCGGGAGAGAGATCGCGGCATCCGACGTGTCAGACAAGGCCTGGGCGAGGGTGATCAGGCACGGCCTGTTCTGCGCCGTCGGTGCGCTCGTGATACTCGCCGCGATCTGGTTCTATCTGATCGGGTGAATCCGGGGAGTTGGGGGGATCCGCCGTCCTGTCAGGAATAAGAATGCCGTTTGAATGCCGTTAAAAACGGCATTTGCGCCTCGCGTTTTTGGCCCGTGCGCAAAAATACCGGAATGGTGGGAACGGTGGGAACGGTGGGTTTTGGGGTTTTGGGCTGCCGTGGTGTAGTGGCGTCGTGCGGCAAGAGACCACATCCGGCGGAGAAAAGCATGCTTCGGGCGCGGGGGCCGAGAAGAAGGGCTGGCGCCGGATCGTGTCCATCGCGGGGCCGGTAGCCGTGGGGGTGGCCGGCCTCGCCGCCGCCGCCGGCGTCGGCTACGTGCAGGGGGAGAAGGCCGGCGCGGCGCGCGCGGTCGCGCACGAGATTTTTACGCGGGAGCACAAGGAGCTCCGCGAGATCGAGGCGGGGGTTGCGCGAGTCAAGGAGACGATCGCGAAGATTCGGGCGGCGGAGTCCGGAGATGCATCGACCGCCGCGCCCACCGATTTGAAAGATCCGGGGTCGTCCGGGGCCGCAGTTCCTCTCGGCCTTCACCCCCCCAAGCATACGGGCGGCCCCGACACTTTGGGGGCGGGCGAGCGATGAGCCCTCCGCCCGAGATCCCATCTGAAGTCGCGCCAGGCGTCGTGCCTCGGGTGGAATCCACCGCGCCGCTGGGCGGGATGCTGAGCGAGCCGAACGGCCAGGGGTCCTCGATGCGCGCCGCATTCCTGTTCTCGGTGTTCGTGGTGGGGTTCGTGTGGTGCGTCCTGAGCATCCGCGCAAACGCGATGCAGGACATCCCCTGGACGGTGGTCGTCGCGCTCTCCGCGATGGCCGGCGGCAAGCTCATCCAGCGCTTCGCGGAGGGGAAGCGATGAGCTGCGCGACCGCGTGCCTGCGTGAGCCGATGGTCGCGGCGGCCAAGTCGCGCCCGGCGATCGCGGCGCTGCACCATGGCCCGCTGGTGGTGGCGATCCACGGGATCCTGACGAACACCACGGCGCGGAGCTGGGTGGACCGGTTCGACGAGTGGGCGTGGGCGCAGGATCCCGCCGTGCGGGTGCTGAAGAAGGAGTACTGGGGAGGCCCGGTGCCCGCGTTCAACGTGTGGGTGCGGAACCACAACCTGGCGAAGTCCCTCACCGCCGAGATCCTCGGCTTTGCCCGGATGGGCGCGTGCCCGATCCACATCGTGGCGCACAGCAACGGCTGCGACGTGGCGCTGAAGCTAGCCCACCGGCTATCGGGGATCGGGGTGCGGCTCGGGACGATGGTGCTGGTGGGCGCGGCCTGCGAGGCCGACGTTGTCCGTTCCGGCATCTTCGCGCTGGTGTCCGGGAAGGGCGTTGCCCAGGCGATCGCGTACTGCTCCGCGGCCGACGAGGCCCTGGCCTCGAGGCTCATCTGGCCCTACGGCCGCCTGGGACGCACCGGGTGGCGGATCGGTGACGCGGAATTCATCCACGGGAAGATTTTCACGCGGTGGTTCACGCCTCACGCGCACGGCGAGTACTTCGAGGGCGAGAACGCCGAGACGACATTCGACCGCGCCTGGCGGGACTGCGGGCTGGGATACGAGGTGCCGCTGTGAGGCGCCCCGACGGGGTGAGGGAGGAGGCCGAGGCGGCGGCGTTGCCGCCGGTGCTGTCGGCCACGACGCTCCAGAACTGCGCGATCCAGTTCGGGAGGGATTCGATCGTGCGCAGCGCGTCCGTCTCGGACGCGGTGCGCCTCGAGTCGCTCTGCGGCGCGGACGTGGCGCGCTCCGGCCAGGCGGTGAGGTTCCTCAGACCGACGGCGCTGCGTTTCTACTTCGACAGGGCGTACGGCATGTGCGCCAGGAGGTGCCTGTGACTAGACCGAGACCCGGATGCAAGGATATCACCGAGGCGCTGAGGCGATCCGGGTACGGGGAGCCGAGGCCGGCCTCCACCGTGCTGGTCGGATTCCGCCCGTGGTTCGCCGGCAATCGCCCCGGCAACGAGCGCGGGATCTACGACGACGCGATCGTGATCCACTCTCCCACCTGCAACATCGCCTACAACGCCAACACCGACCCATCGATCTACCGCAAGGGCGAGGGCACCGGCGAGCGCAAGGGGGTCGCGACGCTCAAGGCCGGGCTGTGGTCCTTCACAGTGGGGCTGCACCGCGGCCAATACACCGCCCTGCGCCAGCACGGGAACTTCACCGTGATACGGGACGGGGACCCGCCCTACGAGGACACCGGGGATTTCTTCGGGATCAACATCCACCGGGGGGGCCGCACCACCACCTCGAGCCTCGGATGCCAGACCATCCACCCCGACCAGTGGGACTCCTTCATCGCGACGGTCCAGAGCGAGATGCGGCGCCACAACCAGCGCGTCGTCAGGTACGCCCTGGTCGACTGGAGGGAGGTCGCGTGAGCTCGCTCTACGTCCAGATCGGGGTCATCGCCGTTGGCGTGATCGCGCTGGCCGGGATCACCTGGATCATCGTGACGGCGGAGAATCTCAAGCGCGCCATCACGGGAAAGGGCGCCGCGCGGGAGATCACCAACCAGCCGCTGCTGGTATCGCCGGCGGTGAAGTACGCCACCTCGGACGAGTGCACGCAGCGGCACATCCCGCTGGAGCAACGGGTCAACAAGGTCGAGGAGCGCCTCGACGACATCGAGAACAAGCTCCACACGACCGAGCAGCGGATCATCGAGGCCGGCGACCAGAGGGCGAAAGGACTTCACCGCCGGATCAACTGCATGCTCGCAGGCCAGAACCGGATCCTTGGCCGCCTCGGGATGCCCGGGATCTCGGAGGACTCGGAGGCGCTATGATCCGTAAGAAACTCATCGTCCTGGGCGACGCCGACCCGCAGCCCCTGAGCGCGGTGGCGCTCCGGCTGGAGATCAAACAGCGCTTCGGGCACTGCGGGGACGTGGAGCTGGCCGACGGGCTGGACCGCGCCAGGGGCGCCGGCCTGATCGTTCCGAAGAAGGACAAATGGACCGGTGACCGCGTGTGGGTGCTGACCGCGGAGGGAAGGGGCGCGGATGCGCGATGAGCGACGAGCGCACCGACTCCCTGATCGCGACGCTCAAGAGGCGCCGCGCCTGGGACGAGTACCTGGCCTGGTTCTTCTCCTCGCGGTCCAAGCCGCCGGAGCGGCTGGAGTGGATGCGCAAGGCCGGCATCCGGACGTCGATCTCCTCCATCTACCGCATGCACCGGTCGCTGAAGTTCCGGACGCTCATCGCATCGATGGACGCGGAGCAGTACGGGGAGACGCTGCCGGCGGACACCGACGAGCGGGCCAGGGGGCACCTCAAGCAGGCGCGATACGAGCGCAGCCTCGGGGATCTCTCCTTCGAGGAGGAGCAGGCGCTGGCGGAGTACTACCTCGAGCAGGACAAGCTCGAGGAGAAGCGCAGGGACCGGGACCTCAAGCGGGAGACGCTGGACCACGAGCGGGAAAAATGGCGCGCGGCGCTGAAGGGCAAGATCGAGGCGGGCCTGGACGCGCTGGCCGAGGAGATCGGCGGCAACGAGCGGGCGATGCGGCTCTACGAGCAGCTCAGGGAGGCGCTGTCCAAGGCATGAGCGGGGCCATCGAGCGCATCGAGGGCAGGGTGCGTCGCGCCGGCGCGGCCGTCGACGCCCCCTCGCGACGGACGTTCCTGGAGTTTCTGCGTAAGGACGCGCGGGTGCCCGCCGGCGGCGGGGAGCACGGCCCGTACACCTTTGATGGCCGCGAGGCGCTGCTGGCGATCGTCGCCGCCATCGACCGCGTGATCAACGAAGGGGTGACGGAGGCGACGATCGCGGTGGCCGGCGGGGCGCAGTTCGGCAAGACGATCCTGGAGCTCAACCTCGCGGCGTACTGCACCGGGCAGCGCTTCCTGGCCTACGGGCTCTTCCTGCCGGACAAGGACCTGGCCGAGAACATCGTCGATGCGAAGTTCCGTCCCGACGTCGTGGACCAGATCCCGTGGTTTGCCGAGATGGTGCAGATCGGCCGCGCGGTCAACAAGAGCGGCAAGGCGGTCAATAAGAAGGGGGCCTTCACCGTCACCGACGGCCGCCGCCGCTCCCTGGGCATGGCGCTGGGACTGCAGAAAATCCCGACGACCTTCACCTTCGACATCACCGCCCAGGACGAGGTCGACGACATCCCGGAGCGGACCGCGAAGTTCGTCCGGGGCCGCATGACCTCGAGCAAGCTGCGCTTCTCGCTCAAGATCGGCACGCAGCGGGTCGCCGGCCGCGGGATGCACCGGGCGTGGAAGGACGGCAGCCAGGGGGCGATTTTAATCGGGCCCGCCGGCGTTAAAGGGAATCTTAGACCGTCGCAGGTGGTGGATGACGCGCCGGATGGCTGGCTAAATCCGGAGGAGGCCTTCCCCGGGATCGTGCGCCTGGCCATGGACGGGGCGCCTTCGCCGTCGGACCCGAGGCTCACATGGGCGGGGGATTTCCGTCACGACGCGCGGCCCGATGACATCGCCGCGACGCACCACCCGGACAACGGCTACTATCTCGCGCACCCGGAGACCGGCGAGCCGCTGGACCGCGGTTGCCCGGTCTGGCACCACCGCCGCCCCGAGCGTCTGGCGATGCGCAACCAGACCTTCCGCGTGTCGCAGCTAGGGATCGGCGCCATCGGGCTCTCGCAGATCGTGGCGCAGTTCACCCTGGCGGTGCGTGACCCGGAAGAGATGACGGTGTTCCGCTGCGACGTGCTGGGCCTGCCCCAGAGCACCTCGCAGCGGCTCACCCCGGATATCGTCTCCCGCGCGCGCGCCGCGGATCCGTTCGACATGCGCATGGCGGCCGAGAAGGGCCGCGCGCTCTACGGTGGCCTGGACGTCGGAGACAGGTGCTGGCTCTGGGTCCGGGAGTCCGAGGGGCCCTCGCGCAAGCGAGCGGTGTATCTGGCGAGCTTCCCGGCCGCCGACATGGAGCGCCGCGCGACCGAGCTGTTCCGCGCCATGGGCATGCGGTGCCTCCTCATCGACCAGCGCCCGCTGGTGACCGAGGCGCGCGCGGTGGCGCTGGAGATCAACGGCCTATCCGCGCTCTCGCGGTGGCCGGCGGTGCCGACCGGCGACAACGGCCTCTCGCTGCCCGGCGGGCTCTCGTGGACCGTCATGGGCGGCCAGGGGCGATGGGGTGGGCTGAAGTGCGCGGTGGTGCGCTTCGACAAGAAGTCCATCGGTGCCGGGATCGAGCAGGGCTTCGACGTCTTCGAGCACGACGGCCAGACGAAGTTCGTCCCATTGATCCGATGCAACCGCTTCGAGACCATCGACGCCGCGGTGCGCGAGTTCCTCACGCCGCTGGAGGGCGTCTCCGACGTGGCCGGCGGCCAGATCCGCACCGAGCCCGCGATGCTGCTCCCGCGCGGCGGGCTACCCATCCTCGCGTCCTGCGAGGAGCACCTGCTGGTGGGCAGCGAGCGCGAGCGCGGCGCCGACGGCTCCGCGACCGACTACGTCGACGGCTGCCCCAACCACCTGCTCTTGGCCGACGGCTACTCCGCGCTGGCCGAGCGCGTCGGGGGCGACGGTGGCTCCGGGAAGTTCTCGTGGCAGCGGATCTGGGACCGCGCGGCCGACGGGCGGCGCTCCCGCGCCGGCAGGAGGGTCTTCGCGTGAAACGCGCGCCCGCCAAAATGCCCGCCAAAGGCCGCAGGGGCCCCGTGCCGCGTTCCGGGGGGTCGTCACCCCGACCGGCGGCCCCCGGCGCGTTTGCAACTAGGTTCCGCGCGAATGCAAATAGGTCTGGGACCGCGCCGGCTCGAGGATCGGGCCAGAACGCGGCCCCGGCGGCCCTCGTCGGCCCCGCGGCGCTCAAAAACGGCCACCTGAGCCCCCCGAGGGACCTGGGCCGGCGCTGGCGGCGGGTCCGGTACAACCCGATACGGAATTTCACGCCCGAGCGGCTCACCGCCGCCCTGGAGCAGTTCGACCTCGGCTACCTTCGCGACGCGTCGCTGATCTGGGACGTGCTGGAGCGCCGCGACGACGTGCTCAAGAACGCTGGCCCGAAGCGCCGCAAGAGCGTCTCCCGACAATCCTGGGAGATCGTGGCGACCGAGCAGAGCCGAGCGGCGCTGCGGCAGAAGCAGGCCCTGGAGTACTTCTACAACAACCTCTCGGTCACCGACGCGATCAACGAGAACCTGCGCGCGGGCTTCCCGCAGCTCGTGCGCGGGATGATGGACGCGCAGTTCGTCTACTTCGCGGTCCACGAGATCGTCTGGCGGCCCGAGGCCCCCGGGCTCACCGCCGAGCTGCGCAAGGTGCCGCTGTGGTTCTTCGAGAACCGATCGGGGCGGCTGCGCTACACGGGCCCGGAGCTGGCCTGGGACGGCGAGGACCTCGACGAGGACGGCTGGCTGGTGACCTGCGGCGACGGGATCATGGAGGCCGCCTCGGTGTGCTGCATGTTCAAGAGGTTCAGTCTCCAGGACTGGCTCAATTTCGGGGAGAAGTTCGGTCTGCCCGGCATCCACGGGGAGTGCGCGGCGGCCAAGGGCTCCGCGGAGTGGGACGATTTCACCGCCGCGCTGGAGAGTTTCGCCAACGACTGGATCATCGCGACCACGGCGGGCAATAAGATCAACCTCATCGAGGCCGGCAAGACCGGCGACGCGCCCTTCCAGCCGATGGTGGACCGCATGGACCGCCGCCTGGCGGCGCTCTGCCGCGGGGCGGATCTCTCCAGCCTCTCCCGGGACAAGGAGGGCACCGGCGCGAGCCTCCAGGGCGACGAGACCGACACCCTGGTCGAGGACGACTGCTCGCTGATCACCGAGACCCTCAACGAGCAGATCGACAAGAGGGTCATCCGCCTGGTGTTCGGCCCGGCCGCCCCGGTGCAGGCCAACATCCGCATCAGCCCGCCCAAGAAGCGCGACATCGGCCAAGACCTCCAGGTCGACCGGTTTCTGTTGCAATACGGCGCGCCGGTCTCGGTCGCCGACGCGCTGGAGCGCTACGGCCGGCCCGCGCCAGACGACGGCGAGGACCTGCTCCGCGCGCCGAAACGCCAGGCGCCCGTCGCACCCGCCACCTCGCCGCCACCGGCCGCCGCCAACGAGGCGACCGGCCCAGACGAGCCCGGCCTGGGGCGATTCCTGGCAGAGGCCCGCGAGTTGCTTGCAACGGCCATGCACGAGGACCTCGCTCCCGTGCGCGACGCGCTCCGCAAGGCGCTATCGGGAGAGCTTTCCAACGACGCGCTGGCCGCGCTGCGGGAATCGCTGCCGGCGATCATGGCGGCGCTGGATTCCGGCCAGACGGCCGCCGCGCTCGAGGCGATCGGCGGCGCCGGATTGGCCGACGGCCTCGCCGGCGGCCCCGAGACGGTCGCCGAGAACGAGGGCGCCGACTGGAGACCCGAGGAGCACCCGCGCCACCCGAAGGGCGCGCCCGAGAGCCGCGGGGGCAAGTTCGCGCCGAAGGGCGACGCCGACGAGGGCCTGGCGACATTCCCGTCGCCCGAGTACCGGCCCAACGGCGTGGACCAGACAGTCCCCGCCGGTCCCGGGGAGAAGATCCCCAGCAGGCCGGGATCCCGGGATATCGAGGAAGGCACGGTTACGGTCCGTCGCGGCACAACGCCACTGCCCGGAGAACGGATCCCCGCAATGGAACCGTCGGGGTTCTCCGATCTCAAGGCCACCATGGAGAGGGTGCTCGGCATCAGGCTCACAGCGGACCAGGAACGAGATCTTCTCGATGGGTTTCTGAAAATCGCCCTCACATCCGGGCAAGCGACGCAATGAAGATTTTAAACAGACGCCTGTCCGCCGCCAACGACTCCCCCCGCCTCTCCGGTTTCGGGGCGACCAACGAGCTCTCCGAGGGCGAGTGGCAGCGCATCAGCGCCTACGGGGATTTCCCCAACGAGGTGGGGCTCCAGCGCGTGAGGCGGGAGGACGCCGACGCGATGGTCTCGGCGTTCAACTCGTTCCGGGGCCGGCTGGGGCGCATGTTCCGCGGGGTGCCGATATTCCCCGGGCACCCGGACGCGGACCCGGAGAGGTACAGGGACCACCGACGCTACGGCAAGGTGGTTGACCTGGAGGCGCGCGCCGACGGGCTCTACGGCCGCGTGGCGTGGAATTCCCTCGGCCGCGAGAACCTCGAGGAGGGCTTCCTCCTGTACCCATCGCCTCGCTGGTACCTGAGGAAGGACGGGCGCCACGTGCGCCCCGATGAGCTGATTTCGGTTGGGCTGACCAACCGGCCCAACATCCCGGGGGATCCCTGGGCGAAGAACGACGCCGGCGACGGCGACGACAACCCGAACACAGAAGGAGACGACACCATGCCACAGTGGCTCAGAGACATGTTGCTCGCCGCGGGGATCATCAAACCCGAGGCGTCCAACGAGGAAGACATCAAGGGGGCCGTGAGGACCCTCATCGACGGCCGCGCCGCCGCCGCCAACGAGATGACGGCGGCCGGGGATCGCGCCGCCGCCCTCATCACCGAGCGCGACGCGCTCAAGGCGGAGCGCGACGGCCTCAACGCCAAGCTGGCCGCCGCCAACGAGCGGGCGACCGGCCTGGCGGCCGGCCGGGACGCGCAGCGCGCGGCCCGCGTCGACGCGGAGCTCCGGGGCCTCCAGGCCGCCGGCAAGCTCGTCCCGGCCGACGCCGGCGCTCGGCGCACGGAGCTGCTCGCCTGCGAGAACGAGGAGGCGCTCAAGGCGCGGCTCGACGCCATGCACGCGGCCGCGCCCGCGATGAAGACCGAGGCCCGCACCCGCGGCCTGGGCGAGCGGTCCGCCGCCGCCAACGAGGAGCGCACCCGCCGCGCCGCGGTCAACGAGGCGGTCGCCGCCCGCATGAAGGAGGGGGGGCTGACCTACGGCCAGGCCTTCTCCGCGGTCAAGCGCGACCCGAAGTTCAAGCCGATTTTCGACGCGATGAGGAAGCCCGGGACGGGCGACTGAGTCGGGATCGAAGGCAAGGACGAACAACGAGCAAAGGAGACAAGCAGAGATGAAAGACATGATGATCGGTCTGCCAGCGATCCTGATTCTGGCAGCGCTCACGACGGCCCTCGCGGGGGCCGCCTGGGGCGCGATCCGAAACCGCGGCCGCCTCAGCGCGTGCAACGTCGCCGAGGGCACCCACGCCGGCAGCGTCACGCGCAAGACCGACGCGGCCATCGCCACGAGGCACCTGCTGGTGAAGGTGGGCAGCGACGCGGACCACATCGCGGCCTGCGGGGCCTCCGAGGTCCCGATCGGCACGGTGCCCGACGAGGCGTCCGCCGCCGAGGAAAACGTCGAGGTCGCCCTGCTGGGCAGCGCGCCATCGACCCGGAAGATGGTCGCCGGCGAGGCGATCGACGCCGGGGAAAAGGTGTACACCGCCGCGAGCGGCAAGGTCCAGGACCTGCCCGCCGGCGCGGGGACCTACTACTGCGTCGGCACGGCGCTCACGGCGGCCTCCGCCGACGGCGACGTGATCGAGGTCGACCCGGCCCCGGCGCAGAAGGAAGTCGTCAGCGGCTAACCCCGAACCAGAGCAATCAACGAAAGGACATGACGTAACATGAAATCCAAGATCGACACCCTGCCCCGGCTCGCCGCGTTCAACGACGCGCTGCTCCCGGACGCGGGGCCCAACGAGAACCCCGTCGGCCGCATCTGCGCGGCCAACGAGGCGCGCTTCACCAGCGCCCACTTCTCCGAGCCCCTGACGACCTTCGCGGTCGGCTGGCGCGACCCGGAGAACCTCGACGCCATCCTCGCCGTCCTCTTCCCGGACGTGCAGGTGGGCCGGCGCTTCGAATTCAAGAAGGCCGACAACAGCGAGGCGTTCCTCAGCGAGGACGACGACGTCCGCGCGAGCGGCGCGCCGTTCAAGCGCGTCGAGTACAAGGGGACCTCGGTCAACGAGAAGACCCTCAACAAGGGCCTCACCATCCGCGTCGACCACGACGACGTCAGCGGGGACGACTGGCGGGAGACCAACATCGCCCGGCTGCTCCAGCGCCTCAAGCGCAACGAGCTCCGGCGCGGCGTCGCCCTGCTGGACACCAGCGCGACCAACGCCAACAAGGTGTGGGCCGCCGGCAACCCGGACGGCGACGTGCGGGAGATGATCATCGCCGGCGCCGACGCCGCGGGCATCGCGCCCAACGTGGTGCCCTTCGGCGAGGCGGCCTGGCACGCGCGCCTGGACGTCTACGAGCAGATCAACACCCCGGCGGCTGGCGCCAAGGCCAAGATGTCCCCCCGGGACCTCGCGGCCTACCTGATGGTCGACGAGGTGCCGATCGTCAAGGCCCGCTACCAGTCGAGCGCCTCGGCCAAGTCCGCGGTGATCCCGCTGGTCGTGTACGCCTACTGCGCCTTCCCCGGCGCCGGAAAGGATGACCCGAGCCACGTCAAGCGCTTCGTCTCCATGACGGAGAGCGGCCTGTACCGGGTCTACGAGCAGGCCTACGAGAAGTTCACCGACCTCTCGGTCGAGTGCTACTCGAACATCGTGGCGACGTCCACGACCGGCCTCCGGAAGCTCACGGTCTCGAAGAAGTAACCGGATCCCAAATCCAGAAAGGAATCAAACCGAAATGAAATGGATCAATAGACTGTTGGCCTTGGCCGCGGTGTCGGCCGCGCTCTGCGCCCCGGCGTGCGCCGGGGTCGCCGAGATGCTCGAGGCGAGCGTCAACTGCAGCAACACCACCGTCTCGGAGGTGTCGTCCCCGAAGGAGATCGACATCTCCGGGGTGGACCAGGCCGCGCTGTGGGTCACCACGACCAACAAGAGCGTCGTGGCGGACATCTACGTCAACCTCCAGCGCAGCCCCGACGGGGTCTCGTGGTCGAGCGACTACCTCTCGGTCACCCAGTCCGTCGCGGCCGGCGCGCAGAAGACGCTGCGGTCCGCGATCGCCGACGCCGACCTGGTCGGCGTCGCGGCGCTGCGGGTCGCCTCGGTTGCCTGCTCGACGAACATCGGCACCAACACGGTGAGCAGCATCCTCCTGGCCTTTTAGGACGGCCGGGGGGCGCTTCTGACACCGCCCCCGGGCAAACCCCCGGGGGCGGCACAGAGGCGAGACGACATGGCATGGATCGAGATAACGCCGGCATTCGTGCTGGCCAAGCTCAGCGGCCCGGAGGTCGAGAGGCTCAACGCGGCCGCGCTGGGCGACGGCCAGACCGACCCGCTCGCGGAGATCATCGCCGACGTGGTCGAGGTGGTCCGGGGCCGCGTCGCGGCCAACCGCCAGAACGCGCTCGGCGCCGGCGCGACCGTCCCCTCCGAGCTCAAGAGCCAGACCCTGGCCATCATCCGCGGCGAATTCCTCACGAGGATCCCAGGTCTCAAGGCCCTGCTCACCCCAGAGCGCAAGGACGCCTGGGACAAGGCGCTCGACGACCTCAGGGACGCGGCCAAGGGGCTGATCGCGATCGAGGCGCCGGACGAGGCGAGCGACCAGGTCATCCCGGGCCCGTCGACGCAGCTGATCTCCAGCCGGGATAGGCTCTCCACGCGACAGAAGATGGAGGGCCTGTGAACCTCCTGGTCCCGGCGCCATTCGAGGACGCGGTCGAGTCGCTCCGCGGCCGGGGGCTGATGCCCACCGCCATGTCCTCGGCCGAGATCCGCGACCTCTCCGACGAGGTCCGCGAGGCTTCGTTTTTTTCCGCGCGCACGACCCATGCGGGGTACCTGCAGGACCTCAAGGACGTCGTCGACGACATCCTCTCCGGGAAACTCTCGCGCGCCGAGGGCAAGGAGATCCTCCAGATCCGGCTGGTGGAGTATGGATACGACCCGGCTCGCGGCTTCGCCGGAGACGAGACGCTCGGGATCCCGCCGGCGAAGCGCAACTCGATCCGGGACCTCGGCTCCTCGGCCCGCCTGGACCTGATCCTGGACACGCAGCTCGCGCTGCACCGCTCCATCGGCCAGCGGATCCAGGGGACGACCCCGGAGGCGCTCTACGACTACCCGTGCTGGGAGCTGCTCCGGATGCGCCCGCGGAGAATCCCGCGCGGCTCGCTTGCGTCCGACAGCCCCGGATGGCCCGAGCGATGGGAGTCGTCCGGCGGCGAGTTCTACGGCGGCCGCATGATCGCCCGGAAGGATTCTACGGTCTGGGCCGCCCTGGGCGACTCGTCGCGTTGGGACGACGCGCTGGACGTGGACGTCCCGCCCTTCGCCTTCAACAGCGGATTCGCGTGGCTGGAGGTCTCCCGGGAGGAGGCCGAGGCCCTGGGCGCGATCGGCGCCGGCGAAGAGGTCCGGGACACGCCGCCCGCCCTCCGGGATGAGATCTCCGCGAGCGTCAAAGGCATCGACACCGGCATCCTCCGAGCCGCGCTCGCGGGCATCGAGGCCGAGATCGCCGAGGACAAAGCCAGGCTCGCGGCGCGGAGGGCCGCGCCGTGAACGTCCTGAGGATCAAGACCGAGATCCGCGATGAGGGCGTCAGGGCCCTCCTGCGGCGCATCGATGACAGGACATCGCTCAACAAGCGGATCGGCCTGGCGGCCAAGGCCAAGACCCGCGAGCACCTCGCGGGGATCGCCAGGACGAAGCACGGAACAGCGCAGAAGCTCGGCGCGGAGCCGACGGGCCACTTCAAGGACGCCGCCGAGTCCATCAACATGTCCGCCAACGCCGACGGCGCCGAGCTGAGGGTATCCCACCGGGGCGGGCTCTCCCGCGCGGTCCGCGACGTGGACATCAAACCCACAGGCGGCCGGTCATTCCTCACCATCCCCGTCCACGGCGCCGCCTACGGCAAGCGCGTCCGCGAGCTGGAGCGATCGCTCGGCCGCCGGCTGTTCCGGCCTTATAAGAAAGGGGCCGGCAAGGTCCGCGCCAGGGCGCTGGCCGCGACCGGCGGCGATGGCAAACTCGTGTTCTTCTACGCCCTGGCCGGGTCCGTCCACCAGGACCAGGACCGCTCACTCCTGCCATCCGACGAGGAATTCTCGATCGCGGCCAAGACGGGCGTGGCCCGCTGGCTCCGGCACGTTGTGAGGCTCAGGGGCGGTGAGGAGGCCGCCGCTTGATGGGACTCTTCGCCACCATCCAGTCCGACATCGAGACCAGGCTCGAATCGGAGGATTTCTTCAAGCCCGAGGAGGGGGTGGAGATCCCCGTCATCCCCGAGGACGCGGGCGACGTCGAGAGCCAGATCGAGATCGCGGTGTCGTCCATCGGGGCGTGCTGCATCGTCATGGCCCCGAAGGGCAACGGCGCCGCGCAGAACGCGAGCCTCATGTTCTCCGAGCTGCAGGTCCGCGTCCGCGTGGTCGAGAACGTCACGCTAAACCGCGCCGCGTCCGGCACGGCCCAGCCCGCCCTCCTCATCCTGGAGGCCGTCGCCTGGTTCCTCCACGGCTTCACCATGCCAAACGCCAAGGGCACCCTCGTCCTGGTGGATTTCACGCGGGTCGACGACGACCTGCTCATCTACGACGCCATCTTCAAAACCCGCGGCGGCATTGCCGCCGCCCCAACGCGACAGACCTGAAGGAGACACGACATGCCAACCAACATCGCAACGATCCTCGGTGGCCCGGCCGTCATCCAATTGCGCGGCGCGACGATCTACTCGCTGGACGACATCGCCCTCGAGGTCGAGCTCTCGGAGACCGACCGCAAGGCCTCCGTCTACGGGATCTTCGACCGCCGCCAGGACGTCCTGTCGGCCAAGATCAAGTTCGTGCCCGCCGGCGAGTGGCGCGACCTGGCCGTCTGCATCCCCTACGGTTCCGCCCAGATCGGCTCCTTGGTCACACCGGCCAGCAAGGCGATCGGATCCATCACGCCGGCCACCGACGTGATCGCGATCACCGCCCACGGGTTCTCCACCGGAGACGCGGTCCTGATCCACGCCGCCGACGGGGCCACCATGCCGACCGGCATCGCCAACACCACCGTGTTCTACGTCAAGAAGATCGACGCGGACTCCTTCACCCTGCACCCCACATCGGCCGACGCCACCGCCGGCACCAACACGGTCGATTTCACCGACGACGGCGACGGGACGCTCTTCGTCGACAAGGACGAGCCCTGCGTGATCCACTCGTGGCCCGACGAGGCCGGCGCGGCATCGACGCGGCTCACTCTCCACAACGCCGCCGTCACCCGGCAACCGGGCTTCCGCGGCGGGCCGGACGTGGAGTCCCTAATGAAGGAGATGGAGATCGAGGCGTTCGTCAGAAACGGCTACTCCCGCTCCGACGACAACAGCGTCTACACGGTCGACTCGGCCGTTCTCTCGCCGCGCACCTTCGTCCCGGCCGACGCCCTCTCGCCCATCATGACCGGCGCCTGGGGTTCGACGGCCCCGTGGAGCGCCATCAAGACCTCCGATGCCTGGGACGTGGATTTCCCGCTCTCGCTCGCCGAGGTCCGGGATGCCGACAACGGTCTCCGCTCCCGCCGCCTCGTGGACGTCCAGGCCACCGCCAAGGCCACCCCGCTCGGGATCACCTCCAGCGACCTTCTGGCCAAGCTCGGCCTCCAGGGCACCGGCAATATCCGCGGCGCCTCCTTCGGCGGGGGAGACAGCCTCAACATCACCGGCCCATCGAGCAACCCCTACGTGAGGCTCTACGGCGCGAGGCTCATGTCGGGTCCGCTCGCCTGGGCCCGCGACAAGAACCGCATCGGCCAGCTCACGTGGAAGGCGAATCGCACCTTCTCCGGCAGCACGCCCAACCCTCTCTACTACGTCGGAACCCAGGCCCCCTCCTGACAAGCGTGAATGAAGGTCACCATCGGCACGGCGGAAGTGGCGGACGGGGTGAGGCATCACGCCCACTCCTTCCGGGTGAACCACTCCCGCACCCTCCAGGTGGCCCAATTCCTCCGGGCCGCCAGGGCCTCCGTGTTCGACCGGGGCAACATCGTCACTCAGGTCCAGTTCGGCGTCGATCGCGCCTTCGATTCGAAACAGGGCGCGCTCGGGTGGCTCTTCCGTCACTACGGGCTGATCTCGGGTACCCAGGATGTCCGCTTCGAGGTCGACAACGGCGATGGGACATCGACGGTCATCGAATGCCCGGGCGCCGGCGTCTCCGCCTCCGACGGCGAATGGCAGGGCCTCTGCGTCCCGGTTGCATACCAGCTGCAGGTCCCGTCCATCGAGATCTCCGAGGGCCCAGCCTTGGAATGGGAGGGCCGTGAGGTGCGCTACAGGGATGACATCACTGGCGATATCGGGGGCGCGTCCTCGGATCTGGACGCGATCGCGACCATATCGAAGACGGCCGGTCAGGTAGCATTCTGGGTCTACCTCTATGGCGAGATGATGATGGTCCTCCTCCTGGACGACCCCGACCCCGGCAATACCGTCGGCACGGGACTCGGCCAGGGCGGCAACGGCATCGTCATCCCGGTCGACCACGATCCCGACACGAACGCGAAAATTTGGCAGGTGAAGAAATGATGCCCAAGCCCCGAGTCCCATTGGTCCTATTTGCCACATTCGCCATATTCCTGGTTGGCGCCTCGGGATCGCGGAAGGCGTTGGACATCGACCCCGAGAACGGCGTCGCCTACCGATCGAACCTCACCGTCCACACCGTCGTCACCTCCGGCACCTTCGTCGGCGACGGGTCGAAGCTGACCGGGGTCGCCGCCGAGTCCACCACCAACTGGCTCCCGGCGCTCACCGTCACCGGCGCCGCCGCGCTCGGCGACATCTCGGGCAACGGCGCCGCGATCACCAACCTCGCGACCAACAACATCGCCGGCCTCGCCTCATTCGTCTCCAACCACGCCGGCGGCGCGTCCACGCCGGGCACCAACTGGTACTCCACGCTCACCGTCACCGGCAGCGCGAGCCTCGGCGCGATCTCCGGCGACGGCTCGGGCATCACCAACCTCACCGCCGGCCTCACCAACTGGCTCCCCTCGGTCACCGTCACCGGCGTCGCAAGCCTGTCCCAGATCACCCTCGGCGCCGTCGGCCAGTGGTCCTACCTCACCGGCTCGATCTACGAGTACGGCCGCCTCTACGCCACCAACGCCAACAACCTCCTCGGGGGCGACGGCGCCAACATCACCGGCCTCACCACCTCCCAGATCGGCGGCCTCTCACTCCTCGTCACAAACATCGCCTCGACGGTCTCCAACATCACCTCCCACCTCATCGACGTCGACACCTACGTCGCCCAAACCAGCACCGGAGGCGCCACTTGGTACGAGCCCGAAAGCGGGAGCACCTACGACGGCTCCGAGATATCCGTCTACCCGGTCTACACCAACCCGCTCGGCATCGTCTTCGGTTCCGTGATGTCGGGCTCGCAATGGGGGGGCAGCACCTATCACGGATGGGCGTGGCCCGCGCAGCCGGGCGCCATCGCGTACCACGTCCACATCCACACCTATTTCGGGGTCGACGAGACCGACTATTATACCCAGACCACCGGGACCAACGTCCAGGCCGGCGATGGCGGCGGCACCAACATCACCGCCTTCCCGTCCGCACTGTCCTCCACTAACGAGTTTCGCTCGATCTACGCCCCCACATTCGATGGCGCCGCGGGCACTAACGCCCTCCTCGCCGCGGTGGCAACGCTCACGAATGGCTACGTCGTCGGCATGGTGACGAACGATCTTGTCCCGTGGGGTGCGACGAATCAATTCCTTCACCCCCCCGACACCAACGGCTACGTACTCGGATCTGTCACCAACGGGCTGCTCGGGCCACCCGACACAAACGGGTTCGTCACGGCTTCGATCACCAACGGCCTCGACGCTGACGTTCTCTACCCGCCCACGAACGTCACCATTTATGTCAATCCACACCTCCCGGGCCCGATGCCTTATATGACATCGCTCGTTCAAGCCTTGACGGCAGTCGATTCGATCCCCGGCGTTAGATCGATCAGCAACAGAGTCACCATCTCCGTGTCCGGGCAAAATCGTTTCGTGGCAGATGGGACGCACACCTACTCTGGAAGCAATTATAACTACCTGTCCATCCGGGCAGAGCCTGACGCGATCACATGGTGCGATATCTCGCCGATGGGGGATGTCCAAAGCTACATCGTTCTGGCCGCGTCAAACATCACGATCAGCGGAGGGAAGTGGGTTTCCTACACCGCGAGCGGGCAGAACGAGAGGTTTATCACGGTGCGTGGCTACAAGCCGAGCATCGTGAATTGCGAACTGGTCGCGGACGGCGCGAACGGGAACAACAACGCCTCCATAGTTCTATCGGGATCGGTTGACGCTTGGATCAAAAACTCCTCTTTTGTCCAAGGACCAACGGCTGGGTCTGGGGCAAGGCCATTTGACCCATATGGGACGACGAACACGGTCGTGCAGGGGTGCCTCATCGGGATGTATCGGGCGGCGAACTGCGAGATCAACCTCGGCGGCTCAATCGGAACCAAGTTTTTAAACTGCGTGATGATCTGTTCCAACACGTCTCCAACGACGGGGTTCATGCGCAATAATCCAAATCCTACCCTCTATGAGAATTGCAGCTTCGTGAACCTTGGGACCACCAACACGATCGGCATCCCAGGCGATGCCGACTCGACCATCTGGATGATCAACTGCACCCACAACATCGCTGGCTGGCTTGGGGACACGGGGGCGACGGTCACGGGAATCGTCACCGTTGTTCCCGGCTACAGCGGAATCAAGATAGTACCGCAGGACTGACCATGAGAAAGAATGCCATAATTTTCGCCATCATCGCGGCCGGCGGCCTTCGTCCGACAGGGTGCTCCTGTCTGGGGCAAGACCTTGACGACCTGACCTCACCGCAGATACCCCCGCTCACGATCACCTACCCGGCCCCCGCTCCGACATGCGGGAAGATCGTCGGCAACGGAGCGGTCTCGAACTTCCTCCGCCTCGTCGTCGGGCCCGCCCTATCCCAACCAATCGCCCGCGAGGTCCACGTCCGCCGCAACGACGACGGCACCGCCACGATGGAGATCGTCGGGCAGTTCACACAACCCCAGATCGCCGCCGTCTGGGCCAGCATCCGCTCCCAGTGGACCATGCCGACCAACACCGCCGGCCTCACCCCGCAATTCATCTCGCTCACCCCAACCAACTCCGGATCCTACATCCGCATCCAGATGCAGCCACCGGGCCCCTAGCACCCAGAACCCCGAACCCCGTACCCAGCACCCTCCCAATGGCCGACGCCGACAAAGAGCTGATCATCCGCGTGGGCGCGGAGGTCGACCCCTCCGTCAAATCCTCCGTCGAGGATGTGAAACAGCAGATCTCCCAGGCGGCTGGGGGCGAGGGCGACATATCGGGGAAGGTGGTAGCCGACAACCTCAAGCAGGCCGAGCAATCAGCCAAATCCGCCGCCGAGTCCGTGTCCCAGATCGGCGAAAAGGCTGCCGAGGCGGCGGGCGGCGCCGGGGACCTGGCCGAGGGGCTGGATGAGGCCGCGGGCAGCGCGGATCCGCTGCAGGCCGCACTGTCCGCCATCTCCGAAAAGATCGGCATCTCACCCGCGAGCCTGGCCGGTTGGGCCGCGATCGCGGCGTCGTTTGCGACGATCGTGATGAAAATCGCGGAGATCGTCGAAAAATCCGAGGCGGCGGACCTCGCCCTCAAAAACCTCTTAGGTCAAAACTCGAATCTGAGCTTTCTGACTGTCGATGCCCTCACCAAAAGGCTCCAGGACCTGCAGGACCAGATCGACCGCCTGCAGGCTGGAGAGAACCGTTCCGCCGAGGCACAGCGTCAATACAAAGAAGCAACCCAAAAATATGGATCCGGGTCGTGGTCGCCCGCGCACCAGCCCGAGCGCATGTCCCGCGACGAACAGGCCGCCGCCGCGCAAAAGGCCGCAGCCGAAACGATCGAGGAGATCGCCCGAAGACGGCAACGAGAGAACGAGGTCCTCAAGCTCACCCTGGATGGGGATATCCAGAAGGCCAGCGTCCTGCGCGAACAGTTGCGCCTCGAGCAGGAGTTGGAGCAGATCCGAAACGAGGCACAGAAACGGTTTCCGGGTGAATCGGACGCGGCCCAAAAGAACCGGCAACGGTACGAGACCGAGATGTCCAAAGTCTCGGCCGAGCGCTCCCAGCTCAACATCCGGATGATCGAGCAGAAGTTCGGTCAGGTGGGCGCCGCCGCTGAAGGCGCGGGCCAGGCCGCCACCGAAGGCGCTGACGCCGCCGCCGCCGCCGCCGATGGGGCAGCCGCCTCTTTGGGGAACCTCGGCGCGGCCATCCTGGCCGGGTTCTCGAAGCTCACCGCATCCAACCAAAATCTTCAGAGCCAGATGAATGACCTGAGCTCCCGCATCAACGCCCAGGCGGCCTGAGATGATCGGTGACATCTGGAAATTCTCGATCAACGGCGGCGCGGTTCAGACCGCCGAAGCGCTCGGGATCTCCGACCTCAGGATAAGCTTCCGCGCCAACGGCGCGGACGAGGCGTCGTTCCGGGTCACGGCCGCGACGGCGCTCACGGCCGACGCCGCGTTCGCGTACGGGGACACCGTCATCATCACCCGGGGGCCATCGAGGTTCTTCTACGGGAAGGTGACGACCCTCCCCAGGTCGGGGTCGGATTCCGACGAGTCCTACCAGGTCCGTCTGGAGGGCCCGTGGTGGTATCTCCGCACGACGATCTTCGTGCAGTCGGATTATTTCCTCCGCAGGAGCGCGGCGGGCGGGGCGAAGGGGTTGGTCAAATCGTCCAAGGTGCAGTTCGGCGGATTCAAGACCCGCTCGGCCTTCTCGGGCGGCACGTGGACCGAGGGCCCGGACTCGGAGACCGCCGATCTCGCCTCCGGGGTGAACCTCGTCCTCTCCTACCTGTCCGACTACCGGAACCCCGCCGCACCGATCGCCGTCGGGACAGTCGATATCGGGACGGTCAATATCCCGAAGTCTGAGATGAAGGACATGAGCTGCGCGGACATCCTCACCCGCCTCCTGGCGTGGGTGCCCGACACCATCGTCTACTTCGATCACTCGACCGCGCCGTACCCAACGATCCACGTCCGCAAGATCTCGGGCCTGTCCGCCCACGGGGTCGCCATCACGGACCGGATCACCACGGCCGGGTTCGTGCCGCGCCACGACATCGTCGCGGCCGGCGTGGTGTGCTTCTTTGAGTGGGACGGCAGCACGGGGGAATGGTTCGACGATCCACTCTTCTCGAGGTTCCATCAGCAACAGTCGTACCCCCCCGGCGCGTCGGAACACGCGGAGGGCGTGCTGTCGGCGCACATCGACCTCGAATCCTCCCCCGGCACGCCTGACCAGCACCAGGTCCTCTACACCGAGAATATCCAGGTCAATAGCGCGACGTGGTGGCAGAAGAAGATCCCGTGGCTCGCGGATGGCCGGATGGTCTCGCTGGAGGTCCATTCCGGTAGCCTCGATCCATCGGGCTTTAACCGGGAGATCGTGGGTGGCACGATCACCGATTGGATGGAGGAGGACCTCGGTTTCGAGGCGAACTCTGTGGTGGCCAGGGCGAAGATCGATTTCGAGTGGGTGGACGGCAACTCTGTCACCAAGAAAAAGAACGTGGCCCTGAGCATGACGCTCAACGGTTCCAATAAGGCCGGTGGGTCATTTACAAAAAAAGGGTCCGGCGGTTATTCGGAGCAGCCCCCGCCCGGTTTGGCGCAGCGGCTCTACGAGGCGATGTCGGTCCTCCATTGGCAGGGCAACGTGGATTTCTGCGATCGGGAGTGTGGATCCCGTCCGATGCCGGGCGAAATCCTCCGCGTGACGGGCGGCAGGGCGGAATGGGAGACCATGACCGCCGTCGTCTACGAGGCCTACCTCAACATCGATACGGGGGAGACCCGCATCTCCACCGGGATCCCGCCCTACCTGACGGCGGGGCAAATCGTCGAACTCTGGAGGGCGAACCGACGGACGGAGAAGCCTTATAAAGGCCTCGGGTCGGATGGCGACAGCAGCGGAGGCGACGCGGTCAGGGGCCCCGGGAAGGTGCAGAACAGCGATGGCGCCTCGGGCGAGCCGAAGATCCTGAAGCTCCAGGCCACCGACTCCGGGGACCAAAACCAGGTCACCATCGATGGCGAAGAGGGCCAGCTGTACTGCTACCAGGCGACCGGGGGAGGACAGCCCGCCCTCCGCGTCACCGACCTCGAGACGATCGTCGATATCAACCTGCCGGCGCGCTCCCTGAGCCTGACCAGCGGGGACTTCGAGTTCGAGGTCGACGGGAATAGCGAAGCCGTCCGGATGACGGGATCCTCCGGCGAGGAGTTCGAGGTGAACCTGTCTCTGGAGACCCTGAAGTTCAAGGGCGCGGGTGGCGCGGAGGTCTACCTCGACCTCGGGGTGCTGACATCCGGTGAAAAGAAGGTCGAACTCGTGGAGGCGGTCTGCTGGAAGGACGGGGAGGCCAAAAAGTTCTACATCGCGATGGAGGCGGATGGCCACGCATGATCTACATGCCGCGATGCCACATGATCGACACGGGGGCCGGAAAGCCCGTGCCCCACTTCGTCTTCCCGGGCTGCACGTCCTATGAGCCCGGCGCCCCTGGCTCGGGCCTGAGCTTCGAGGCCCCGGCGGCCCAGGTTGCCGACCTTCTGTGGAAGTCGGACGGGTACTATATCGAGGTCAACGGCAGCGGCTGGATGACCAACTACGCTTCCTTCGTCTTGAGCGGGGCGGCATTCGCCACAAGTGGGCCGTTCCCCGAGACCGGCACGAGGGGCATCCTCACCGCCCTCGAGACCCCCACCGCCAACGGCTACCTCGGTAAGAACGAGGAGGAAGCCGGGTACTCGTCGTGGATCGTCGAGGCGGGCGACGGGCTGACCGTCAACGACCCGGAGGATGAGATCGACGACGAGTCCGCAATCGCGATGATCTCATTCTGGATATTCCCGTGCGACCAGACCATGGTGAAGCATCTCAAGGGGACCGCCAAATTCAGCCCCAACATCTGGGTGGCAGTCACCGTGTCATGGCCCGGGATCGAGGACTTCTTAAAAACCTACTGGTGCGGATCGTTCCAGTCCGACCCCAGCGTCGTCTGCGGGACCCTGACCGCCGGCCAGATGACGGGCAAGATGGTGACTCTGGCCGGCAACGTCGCCGACGGGGACCAGATGAACGCCGCCATCAGCCCAAACGCCGAATTTTCGTCCTGGGAATAAGCCCTTTGCCGGCCGTGCACCGCACCGTTACCGGCCCTGCAAACGCCTTAAACCCCCCCCCCCGCCTGGATAGGTTGCCCTCCCCCCAACTTCTCAACTGTTTGTCATTTTTTCTCAACTGTGATGGCTCTCTACTGCGGGATCGGCGTCCGGGGCGCTTCTTCGAGGGCATGAAGGAATTTACGCGATGCGTGGGTGTAGCCAAGCCCGTGGGCCGGCTTCCGGGTGAGATGAAACGCGGCGTCCGGTAGCGAAGGGCCTTCGCCCTTCGGCGGGGGCGCCGACGCCGGAAGCGGCGTCGCTACGGGGCGATGCCAAAAGACTCGGGGCCTGACCATCCGCGGGCTTTCCGTTGGCATTCACGGGTTTTCGCCTAAGCTTCTCCTCCCATGGGTTATTCACCCGGAGCCAGACGAGAGTGGGGCGACGTGGCGCGATTCGCTTTTGCCGTGCTGACGGCGTGCTGCACGCTGGTGTTGCTGTGCTTCGGGGGGTTGGTGACCAGCAAGGGCGCGGGGATGGCCGTTCCCGATTGGCCGACGAGTTTTGGCTACAACATGTTCTTCTTCCCCTGGTCGATGATGGTGGGGGGGATATTTTACGAGCATTCCCATCGGTTGCTGGGCGCGCTGGTGGGGCTGCTGACGACGGGGCTGATGGCCTGGATCTGGTTGGCGGAACCGAGGCGGTGGCTGAAGGGTGCCGCGGCTGCCGCGGTGATCCTGGTGGTGTTCCAGGGGGTGCTGGGCGGGCTCCGGGTGGTATGGGCGAAGGATCAGATCGGCATCGTGCATGCGATCATGGGACAATCCTTCTTCGTTCTGGTCTCGGCGATCGCCCTCTGGAGCAGCGGTTACTGGGGGCGGGTGGAGAAATGCTCGGCTGGCGGTGGCTTGGCCGGGCTGGGCGGGGTGCGGCGTGCGGGTTGGCTGGCGCTGGGTCTCGTGGTGGCGCAGCTCGTGATGGCGGCGACGATGCGCCACGCGCATCGCGGGCTGTCGATCCCGGATTTCCCGTTGGCCTATGGGGCGATCTGGCCGGGTCTGGATCCCGCATCGATTGTCTCGATCAACGCGTGGCGCGGCGAGGCGCTGGGCCTCCCGGAGACCACGGCGGGGCTGATCCTGCTGCAATTGGCACACCGGGCCGTGGCGGTCGTCGCCGTGGCGGCCGCCTGCGTGCTTTTTGCGCGGGCGCGGCGGCTCGCGGATGGTGTCGGTGTCGCGGTTTGGGCGGGGACCCTTCTGGGGCTGATGGCGATCCAGTTCCTGCTGGGTGCATGGACGGTGTGGAGCAACAAGGCGGCCGACATTGCAACCGCGCACGTTGCGACGGGGGCGCTGCTCTTGGCCGGGGTGTCGTTGCTGCTGATGGTCGTGAACCGGCTGGGGGCGGCGCCGGCGGCGCGGACGGGGGCGACGACATGAGTGCGGGGACGGCGGTGCGGGCGCTGACGCCTTTTGCCGCGGTGCGCCGGGCGATCCCGGACTGGCTGGAACTGACGAAGGTCCGATTGACCAGCATGGTGGTGATGACCGCGGCCGTGGGGTATCTCCTCGGTTCGGGGTCGGTCATTTCGTGGATCGGCCTTGCCTGGGCATTGGTGGGCATCGGGTTGGTGGCCGGGGGTGCCGCCGCGCTGAATCAGTTCATGGAGCGGGACCTGGATGCGCTCATGGAGCGGACGCGCGGACGCCCACTGCCGGCGGGCAGGACATCCCCGCGGGCGGCGATGCTCGGCGGGATTGCCACCGCAACGGCCGGGCTGGTGACCCTCGCCGCCACATCGGGTCCCTTGGCGACGATCTTGAGCGCCGCATCGATGGTCATCTACCTCCTCGTCTATACCCCGATGAAACGGTGGAGCACTTGGAACACGCTGGTCGGCGCGGTCCCGGGCGCGCTGCCCCCCGTGCTGGGTTGGGCGGCCGCGGCGGAGGGGATCTCCCGGGAGGCGTGGTTGCCCTTCGGGATCATGTTCCTCTGGCAGATACCGCATTTTTTCTCCATCGCGTGGATCTGCCGCAGGGATTACGCGCGGGCGGGATTCTGGATGTTGCCGGTGGCCGACCCGCTCGGCCCCGGGACGGGGCGCTGGTCTGTCCTGTGCGCCGCGGGCCTCGTGCCGGCGGGCTGGTGCGCCATGCGCGCCGGAATGGGGGGGGCGATTTACGCGGCCATCGCGGCGCTGGCCGGCCTGGGGTTCACGGCGCTGGCGTGGCGGTTCGCGGTCCGGCGCGGCGACCGGGAGGCCCGGTCCCTATTTTTCTATTCGCTATGTTATTTGCCGATTGTGCTGATAGGATTGGCAACGGCCGATAGGCTTTAGAATTTTATGGATGTGTCTGAGGCAGCGGTGGAGGTCGAGGGGGTCTCGCACAGGTTCGACTCCGTCCTGGCGTTGGATTCGGTGAATTTCTCCGTCGCGGCGGGAGAGATGTTTGCGTTGCTCGGACCCAACGGCGGCGGGAAGTCGACGATTTTCCGGCTGCTGGCGACGGTGCTCCCGATCCAAGAGGGTCGGGCCGCGGTGAACGGCCTGGATCTCCGGGAGCAGGCGCGTGCGGCACGCGGGATCCTCGGCGTCCTTTTCCAACATCCCAGCCTAGACCGGAAATTGACCGTCGAGGAAAACCTTAGGCATCACGGGCGGCTCTATGGCCTGTGCGGCGCGGCGCTGGCGCGGCGGATTGGGGAGGTCTGCGAGCCCCTCGGATTGGCGGAGCGCCGGAGTGCGAAGGTGGAGGTGCTCTCGGGGGGCTGGCAACGGCGCGTGGAGATTGCCAAGGCGCTCGTGCCCCGGCCGCGGGTGGTGTTGCTCGATGAGCCGACCACGGGATTGGACCCGGTCGCGCGGCGTGACTTCTGGCAGCACCTGGCTTCCATCCGGTCGATGGAGGGATGCACGATCTTGGTCACGACGCATCTCATGGAGGAGGCCGCTCGGTGCGATCGCGTTGTGATCCTCGACCGGGGCAAGGTGGTCGCGGCGGGGGCGCCGGCGGAGCTGGTCTCCGAGGTGGGGGGCGAGGTCGTCACGGTGGTGACGCGGGAGGCGGGGCGGCTGGTCCGCGCCGCGCGGGAAGAACTCGGGATCGAGGGCCATCGCTGCGAGGCCGGGGTGCGTTTCGAGGGGAAAGGTGGCGCGGGGCTGGTCAAGGAGCTTAGCGGCAGATATGCGGATATCATCGAGAGCGTCACGCTGGCGAAGCCGACGCTCGAGGACGTGTTTTTCGCCAAGACAGGGCACGGGTTGAACGAATGAAAACGGGTCGCGCGTTTGCGGGCACCCTGGCGGGTTGGACGCTGCTGGAGCGCGAGGTGGTGCGGTTTCTGCGGCAGCGCAACCGGCTAATCGGGGCGCTGGCGACACCGCTGATCTTCTGGCTGATGCTCGGCCAGGGAATGGGCTCGTCGTTTCGCGTGGCGGGCCAGGGCGGCGGCGATTACCTGGAGTATTTCTTCCCCGGCATGATCTTGCTGGTGGTGCTCTTCACGTCGATTTTCTCGACGATCTCGATCATCGAGGATCGGAGGGAGGGATTCATGCAGGGGGTGCTGGCGTCTCCGGCGCCGGAGTGGGCGATCGTGCTGGGAAAGGTGTTCGGCGGGACGGTGCTTTCCGTCCTTCAGGCGGCGCTCCTTCTGGGCCTGGCGCCGCTGATCGGCATCCGGTTGGGCCTGGTGGGGCCGGCGCTGTTCCTGGCGGCGGTCGCGGCGGTGGCGCTCGGGCTCACGGCCCTGGGGCACGCGCTGGCGTGGCGCTCCGATTCGGTGCAGGGCTATCACGCGATCATGAACGTGTTCCTGATGCCCCTGTGGCTTCTGTCGGGGGCGCTATTCCCGGTGGAGGGCGCCGCGGGCTGGATCAAGTGGGTCATGATCCTGAACCCCGTGCATTATGGGCACGCGCTGTTGGTGCACTCTCTGTATCCGATGACGGAGCACGTGAGGGTGGCGGATGGCCCGCTGGCGGCGCTGGTGGTTGGCGTGTTTGGGCTGGTGATGTTTGGGATCGCCGTCCTCGTGACGCGCGACCGAAGGCCGCTGGAATCGTGATGGGAAGACCGGAGCAGGAAGGCGAAGGGGGTGAGGTGGGCATTCCTGCCTGCCGCGCGGAGCGCCAGGGAACCTCGGGGGCAGACAAGAGTGTCTGCCCCGCGGCGATTCCGTGGAGCATCGTCTCGCTGATCGGCCTTCCGGTAGCCGGGGTCTTGGCGCTGGCGGTGCTATGGCCGAAATCGCCGCCGTTGCCCAAGCTTTACGGCATCCCGACATTCTCTCTGGTCGAACGGAGTGGGGAGGGCTTTGGGCTCGATGCCCTGAAAGGCAAGATCTGGGTCGCGGATTTTATTTTCACCACGTGTCCGGGTCCCTGCCTCATGATGACGCAGCGGATGGCGGAGTTGCAGCGTCGGCTGGGGGCGGCGGATGACGTGCGGCTGGTGACCTTTACGGTCGACCCCGAGCACGACACCCCGGAAGTGCTCCGGGAGTATGCGGCGAGGCACGGGGCTCGGGACGACCTGTGGCTCTTTCTGACGGGCGATCGTGCGGCGATCTACGAGCTGGCGGAGAAGGGATTCAAGGTGACGACGACGGACCTGGGCGAGGGGGCGACGGGGCCCGAAGGGCGCTACCTGCACAGCACGAAGATGGTCCTGGTCGATCGGGATGGGGTCGTCAGGGGATATTTCGATGGCGTGGATCCGGGTTCCGCCGGCAAGGTGGCGTCGGCGGTGGCGGCGCTCCGGCGCGAGAGGGGCGGGGGTTGAGCGCCCACGATTTGCCCGGGCTCAATGCCGCGCTCAACGCGACGACGGGCGCGCTGCTGCTCTTCGGCTACGTGGCGATCCGCCGGGGCGACGCGAGGCTGCACATGCGGCTGATGATCGCGGCATTCGCGCTGTCGGTCGTGTTTCTGGCGTGTTACCTGGCGCACAAGTTCTTGGTGGGGCCGAGGCGCTTTCCGGGGGAGGGCTGGATCCGGCCGGCGTATTTCACGGTCCTGGTGACGCACACGGTGCTGGCCGCCGTGAACCTGCCATTGATATTGGTCGCCCTTTGGTTTGCGGCGCGGGGCCGCTTGGAGACCCATCGGCGTGTCGCGCGATGGGCCTGGCCGATCTGGATGTATGTGTCGGTGACGGGCGTGATCGTTTACCTGATGCTGTATCGGATGGCGTATTAAAAATAATCCGGGGCGTTGCCGGATTTCCACTTGATGTTGCAGCCCATGCTGGGCTTCTGGTCTGCCGGGGCGGGTTTTCCGGCGAGCGCGGCATCGGTGGCGGCGCGAAGGTCGGAGCCGGTGACCGGAATGCCATTGCCGGGACGGCTGGCGTCGAATTGGCCGCGATAGATCAGCTTGCGATCTTTCCCGAAGACGTAGAAATCGGGGGTGCAGGCGGCGCGGTAGGCCTTGGCCGTGGCCTGGGATTCGTCGTAGAGGTAAGGGAAGGTGTATCCGAAGCGTCTCGCGTCGGCCTTCATCCGCTGGGGTGAGTCATCGGGATAGTTGGCGACGTCATTGGAGCTGATGGCGACGATGGCGGCACCCTTGGCGGCGTAGTCCTTCCCGAATTTCGCCAGGTCGGCCTGGAGGTGTTTGACGTAGGGGCAGTGGTTGCAGATGAACATGACCACCAGCGCGGGGGCATCCTTGAAATCCGCGAGGGAAAGCAACTTCTCGTCCGTGTCCGGCAGGGAGAAATCGGGCGCTGGCGTGCCGAGTGGAAGCATCGTGGAAGGTGTGAGTGCCATGGGCTTCTAGGCGTGTGGGTTCAGTGCCCGGGGCGGTCCGAGGATCTCGCTGAGCACGATGGCCTTCTGGAGGCCCTCCCGATTGGCGAGGGATGCGCCGATGGGCGAGGCGGGTTTTGTAGGTGGGGCCGGGGCGGCGGCCAGTCCCATGTCGCGGACCAAATGTGCCAGACGTTGCCGCATCCGGGCCTCGGCGCCGGCTCCCGAGCCGACTTCCATCCGACCGATCTCTTGGAGGCGGGCGCGGAAGGACTCGGTCTCGCGCTCGAGGCGCTCGAGGCCGGCAAGGACGTTGTCGGTCTCCGCCTCTTGCGGGGCGGGTTGGGCAGGGCGCGCGGTGGCCACGGCGGGTCGCGGCTGCGGCTGTGGCGCGGGGGTTGGCGCACGCACGATGACCGGCGGGGCCGGCCGCGGCGGCGCTGGCGCGGCGGGCGGGGGCGGCGCGGGCCTCGGCGCAGTCGGTAGGCCAAGCGCCTCGCGCAGCGCATCGTCGGTCCGAGGGGCCGACGGGGCACCCACGGGTCGAGCGGGGCCGGGAGTCGGGGCGTCGGATCGCTTCTCCCCGAAGTCGGGGAACTCGAACTCTGGTTCTGGCTCGTCCGAGCCCGGCGTCGGCTTTCCGGTGCGCAGCTTCGTCCAGAACTGCGCCAGGATGACGATGACGAAGACGATCAGCCCGACAATCTCCTGGAATGGGAACTCTCGCATCGGGCTGCCCTCGGTTGCCGATGGCTATTCCGCCTTCTTTCCTTGGGCCTGGCCCCCGTCCCCGCCCTGGGCGATCGAGGAGCGCATCTGCGTGTCGGCCTGGATGTTCAGGAAGCGCTGGTAGTCCATGATCCCGAGCCGGCCGTTGCGGAATGCCTCGGCGACGGCGAGCGGGACCTCGGCTTCCGCCTCGACGACCTTGGCGCGCATCTCTTGGGTCTTGGCCTTCATCTCCTGCTCGGAGGCGACCGCGGCGGCGCGGCGGACCTCGGCGCGGGCTTGGGCGACGCGCTTGTCGGCCTCGGCCTGCTCGGCCTGCAGTTTGGCGCCGATGTTCTCACCGACGTCGACGTCGGCGATGTCGATCGAGACGATCTCGAACGCCGTCTGCGCGTCGAGGCCCTTCTGGAGCACCGTCTTGGAGATGAGGTCGGGGTTTTCGAGGACCTTCTTGTAGCTGTCGCAGGAACCGATGGCGCTGACGATGCCCTCGCCGACGCGCGCGATCACGGTCTCCTCCATGGCGCCGCCGACGAAGCGGTCGAGGCTGGTGCGCACCGTGACCCGGGCGCGGGCCTTGACGGCGATGCCGTCCTTGGCGACGCCATCGATGGTGACCTTGCCGGATTTCGGGTTGGGGCAATCGATGACCTTGGGGTTGACGCTGGTCTGCACGGCCTCGATGACACTCTTGTCGGTGCCGCGGACGGAGAGGTCGATGGCGCAGGCGCGATCCCAGGGGAGGAGGATGCCTGCCTTTTTGGCGCAGATGAGGGCGGTGACGGTCTGGTAGATGTTGCCGCCGGCGAGGTAGTGGGCCTCGAGCGGGTCGGTGTCGAGGTCGATGTCGGCCTTCACCGCGGCGATGCGGCTATCGACAACGAGGCCGGTGGGGACCCGCCGCAGCCACATCCCGACCAGGCTTCGCATCTGGACCGGCGCGCGCGCGAGCAGGGCGCGCAGCCACGTCATGAAAAACTTCGCGATGATCACCGCGAGTATGAGCAGCGCGACTGCTACGACTATTGTTCCGATGCCGATTGCGGTATTCATGACGATTTGCCTTTCGTTTCCACGGTTCGTTCTACGGGTCGCACGACGACCCGCATGCCCTCAACAGACACAACCTTTAGCGGAGTCCCGGCGTCAATCAAGCCCCCCTCGGAAATAACGTCGTGCCGGTGGCCATCGATGCGGGCGGCACCCGCCGGGCGGAGCTGGGTGAGGGCGACGCCCTCGCGGCCGAGCAGATCGGCGTTCTCCTTGGCCGGGGCGGTACCCTCGACGGCCGCATCCAGGACCAGGCCCCTCCCGAGGGGCGTGTTCGGTATCCATCGGACCGCCTGAAGGATGACGACCGCCCCGAGGGCGATCTCGGCCAAGGTGAACATGGCGCCTCCGGCGGGACCCCACTCCCGGAACGCCAGAACCGATGCCGCGATCAGGCATCCGGCACCGGCCAGCCCGAGGACGCCCCCGGGGAGAAATATCTCCGCGATGACCAGCAGGAGGCCGCAGATCGCCAGAACCATAATCCACTCCATAATCAGGCCCTTTCCACGACGACGCGCAGCCCCTCGACCGCGATGACCCGCACGGGGGTGCCGCGCGCGATGAAGTCTCCCTCGGTGACGACGTCGTCGAGCCTGTCTCCGAACATGGCCTTGCCGGCGGGCCGCAGGTCGCTGAGCGCGACGCCGGTCTCGCCCGGGCGGGCCGCGAGCTCGACGCTCTTGCCGCTGGTGGTCTTGACGGTGAGGGTGGCGAACAGCGGTGTCGCGGGGAGGGTCATGGCCAAGAACGCGATGACGATGGCGGCGCCCACGAGGGAGATGGTGAGGTTGAGGAGGGGCCGCTGGAGTTGGGACATGTCGGGGATGACGGGGTCCGTGGGGTAATAGTCGACCATGGCCATGAGGAGGGATGTGACGATGAGGGCGGCGCCGAGCGAGCCGGCGATGAGGGTGCCCGGGAAGACGAAGATCTCGAGGGCCACCAGGACGACGCCGACCGCGAAGAGCACCAGGGCCTCGTGGCCCGAGAGGCCGGCGATCTGATGCCCGAAGAAGAAGAGCAGGAGGCAGGCGGCGCCGGCGATGCCTGGCAGGCCGAAGCCGGGCACCTTGAATTCGACGTAGATCCCGACGATGCCGGCGAGCAGGAGGATCGGCGCGATGCTCACGATCCACCGGGCCAAGGTCTCCAGGCCGGTCTGTTCGACGCGGATGATCTCGGCGCCGGATAGGCCGGCCTTGGAGAGCATCTCGTCGAGGGAATTGACGGTGCCGGCGGAGAGCAGGGGCCTGGGCGGGTCGCCGTAGGTCTTGGCGGCCTCCTCGGCGGTCAGCGTGAGGATCTCGCCCTCCGGGACGATCTCCTCGTCGCCGATCTTGAGGCCGCGATCCTTTTCGATCATCGCCTCAAAGACATCGGGCCGGTGCCCGTGGCGCTCGGCGGCGGCACGGACCATGGCGCGCAGGGCGGAATTCATCTTGGCCTGGACGGATTCGCCAAGCTCCTGGCCGGTGATGAGGATGGGGGTGGCGGCGCCGATGACCGAGCCGGGCACCATGTAGATGTGGCGCGTGCCGGCCGCGATGAAGGAGCCCGCGGAGTAGGCCTTCTTGTCCACGAGGGTGTAGGTGTTTGCCTCGGGCTTGAAGCGCTGGATGATCTCCATGATGTCGGTGGTGACGTCCACCGGCCCGCCGTCGGTATCCATGTGGAGCACGAGGTGCTGGGCGCCGCGGTCCAGTGCGATCTTGACCCCCCGGCGGATGACGAAGGTCAGCGCCGCGTCGATGTCCCCCTCGACCGGGATCACCACGACGGTCGTGGCGCGGGCGGGGGCTTCCGGGGGCCGCGGGGCGGACGGCTCTTGGGCCGCGGCGGTCGCGGCCAGGCCCAGCAGTGTCAGCGATAAGGCCAAAACCCTCACGATGGAGTCATAGCATCTGTCACGGGGGAAACAAGGGGCGTTCGCTACGGGGGGAGAGCGGCGGCGGTAGCGAAGGGCCTTAGCCCTTCGGCCGGCGGGCAGGAAGGCCTAAACCCGGGACCGGGCGGCCCCAAAACGAACCGTGAGGCGATCCCCGGACTGAGAGGCGCTCGATGGCCTGCAAAGGGGGCTTCGGTGGTTCCCCGCTCGCTCACCCCCAAATCCTCGCGTAAGGATCGCTCCCCGAGTGACGTGCCCTCAACGAACCGTATGGGACACAGGCACGTCACTGTGCCAAGTTTTGTAGGGCGCGGATTCCTATCCGCGCCACGCACGGTCCTGCCGGTTGCCCGTGGCGCGAAAGGGATTTCGCGCCCTACATTCCCAAGTGTTGCGCCTCCGGGTAGTGCCTTGCGCGAGGATTTGGGTCACCCGCCAGGACTTGTCAAACTCCGAGTGGCTGCTAGGCCAACGGGTAATATGAGATACTTGGGACATCTCGGTGGCATTGTCGTCGGGCTCGCGGCGCTGGGCACGGCGCGGGCGGGGCACGATATCGTGATCTATGGCGGGACCTCGGCGGGGCTGATGGCCGCGGCGCAGGCGCAGCGGATGGGGAAGACCGCCATCGTGGTGGAGCCCGGGGCGCACATCGGCGGCCTGACGACCGGGGGGCTGGGCTGGACGGACATCGGGAACAAGGCGGCGATCGGCGGGCTGGCGCGGGATTTCTATCGTCGCATCAAGCGGAAGTACGACGAGCCGGGGCGCTGGGTCCAGGAGTCGAAGGAGGATTATTTCACGCGGCGGCGTTCGCCGAACAGCATGAACGAGGATACGATGTGGACCTTTGAGCCGAAGGTGGCATCGGAGGTTTTCCGCGACGTGATCGCGGGGCACGGGATCGAGATCGTGTCGGGGGCGCGGCTGGATCGGCGGCCGGGCAAGGGCGTGGTGAAGGCTGGCGGCCGGATCGCCGCGATCGTGGTGGAGGACGGGAGGCGATTCGAGGGGGCGATGTTTATCGACGCGACCTACGAGGGGGACCTGATGGCGTCGGCCGGGGTCAAGTACACCGTGGGCCGGGAAGCGAATGCGGTGTACGGGGAGACGCTCAACGGCGTGCAGGCGCGGAACGCCAAGAGCCACCAGTTTCCGGAGGGGGCGAACGTGGATCCCTACGTGCGCCGCGGGGATCCCTCGAGCGGTGTCCTGCCGGGCATCGACCCGAATGGGCCGGGGGAAGAGGGTTCGGGAGACCCCCGCGTCCAGGCCTACTGTTTCCGCATGTGCCTGACGGATGCCCCGGACAACATGGTGGCGATCGCGAAGCCCGAGGGCTATGACGAGC
This sequence comes from uncultured Verrucomicrobiales bacterium, assembly GCA_964651705.1. Taxonomy (GTDB): domain Bacteria; phylum Verrucomicrobiota; class Verrucomicrobiia; order JADLBR01; family JADLBR01; genus JADLBR01. The sequence goes on from CAZYWZ010000030.1 coordinate 53,101, forward strand.
GGGAATACGAGCTATTGCTGCGCTATATCGAGAGCGGGAAGTACCACAAGCCGGAGAGCAAGTACGACCCCCTGCCGAACAAGAAGACCGACACGAACAACCATGGGGCAGTTTCCACCGATTACATCGGGATGAATTACGACTACCCGGACGGCGACTGCGCCACCAGGGAGCGCATCATCCGGCGGCACGAGGTTTTTCAGAAGGGCTACCTCTGGACGTTGCAGAATCACCCGCGGGTGCCGGAGGATCTGCGGAACTGGTATCGGCGATGGGGCCTGCCGAAGGACGAGTTCGCGGGCAACGGGCACTGGACGCCGCAGTTATATATCCGGGAGGCGCGGCGGATGGTGGCGGCGCTGGTGATGACGGAGCATCACTGTCGCGGCGAGGAGAAGGTGGACGATCCGGTGGGGATGGGGGCCTACAACATGGATTCTCACAACGTGCAGCGATACGTCACCGCGGAGGGCTTCGCCCGCAACGAGGGCGACATCCAGGTCGGCGTCCCGCCGTATCCCATCGGCTATCGGGCAATCGTCCCTCGGAAGGAGGAGTGCGAGAACCTCTTCGTGCCGGTGTGCCTGTCGGCGAGCCATATCGCGTATGGCTCGATCCGGATGGAGCCGGTGTTCATGATCCTCGGGCAGTCGTCCGCCACGGCGGCGGCGATGGCAATCGACGGGAAGTCGGCGGTGCAGGACGTGCCGTATGGGCCATTGCGGGAGCGGCTATTGGCGGATGGCCAGGTGCTGGAATGGACGGGGCCCCTGCCGCGACGGGCCGCGCCCCGCGAGAAGTTCGACGGCATCGTGCTGGATGACGCCGGCGCGGAGAAGGTGGGCGAGTGGAACGAGAGCGGTGCCCTCGGGGTCCGCGTGGGCGAGCGCTATGTCCACGATGACGACACGCGCGATGGCAAGAAGGCGCTGGTGTTCCGGGTGAAGGCCGGGGCCGCGGGGCCGAAGAAGATCCGGGTGATCTATGCGCCATCAAACAATCGTTCGACGAAGACCGGGGTGGTGATTTCGGGCGCGGGGCGAACGGAGTCGGTGGCGATCAACCAGCGCGAGGAGCCGGGATGGCTTGGGCCGTTCGACCTGCCGTCGGAATTCGATGTCAGGGTCTCGAACGCCGGCGCCGATGGGCACGTGGTGGTGGATGGGTTGCAGGTGGTGGAAATGCCACGGTAGAGGCATGGCAGAAGGAGATGCACATGAGGTGTGACACGGGTATTCGTTCGGCCGCTTTGGTGGCCGTATTTTGCATCGCTGGCGCGGGAAGGGCGCCGGCGGCCGGAGAGTGCGAGACTCCGGTGGCGATCAAGGACTGTCCCGACGCCGTGCAGCGGACGATCCGCGCACAGGCCGCCGGTGGGCGGATCGTGGAGATCGAGAAAGAGTGCAAGGGGCGCGGCTGTTTCGTTTACGAGGCCGAGCTTATCAAGCCCAACGGGATCCGGCTCGACGTGGAAGTGGCCCGATGCGGGAAACTGCTCGAGGTCGAGGTGGAAGACTGACCTGAAACTTCCCCCCACATAGAACATCTCGCAGAGACGCCCTACAAATTTTGTAGGCCGCCTGTGCCAGGCGGCAGCGGGAATGAAGTTTCCACATGAATGACGCGACGCCTTTTCGTGCCGATCTTCAAGGGTGGCGGTCAATCGGAAACTGGTGCTGGTTCCCAAGCTCCGGCGTGGGAACCAGCCGCCGAAAGCTCCGGCTTCCAGAGACGTTGGGATCTGGCCGCATGGTAGCCACAACAGTCAGGCCGCGGGTGTTCCAACGCGTGGCCCATCTGTGACCAGATGGGCTACATCGCGCTCAGCTTGCAGCGCCCCGCAAAAAGGGTTGGGCGCGCGCGCCCTGTCTGCCACCATGGCGCATCATGAGGCTCGGTCATCGGGTTGCCTGCGGCGTGCTGGTCCTTGGAGCCGTCGGATCGGTCGCGTTGGGGACGGAGCTCGGCTCGCGCGATCTGATGGCGGACACGTGGGTGGCGACGGATGCCCTGGGGCGTTCGTTGCCCGATCATGCGGCGTGCGGCGGGCCCAGGCCGGGGAAGCAGGTGGGGATCTTCTATTTTCTCTGGCTTGGGGAGCATGGGGGTGGGCAAGCCAAGGTGCATGACATCACGAGGATCGTGGCGGCGAATCCGAAGGATCCCCAGTGGGGGCCGAAGCACGCCTTCCATCACTGGGGCGAGCCGCACCTCGGGTACTATCGCAGCCGGGACCGGTTCGTGATCCGAAAGCACATCCAGATGCTCTCGGACGCGGGTGTCGATGTGCTTTTCTGCGACGTGACGAATGCCGTCACCTACGATGACGTCGTGGCGGAGTTGTGCGCGGTGCTGGGCGAGGTGCGTGCGACGGGGCGAGCCGTGCCGCGGATCGCGTTCCTGGCGAACTCGTCGAGCGCCCAGACGGTGGCGCACATCTACGGGGCGTTCTACAAGCCCGGGCGATACCGGGAGGCGTGGTTCGCCTGGCGGGGCAAGCCTTTGATGCTCGCGTCTTCGGAGGGCCTCGGGCCCGAGGTGACGGAGTTTTTCACGCTGAGGCAGTCGTGGGCCTGGACGCGCAAGGGCAAGTGGTTTGGGGACGGGAGGGACAAGTGGCCGTGGGTGGATGACCACCCGCAGGGCTACGGGTGGCACGAAAGCCCGGAGAAACCCGAGCAGATCAGCGTCTGCGCGGCGCAGCACCCGACGTCGAACATCGGCAGGAGCTTTCATGGGGGAAAGCAGCCGCCGGAGTCCGGGTGGCGCACGGCGGAGGGTCCGTGTTTCGAGGAGCAATGGGCGCGGGCGCACGAGGTGGACCCGCCCTTCGTTTTCATCACCGGGTGGAACGAGTGGGTCGCTCAACGGTTCATCAAGGAGGCCAAGGGCGGTGCGGGACAGATGCTCGGCAAGCCGCTCAAGCCGGGGGACAGCTATTTCGTGGATCAATTCAACCAGGAATACAGTCGCGACATCGAGCCGATGCGCGGCGGCCACGGGGACAATTATTACTACCAGATGGCCGCCCACATCCGCCGTTTCAAGGGGGCCCGCCCGCGGCCGAAGGCGTCGGCGCCCTTGACCATCCGGACGGGGGGGGATTTCTCGCAATGGGGCGGGGTGGGGCCAGAATTTTTGGATGACATCGGGGACACCGCGCACCGCAACCACCCGGGTTTTGGCGACACGCCGCCTTACGTGAGCGCCACGGGCCGAAACGACTTTGACGCGATGAAAGTCGCGCGCGACGCGACCCACCTGTACTTCTATGCGCGGTGCCGCGGGCCGCTGTCTCCCGGTGGTGGGGACGACTGGATGGTGTTATTGATCGATGCCGACGCGAATCCCAAGACGGGCTGGGAGGGGTTTGATTTTCAGGTCAACCGCGCGCGTCGCGAGGGAGGGTTCGCCACGATCGAGCGACGATCGGGGAACCGTTGGGTGCTCTCGGGCCAGGCGGCCTTCGCGACCAAGGGGGCGGAGATCCATCTGGCGGTGCCGCGCCGGACGCTTGGGGTTTCGGGTCGGCCGGTCCGGATCGACTTTAAATGGATCGATGGCGTGGCGCCCGACGATATCATGGACTTCATCGATAAGGGGGACGTCGCGCCAAACGGACGGTTCAAGTATCGGTATGAGGAGTAGGGCGATTGCCAAGAACCTCAAAGTTCAGGACACTCCGGCGCGTGGAAGACTCTGGCTAGAACCGCCCCCGCGCGTCGGGGGAGGCGCTGACTCGAAAATGCGCCGTAACTCACTAGTAGCGAAGGGCCTTCGCCCTTCGCCGGGGGATAGGCCGAAGCCGGAAGCGGCTTCGCTACAATTTTCCGCTCCGGTGGTGCCCCGCCGCACGGGGCATGGAATCTGGCTCGAAAATTGGGTCGCGAGGCAGGATGCGCCTTGGCGCACGCGGACAGTCGATTCGGCAGCGTGCGCCAAGGCGCAGCCTACCATTTTCTGCCGCGGTGGGCACGGGATCTGATTGGAAAATACTGTCGACTTGCTGGGGCCGGCGACGAAAGTTCTTACCTTCTTGGCAGGGGGGGGTAATAGGAGGAGCGATGAAATTGATCGGGGCGTATGGACGCGCGCGTGGGGCCGGCGACGTTTGTGGCGATTGGCCGATGGGCAGGCGCTCCTTTCTGGCGGGCGTGACGGGCTCGGTGGCGTGCGCGATGGGCTGGTCGGACGTCTCGGTGGCGAGGGCCGGCGCGGGGTCGCCGGCGGTTGCGCACGACCCATGGCGCAAGCGCGGGGTGATCCTGGCGTCGGGCGCCGACGGGCTGGTGCAGAACTTCACTAGCGCGGCAGAGCCGATGGAGGGGGGGCGTTGGCGTCTCTGGTATTCGATTTCGGGGAAGGGCGTGCCGTTTAACGTGGGTTTTGCGGAGGGCGTTCCCGGGGAATCGATGGAGCGACACGCCGCGGTTTTGAGCGCCGGGGAACCGGCGGATGCGCCGCTGGCGATAGGCAATCTTCCCGAGGGCTGGCGGCCGGTGCAAGGGGTGCACGTGCCGCTGGCGGGCGGGCGGCACCGACTGTACTTTTGGGCGCACGCGCCAAAGGTCGTGCGCTACCTCGCGGCGGACAGCGACGACGGGCGGCGATACCGGGTGATCGATCCGTCGAGGGCGTGCCTCTATCACCCGGGAGACCGGGCCGTGGATGGGGCGACGGCCGCGGAGGCGGGGCTGGGGCGCAGGTCGAAGCAGGCCGGGGCGCGGCCCGAGGGCGAGCCGCCGGCCCTGGCGCGGCAAATCTCCAATGATGCGACCAACGTGTACCGCCTGCCGGACGGGACCTTCGAGATGTATTCGGTGGGATTGGTGGAGATCGGCAAGGAGCATCCGGGCTACATCGCGCACGACAATTGCGCCGGATGGATCCGCGTGATCGACCGTTATACGAGCGCCGATGGCCTGGATTGGGCCGACAGACGGAGGATCATCGTGCCCGACGCGCAGGACCCACCCGACCAGCAGTTCTATTATCTCTCGGTGACGCACACCCCGCGCGGACGCATCGGCATGTTGGGGCATTACCGTGTCCAGGCCCAGACGATGGATCTCGAGGCGTGCTTCTCCGAGGATGGGATCACGTGGCGCCGCGAGGCGAGAGGGTCATGGCTCCCTCGGGGGAAACCGGGCGAGCCGGACAGCTACATGATCCACGCGCCCCATCGCCTCGTGGAGAGCGGGGGGCTCTGGCACCTCTTTTATACCGGCTCGAACGACGCGCATAATCACAAGCATTCGCACGGCCCGCCGACCCGGGTCGTGATGCACGCCACGTGCGAGAGCCCCTGGGGCTGACTCGAAAATTCCGGCTGTAGCCACGGTCGTGAGACCGTGGACCCGATGGCTGAGCGCCCGGGCCCATCTGTTACCAGATGGGCTACATTTTCGGCGCCAGTGGTTCCGCCGATCGGGCGGGATGGGCTCTGCCCGACTCTTTGGGCCGATCTTCTGGCTGGCCCGTCGCGTGGCTTGGGATAGGCTCGCGCCATGAGAATAATGATCTGGGGTTCGATTCTTGTAGCGATGGCCTGTGGCGGCGCCCGTGCCGAGACCGACGCCGAGCGCGAGCAGCGGATGTCGTGGTGGACGGAGGCGCGTTTCGGCCTGTTCATCCACTGGGGGCTGTACGCGATGCCGGCGCGGCACGAGTGGGTGCGCAACCGGGAGAAGATCTCGATCGAGGACTATCAGAAGTATTTCGATCGGTTCGATCCCGACCTCTACCAGCCGCGGGAGTGGGCGCGCGCCGCGAAGGGGGCGGGGATGCGGTATGCGGTGATCACCGCGAAGCACCATGAGGGATTTTGCCTCTGGGACACCAAACAGACCGCGTACAAGGCGACGAACACGCCCGCCAAGCGCGACCTGCTCCGGGAGTTCGTGGACGCCTTCCGAGCCGAGGGCCTCGGCGTCGGCTTCTACTATTCCCTGATCGACTGGCACCATCCGGAGTTCACGGTGGACCGGATACACCCGATGCGCGACAACAAGGCGTTTCGCGAGAAGGCCAAGGGCCGCGACATGAAAAAGTACGCGGCCTACATGCGGGAGCAGCTGCGCGAGCTGCTGACGGGCTATGGGAAGGTGGACGCGCTGTTCTTGGATTTCTCGTATCCCGGCGAGGATGGCAAGGGCCGGGCGGACTGGGAATCGGAGAAGCTCCTGGCGCTGATCCGCGAGTTGCAGCCCGGGGTGATCATCAACGACCGGTTGGATCTTCTGGACAGGCGCGACGGGTGGGATTTCCGGACGCCGGAACAATTCATGCCCCGGGAGTGGGTGCGGCACGAGGGGCAGCGCGTGCCGTGGGAGACGTGCCAGACGTTCTCCGGTTCGTGGGGCTACCATCGCGACGAGAACACGTGGAAGAGCGTCGAGCAGTTGATCGTGATGCTGGCGGAGACGGTCAGCAAGGGGGGAAACCTGCTGCTCAACGTGGGGCCGACGGCGCGTGGCACTTTCGATGATCGCGCGCTGGCCCGTCTGAAGGGCATGGGGGATTGGGCCCGCGTGAACGGGCGCGCGATATACGGCTGCACCGAGGCGCCCGAGGGATTCAAGCGGCCCGACAACTGCCTGCTGACGTACCATCCCAAGGCGAACCGGCTGTACGTGCACGTGCTCCAGTGGCCGATGGGGAGGCTGCATCTGGACGGGTATGAGGGGAAGGTGAAGTACGCCCAGTTGCTCCACGATGGGTCCGAGGTGCTATTCCGGAAGAAGAAGGGGGCCTGGCTCGATGAGAGCGAGGCCCATCCCGATACCCTGACGCTGGAGCTGCCCGTGGAGAAGCCGCGGGTCGCGATCCCGGTGGTGGAGCTGTTCCTTTAGCAGCCTGTCGGACTTTACCAAGTCCGACAGATTCCTAGGCCTTGGGTGCCTTGTAGCGCTCCATCTCGGGGCCGGCGTATTTCTCGGCGAGGGCGACGAGGCGGTCGCGCTCGGCGGCGCCCATGCCCTTGAATTGGCTGAGCACGCCAGAATTCTCGACGACCTCCCCGGGGCTGGCGCAGCCCGAGACGAGGGATGCGACGGGAAGGGAGTAGACGTACTCGTGCATCTGTCTGGGCGTGATGCCGGCTTCGGTGAGGGGCTTGGGCATGGGCTTATTGGGGAAGCCACCGCGCCCGGTCATCTGGCCGAAGGCCATGGTCTTCATGGCCAGGACGCCGTATTTCCGCTCCAGCAACTTGGGGAGGACGTTGACGGTGAAGGACTCGTAGTGCGGGTCGCAGAGGTTGATGGGCATCTGGCACGTGTCGAGGTCGATGCCGCGGTCGGCCAGGATCTCCAGCATCCGTAGGTGCGCGCGGTAGTCGGTGTGGCCGGTGAAGCCGATATGCTTGGCCTTGCCGGAGGCCTTCGCCTCGAGGAACACATCCAGCACGCCATCGCGGACGCGGTTGTCGACGTCCTCCGGGGACTCGATCGCGTGGATCTGCCAGAGGTCGAGATAGTCGCACTTCATCCGGGCGATGGCGGCATCGAGCTCGCGTTTCGCCTCATCGCCGGTGCGGTAGCGGCACTTGGTCATGATGAAGGCGATGTCGCGGTACTTGGGCGACAGGAGGCGGCCGTAACGGCGCTCGGCCTCGCCCTCGCTATAGGTGTAGGCGTTGTCAAAGAACCGGCAACCGACCTCGAGGGCCTTTTCGAGGATGGCCTGGGATTCCGCCTCGGTTCGGTCCTTCTCGAAGTGGGCGCCGCCCAGGCAGAAGGCGGATACGCTGGCGCCGGTCTTGCCCAGTGGGCGGGCGGGAAGGAGCGCGCCCAGGCGGTCGGAGGTCGGCGCGGCGGCGGGAGAGGTTGCCCCCGAGAGGGCGATGCCGGCGGCGGCGGTTCCAAGGGTGGCGAGGAATTCTCTTCGGGTGCGCATCTCGGGTTCCTTTTCTTTATGCTTGAGAGAAGAGATTGCCGCAGGATGGCGGTCCCGTCAAATGCGGCGAGGCAGCGCCGCGGCCCGGTCGAGCGGAGCCTATCGGACTTTGCCAAGTCCGGCGCGCCCGTTAGATTGGGTCGAGGAACCATGGCGACGCAACAGACACCGGGGGTGGTCGAGACGCCGGTCGACGAGCCAGCGAGCAAGGTCCGCGAGGCCTTCGACAGGGGCTGGGCGGTCATCGTCTGGAACGATCCGGTGAACCTCATGAGCTACGTCGTGTTCGTGTTCATGAAGGTGCTGGGTTTTCCGAAGGAGAGGGCGACGCGGCACATGCTCGAGGTGCACCATCGCGGCAAGAGCTGCGTGGCCGTGGAGACCCGCGAGAGGGCGGAGCTGTACCACCAGCAGATCCAGGCGCATGGGCTGATGGTGACCATCCAACCGGTGGACCGTGAGGGCGAGTAAGAAGGGCGACCGGGTTCGGCTCGCGCTGAACATCGGGGAGGTGACGCTCCTGCGGGGTGTGCTGGAATCGCTGGCGGCCGCATACCGGACACCGCCGGAGCGTCTCGACTCCAGGGTGAGGTCGGTCTGGTATTCGACGCGGGGATGCGAGTCGGCCGGGATGTCGGACGACGAGTCGCGCGATTGGGTTAGGCAGATCCATGGGTCCAGGGGTGAGAACCTGTCGTTCATCGAGGGATGGATCGATCAGTTGGACGAGACCGGGGCCAGCCGGGCGACGGTCGAGTTTCCCCCGGAGGAGGCCGAGGTGTTCGTGGCCGTGTTGAATGACCACCGTCTGCGTGCGGCGGCCGAGCACGGCATCGGTCAGGAGGAGATGGACCTGCGCGATCCCATGGGCGTCGCGTCGCTCGGTCCCAAGCGGCGTGGCGCGCTGATGGAGATCCACTTCCTCGCGTGGATCATCGAGGTCGTTCTCCGGCTCATCGCGCCGGACGCGGCCGGGTGGGGCGCGGAGTGACCCAGATGTGACGCGCCGGGCTACTGGGTGAGATGGGTCAAACCGGAGATCGAAGATGGTTTCCACCGTTCGCCCTGAGCCTGTCGAAGGGCGAAGGTACCGGGCGCCTATCTTCGAATACCAGATCCCATGCCCTGGCCGGCGGGGCACCACCGGGGCGGAAAATGGTAGGCTGCGCCTTGGCGCACGCTGCCGCATCGACCGTCCGCGTGCGC
>CAZYWZ010000031.1:0-62078 GCA_964651705.1 uncultured Verrucomicrobiales bacterium
TGCCGAATCGAACGTCCGCGTGCGCCAAGGCGCAGCCTACCATTTTCCGCCCCGGGGGTGCCCCATCGGTTGGCCGCGCCGCGGTTGCGTTGGGGGTGGGTCAGGCCATGCGCATCAGGTGAGCGATTCACCCACCGGGTAAATACCCTAGTTGCCAATTTCTGAATAATAGCCATATTCTCACGTCTAATGAGGCGGGTTGGATTCGGCGGCGCGTCGCCGCAGTGGCAGCCCGAGAGAACAAGAGCATAAGGAGAAAACCGATGAAAACGTTAGTTCGTATCCTGTCGATCGCCGGGCTGGGTTTGGGATTTGCCGTGGCGGCCAACGCGGCCTCCGTCAGATTTGACACCAGCCATCAGGGCGAGGTCATGGGTGGTTGCAAGAAGTGCGACAAGGACAAGAAGGAAGGCGAGGGCAAAGAGGCGCCCAAGCCGCAGTCCCTCTGGGCTGGTGCCTTCTCGGCCGACGTGATGCACTGCGGCAGCTGCGGCAAAAAGAAGGAATGCCCCAAGGACGGGGACAAGAAAGAGTGCCCGAAGGACGGGGACAAGAAGACCTCCACCATGTCCAATCTCGGGGAGTGCAACAAGGACAAGAAGGAGTGCCCCAAGGATAAGGACAAGGACAAGCAGACCGCCGACAACGAGAAGAAAGAGGGCGAGTGCCCCAGCGGCGGCTGCGGCAAAAAGAAGCAGAGCTGAGAATCCGCCCAATTGAGAATTCGAAAGAGCGCCCGCTTCGGCGGGCGCTTTTTTTTGGGGGGGCGGGGCCAGAGCGCGGATCCGGGAGGCCACGGGACTTTGCATGGGAGCCCGCTGACTCGAAAATCGCCGTAACGCTCTAGTGGCGAAGGGCCTTCGCCCTTCGGCGGGGGTGCCCAATGCCGTGGGGATGCTCGCAGTGGTTCTGCCCCCATTGGCTCAGGGCCAACGACGCAGGCAGGAATGCCTGCGCCACGAGACAATATTTTCCCAAGGATGATGCGAGGCCTTGGGGTGGCGGGGGGACCGAATAGCTCGAAAATCCCAGACGTAGCCACGGCCGCCAGGCCGCGAATGCGTTGGCCGAACGCCCGGACCCATCTCTCACCAGATGGGCTACACTCGTCTGCCCCGGTGCTGGCCGCCATGGCGGTTTCCGCTGCGAGCGTCGCGCCGCAGGGTCAGGCATTCTCGATCGCCCCCTAGCCGCAAATATCCCTTGACCGATCCATACCACTGGGTATGCTAATCTGACGATGGCACCCGCGTATGCGCCCGAGATGCCCGGTCGGTTGGCCGAGGCGGCGTTCCGGTTATTTTCGGAGCGGGGGATCCGGGACGTGAACATGGAGGCGATCGCGGGCGGGGCGGGGGTGACGAAGGGGAGCCTGTATTGGCATTACCGGTCGAAGGACGAGGTGATCCGCGCGGCGTGCTCGCACTATTATCGGGAGTGGCATCGGCGGACGAGGGCGGCGATCGCGGGGGAGCGGGACGCCGGGAGGCGGCTGGAAAAGGTGGTGCGGCTTTCGGTGCGCGAATGCCTGCTGGACGAGGGGAACCGGGTGTTCACGCTGGATATTTTCGCGCTGTCGTTGCGGGATTCGGCGGTGCGGGAGGGGTGGCGGCAATTCTTCGATGCGGTTCGGGAGTTCTATGTGGGCCTGGTGGAGGACGCGCGCGCGGCGGGCCGGGTGCGGGCCGATGACCCGGTGCGGGCGGTGGGCCTGATGCTTTCAGCGATGGAGGGGTTCAAGCTGCGGGCACTCTTTGAGCCGGGGTTGTGCGCGCCGGAATCGGAGCGGGCCATCGGGGATGAGCTGCTGGGGATCCTGGGCGCGGGTCTCGGGTCTTTGAGCGTACCGGCTGGTATAGAAAACACGGAGGAGATATGGCGACTGGGATGACGCGGCGGGGATTTTTGCGAGCGGCGGGTTTTTTGGGGGGGTGGCAGGTATTGCGTGGGCGGGCGCGTGGGGAGCCGGCGACGGTGGAGAAGCTGGCGATCGGCGTGGTGGGGGTGGGGGGGCGTGGGAAGGCGCACATGAAGGAGTACTTTGCGGACAAGGGGGCGCGGGTGGTGGGGGTGTGCGACGTGCGTGCGGGGGAGGTGGAGAAGGCGCGGGCGCTTGCGGCGGCGGAATACGGGGAGGATTCGTGTTTGGGGCACGGGGATTTTCGGGAGCTGGTGGGGAGGGAGGACATCGATGCGGTGAGCATCGCGGTGCCGGATCACTGGCACGCCGTGGTGGCGCTGGCGGCGCTTCGCGCGGGGAAGCACGTGTATCTGGAGAAGCCGTTTGCGTACACGGTGGCGGAGGGGCGGGCGGTGGTGGAGGCGGCGAAGGCGAGCGGGGCGGTGGTGCAGGTGGGGACGCAGCAGCGCTCGACGGCGAATTATCGGCTGACGTGCGAGCTGGTGCGCAATGGTCGGATCGGGAAGCTGCGGGCGGTGCGGGTGGGGTCGCCGTTTGGATTTCGCGGGGGGAGCACGGTGGCGGCGCCGGTGCCGGAGGGGATCGACTACGAGATGTGGCTTGGGCCGGCGCCCTGGGTGCCGTACACGGAGGGGCGGTGCGATGGGGGCGGGGGCAACGGCTGGTATCATATCCAGGACTACTGCGCCGGTTGGATCACGGCGTGGGGCTCGCATGACGTGGACATCGCGCACTGGGGCATGGGGGCGGACGACACGGGTCCGGTCGAGGTGGACGCCTGGGGTGTTTTCCCGGAGGTGGGGGCATGCGACACGGCGTGGAAATGGCGGGCGGAGTGCACCTATGCCGACGGGGTGAAGGTGATCTACGCGACGGAGCAGGAGAACCGGCACGGGGTGCGATTCGAGGGCGACGACGGCTGGATATTCGTGCGGCGCGGGTTCACGGACGCGAATCCCAGGGGGCTCCTGCACGAGACGATCCGGCCCGGCGAGGAGCGGCTGCCGGCGGCGGACAATAACTTTGCCTGTTTTTTGGAGGCCATCCGCACGGGGCGCGAGGTGACGGCGCCGCCCGAGGCGGCTCACCGCTCGACCTCCGCGTGCCACCTGATGCACATCTCGATGCGCCTGGGGCGGAAGCTCAAGTGGGATCCCGGGGCGGAGAAGTTCGTGGGCGACGATGCGGCCAACCGGATGTTGGCGCGGGCGATGCGGGCGCCGTGGAGCCTGGCGTGAGGGGAGTGATGGAAATGAGTCAAATGGGAGCCATCATGAGGAGTCTGGTGTTCGCGGTGGTGACGGTCGGGTTGCTGGCCGGGTGCGGCGGGCCGCCGATCGAGCGCGGGGAGATCGAGGCGCGGTTCGCGCCGGTGCAGGGGTATCGGTATGGGGCGAGCCGGGCGCCTCTGCTGGAGTTGGAGAAGTACATCCATTCGCACGAGGGGAATCCGGCGGCGATGCGGCAGATCGAGCGGCGGCTGATCGATCTGGCGGTGTCGGATGCGGCGCCGGAGGCGCGGGCGTTCGCGTGCGAGCAACTGGGGCTGATCGGCGGTGCGGCGGCAGCGGAGGCGCTGGCGGGGTTGCTCGGGGAGGAGCGGCTATCGTTTCACGCGCGGCAGGCGCTCCAGCGGATACCCGATCCCGCGGCGGGCAAGGCGTTGCGGGAGGCGATGGGGCGGAGCGACGGGGCGGATCGCGAGGCGCTGCGGCAATCGCTGATCGCCCGGGGCGAGATCGTGGCGCCGGAGGTGAAGATGGCGCCCGCGAAGGGCGCTGCCTCGAGGCCTGTTTCTGGGGCGGGTGGGGGCGAGACCGTGGCCGGGCTTCTCGCGCGACTGCATTCGGCCGGTGCGGCGGACCGCGACGCGGCGGTCGCCGCCCTCGGGCGCATCGTTGAGAAGGGTGCCGAGGGGGCGATTCTGGCCGCGGCGGACAAGGCTTCTCCCGAGGTCCGCGCCAGGCTGATCGGCGTTCTGGCGGAGCGGGGCGACGCGGGCGCCGGGCCCGCGCTGGCGCGCTGGGCGAAGGAAGATCCGGATCCCGCCGCGCGCGCCGCGGCAATCGCGGCCATGGGCAGGTTGGGCGGCAAAGGGGACCTGGGCCCGCTGGTGGCCCTCTACGCGGGCGCGGCCTCGCCCTCGGACGAGCGCGCCGCGCAAGATGCGACCTGGGCACTGCACCGCCGGATCGGGGACGCCAAGGCCCTCAAGGCGGCGGTGGCCGAGGCCATGAAAGGCGCGCCCCCGGCGCGGCAGGAAGTCTTGGGGAAGCTGGTGGCCCGGGCGGAGGAGCTGGCGCGCTCGCCGGGGCCGACGGCGGACACCCTCGACGTGGAACCATTGCCGACGGGCGAGGGAGATCCGATCTTTCCCGATGGCCATCGGCTGGTGGCCTACCACGACTGCGGGCTGGACGATTTCAGCGGGGGTGGGGCCGGGCCTTTCATTCGGGCGATGCAGGGCAAGCCGTTCAAATTCGGTGGGCGCGATCCGGTGCGGAGCGCGCTGTTCGACCCCAAGCAGCTGAGGTTTGAGGTGGGAGGCCTGCGGGATGATGGGGAGTACGTCCTGGGGCTGACTTGGTGGGATGGCGACGGCAAGGGGCGCAAGCAGTCGTTGCACGTCGGTTCCGGGGAGCCGGTGACCTGGCTGCGCGCGTTGCCGGAAGCGCTGCCCCTCGGGTTCCACAACGACAAGCCGACTTGGGCGAGGGTGCAGGTGGCCCTGCCCGCGGGCCTGGTCAAGGGCGGGGCCTTCAAGGTCGCCATCAATCACCACGGCGGCCCAAATGTCGTGGCCAGCGAGATGTGGCTCCTCGAGCGCCTGCCGGGGCCGGCGCGCAAGCGCGTGCTGATCGTGACCGGCGACGACTGGAAGGGGCACCTCTGGCGCCTGACGGGACCCGAGTTCGCCGCCATCCTCCGAGAGGATGCGCGATTCGAGGTGACGGTCTGCGAGTCGCCATGGGTCCTGGCCTCGCCGATGCTGGGCCACTACGACGCGGTGATGCTGCATTTCAAGAACTACGCCGATCGACTCCCCCTGGGGCCCGAGGTCTGGGCCGGGCTGGAGAAGTTCGCGGAGGCGGGCAAGGGCGTGGTGCTGGCGCATTTCGGGTGTGGGGCATTCGAGGATTGGGAGGGATTTGGCGCCGTGGCCGGGCGCGTCTGGGACAAGACCAAGCGGGGCCACGATCCCTATGGGCCATTCCGGGTGCTGGTCAAAGATGCGGCGCACCCGATCACCCGAGGGATGGGCGATTTCGACACGGAGGATGAACTGTACACGTGCCTCAAGGGCGACGCGGCGATCCGCGTCCTCTGCGGCGCGGTGTCGAAGATCGACAAGCAGGAGCACCCGATGGCGTTCGTCAACGGCGCGGAAAGACTGCGCGTGTTCCACTGCACCCTCGGGCACGACGTCGCCTCGCTGAAGCACGAGGGGACGCGCGCGTTGTACCGCCGCGGGGTGGCGTGGGCATGCGGAATCGAGGGACAAGATTGAAGTGTCAAGATTCAAGACGACGGCCCTCTTGCCGTATGAAACATGAAACTTGAAACCTGAAACTGACCATGAAAATCGGCTTTCACACGGACGCGTTCAACTCGTCGTACTGGAATTTCGACCGGTGCCTGGAGTGGGCGGAAAAGAACGGCGTCCGCTATATAGAGTGCGGGCTCATCGATGGGGTGAGCTGGATCCACGGGCTGGGGTACCAGCCGCACGTGGCGCTGTACGAGGACCCGCTGCTGCTCCGCCGGAAGATGGAACGGCGCGGGGTGCGGTTCTCGCAGGTGGACGCGGCGTATCCCCTGTCTGGCGAGGACGGGCCGTCGCGCGGGTTGCCGTACGTGCTGAAATCGATCCCGTGGGCCAAGCTCGCCGGCTGCCCGTGCGTCGCGACCACCGATGGCCTCCACAAGCCGGAGGGGCTGGATGACGCCGAGGCGATGGCGATGATGCGGCGCATGTACCGGCGCATCGTGGAGGTCGCCGAGGCGTACGAGATCGTGGTGAACGTCGAGGTGCACGGCTATTTTACGACGGACCCGGACCGGCTCGAGGAGATGCTGGGGTTCTGCGATTCGCCCTTCCTCCGGATGAACATGGACACGGGGAACTCCTATATCGCGGGGCGGGATCCCGTGGCTTTCGCGGAACGCTTCCGGCGCAAGATCGCGCACGTGCACGTGAAAGACGTGAGCGAGTCGCTGGCGGCGGCGGCGCGCGGGGGGCAGACGGGAATCGCCGTGAGCCACTGCTCGGTGGGAGAGGGCGTCAACGCGGGGAACATCCGCCGGGTGCTGGAGATCCTTCGCGACGCGGGATACGCGGGCACGCTCAGCATCGAGTGCGAGGGCGCCGGCGGGCCGATGATCGAGAAGTCACTGGCGTGGCTGCGCGGGACATTGAAGGAACTGGGGATACGGGAAGATGGCTAACGGCAGACAGGAATGTCCGCCTCACCGCGGTGGCATGTGCCGCGATCGGGTATTGGGAACGAGGGGGACGCTCGCGGCGGTCCTGCTCCTGGCATTCACCGGCGTTCCTGGGACGCGCCTGGATGGCGCCGGGCCCGCGCCGCCGCCGGAGCTGCGGTTCATCGACGCGGGGGATGGCTCGTTCCGATTCGATACCGGGATCCTCAGCGGCCGGGCGCGCGCGGGGGACGATTCGAAGGGGCTGAGCGAGGTCACGCACCTGCCCACGGGGCAGCGGATCGATGGCAGCGTCGGGCTGCTGACGTACTATCGGGTGTTCACCACGGGGACGCGCTACGGGGACGGCGCGAGGAAGCGCCCCAGCCAGGCGCGTGTGTTGGGCGACGGGGCGCTGGAGGTGGTGTGGGCGCCCGCCGGGGATTGGCCCTTGGAACTGAAGGCCGTGTACCGGTGGGTGCTGCCCGCGGTGGTCGATGTGGAGACCATCGCTCGCGCGGGGCGGGACCTGCCGGATTTCGAGGTCTTCTTATCCTCGTATTTCGACCCGGCCTTTCCCGCGGCGCACGTGTACGTGAAACGGGGTGGGGACCTGCAGCCCGATTTCGTGCCCGCGGAGCCGGAGGCGGGCGTGTGGCAGATGTTCCCGCGGGACGATGCCGTCGTGGGGATGATCCGCGACGGGCGGTGGGCGGTGCCGCCCTCCCCGGTCGAATGGGCGATCCGGCCGCATATCGCGGCGCCGATCGTCTATCGCGCGCATGCGGAGAAGGCGCTTCTGGCGGTGCTGATGTCGGAGCCGGAGGGCTGCTATGCCGTGTCGGCGCCGCACCGCGGGGAGAAGCATTTCTCCGCGTATTTCTCCCTGTTCGGGCGCGACCTCAAGGCGGGCGAGACCGCGCGGACGAGATCGCGGCTGGCGATCGCCACGGAATCCGAGACGCCGCGGATCCTGCGGCTGTGGCGGGAGTTTCAGTCGGGGCGGTGAGCGGGGGTGGTTCTCCGCGCTTGCACTGGCGGGACGGCGGTGGGTAGATTCGCGGGCCAATCGCAACAACGGAGGAGTCGCCATGGCCGAAGCATTTCCGGACATCAAGAAGATCCAGTACGAGGGGCCTAAATCCAAGAATCCGCTCGCCTTCAGGCATTACAACCCCGACGAGGTCGTCGAGGGCAAGACGATGAAGGACCACATGCGGTTTTCCGTCGTCTACTGGCACACCTTCCGCAACCCGCTGGCCGATCCTTTCGGGATGGGCACGGCGGCGCGCCCGTGGGACGACGGCTCGAATTCGGTCGAGAACGCCCAGAACCGCGCGCGCGTGGCCTTCGAGTTCATGGAGAAGCTGGGCGCGCCGTTCTACGCGTTCCATGATCGCGACGTGGCGCCGGAGGGGGCGACGCTGGCCGAGAGCCACCGCAGCCTCGACGCGGTGGTCAAGGTGCTCAAGGAGGAGCAGGCCCGCACCGGGATCGGGTTGCTGTGGGGCACGGCCTGCCTCTTCGCGAACCCGCGCTACGCGCATGGCGCGGCCACGAGCTGCAACGCGGACGTCTTTGCGTATGCGGCGGCCCAGGTCAAGAAGGCCATCGACGTGACCCACGAGCTCGGCGGCGACGGCTACGTGTTCTGGGGCGGGCGCGAGGGGTATTCCACGCTGCTGAACACGGACATGAAGCGCGAGCTGGAGCACCTTGCCCGCTTCCTCCACATGGCCGTGGACTATAAGAGGAAGATCGGCTTCAAGGGGCAGTTCTACATCGAGCCGAAGCCGAAGGAGCCGACCAAGCACCAGTACGATTCCGATGCGGCGGCGTGCCTGAACTTCCTGCGCGAGCACGGGCTCATGGGGCACCTGAAGCTCAACATCGAGACCAACCACGCCACGCTGGCCGGCCATACGATGCAGCACGAGCTGGAGACCGCGATCGCAGCGGACGCCCTTGGCTCGATCGATGCCAACACGGGCGACATGCTCATCGGCTGGGACACGGACCAGTTCCCCACCGACATCTACCTCACCACGCAGGTCATGCTCAGCATCCTGAAAATGGGGGGATTCACCACGGGCGGGGTGAATTTCGACGCGAAGGTCCGGCGCGAGAGCTTCGAGCCGATCGACCTGTTCCACGCGCACATCGGGGGCATGGACGCCTTCGCGCGCGGGCTGAAGATCGCCGCGGCGATCCGCGCCGACGGCCGCCTCGGGGAGTTTGTCAGGAACCGCTACCGCTCCTGGGATGCGGGCATCGGCAAGGAGATCGAGTCCGGCAAGGCGACGTTCGAGACGCTCGAGAGATACGCCCTCGACAAGGGCGAGGCCGCGCCCAACGAGAGCGGCCGACAGGAGTTCCTCGAGAACCTGATCAACGAGTTCATCTGAGGCCGAAGCCGGAAGCGGCTTCGCTGCGGCGGGGCGAGTAGCGAAGGGCCTTCGCCCTTCGGGGCCGCTTTTGCGCCTTGACCGCATGCGGGGCGAGGGTTCTATTTCCGACGAATGGCGGAGGCAATCGCAGCGAGAGCGGGTTTTCTGTCGGCGCGCTGCACCCGGATGGTGTCCCGGGAGGCTCGCGCCGGGGGGATCGGGCCGTGAGCGATCCGGGCCAGTCGGGCCTTTTGGCGGCCGCTGGCCCCAGCGACTCCGCCATCCTTGCGGCGAATGGGGGCGGCGCGGCCACGGAGCTCCTGCGGATCCCACCAGAATGGAACCTTCCCGGTGGTATCCTGGAACAGCTGGGCGAGTACGCGGGGCGCCAGCGTGCGATCATCGGCGACGGGCACCTGCTGATGATTTTGCAGGCGCTGCCGCAGCGCGGCGAGTCGGACCGCGACGTCCGGTGTTTCTGGAGGAAGCCGGACGGGACCTGGCTTAGCCACCCGCGGGCGGGCGGCGTTCCGGCGCTGGACCGGATGCTGAAGGAATACGAGGACAAGATCGAGGAGTTGGAGGAATGGGAGAACGCCGCGAAGATGTCGGCGGAGTACAACGCGGTGCTGGAGGAGTTGATCCCTATCCTCCGCGCGGCGCGCGGCGTGCATCGCGCGATGTCGCAGGCGCACGGGCGTTTCCCGAAGGACCGCAACCTGCTGCTCTGGCGCGATGACACCTTCGAGTTGGAGCGGTTGGCGGAACTGGTCTACCAGGACGCGCAGCAGGGCATCAATTTCATCTCGGCATCCCAGGCCGAGCGTCAGGCGAAGGCGACCAACCGCCTGAACATCCTCATCGCGCTGTTCCTGCCGATCAACACGCTCGCGGCCCTGTTCGGGATGAACCTCCGGACCGGGATGGAGGAACACCCCTGGGCATGGCTCGTGGTGCTTTTGGTCGGCGCGGGCATTGGCATCACGATGTGGGCCACGCTGCGGCGCAGGCAGTGACCCGCCGGTGGCCGAAGGGGGAGGCACCTGGCCCGAGGCCAAGGGGCGGCATCGCTGTCGCCTATCACTTTGCCTGCCGCGAGAGCTTTTCGCGTTTGACCCGATCTAATCGCGCCCATAGAATGCAATTCAGGTGCGACCGATGACACGGGTTTGCGGCGTAGGGGCGCCCCGTCAGGGGAGCGATGCCCCGGAGGCCCGGGCGCGTGGCACGAAAGGAGCGATAAATGGCTGATGGGATGAGGGAAGCAATTTGGGTCGGCCCGAGCGCTTCACGGCTTGGGGGGCATCGTCGAGGGGCATGGCGGAAGGTGGGGATTTCAGTTGGCGGATTCGCCCTGCTGGCACTCGTCTTTTTGGATTGCGGTATGTTGAGCGCGCGCGCTCAGGCCCGAGCAAACTCGCCGACAACCGGGCAGACGAAAATCGTTCTTGGGGGGAAAGAGTACCTGAATGCGTCGGACTTCAAAGTGGTGGATGAAAAACTCCGCATTATTCACGGGGAGGGGATTTCAAGCATCCCGATATCCCAGATTACTCCGGAGGAAATCGCCGCGTTGCCAGTCGAGGTTCGCCTTCAGGTTTCGTTGCCACAAGGCAGGACAGAGAAAACTCATAATACCCACGCGGGCATGCCGCGCGCTGCAAACACGATTCCCTTGAACGATTTGGACCTGAAACTCGGTGACAAGACGATTAACGGCGCTGTCGCTGCTGACGTCACACCGGAAGCAATAACGGTGCGATCGCGATACGGTTCGGTGGAAGTGGGGTTGTATGACGTCAATGAGGTCGAACTGCGGTTCTTGCCTGCGTCCCTTGCGGATGCGGTTCGAGCATCGATGTTGTTTCCGGTCGGCAACACCACGCTGACTGTCAAGGAGGACAAGTCTATCACTGGGTCGATCCAGTCTTTGAGCGATCTCCTTCAGGAACAGTACGGCATTTATCTCTCTGTGGACCCGATTCTTGACTTCGTGTCTTCGTCGTCAGCGGAGATTCCGGTGCATCTGACAAAGGGACAGAGCCTGTTTGATGCCGTTTCGAACGCTGTGTCAGTTGCTCCAGGGAAGGCAACCATTTTTCCAATCACTTCGAACATTTGGTTCGTTGGTGCCCCGAGCGCCCTTAGCGCGGAGCGCGCGAGATTGGCCTTTCGCCGAGGGGACATGGAGGCATTTAGGCGATGGGCGGGCAAGGCGCCGGGGGAAAGCCGGTTGGCAAATTTCTTTGCCGTGGAGAACTTGCTCAACCGATTTGACACCGATGTGGGAAAGCCGATGGCGCGACTAATCGAGATAGAGGATGAGGCGATCAAGAGCGAGAGGATAAAGCGAGGGCACATCCGGACTTTGGGGGTGCTTTTCGGTCAGTTGGCGGCGGCGTGGGATATGTCTGTACGGGAGAGGTCTGCCAAGGCTGCTGATCCTGCAAGAATCGACATCAACGATAACGCGGAGCGCAATTACAGGAAGATGCTGGTGACCCACCGAACGCAAATTGACTCGGCGATCAGAGGCCTGAACGATGTGGCCAAGCGCGAGAAGGATTTCAGTGAGCAGGCAGAGGCAATCGAGGCGAGACTTGGGAAACTCGACGCCACGTTTTGGGGTCTGGTGGGCGAGATTTTGGAGACAGGGGGCATCGGCGTTGGTTCGGGCGAACTGCGTAGGCCGCTGGTCAAGAAACTAACGGAGTTCTTCGGATCCGCGGCGCGCCTTAACGGGCTGAGGAAACAGCGACTGACGGAGATCCAGGAGACTCGGGACGATTATGACAAGTACATTCGCGACACCCTGGAAACGCGAGACCAATGGACAGTGGAATTTAAAGATCCGCTGCGTGATGGGTTCAAGGGTTTGTCGTTGGCTAGGATCGAGTACTTGAAGAGGGATTTTGAAATCGTTAAGAGCCTGCAGGAGATGGCGGCACTGCTCTCTGGGGACGGCGACGAGGTGGCATCGCGGGAAGCGTTTCTTTCGTTTGAACCGAGTAGCGTGACCCGCGAGAGTTTTGAAAAACTAGTGTCCGGGCGTGACGAATGGGGCCTAGATTTTTCTTTGCGGGGGAGGGCGATGCTCGGTCTGGCCCGGGTCCTTGGAGGCGCGTTGCAGAAGAGTGAGCTTAGAAACTGGTTGAGCGACGGAGGCGAAAATTTGCCAACGCGGGCGCGGGCTTGTTTGGAAGAGACGCGCGAGTTTATCGCCGGGAGGAAGAAGCTCGAGGGAATGCAGGTCGGTCACGGGGCCGGGAAGGAGGGGGTGGCGCGGGGGTTGGTCGTGGTCTCCAGTGGTGACGGACGAGCGGGTCAGGGTCGAGCCAGCGACGTTTCTGTGACGCTGATGGAGACAAAACCGTCGGGTCGGGCACTTCAGGAGTTGCTGCCGAAGGAGTGGAATGCAGTGGCTGATGCCGAAGTCTTTTGCTCGTTTGTCGCACCGCGGGAGAGGGTTGGGATAGACATGTTAGTTTCGATCCGAGATGCGGCATTGTGGGTCAAGGGGCAAGGTCTTCGAGGATCTTCCTCGTCTGGGCGTTACGCCGTGGTGAATTTCGATGAGACATTACTTTCCATGGGGCGGGCGGGCGACAGCGCCGGGGTGGCCTTTGCGGCAGCCCTGCATTCGGCGTATTCCAGGAACTCCGGAAATCCAAGGGTGGCGGTTACCGGGGCGATTCATCCCAAGGGTGAGGTTCGACCAGTCGGTGGCGTGGACAAAAAAATAAGTGGCGCGATTGATGCGGAGTGCGACTTCGTAATTATTCCGACCGCGAATCGTGGAGTTATTTATGAGTTGCCGATAAAGGCTCTGTTGGGGATTCAGGTCTTGGAGATCAGGGATGCGGCTGAGGCGTTGCCGTTTTTGTCAATGGAGACGGGTGATCAAAATTATATCACGGCTATTGGGTCAGCATACTGGTCAGCGGTCAATTTCCTGAGGGAGGGAAGCGCTGGCATGGCTGCTCGGGTGTTGGAAGGGTTGCTTGAGCGAGTTCCCAGTCATCTTAGTGCCAGACGGTTAAGGGAGATGGTGGGCGACGATGTTGTTGAAGGCGAGGTCCCAGGGGCCGTTTCCGTTTTGATTCGAGAGGGGCTGAGGCGAGATCCAAAGAGTCATTCGAGTGCTGCGGCCAAGGCATCTGGCGATGATCTGATTGCTGGCCCGCGGTCGGGTGGTGGGATCGGCGGGACGAGCGGCTCGGAAAAGCGCGTGGGCGCAGATAGACCGGCAGCGGTTGCGGATGCGCTTGAGCGAGCTCGGGGTTTGCTGTCCGAGGGAAACGTGCGGGCGGCCTTTCTAGCATTCGAGGAAGCGAGGAAGAGCCATAATTTGTGGGACTCCGGTGGACCAGATCAGGCGTCCCGACTTGCCGAATTTGGACTCGAGATTTTTGGGGCGGCAAGAAAGGAGGGTGATTTGCCGTTGGCAACGTCGGCTTTAGCTACTTCTTTGAGCCTTACGGATCGAAATCCGAAAGTTAGCGAAACGATCATCGGGGTTTTTGATGACCTGACGAAGATGGTCAAGCGTGGTGAGGTGACCGCGGCCATGGAACAGATTCGATATTTGGAGGGTGTCGGACTTGAGAAGACGGCGCTTGTTTCGAGGTATCGGGAACAGCTGTCGAATGAATTGGTGGATGCGGCCTGGGATAGCTTTTTGGGTGTTCGCTTTGGTACTTGTGGCGCTGCGATAGAGGCGGCGAGATCATTGTGGCCCGAGAATCCACGTCTGGGGTGGATTCGTACGGTTCGTGGGGCGACATTCTTTTTCGGGGTTATCATTGGTCTGGTAATAATCTTTAAAGGGGTCGAGAAACTGTATTGGTGGATGAATCAATCCTGAATTCGATCGGATCTAAGGATGCGTGCGGACGGATGGTTTGCATTAGTATTGTGCGGTTTTTTGAGCCGCGGGCTCGCTGCGGAGAGGAATGGTGGCTTCGAGGTTTGGATGCAGGGCCGGCCGGCGGGCTGGGAGATGGTTTGGTCGCGAGATTCTGGGTCTGCGGAACTCGGTCCCGATCCTGCGGTGAAGCATTCGGGGGAGCGTTCGGCGCGGGTGACGCATCGGGGCGGGAAGGATTGGAGCCTGAACGGGGCGGGGCCGGTGGAGGCGAAGGCGGGGGACGTGTTTGAGGTGGGGGCGTGGCTGAAGATCGAGGGGTCGGGATCGGCGACGCCGTGCGTGGCGGCGATCGACGCGAGCGGGAAGACGGTGGATTGGTCTTTGGGCGACGCGCCGGTGCGGGGGCCGTCGGATTGGTCGCTGGCGGAGTCGCGATTTCTGGTGCCGGATGGGGTGGTGCGGTTGCTGCCCCGGGTGATCGGGACGAGCCAGGGGACGATCTGGATCGATGACTTCAGCCTGCGGCGGGTGGGCAACGTGGCGGAGATGCGCTCGCGGGATCTGGCGGGGTCGGTGGCGATTTCGAACGCGGTATTGCGGGTGGCATTTGACACGGCGACGGGGGCGATGGAGGTGGAGGACCGGAGGACGGGGGGAGTGGTCAGGCAATCGGCGGGCACGCCGGTCGTCGTCAAGTGGGCGAAAGTGGAGGGGGCTTCCACGCTGCGGGTCGGGGCGTGGGATCCGGTGGAGGGGCTGGATCTCGAGATTACGGTGGAGATGGATCCGTCGGGGCCGGAGTTTGGCTTGGCGGTGGCGGCGAAGGGGCGGATGCGGCAGGCGCTGGCGTACCCGGGGCCTTTCGTGACGGGTCCTGGCACGTATCTGGTGGTGCCGATGAACGAGGGGATTTCCTACCCGGTGGGGGATGCCTCGATCGCCCCGATGCGGCTCATCGCGTACGGGGGCCACGGGATCTGCATGGGGTTCTGGGGCGCGACGGATGGGGGGGCGGGGCACATGGCGATCATCGAGACCCCCGATGACGCGGCCATCCGGATCGGGCGGCGCGAGGGTCTCCTGTCTGTGGCGCCGGAGTGGGACCCGCAGAAGGGCGAGTTCGGTTACGCCCGAAAGCTGCGTTACGCGTTTTTCGATAGAGGGGGTCACGTGGCGATGTGCAAGCGTTACCGGGAGCACGCGAAGGGCCTCGGATTGTTCAAGACGCTGGCCCAGAAGAGGGAGAAGATCCCGGCGGTCGATCTTCTGATCGGCGCGGTCAACGTGTGGTGCTGGGAGAAGGATCCGGTCGCGATCGTGCGCGACATGACGGCGGCAGGGATCGGGCGGATCCTCTGGAGCAACCGGGGGACGCCGGAGACGATCGCGGCGATGAACGAGATGGGCGGGATACTCACGGGCCGATACGACATCTATCAGGACCTGATGGACCCGGACCTGATCGCCCGCGGGATCATCCGGGGCGGGAACGATGTGTGGACGCAGGCGGGGTGGCCGAAAGACATCATCCTCGATGCGCGGGGCAAGTGGATCCCTGGCTGGGGCGTGAAAGGCAAGGATGGCGTGCTGCACCCGTGCGGGGTGCTGTGCGATAGCCGGGCCGTGGAATACGCGAAGGCCAGGGTGCCCGCCGACCTGAAAGAGCACCCCTACCGCGCGCGGTTTATCGACACGACCACCGCCTCGCCCTGGCGGGAATGCTATAGCCCCGATCACCCGATGACCCGGAGCCAGAGCCGCGAGTGGAAAATGCGGCTGCTGGAGTACATGTCGAAGGACAACGGGCTCGTCACGGGCTGCGAGACCGGCCACGACGCGTCGGTGCCATTCCTGCATTATTTTGAGGGGATGCTAAGCCTCGGGCCCTATCGGGTGCCGGATGCGGGGCGCGACATGCGCCGGATCTGGGACGAGGTCCCGGAGCGGGTGGCCAAATTCCAACTCGGCCACCAATACCGGTTGCCCCTGTGGGAACTGGTGTATCACGACTGCGTCGTCGCCCAATGGTACTGGGGCGACTACAACAACAAGCTGCCCTCCCTCTGGGACAAGAGGGACCTGTTCAACGCCCTGTACGGCACGCCGCCGATGTTCATGTTCGACAGGCGACTCTGGGAAGAGCGCAGGGACCGCTTTGTGAAGAGCTATCGGGCCACCTGCCCCGTGGCGCGCGCCACCGGGTATTCGGAGATGACGGACCACCGGTTTCTCACCCGGGACCGGGATGTCCAGCAGACCCGCTTTGCCAACGGCGTGATCGTCACGGTGAACTTCGCCGAAACGCCGAAGGCGGTCGACGGCCTGGGCGAAATCGCGCCCATGAGCGTGCGGGTCGAGGGGACCTGAGATCCCGCGCGGGCCTAGGCCCCAGCAACCGGATCCGCCGGCGATGCGGCATTTAGATGCAAATAGATTGCAACGGCAAGAAAACGGTACAGACTGTGGGGATGAGTTTGGAGGTTGGCGCGGGTTGTGGGCGATGTGGAGGGGCCCTGCGGTGCTAGAGGGGGCGATCGAGTAAGCGGCATGGCGTCTGGCGGCGAGGGGCTGTTTGGTTTGGGCGCGCGGCACGAGCCGTGCGGGGCGTGCTCGACGGATATCCGGGGCATGTGCGTGCGGCTCGGGGCCAAGGAGATCCTGAGCGACGTGGATCTCCATCTGCACTGCGGGGAGCTGGTGGCGCTGGTGGGATTGAATGGCGCGGGCAAGTCGACGCTGCTGCGGGCGATCTTGGGCGAGATCCCGCATTCGGGGCGTGTCTCGTTCATGGACCGGGAACATCGTCGTCCGGTCCTGCCGAGGATCGGTTACGTGCCGCAGCGCGTGGAGTTTGACGCGGCGGCGCCGATCTGCGTGGGGGATCTGTTCGCGTCGGCGCTGCTGCGGCGCCCGGCGTGTTTTGGGATGTCGCGGGGGGTGAGGGAGACGGTGACGGGGGCCCTGGCGGCGGTGGGCGTATCCCATCTGATCGAAAGGCGCCTGGGAGGGCTGTCGGGTGGCGAGCTGCAGCGGGTCCTGCTGGCGCTGTCGCTGACACCCCCTCCCAATCTGCTCCTCCTGGACGAGCCGCTCTCCGGGATCGATCTCGCGGGGCGGGAGCGGTTCTACCGGCTCGTTTCGGATCTGAGGCGCCAATTCGATATGGCGGTGGTGCTGGTCTCGCACGATCTGGCCGCGATGGTGGACTTTGCCGACCGGATGATATTTCTCGATGGGCGGGTGGTCTGCGACGACGATCCGCCCAGGGTGTGGGCCGATCCGAGGGTGCGGCTGGCTTTCGGGTTGGACCTGCACAGGCACGCCGGCGAGGAGGGGGCGGGGCCATGATGGACTGGTGGCACGCGCTCGTCGGAGGCATGCCTTTCGAGTGGGCGCGATACGCCTTCATGCGCAACGCCCTGCTCGCGATCGCGCTGGTGTCCCCGCTGTTTTCCCTGATGGGCGCTCTGGTGGTCAGCCAGCGGCTGGCGTTCTACTCCGATGCGGTCGGGCACTCGGCCCTCTCGGGCCTGGCCATCGGGTTGCTCCTCGGATTGGGGGATCCCTTCTGGGCCATGATCGGATTTTCCCTGCTGTTCGGCCTGGCGGTCTTCGGCCTCAAGCGCTGGAGCGCGGTCCCCGTGGATACGGTGATCGGCCTCCTGATGTCATTCGCGGTGGCCCTCGGCGTGGTGCTCCTTTCGCGCTCCGGGAATTTCATGAAGGTGGGGCACTTCCTCGTGGGCGACCTGCTGAGCATCGACCCGGAGCAGATCGTCCGGTTGCTGGTGCTGATGCTCCCCGCGACGTTCCTGGTGCTGCGGTCGTTCAACGCGCTGACACTGGCGAGCCTAAATCCCTCGCTCGCCGCGAGCCGCGGGGTTTGCGTCGGGCGGGAGGAGGTGATCTTTGGCCTGCTGGTCGCCTTGGCGGTGACGATGAATCTGCAGTGGGTGGGCATCCTGATCATCAATTCGCTGCTGATCTTGCCCGCGGCCGCGGCGAGGAACATCGCCCGGAATCTCCGGGAGTACGTGGGCCTGGCGATGGGGATCGGGCTCGCCTGCTCGGTGTCGGGGTTGCTGCTGGCCTACTATCTGGGGACCTCGGCCGGCGCGACGATCGTGCTGGTGGCGATGGGGGTGTTTGCGATCACCGCCCTCGGGCGGGTGGCGATGTGCCGGGGGTAGCGTTCTGGGGCGGCGAAAGAGCGGGCATCGCCGTGAGGCAGACAGGAATGTCTGCCTCACGGCACTCCGGCCCGGACCTCGTCCATCCTGACCGGTCGCCCGAGTTCGAGGGAGCGCATGGCGGCGAATACCGCCTCGTGGGTGCGGGTTGCCTCGACGAGGCCGGTGAGGGGCATTGGGGAACCGCGCTCGATGGCGGCGAAGAAAGCCTCGAACTGGGTCTGGTAGGGATGGTCGTGGACGTCGCCGGAATCGACGGGTTTGTAAGACAGCCGGTTCCATGAGTTTCGGTCGAGCCCATCGACGCGGTTCGAGTGGAACTTGTCATCGAGCAGGCTGCCCTCGCTGCCGACCAGGTGCGTGTGGAAGTAGTAAGGCTGCCAGCAATCGATGACGGAGGCGCATTTGCCGACGGCGCCGCCCCGGAATCGGAGGAGGGTTGCGGTGGAGGGCGGGTACTCGTACGGTGCGTAGGTGGGGTGGGCGGACTTCGAGCCGTAGGTGAAGACCTCTTCGATCTCGTCGTCGATGCAGAGCAGGAGGGCGTCCATGGCGTGGATGCCGGCTTCCAGGAGGCTGCTGCCGCAGTCCTCCTTGGTGGTGCACCACAAGAACTCGCGGTACCAGGGCCCGACGCCGTGGTAGTAGTCCACCTCGGCGTAATGGAGTTTTCCCAGAAGGCCCTGGCCGAGGATGGACCGGATGGCGCGGAATTGCGACGAGAAGCGCAGCTCGAAGCATGTGCAGAAGTTCACCCCCGATGCCGTCACGGCGTCCCCGATGGCGCGGAGATCCGCGGGATCCAGCGCGAGGGGCTTTTCCGCGATGGTGTGTTTTCCGGCCTTGGCCGCGGCGATGATGTGGGCCGGGTGCTGCCTGTGGTAGGAGCAGACCGAGACGGCGTGAATATCTTGCCGGGAGAGCATCTCGTCCAGCTCGGTGAAGGCCCGCAGGGGGCAGCCGTGTTTCGCGGAAAGGGCGGCGGGATCGTGCGTGCGGGAGGAGCAGATCGCCGTGACTTGCGCGAGGGGCGTGGCGTTGATGGCCGCGATGTGGGCCTCGGCGGCCCACCCGTATCCGATGATTCCGACGTTGTACTTTTTCATGGCTGGGGCTGAGCCATAAACTATGCCCCGCGGGGCGATTCCGCTATTCCCGAAACGCCCGATCATGATACTTTTCCGACCAGGCGAGGTAATGCGGGATGCGGCCGATATTCCAGAAGCTGACGACATTCCCGGAGGAAGGTTTTGCGTTCAAGGAGATCCGGGGACGGGGTTTTGACTGCCCGTGGCATTTTCACAGCGAGTGCGAGATCATCCTGGTGCATCGCGGCGGGGGATTCCGGATGCTGGGCGATCATCTGGCGGCCCTGCGTCCGGGCGATCTGGTGCTGATCGGGCCGAACCTGCCGCACATCTATCAGAATGACGAGGGAGCGCCCCCGGTGCACGCCCTGCTGGTCCAGTTCGAGGCGGGGTGCCTGGGCGAGGGACTGATGCGGTTGCCGGCGATGGCCGGGGTGAGGCGCCTCCTGGAGAGGGCGTCGCTGGGCCTCGAGGTCCGCGGCGCGACGCGGGCGCGGGCGGCGGAATTGATGTCGGGGATGGCCGGGATCTCGGGGGTTCGTCGGATCGCGCGATTTTTGGAGATCCTGGATCTGCTGGCGGGGTCTCGGGAGTGCCGGAGCCTGGCGAACGCGGGATTCTTCGCGTCGGGAGACCTCTTCGATCAGGAGCGCATGAACCGCGTCTGCCGCCACATCATCGGGCGGCTCGACCGCCCGATCTTTTTGTCCGAGGTGGCGCGGGCGGTCCACCTGAGCGATGGCGCCTTCAGCCGGTTCTTTCGGCTGCACACGGGAAAGACGTTCCCGGCCTTCGTGAACGAGTTGCGCATCGGCCGGGCCTGCCGCCTGCTGGCGGAGAACGAGCTGAACGTGACCGAGATCGCCTTCGCGTGTGGCTTCGAGAACCTGTCCAATTTCAACCGGCAGTTCCTGCGGCTGAAGGGAACGAGCCCAAGCCAATTTCGCAGGGCGGTGGCCTGCCGAGGATGACTCGAAAATACGACGCCACTCTCTAGTAGCGAAGGGCCTTCGCCCTTCGGCGGGGGATAGGCCGAAGCCGGAAGCGGCTTTGCTACGGACGGGCGCGGGCATGTCAGAATAGTATCAAAAGCGGGCGGCTTTCGGGTGGCGTGGCGGCGGGGGTCGGGGCATGTTGGGCCATCATGGCAGAGGACAAGCTCACATCGAAGATCCGGTCGATCGCGTCGCAGAAATTGGCTCTGGATGGGGGGCCGAAGGCGGTGACGTCGGCGCTGGGTCACTGGCCTTCGTTCGACGAGGGGGCGATCCGCGGGGTGGAGGCGGTGCTGCGGTCTGGCAAGGTGAATTACTGGACCGGCAAGCAGGGGATGGAGTTCGAGAGGCGTTTCGCGGAGTGGCAGGGCAGCAAGTATGGGATCGGCGTTGCGACGGGGACTGCGGCGCTGCACGTGGCGATGGCGGCGCTGGGGATCGGGCCCGGCGACGAGGTGATCGTCCCGAGCTACACCTTCATCGCGAGCAGTTTCTCCGTGGTGCAGGCGGGCGCGGTGCCGCGGTTCGCGGACGTGAATCGCGACGACCACTGCATCAGCATCGAGTCCGCGGAGCGGCTGGTGACGAGGCGGACGCGGGCCATCATGCCGGTGCACCTGTACGGTAACGTGTGCGACATGGACAAGGTCTGGGCCTTTGCGAAGAAGCACAACCTGTTCGTGATCGAGGACAACGCGGAGGCGTTTGGCGGGGAGTACAAGGGGAAGAAGACGGGCACGCTGGGCCACATGGCGGGGTGCAGCTTCTGCCAGAACAAGACCTTCACGACCGGGGGCGAGGGGGGGATGGTGACGACCGACGACGAGGATCTGGCCTGGGAGGCGCGGAGCTTCCGGGATCACGGCTATGACGTGAGGGAGCGGATGAACCTCCTGGCCCTGGAACAGAAGCTGCCGTACATCCACAACCGGGTCGGCTGGAACTACCGGATGACGGAGATGCAGTCGGCCATCGGCCTGGCGGAGATCGCGCGGATGGATTCTTGGAACATGCCGATGCGGCGGCGGAACGGGAGGATCCTGCTGGACGCGCTGGGTTCCCTGCCCCAGGTGCTGCATGCGCCGATCGACACCCCGGAGCGGCAGAACGGTTGGTACGTCTGCGCGTTCTCGCTGGATGTCGAGAAGATGGGCTGCGATATCGCCGGTTTCGTGAAGGCGGCCTCGGCCGAGGGCGCGCCGGTGTGGAAGGTGTTCTGGCCGCAGTGCCACACGGAGAAGGCCTTTCAGGAGCACCGGGGCTTCGGGGATTCCGGGTTCCCGTTCAAGTCGAAAGAATATGCCGATGCGGCGAGCGTGGACTACACGGAGGTGGAGGTGCCGAACGCGCGATGGCACGAGGGCCACACCTTCACCTGCTTCGCGTATCCGGTGTACACGGAAGAGAACATGGCCGAGATCGCGGGCGCGCTCGTCAAGGTGATCAAGGCGTACAGCTGAGCCATGAAGAAGGAGATCCGTTGGGGGGTGGCGGGTTGCGGCGGCATCGCGCGGCGCCGCACGATACCGGAGGGGATCGTGCGGGCTGGGAACGGGCGGCTGGCTGCGGTCTGGGATGCCAGCGGGGCGGCGACCCGCGAGGTGGCGGCGCAGTTCGGGGCGCGGGCGGCGGCGGGGTTGGCCGAACTGCTGGGAGACGATATCGACGCGGTGTACATCGCCTCGCCGCCCGGGGCACATCGGGAGCAGGCACTGGCGTGCGCGCGGGCGGGGAAGCACGCGCTGTGCGAGAAGCCCCTTGGCATGACGGTGGAGGAGGCCGAGGGGATGATCGAGGCGTTTTGCCGTGCCGGGCTGTTGCTGGGGGCCGGGTTCATGATGCGGTTCCACTCGCAGCATCAGGCCGCGCTCCGGATGGTGAGGGAGGGGCGGCTGGGCAAGCCGGTCCTGGGTCGCGCCCAGCTATCCTGCTGGTATCCACCCATCGAAGGGGCGTGGCGGCAGGACCCCAAGACGGGCGGGGGCGGTTCGCTGATGGACATGGGGGGGCATTGCATCGATCTGCTCGAGATGTTCTTTGGGCCGGTCCTCCGCGTGTCCTGCTTCATCAATCATTCGGTGCACGCATACCGTTCCGAGGACAGCGCGGTGGCGACGCTTTCCTTCGAGGGTGGGGCGATGGGCGTGGTGGACGCGTTCTTCTGTGTCCCCGACGAGGCGAGCCAGAATCGGCTGGAGCTCTACGGGTCGGGGGGGAGCATCTTGGCGAGCGGGACCATCGGGCAGGGCGAGCGCGGGACGATGGTGGCGTATCTTCGGGCGGGGGAGGCGGGGTACGACGCGCGGCAGGCGCGCGCCGAGGGGGGGTGCATCCCGATCGAGCCCGAGCCCGCCAACATGTACCGCGCCGAGATCGAGGAGTTCGGCGCGGCGATCCTGGAGGGGCGGGAGCCATCCAACGGGGCGGGCGCGGGATTGCGCAGCCAGAAAATTCTGGCGGCGTGTTACGAGTCGGCGAGGAGAGGCGCGGTCGTCGAAGTGGCTTGAGGCCGGTGACCGGGCGAAAGGAAGGGAAGGCAGCATGGGAGTCTCGTTTACGCGGAGGGAATTCATGAGGGCGGCGGCCGGGGCGTCGGCCGCAATGGCGGCGGTGCCGGCGATGGCGGCGGCGTCGCGGACCCGGGCCGTTGGCGCCAATGACCGGATACGGATCGGGCAGATCGGGTGCGGGGGCCGAGGGATCGGCGTCCACATGAAGTCGGTGCAGCAGCACGCGGCGGCGATGAACGTGGAGTTCGTGGCGGTCTGCGACCCGTGGAAGGTCGCGCGGGAAAAGGCGGCGGCCCAGGTCCAGGAGTGGACGGGGCGCGAGCCGCGGCAGTTCGTGTCGTACCGGGACCTGCTGGAGAAGGGCGAGGTGGACGCGGTGATGATCGCCTCCTGCGATCACCAGCACACGACCCATCTGGAGGCGGCGGCCCGCGCGGGCAAGCACGTGTACGTGGAAAAGCCCCTGGCGACAGAATTCGACAGGCTGGTCCGCGCCTGCGATGCGGCCAAGGAGTCGGGGGTGGTCTGCCAGGTCGGGACCCAGGTGCGGAGCCTGCCCACGATCGTGGGATGCCGCGATCTGGTGCAGTCCGGGATTTTTGGGAAGATAACGCGGGTGGAGGAGTGCCGGAATTCCGACCAGCCGTACTGGTATCGGTATCTGAAGGAGGTCCGAGAGGAGGACGTGGACTGGAAGGAGTTTCTGATGGATCGGCCGATGCGGCCATTCCGGGCGGACGTCTTTTCGGGGTGGTACGGGCACTACGAGTTCTCGCAGGGGCCGGTGCCGGGTCTCGGGAGCCATTTTATCGATCTCGTGCATTTCATGACCGGGGTGCAATTCCCGGACAGCTGCGTCTGCCTTGGCGGGACGTACTACTGGAAGGACGAGCACGGCTTCACCGCGCCGGACCAGGCGCAGGCGCCGTGGAGCTATCCGCCGAGCCCGGCCACGGGGGCGGAGGGAGTATTCGTGAGCTACTCGACGAACTTCGGCAACGGCGGGGGAAACCTGAAGCGGTTGTACGGGGACAAGGGGACCCTGAAATTTGACAGCTGGACATCGCCCACCTACAGCCCCGAGGGAGGGAAGAGGCGGGATGGCACCATCCGCGGGGAGAACCCCGTGAAGCCCGTCGAGAGGCCGGATCATTTCCTGGACTGGCTGCAGTGCATGCGCGAGGGCAGGGCGCCGCACGCCCCGATCGAGGCCGGGTATCAGCACGCGGTCGCGGTGCTCATGGCCATGAGGTCCTACGAGACCGGGCGGAAGATCCTGTACGACCACGCGAAGCGCGAGATGCGGGAGGCGTAAGGGGGAGGCGGCGTGGCTGGTTCTTGGATCGCTGGATGTAGCCAAACGCGCAAGCGTTTGGTGGACGCGGCTAGTGGCACGGGCCAAACGCTGGCGCGTTCGGCTACACCTTGCGTGGGGCCGCTCGCCATTGCCGCATTGGTTGCGGTGATCGGCGCGAGTGGGGTGACCGCATTCGCCGCCAACCCGATCCAGGCGGAGAACGCGAAACCCGGGGCCAGCGACTGGCAGTTGACGCGCGTCCGGGTGGATAAGGGCGGTTATCGCTCGCCATGGATCGAGGGCTACTGTTCGAGGCAGTCGGTCTCCGCGGGCGAATCGCTGGACATCATGGTCAGCACGGATCCGCCCTCGAAGTTTCGCATCGAGATTTTCCGCACGGGGTTTTATGGGGGCCGCGGCGCGCGGCTGATGAGGGAACTTGGGCCATTTAGCGGTACCGCGCGGCCGATCCCCGAGCCCGGGAACATGCGGCTCCGGGAGTGCCGGTGGGAGAAGACGGCCACGATCAGGATTCCCGAGGACTGGCCGAGTGGCGTGTATCTGGGTCGGCTCACGACACTGCCGGAGGCCGCGGATCAACCGTACTGGCAGAGCTATGTGATCTTCATCGTGCGCGACACGCGGAAGGCCGATATCCTTGTCCAATGCAGCGACAATACGTGGCAGGCCTACAATCGCTGGCCCTCGAACGATTCGCTGTACACCGATCCGCGTGGCGCGCACGCGCGCGATGTGTCGGCGAGTTTCGACCGCCCGTACGGCCGGATGCCGCAGTACACCGGCATCGTCAACGACCCGTTATCGGTGGGTTCTGGGGAGTTCCTGTGTTTCGAGCAGCCCCTGTCGTACTTCCTCGAGGAGAGCGGGTACGACGTGACGTACTGTTCGAACAGCGACTGCCTCGACGCGGCGCAGATCACGCGCTGCAAGGCGTTCATCAGCGTCGGGCACGACGAGTATTGGGACGTGCCGCAGTACCGGGCGACCCAGGCGGCCATCGAGGCGGGCGTGAACGTCCTGTGGTTCAGCGGCAATTCCGTCTTCGCGGTGAGCGCGTTCGCCGATTCGGCCGATGGGCGGCCCAATCGCATCATCACGCGCGTCGGCCATTTCGCCGGGCTGACGGACGAGGAGTATGCGGCGGCGGAGAAGACCATGACCAAGGACTGGAAGCGCGCCGGGCCGGACGAGGGTCTGATCATTGGCGCGCGGACCGTCATGCCGGCCAACGGCGGGGGAGATTGGATCTGCGTCAAGCCGGGGCACTGGATTTTCGAGGGGACCGGCATGGGGCGGGGCGATGCCATCCCGGGACTGGTCGGCTGGGAGCATCACGGGGCACCCGCGAGCCTGCCGGGTATGGAGGTGGTTGCCGAGGGCACCGTGTGGAGCGGCGGCGTCAATCCGGCACACTGGACCGCCACGATTTTTCCCGGTCCCAAGGGCAACTTCGTGTTCAACGCCGCGACGATCTTCTGGTGCCAGGGCCTGAGCATGCCGCCGGGCCATACGCTCCCGTGGTCCCACTGGAGTCGCCCGCACGGGCCGGATCCCCGCGTGCGGCGGATGACGCACAACTTGTTGCGCCGCGCGATCGGCGAGTGAGGATTCATGGCCCCGCCTCCGGCGCGCGCGGGGCGGCGCCAGCCGGAGGCGGTCTCACATCTCCGCGGCGGGGGTGACGCTGAGGTGATGCCCTTTGAATCGGATGCCGTTTAGCTTGCGGAGGACGGTGCCGGCGTGTTCCTCGGCGACATCGACGAGGGAGATCTTGGGCAATAGTTTGATGGCTCCGATCGCCTCGCGGGGGACCTTGGCGCCGCCGGCGATCACCCCGACGACATCGCCGGGTTGGATGTGTTTGGCCTTCCCGATGTTCAGCGCGAGGCGGACCATGCCGGGCTCGTGGGAGACCGCCCCGGCCCTTTCGTCGAAACGGTCGTCTGAGCGGCCGCGCCGTTCGGGGCGCGGCGCGCGGTGGCCCCCGTCGCGCGGGCGTGGCACGCGGCGATCCCTCGGGCCAGAGAATTCGCGGGGCTCTCGATCCATCTCGCGCGGCGCCCGTTTCTTGTCCTCGGTGGCTGTGGCGCGGGCCTTGTCGGCGGACATCATGTGCAGGACGGCCGAGGCGATGTCGGTGGGGGAGTGGCCCTGATCCAGGAGGCGGTCGATGAGCTCGTCGTGCCGCTTGTAGTCTCCCTTCTCAAGCACCTCGCGCAGTGATTCGAAGAAGACGTTGGTGCGCTTCTGCTGCACCTCTTCGACGGACGGGGGGCGCTCGCGGCGGATCTTGCCCTTCGTGAAGCGCATGATGTTCTGGAGGCGATAGATCTCGCGTCCGCCGACGAAGGTGATGGCCTTGCCCGATTTTCCGGCGCGGCCGGTGCGGCCGATGCGGTGGACGTAGTCCTCGGCGTCTTGGGGGAGGTCGTAGTTGAAGACCACCTCGATGTCCTCGACATCGAGGCCGCGGGCGGCGACGTCGGTCGCGACGAGGAACTCGATGGCGCGGCGGCGGAAGCGGCCCATGGTGCGCTCGCGGAGGGACTGCGACATGTCGCCGTGGAGTTTGTCGGCGAGGTAGCCGCGGGCCTGGAGGTGCTCGGTGAGGTCATCGACCATGGCCTTGGTCGCGCAGAAGATGAGGCCGTATTTCACGTCGTGGAGGTCGAGGATGCGGCTGAGGACCTCGATCTTCGAGCGCCGGTCGACCTCGTAATAGACCTGTTCGATGGCGGGGACGGTGAGGGTCTGGCCCTCGATGCGAATATGGACGGGGTCGCGGGTGAACTGCCGGATGAGGTCGAGGATCGGCTTGGGCAGGGTCGCGGAGAACAGGACGGTCTGCCGGCCGGGGGGGGCATGTTTGAGGATGGTGCGGATGTCGTCGATGAAT
Organism: uncultured Verrucomicrobiales bacterium; assembly: GCA_964651705.1. Lineage (GTDB taxonomy): Bacteria > Verrucomicrobiota > Verrucomicrobiia > JADLBR01 > JADLBR01 > JADLBR01. The sequence continues at coordinate 26,595 of CAZYWZ010000031.1, forward strand.
CCCATGTCGAGCATGCGGTCGGCCTCGTCGAGGACGAGCATGCGGATCTGGTCGAGGCGGAGGGTGCCGCGCTCGAGGTGATCCATGATGCGGCCCGGGGTGCCGACGATGATCTGGGCGCCCTGCTTGAGGCCGCGGAATTGGCGGTCGTAGGACGCCCCGCCGTAGATGGGCAACTCGCGGATGCCGCGTTTGAAGGCGGCGAGCTTGGCGACCTCTTCGGCGACCTGGAGGGCGAGTTCGCGGGTGGGGCAGAGGACGATGGTCTGCGGGTCGCGGCTGGCGGGGTCGGCCTTTTCGATGGCGGGGACCGCGAATGCGGCGGTCTTGCCGGAGCCGGTCTGGGATTGGCCGACGACGTCCTTGCCCTCCATGAGCGGGGGGATGGCCTCGGACTGGATGGGCGTGGCCTCCTCGTAGCCGACCTTGTTGATGGCCTTGAGCAGCTCTGGGGAGAGGCCGAGTTCGGTGAATAGCTTCTTTTGCATGGGTTCGTGGCCGACAGGATCGGCCATGGGGGAATGGTGCCGGGAATCGGGCAAAAGACCAAGGTCAAAACGGGGAGGCAAAATTTTCTGGACTGGGTTGGGTGGTGGAAGCGTAATGGGCTGCGGCATGGCAAAGCATCGCGAGGCGAGGGTATGGTATTCGGCCGGCGGGGGAGCCGGGGGTGATGATCTGGCGATGGGTGCGACGCTGCGCGGGTTTGCCGAGGGGCACCGGGTTTTCGGGCGATACCGTCTGGAGAGGGTGCTGGGGCGCGGGGGGATGGGGGTGGTGTGGCTCGCGTCTGACGAGGACCTGGAGCGGCAGGTGGCGCTGAAGTTCCTGCCGGAGCTGGTGTGCCTGGACGGGGAGGCGATCGCGGACCTGAAGCGGGAGACCCGCCGGAGCCTGGAGATAACGCATCCGAACATCGTGCGCATCTACGATTTCCATCAGGACGACCAGACCGCGGCGATCTCGATGGAGTGCGTGGACGGCGTGACGCTCGCGGGGCGGAAGGTGGAGCGGAAGGGCTGCTTGGGCGTCGGGGAGCTGCGGCCGCTGCTGGGGCAGCTATGCGACGCGCTGGACTACGCCCATCTTCGGGCGAAGGTGGTGCATCGGGACCTGAAGCCGGCGAACCTGATGGTGACCCGGGATGGCGAGCTCAAGGTGGCGGATTTTGGCATCGCTTGCAGCATCAGCGATTCGGTGAGCCGGGTGTCGATGGCGCGGGGCAGCACGAGCGGGACCGCGGTGTTCATGAGCCCGCAGCAGGCCCTGGGCCAGAAACCGACCGCGGCGGACGACATCTACGCGCTGGGGGCAACGATCTACGACCTGCTCTCGGGGAAGCCGCCGTTTTACCGGGGCGATGTCCTGGCGCAGTTGCGGGAGGCGGATCCGGTGCCGATGGCGGAGCGCCGGGAGGAGCTGGGGCTGTCCGGGGAGCCCATACCCGAGGTGTGGGAGGCGGTGGTGCGGGCGTGCCTGACCAAGGATCCGGCGGGGCGGCCGCAGACCGCGGGGGAGGTTTTCGCTGCGATCGCGGGAGGAGCCGTGAGCGGCGAACGCCGAGCGCCGAGCGCCGAGTGGCGAACGGGGAAGGCGATATCAACACCCGATATCCAACATTCGACACCCAACGTTCAAGTGGTGTCAGGCGACGCCCGGACGAGATCTTCCATCTTCCATCTTCCGTCTTCCATCGGAAATCTTCCATCGAAGATGCTCTGGCCCGGCGTGGCGTTGGGCGCGCTGGGGATGGTCGGCCTGGTCTGGTGGGTGGTGGGTTCCAAGGCGAGGGTGGCCGAGGCAGAGCGGGCCGCGGCGGAGGCCAATCGGCTCTCGGGGGTGGCGGTCCCGCCCGCGGCGGAGCCGGTCGATGCGGCACCGGGAGGGGCGGCGGCGCCAAAGGCGCCACCGGTGAAAGCCAAGGCCAAGGAGCAGGCGCCCGCCGTGGCGAAGGGGCCGTCGTTGGAGGACCGGGCGCTGGGGGGCGAGGCCGATGCGCAGTACGAGCTGGCGGTCTCGGTCCGGGACGGGGTGGGGCGGCCGAAGGACTTGGCCAAGGCGGCGGAGTGGTTTCGGAAGGCGGCGGACCAGGGGCACGCGGGCGCGCAGAATCAGTTGGGGGAGCTGTATCGCAAAGGCGAGGGCGTCAGCCGGGACGAGAAGGAGGCGCTGAAGTGGATCCGCTTGGCCGCCGAGCAGGGCCATGCCAACGGGCAGGCGAATCTGGGCTATCTCTATTCGAACGGGATCGGCGTCGCGGCGGACCCGAACGAGGCGATCAAATGGTATCGGCTTTCCGCCGAACAGGGCGATCCCGACGGGTTGAATCGGCTGGGTTACTGCTACTCGTCGGGGAAGGGTGTCGTCAAGGATGAGGCCAGGGCCGCGGAATTGTACGGGTTGGCGATGTCGAAGGGCAGCCTCAAGGCGCAGTGCAACCTGGGGCACATGTATCGCCAGGGCCGCGGCGTGGCGAAAGATCCGGCCAAGGCGATGGACCTCTTTCGGGAGGCGGCCGCCAAGGAGTATTCGGGCGCCTGGACGGCGATGGGCATCGCCTACCAGATGGGCGATGGCGTCGAGACAAACCTCGCGCTGGCGGCGGAATGGTATCGCAAGGCCGCGGAGGCGGGGGACGAGGACGCGCAGTGCAACCTGGGCCTGCTCTACGAGAATGGTTCTGGGGTGGAGAAGGATCTGGCGGTGGCCGCGGAGTGGTATCGTAGGGCGGCGGAACTCGGGGATGATCGCGGCCTGAGTTATCTGGGGTGGATGTATCAGCACGGGCGCGGCGTTCCAGCGGATCTCGCGAGGGCCGCGGACCTGTATCGGCAGGCGGCCGACAGGGGGAGCGCGCAGGCGATGCGTCGCCTGGCCCAGTTGTACGAGCGCGGCGAGGGCCTGACGAAGGATGATGCGGCGGCCACGCGCTGGTATCGCGCGGCCGCGGAGGCCGGGGATGTCGACGGGCAGTGCGATTACGGGGTACGGCTGGAGTATGGGCGGGGCACCGGGAAGGATGTCGCCGGGGCCGCCGCCTGGTATCAGAGGGCGGCGGATGGCGGAAGCGCGCGGGGCCGGGCCTTCCTTGCCACGATGTACGAGAACGGGACCGGTGTCCCGAGCGATCCGGTCAAGGCCGCAGAACTATACCGTGCAGCGGCCGAGGCCGGATACGCGATGGCCCAGAACAATCTGGCGGGCATGTACCTGCGGGGCGCCGGCGTCGCGAAAGACGAGGCGGTCGCGGTGAGCTGGTACCAGAAGGCGGCGGACCAGGATTACGCCGTCGGGACCAGAAACCTCGGCGTGATGTACGAGAACGGCACGGGCGTCGGAAGAGATTACGGGAAGGCGATCGAGTGCTACAATCGGGCTGCGGAGCAGGGTGACGCGCGCGGCTGGGCCTACCTCGGCACGATGTACGAGAACGGGAGGGGTGTCACCAAGAGCTATACCAAGGCGGTCGAGCTGTATCGCAAGGGAGTGGATCTGGGAGACTGCCGGGCCATGGCCTATCTGGGCCTCATGCATGAGAACGGCCACGGCGTATCCAAGAGCACTTCCAAGGCCGTCGAGCTATATCGCCAGGCCGCCGAGCAGGGCGACGAGCGGGGCATGGCCTATCTCGGCGTGATGTACCTGAACGGGAGCGGCGTGAGCCGATCGCGGACCAAGGGATTGGAATATTTGCGCGCGGCCGCGGCGAAGGGCGACAACTATGCCCAGCAGAGACTGGCGCAGATCAAGTGAGGCGCTCGGGTTGCCGGGCTGGCCAAGGCCGCCGGCCTACAAAATTCGTTGATTTCGTGTCCGCCTAAAAGCAAAGTGGTCTTATGGCCGGGGCGCAATTCCGCCCTGGCGCAACAGAAGGAGGTCGAGATGAGGCGGTGGGGCATGATGCGATTGGGTCTGTGGGCGGCCTGCGCGATTGGCGCGGTCGGGCTACCATTTTGTGTGGGGCAGTCGGCCGAGGATTTGGACAAGGTCCGGTTCACGGCGATCAAGGAGATGGAGATCGTGGAAGACGGCGGGAACCTGCTGGCCCGTGTCGTGTGCGAGCTGACGAATTCGAGCGACCGGCTGCTGGTGATCCGGAATGCGCGGTTCGGCGTGGAGGTGGCGAGGACCGACGGGAAGATCCCGGCGGTGAAGCTGGACGCGGCCGAGCCGATCGCGAAGACCGAGGTGGCTCCCGGCGGGTTGGCCCGCGCGGCCAAGACCGAGATGACGGTGCTGGCGCTGGTGGGCCCGGCCGATGCGCAGACGTCGAGGCAGACGCTGGTCAGGTTGTTCAACATGGTCGGGGTCCGGCCGCGCAACGTGAAGTTGACGCTCGACGGGACGGCCGAGGTGGGTGTCAAGAAAGGGCAGGCGACGATGTGGGAGCAGCGGACCCTGACGTTCGAGCTGGCGCCGGAAGTCGTGGACGAGGCGCTGATCCGCTGATCGGATGTTTGGCAACACAGGAGAATACGGAGGTCATATGAGGCGTTTTCTGATAGGAGTGGCGATCGCCTGCGTGGCGGCGGTGTCGTGGGGCCAGGATACGTCGGCGATCAAGCTGACGGCGATCAAGGAGATCCAGGTCAAGCGGGGGACCAACCCGCTGTGCGCGGAGGTGCTCGCGGAGTTGGCGAACAAGGGCAAGTCGGCGCTGGTGATCAAGGACGCGGTGTTCAGCATTCGCTTCGCGAGGCCCGGGTTCAATCCGGTCGTGCTGGAGGCGGCTGAGCCTTCGGACGAGGTGGAACTGGCGGCGGGCTCCGAGGTGAAACCGGGGCGCGCGGTCATCCGCATCCTGGTGAACATCGGGGCGGTGGAGGAAGGGGCGGCGGACAGGCTCATGGAGTTGTTCAACATGATCTCGCGGCGCGACAAGGAGAGCGACCTGAAGGTGGTGCTCGACGGCCGGCTGAAGGTCGCCGAGGGCGGTGGCTCGATGAGCTTTGCCGAGCGCGAGGTGCGCCTGGAGATGGTGCCCGAGGCGGGCAAGAGCGACGCGCTTTTGCGCTGAGGCGAGGCCCGGGCGCCCCGTGCCCGGGCGGATGCGGTATGGAGGCGAGGTCGGGCGGCGCGCCGGAGGGCCCTGCCCGCTGGGTCGTGGGCCGGTCGCCGGACTGCGACGTGGTGCTGAATCACGCGCACGTGTCGGGCGTGCACGCGGTGGTGGAGCGCGACGGCTCGGGGCGGTGGTTCGTCGAGGACCACGGGAGCACGAACGGGACCTTCGTCAATTCCCTGGAGGGGCGGATCCGTCGCAGCGAGGTCGCGGACGACGACATCGTATTTTTCTCGCGCCGGTACTCGATGCCGGCGCGGCTGCTGAAGGGCCGGTTGCTTGGGGGGATGCGGGAGGAGGAGGCGGGGGCGCGCTGCGATGGGGCGAGGGATGTCGTCCGGATCGGCAGGGCGCCGGACAACGACATCGTGTTGGACCGGTTCGATGTCAGCCGGTATCATGCGGAGATCCGGGTGCTGCCCGGTGGGCGCAGGATACTGAAGGACCTGGGGTCGCTGGCGGGGACGTACGTCAACGACCGGCTGCTGCGCGGCGGGGAGGTCGAGATCGGGAAGGAGGACCGGATCGAGATCGGCGGCATGCAGGTGTCGTGCGGTTTCGATGCGGCGGAGGGTGCGGGCGCCGGCCGGGTGGGGGTGGATCGGCGCGGGATCTACGTGCGCTCCGAGGGGCTGGGTTTTTCGGTGAGGGCCGCCGGGGGCGCGAGGGCGCTGATCACCGACTTTGATCTGGCGATCTACCCGGGGGAGTTCATCGGGCTGATGGGGCCATCGGGCTGCGGCAAGAGCACCCTGATCAATCTCCTGATCGGGCGCCTCATGCCTGGCGCCGGGGTGGTCGAGTACAACGGGTGCGATCTTTCATCCAACGCGGAGCGCTTCGGGCCCCAGATCGGCTACGTGCCGCAGGATGACATCCTCCATCCGGAACTGACGGTCCGGGAGGCGCTCTACTACAGCGCGCGGCTGAAGCTGCCCCGGGAGATCGGGGACGGGGAGATCGGTCGCAAGATCGACAAGCTGTGCGAGCGCCTGGGTCTGTATCGGCCGGGGACGGCGGATGATGTGCGGGAGACGCTGGTGGGGTCTCCCGATCGGCGCGGCATCTCGGGCGGGCAGCGGAAGCGCGTCAATCTGGCCATCGAGTTGCTGACGGACCCGCAGATACTGTTTTTGGACGAGCCGACATCGGGTCTGTCGAGCAAGGACACGCGCACGGTGATGGAGCTGCTTCGCGGGATCGCGAGCGAGCGGGGCATCCCGGTCATCATCACGATCCACCAACCCTCGGTGAGGGTGTTCTCGATGCTGGACAAGGTGATCTTCATGAAGGCGGGGCGCCTGTGCTATTTCGGCCCGGCGTTTCCCGATTCGGTGGAGTATTTCGAGCCCGGGGAGGATGCGGCGCACGCGGGCGCGGACGCGGTGCTGGAGCGGCTCGAGGATGCGGCGGGGGAGGAGTACGCGCGGCGTTACCGGGAGAGCGCGCACTATCGTGCGAGCATCCGGGATCGCTGGGGCAGGATGGCGCGGGGCGAGGCCGCGGGCTCAGGCGCGACCGCATCGGGGGGGCCGCCGCCGTGGGCGCAATTTTACCACCTGTTGCGGCGGGGCGCGCTGTGCAAGGCGCGGGATCTCGGGTCGCTGGCGGTCCTGCAGGCGCAGGCCCCGCTGGTGGCCCTGGTGATGGTGCTGGTGTTCAATGACGCGATGGCGCGGGACCGGGCGTCGGTGGCGTTCCTGCTGGGTTTCGTCTCGCTGTGGTTCGGGGTGAACAATTCCTCGCGGGAGATCGTTGGGGAGCTGGCCATCGTGCGGCGGGAGCGGCGGAGCGGCCTCTCGCCGCTGGCGTACGTGGGATCGAAGGCGGCGATCCAGGCGGCGGTGACGTTCGGGCAATGCGCCATCCTGGCGATGGTGGTGGCGGCGGCGATGCCGGGGCTGGGGCTGCCATTTCTGCCGGGGATCCTGGCATGCTGGGTGACGTCGCTGGCGGGGATCGGCATTGGGCTGGCGATCAGCGCGGTATCGAGGTCGCAGGTGGCGGCGACGGTGGCGGTGCCGCTGGTGCTGATCCCGATCATCCTATTGGGCGGATTGATCAAGCCGCACTTGGAGTTGAACGAGTCGCCCCTGATGGGTTTTCTGTCGGATCTCCTGCCCGCGCAGTGGGCGTTCGAGGCGCTGGCGGCGGTGTCGAACGTGCAGGGATTCTTCCGGGAGCCGTCCTTTGGCCTCGGGATGGCGGTTCTGCTGGGGACGGGGCTGGCGTTCGGCGGGATCTGCTGGCAGAGGGTGCGGCGTTTATGAGGCGTGCGAATTTCGCGGGGTTGCTCTAGGTTATAGGAGCGGGCCGCGGGCGTGTGCCGGCGGCGAGCGTGGCGATAGAGAGAAGGAGGCAGACATGAGGAACGAGGTATTGGTGGTGGCGTTCGGGTGCGTGGCGCTGGCGGGGTTGCCGGCGGGAGGCAGGGCGCAGGTGGCGTGGCAGACCGACTGCGTGACCAAGGAAATCGAGCTTTCGGAGAAGGGGCGCGATCCGGCGAATTTCCGCGCGGCGGAGGTGGAGCTGGGCACGAGGGTGAAGGCGAGGTGCCGTTTCTATGTGGAGACCGTCGATGGGAAGAAGGCGGTCAACGCGGGGGCGATCCTCGACAACGGCTATAGTCGGCCGATGCACTATTCGTACTCGGTGGCGTTTTTCGACGGGGAGGGGAAACTGGTGGCGGCGTTTTCGAGGCGTTCGGCTGCGGCGGGGATACCGGCGAACGGCTCGGAGACCCTCGAGGGGTGCCGCGCGTTTGGGCCGGGGTCGGAGTTGGGCAAGATCCGGTCGGTCCAGGTGCGCCTCTACGAGTCGGAACTGGCGATTGGGGAGCCCTGACGCGAGATGCCTTGGGACGTCGACGATCGCCGTTTCCGCCAGGTCGACAAGACGGTGGCCGACGTCGGTTCCCAGCCGACGGAGGGCGGGCGGGATGCCGGCAAGGGGTCGCTCGATCTGGATGTGACGACGCGGCGCAAGGCGGGCGCGGCGGGAGCGCCGGCGGGGCCGGGCCCGTCTCCGGCGGGCGATCTGGAGGTGACGCGGTTGGCGTCTGCGCGGCGGGAGGCGTTCCGGGTGGCGGAGAAGTGGGCCGGCGCGGCGACGTCGCCCGGGGGTGTGGCGCTGGTACCGTCGGAGGGGTCGGCCGCGGAGCCATTCGCGATCGTGGTGCGCGATGAGTTTCGTATTGGGCGGTCGACCAACGAGGTGGATTTCGTGACGTGGTTTCTGCCGAGGTCCGGGCGCAACGATGCCCTGACGCGGCGGATCAGCCGGGTCCACGCGACGATCGCCGCGGAGGGCCCGAGGCTCTGGATCTCGGACTGCGGCACGACGAATGGCACGTCTCTCGATTCCGTTCTGGTACGTGGCCGGGCGGCGGTGCCCCTGGCGAGCCACACGGAGGTGGTGCTGGCGGGTGAGTACAAGCTGGTCGTGGACCCATTGCCCGTGCCTTTTCCCAACCTGGAGGTCGAGGGATTGCCGCCGGCGCCGAAGGATGTGCCGTGCGGGGCGGTTCGGTTTCACGCGCCCGATGGGCCCGGGCCGTCGCGGAATCCGATATGGCTGTTCCGGCAGGTCGCGTTTGGCAAGGGGAGGGGTTGCGGGATGCGATTTCCAGATGACGCGCTGGCGGAGGTTCATGGCGTTTTCTGCCTATTTGGGGGCGTGGTATGGATCGGGGTGGTGGCGCCGGAGGCGGGCGTCGCATTGGATGGGGAGGGGCTGGCGCAGGGGGAACTGGCGCCGATCCTGGGACGGAGGGCGCTGCGGATCGGGCGATTCGAGTACGCCATCGAGGCGCTATGAGGGGACGGAGTCGCCGGGGTGCGACATCCCGGCACTGATGTGAGCGAGCCAAGGGGAGTCCGGCCCGTGCTCGTGTGGCGGAAATGGCTTTCGCCTTTGGCGGCCGACGTGTGGCTGGAGGCGTGGTCGGGGGAGTTCGGCGATCGGCTGATCGTGACGCGTGAGGTGCATCGCCGGGCGGTGCGGGTCGATGTCTATCCGCGGGGTGAGGCCGATGCCGGGCGTCTCAAGCGACGGCTGGGGGGGCGGGTGCTGCGCCTCGGGCCGGCGAGGTGGTGGCGGCCGCAGGAGCCGCGGGCGATGCCGGTGCGCATCGGGCGTCGGCTTCTGGTGGTGGCGACGCCCGAGCAGCGCTTGGCCTGGAAGCGGCGGTATCCGGGACGGGTGGTGATCCAAGTCCCGGCGGGCCTGGCCTTTGGCACGGGGCAACACGCGACCACGAGGATGTGCCTGCGGGCGCTGTGCGAGGCATCGCCCTTCGGCTCGATGCTGGACGCGGGCTGTGGCAGCGGGATCCTCGCGATCGTCGCGGCGAAGCTGGGGGCGGCGCGGGTGGAGGCGTTTGACTGCGACCCCGTGGCGGTCCGGGTGACGCGGGCCAACGCACGCTGCAATGGGGTCCGGTTTCCCGTGAAACGCATGGATCTGGGTGCGCCGCGCGCCGGGCGATTCGATGTCGTCGCGGCAAATATCCTCAGCGGGCCCTTGGTCGCCCATGCGCGGCGCCTTTGCGCCTCGGCGAGGAAGGGCGGGCGACTGATCCTGTCCGGGATCCGACCCAATCAGGCCGATGAGGTCGTCCGGGCATTTTCGGGGTGCCGAGTGCTGGCCCGGCGCGGATCGGAGGGGTGGGTCTGCCTCGTGATGGAGGGCGATCGAACAGGAGTTCGATGATTAGGCCGGATCGGACACAGACTTTTTGATCGATCCGCCCCGGCCCGTGCGGTCAGCTCAGTGACCGAACGTGGGGATAGGCCAGGATCTTTTGGTCGCCCGTCACCAGTGTGAACTGTCTCAGCCTGGCGGTCGCCACTAGAAACCGGTCAGCGGGATCCGGGTGGAAGTTGCCGGGAAGGCAATACGCCTCCTCGATGACGTCGAGATCGACCACCTCCACCGCCCATCCATTCGCGTCCACCGCATCGCGAAACCACTTTCTCCAATGCGTCGGAAGCCGGATCTTTCCACGATCACTCAGGCAGGCGATCTCTCCAGCCGAGATGACCGAGACCACCACGCGCTCCGCGGGGCTGACAAGACGCTTCCGGGCTGCTGCGGAGAGCTTGCCGGGCTCGCTTGCCAGCCAGAGCACGGCGCACGTATCGAGCAGAAGACTCATCCCGGCGACAGATCACCCCAAGCCTCGCCCTCCAAAATTGGCTCGGTCAAGTCCCAGAGGACCACGACTTCCCGATCGAAACCCAGCTTTGTCCGGTTCTTGGGCGACGCCAAACCCACCAATCTGGCCACTGGCACATTGCGCCGCGTGATCACACATCCCTCCCCCCTTTCGACTTTCCGCAGGATCTGCGGCGCGTGCGCCTTCAATTCTGCCACCGAGCACACATTCATGACCATGAAGATGACCATCTGTGGCCAAAAGTCAAGGGTGGACGATCAGTCGACGGTGAGTTTGGCGGGGCGGTATTGGCGCCAGGCGTTATAGGCGCTCTCGTAGATTTTCTCGGCCTGGTCGAGGGATTTGAGGCGGAACTCGATGTTGTGGGCGTGGGTGGCCTCGGGATATTTTTTGATGACCTGATAGAGGAGGGCGTCATTTCCGGAGGTGCCGGCGATGCGCTCGGCGCCCTCGCGTATCCTCTGCTGCATCTGGTCGAGGACGGACTGGCCGACGCCGCCCGGGGCGGAGACGGCCATGGGTTCGGCGAAGTAGAACCGCGCGATCGCGGAACCGAGGGGGCAGACGGTGACCTCGGTGATCTTCAGGCCGCCGTCGACGATGTACTCGTGCATGCTGACGGAGGAGATGGTGCGGATGTCGACGGCGAACTTGCCGGAGGGCAGGGTGCATTCCCACAGTGGGACGCGGTTGGGCGCCTGCTGGGTCTGGCCGGTGCCTCCGCCGGGTTCGCCCGGTGAGGTCTGGGCATGGAGGGCGGGTGACAGCAGGAGGCAGGCGAGGGCCAGGGGGGCGGGGGTGGGGCGGTTCATGGTAAAGGCTCTTGCAGGGAAATCTTGCTTAGGCGCGCGGATCGGGCAAACGAAAAAGGGATTCGTGCCATGCGTGCGGTGATACAGCGTGTGTCTGAGGCAGAGGTTACGGTCGGGGCCGATGTGGTCGGCCGGATCGGGCGGGGGCTGGTCATTTTTCTGGGGATCGGGCAGGAGGATCGGGCGGGGGATGCGGCGTGGTTGGCGGACCGCATTGCGAGGATGCGACTCTTTGATGGGGCGGGGGGGGATGTCTCCGTGAGCGACATCGGGGGCGAGGCGCTGGTGGTGAGCCAATTCACACTGCACGCGAGCACCAAGAAGGGGACGCGGCCCTCGTACCATCGGGCGGCGCGCCCGGAGGTGGCGGAACCGCTATACGAGACGTTCTGCGAGGCGCTATCGGCGTGTCTGGGGAGACGGATTGCCAAGGGCCGGTTTGGGGCCATGATGGCGGTCCGTTTGTGCAATGATGGGCCCGTGACGATCGTGATCGACAGCCAGAGGAAGGAGTGAGACGCCATTTTTGGGGAGGGCATGGAACCGCAAGCGCCAGACGAGACGCCACAAGGTGGCCAGTGGTCGCCTGATCAGCCGGTCGAGGTTCCTTGGCCGGATGCGACGGGGGCCGAGGCTGCGCCGGTGTCTTCGGGCGAGATCCCGCCCGGATTGCCGGCGGAAGCGGGTGGCCCGAGAGCGCGGCGCGGCAGGGGGCGGATCTGGCTGATTATTCTGGGGCTGGCTTTTCTCGGTGGGCTGGGGACCGGGGCGTACTACTATCTGGAGCAGCGGGCCGTTGAGATGGCGAGGCTCCGGGCCGAGGAGGCGGCGCGGCTCGAGGCGGAGCGCTTGGCGCGGGCGCGGGGCTCGGTGAAGGTCGCGACGGAACCGGCGGGGGCCGAGGTGCTGTGCGACGGCAGGCCTGTCGGCATCGCGCCGCTGGTGGTGGGCGACCTCAGGCTGGGGAAGCACGAGTTTCGGTTTCGCATGGGGGGCTACGAGGAGGCAGTTGCCAGCGCGGAGGTGCGCGAGAACGAGGTGACCCCGCTTGGCCCGATTCGGCTGGTCCGCTCCGCAGGGGATCTGCGGGTGACGACGGTTCCTGAGGGTGCGGAATTCGTGCTGGAACGGGCATCGCCGACAGCGGAGTTGCCGTCGCCGCCGGGTGCGGAGGTGCCGGGCGTGGCACCCGCGGTCCCCGAGCCGCCGCCGACCGTCGCGCTGGATCTTCGGACGCCGGTGGCCCCGAGTGGCGGGGGCTTTGGTCTCCCGGGCGCGCCCGCGCCGACGATGCCGATGGCGGGTGGTCTTGGTCCTGCGGCGGGAGCGGTCGCGACGCCACTCCCGTCCGTGCCGCATTCCCCCGAGGTGCTCCGTCGGGGGACGACCCCCGCCGAGTTGGATAAACTGCCCACGGGCCGATACGTTTTGAAATTCCAGCGCGGTCCTTTTGCCCTGAGGCGGGAGGTGGAGGTCTTGCGGAACGAGGTGGTGTCGGTGAGTGCCGAGTTCCCCGTTGGTGCGGCGGTGATCACGTCGGATCCGCCGGGCGCCTGGGTCAAGCGGGATGGCATCGCCCTCGGGCAGACCCCGTTGCGGCTCGGCGAACTCGAGCCCGGCGCCGTGAGTTTCGCATTGGAGATGGACGGGTTCCAGCCGGTTGCCGTCTCGGGCACCGTGGCCGCCGCCGAAGAGATTGCCCTATCGGGGCGCCTCCTAGCCTTTGGGGAGATCGTTGTTCTCACCGAACCCGAGGGGGCCATGGTGACCGTCAACGGCCAGCCGATGGGGCAGTCGCCGTTGGCGATCCGAGGCACGACGGGAACCCTTCAGGTGCAGGTGTCTCTGGCGGGATATTTCGATGAAGCGATGGCGCTGGAGATTCAGGGGGGGCAGCGGCTGGAGCACCGGGTGGTTTTGCAAAAGCCGTCGGGACATGGCGTCGGCATCCCCGTCCCGGGAAGGCCGGGATACGTGCGCAGCCCCTATAGCCCGAACTCTGGGGTCATCGAAGTCAGGGACTTCGCCACGGGGCGACCGTACGCGCGCGGCACCGAGGTCAAGTGCCCGTTTACCGGGCGGGTATTTCAGGTGCCCTGACCCGACACTTCGTGTCTGCACTCCGTGAAAGTTCCGGATGTAGCCACGGCCGTCAGGCCGTGGACCCGGCCGCCCGGCCCCTCCGTGACCGGAGGGGCTACATTTGGCACTCGACGCTGGCGGGCGGGCGCGAGGTCTGGCAGGTTCTGGGGGATGTCGGCGGATGCGATCGAGTCGTTTCTGGAATTTTCGACGGTGTCGCGGGTGACGCTGGGGGCACATCCGGAGTGGCGGGGGTGGGTGGAGGAGTCGCTGGCGGATGAGATGCCGCGGTCGGCGGGCCGGTTGCGTGCGGATCTGGAGGGGTGGATGGAGGGGGCGGGAGGCTTTGATGCGCGGATGGACCGGCTCCGGGAGTTCAAGCGGCGGGAGATGCTGCGGATCGGTGCGCGGGATTGGGCGGGGGTGGCCCCGGTGCAAGAGACGGTCCTGATGCTGTCGAATCTGGCGGACGTGTGCATCGGATCGGTGGCGGGGATGTGCTGGGAGAGAGTTGCCGAGAAGCGGGGCGAGCCGGGTTGCGGGTGGATCGCCCTCGGGTTGGGGAAGCTCGGGGGGCGGGAATTGAATTACTCCTCCGATGTGGATCTGATGCTGGTCTACGGTGAAGAGGGGGAGAACGCCGATGGCCTGACATGGCACGAGTGGTATAACGAGTGGGGCAAGCTCTTCGTGGCGAAGTTTGGCGAGCGGACGGCGGCGGGGGGGCTATTCCGGATCGACATGCGCCTGCGGCCCGATGGGGACAGCGGGCCTTTGGCGCGATCGCTCGAGGGGTGCGAGAATTACTATTCTGCGTTTGGTGAGACCTGGGAGCGGCTGGCGCTGATGAAGGCGAGGGCGTGCGCCGGCGACGAGGAATTGGCGTACGAGTTCGGTGTCATGATGCAGCCGTTCTGTTACCCGCGGCTGCTGTCGGAGCAAGTGTTGGACGAGATCGGGCGCGTCAAGGAGCGGATCGAGAACGAGCTTCTCGACGAGGTGACGCGATATTCCGACGTGAAGCGGGGGGTGGGGGGGATTCGCGAGATCGAGTTCGTGGTGCAGGTGGTGCAGCTCTTGCACGGAGGCCGGCAGACGTATCTGCAGACGCAGGGAACGCAGGCGGCGATGGCGGCGATCGAGCGCTTTGCGCTCCTGCCGGCGGCGGCGGTGGGCGCGCTGCGGGAGGCGTATCTTTTTTGGAGGAGGCTGGAGCACCGGATCCAGATGGTGGAGGAGAGGCAGACGCACGAGATCCCCCGGGAGGCCGGTGCGCGTTGGCGGATCGCCCGTAGCCTGGGGTTCGAGTCGCCGGCGGCCTTTGAGTCGGCCTGCGAGGCGCATCGGAAGACGGTCCGTGCGCTTTTCGACGAATGGGTGCGCGCCCGGGCCGGGGGGGGGACTGCCGCCCAGAATTGGGAATGGCTCGGGGAAGACAGCCGCCGGATCATCGAGGGGATGCGGCAGGGTCCCGCATTCTCGAACATATCGCCCAGGACGCGGCAGTTGTTCGAGACCTTGGAACCGATATTGGAGAGGCACCTGCGCGGGCTCGTGGATTCGGTGCGCGTTCTGGCGGGCCTGGAGAGTTTCGTGGAGCGGTACGGGGCGCGGGGCCAGCTCTACGAGACGTGGGTGTCCAATCCCCGGGTCCTGGAACTCTTGGTGCGGCTCTTCGACGCCAGCGAGCGGTTCCGGGACATACTGGTATCTCACCCCGACTGGCTGGAATCCATCTGTCGTTCGGGGCGGATCGATGATGTCTGCGGACCCGAGGATTACGATGCTGGGGCGGCGGAGCAGGGTGATGTCGAGGCGTTGCGCTCGTGGCGGTGGGAGCAGGGCCTGCGGATCGCGATCCAGGATGCGCTGGGGTTGGTCGATGATGCGGCGAGGGAGTACGAGCACACTGCCCTCGCGCAATCCTGCGTGCGGTGGCTGTGCGGGCGGCTGGGATGCCCGGGGATGGCAGTGGTCGCGGTGGGGAAGTTTGGGGGATGGGAGCTCAGCTATGGCAGCGATCTGGATCTCGTTTTCGTCGGGGGAAGACCCGAATCCGCGCGGGAACTGCTGCGGACGCTGTCGGCGAGTTCGGCGCACGGCAACCTGTTCAAGGCCGACGCGCGGCTGCGGCCCGAGGGGGAAACCGGGACGCTGACGCCGGATCTCGACCAGGTGGAGGATTACTACCGGCGCCGGGCGCAGACATGGGAGTTTGTGGCGCTGGCGAAGTTCCGGCATGCGGCGGGGGACGCCGCGGTGGCGGAGGCGTTCTTTGGCAGGGTGATGCCGCTGTGGAGAGAGCACGGTCGGGATCCCGAGCTGGTCGATCGGATGTTGGAGATGAAGGGGCGGATCGAGGCCGAACGGGATCGGGGGAGCGCGCCGGAATTGCGCATCAAGACGGGCCCGGGCGGCGTGATGGACATCGAGTTTGTCGTGCAGTGCTGGCAGATCCGGCGCGGGCGCCCGGAGACGCGCCTCCGGGTCGCCCTGGGCATGATGGCGGAGGAATTCCCCGCCGAGGTGCCGGGGCTGGAGGAGGCATACGCGGTCTTGCGGCGGATCGATTCGGCGCATCGGCGGTTCGAATTTCTGTCGGCGTCGTGTCTGCCGGCCTCGGGGGAGGCGAGGGAGGGTCTCGCGAGGCGGGCGGGCTATGACTCGGGCGATGCGATGCTGGCCGAGGTGGCGCGGCTCAGGGAGCGGGCCCGAGCCAGCTTCGAAGCCGTAATGCGGCGGCTGCGGCACTAGACTCCGCCTCTTTCTTGCTGTTGCCGGTGCCGGTCCCGAGCCTGCGTCCCCGCCACTCGACTGCGACCATGAATTCGCGCGCATGGCAGGGCCCGGACTCGCCGAGGGTCACGTAGTTTGGTGGCTCTGGCGCGATGGCCTGGAGGGTCTCCTGCAGCTGGCCCTTGGGGTTCGTGGCGCTGACGTCGGGAGCCTGGGAGGCCCAGAATGGGGTGAGGACGCGCGCGGCGAATTTTCGGGCCGCCGGCCAACCGCCGTCGAGATAGATCGCGCCGATCACGGCCTCCATCGCGTCGGCGAGGTTGGACGACCGGCTACGGCCCTCGTTGGCCTCCTCGCTCCGGCTCATGAGCAGGTGGGCGCCGATGTCGAGCTGGACCGCCAGCGCGCACATGGCCTGCCGGTTGACGAGGTTCGCGCGGATCTTGGTGAGGTCGCCTTCGCTGGAGTCGGGGTGCGCCCCGTAGAGATATTCGGTGCAGAGCAATTGCAGCACGGCATCGCCGAGGAATTCGAGCCTCTGGTTGTCGCCGCGATCATCTCCCCGGATGACCGCGGGGGCCGATGGGTGCGTGAGCGCCTGGCGGAGAAGGGAGCCGTGGCGCCAGAAGCGACGGCCGATGCGCTTCTTTAACTCATTCATGGGACGCGGGTCAAAAGGCAACCCATTGATTTTCCATCACACGAATTTGCCGGGGTTCAAGACGGCCCCGGGATCGACCGCGGCCTTGATCGCGGCGTGGAGGCGCCGGACGCGGGGTGACAGGGCGGAGGGCCACCAGCGCTTCTTGGCGAGGCCGATGCCGTGCTCGCCGGTGATGGCGCCGCCCCAGGCGAGGACCTGGGCGAAGATCTCGTCCAAGACGCGGTCCGTTTTTGCGGCGGCGCGCCCATCGGTCGGGTCGTACATGACATTCGTGTGGATGTTGCCATCGCCGGCGTGGCCGAAGCACGCGATCGCCAGGCCGTGTTTCCTCTGGAGGGCCTCGGCGAACGCGAAGAGGTCTGCGATCCGGCCGCGCGGGACGACGATGTCCTCGTTGAGTTTTTTGAGCCCGGTGGCCTTCAGGGAGGGGGAGAACTCGCGCCGGACCTGCCAGAGCTGTTCGCAGCGATCCTCATCCTCGGCGGATTCGACGGAGGTGGCGCCGCTGGTCTCGAGGGCCTGGCGGGCGGCGCGGCATTCGGCGGCGACGCTCTCGGGGAGACCGTCGAATTGGAGCAGCATGTGGGCATCGCCGGGGGGCAGGATATTGGGCCCGCAGTGCCGGCGTGCGGCATCGAGGGTGAAGCGGTCGGCGATCTCCAGCGCCGAGGGGAGGACGCCTCGCGCAAAGACGGCCATGGCCGCCGCGCCGGCGGTGTGGGCGTCGGGGAACACGGCGGAGAGGACGGCGCGCGCGGGGGGATGGGGGAGCAGGCGCAGGGTGGCCTGGGTGGTGACCCCGAGCGTTCCCTCCGAGCCGACGAACAGCCCGACCAGGTCGTAGCCGGTCTTATTCTTGAGGGTGCGGCCCCCGACGCGGATGAGGCTGCCATCGGCAAGCGCGACCTCGAGCCCGAGGACGTATTGGCGCGTGACGCCATACTTCAGGCAGCGTGGTCCCCCGGCATTCGTCGCGATGTTGCCGCCGATGAAGCACTCGTCGAGGTTCGCCGGGTCGGGTGGGTAGAATAGGCCCTTCTCCCTGACGGCGGCCTGGAGGTGGGCCGTGATGATGCCGGGTTCGACGACGGCGACCCCGTCGGCGGGATGGATCTCGAGGATCCGGTTCATCCTGGCCGTCGATATGACGATCCCGCGCCGGGAGGGGACGCAGCCGCCGACGTATCCGCGGCCGGCGCCGCGGGCGGTCACCGGGATCCCCCGGCGGTAGGCAAAGCCCAGGGTCGCGGCCACATCCCGGGCCGATTCGGCAAAGACCACGGCCTCCGGGCGGCATGCCGCGAACCACGCATCGCCGGCGTGCGCGTCGAGGATCTCCCGCTCTTGGGTGAGTCGCCCGCCACCCAGAAGGCGGGCGAGCGCCGGGATCCATGTGGCCGCCGGTTGGCGGGAGCGTGTCGTGCGTGCGCGCCCCCCGTGGGATTTTGCTGGGCGTTTCATTGGGACAGGAGCCAATCGCGGATCGCCGCGAGATCTTCGTCGCGGAGGGCGCACTGGCGCCATTTGCGGTCCGAGGCGAGCAGTCTTGCGAGAGATGCCTTGGCCTGCTCCAACTGGCCATCGAGGCAGGCGTAGCACGCGAAGTTATAATCGACGATGGGCTCGTCGGCGAAATCGCCGACGACGGGGCGGAGGGCGCGCCATGCGGCGGCGGGGGATTCCGCGCGACGGAGCGCGTATCCGAGCCAGAACCATCCGGCGGCCAGCCGGGGTGCCGCGGCGGTGAGGGCGAGGGCGCGGTCCCTGGTGGCGCGCCAGTTCTCGCGGGCGGCCTCGGTCTCGCACCAGGCCAGGAGCACCGCGGGGTGCCGCGATTCGTGGGTTGCAATCCTCCCGAGGGAAATGGCGGAATCCTCCGCCATATCCAGCTCGCGGTAACCGGCGGCCTCGAGCAGGGCCTGTCTCGTCTCTGGGGAGAGATCCTCCATGTTCAATCCGCGGAGCGCCCGCGGAGCGCCTGCATCTTGAGGCGCAGGGCGTTGAGTCGGATGAATCCCGTCGCGTCATCCTGATCGTATGCCTGCGACGGGTCGGCCTCCATCGTGGCGATATCCGGGCGGTAGAGGGAGAGGGGCGACTTCCGGCCGGCGGTGATGACATTGCCCTTGTAGAGGCGCAGGCGGACGGTGCCGGTGACGGTCTTCTGCGACTCGGTGATGGCGGCCTGGATGAACTCGCGCTCGGGGGCGAACCAGAAACCGTTGTAGACGAGGGCGGCGTAGCGCGGGATGAGGGAATCGCGGAGCTGCATGACCTCGCGGTCCATCGTGAGCGACTCCATCTGGCGGTGCGCGTGGAGCAGGATCGCGCCCCCTGGGGTCTCGTACACCCCGCGGGATTTCATGCCGACGAAGCGGTTCTCCACCATATCGACGCGGCCGATGCCGTGTTTCCCGCCGAGGCTGTTGAGCCGGCGCATGACCTCAAGCGGCGTCTGGGCCCGCCCGGGGGCCTCGCCCGCCCCGCGGACGCGGATGCAGTCGCCGCGCTCGAAATCCAGCTCGATGATCTCCGGTGCGTCGGGGGCATCCTCCGGGGACACCGAGAGGCGGTACATCTCCTTGTGCTCGGGGGCCGAGGCGTCGAGCCAGGGATCCTCGAGCAGCCCCGCCTCGTAGGAGATGTGGAGGAGATTCCGGTCCATCGAGTACGGTTTGGAGGCGCTGGCCTGGACGGGGATGCCGCGGTCGCGCGCGAAAGCGATCATCTCCTGCCGCCCCGGGAAGGCGTCGCGGAACTGCTTGTCGCGCCACGGGGCAATGACGGCGAGCTCGGGTGCCAGCGCGGCCGCGGTGAGCTCGAAACGGACCTGGTCGTTGCCCTTGCCGGTGGCCCCGTGACAGATGGCGGAGGCGCCCTCCGCGCGGGCGATCTCGACCATGCGCTTCGCGATCAGGGGCCGCGCGATGCTGGTTCCCAAGAGATATTGTCCCTCGTACTTCGCCTCGGCCTGGATCATCGGGAAGATGAAATCGCGCGCGAATTCCTCCTGGAGATCATCGATGATGCAGCGGGAGGCGCCGGTCTTGAGGGCCTTGGCCTCGAGGCCGTCGAGCTCTTCCTCCTGGCCGATGTTGGCGCAGAAGGCGATGATCTCCGCAGAGCGGGTCTCCTTGAGCCAGGTGAGTATGACGGAGGTGTCCAGGCCTCCGGAATAGGCGAGAACGATCTTCATTGGGGCTAGTTAAGGGGTGGCGCGGAGGGAATCAAATACAGATTCGCGGGGACGCGCCGCATCATTCAGGGGGAAACTTTTCCGCGTGGCGCAGGCATTCCTGCCTGCGTCGGCGGCCCTGGACCAGCGGGGGCAGACTGGAATGTCTGCCTCGCGGATCATCGGCGCAACCCATTCCCGTCCAAGAGAATATCCGCGTCATCCGCGATATCCGTGGTTCCAAGTTTCAGGTCAGGGATTGGTCGCGCTCAATGTGGCAACGGGCTCTGGGGCGGCGCGCCGGGTGCGCGGCCCGATGAGGGAGGTGGCCGCGACATAGGCGAAGCCGGCAAAGAAGAGGAACAAGAAGGGGACCGCGGGCCAGTTGCTGTCGCGGGCGGCGAGCCATCCGACGTGGGCGAAGTAGGCGGCGGCGGCGAGTTCGAGGGTTACGAGCGCTGAGGGAATGGCCAGGTATCGCTTGTGGCGCCATGTTTCGCCGCGGAGGCGGACACCGTATTTCGGGGTGCGGATGAAGGCGCCGCCGCGATTGAAAACGGCCTCGAGCACGGCCTTGGCGTTGGAGATGGACATGCCGACGCCCAGTGCGAGCACGGCGGGCACGCACCAGAGTTCGCGCCACCACCGGGGTCTGAGTTCCCTGAGGACGATCGCGTAGAAAAGCACGACGGCCCAGACGGCGCAGGAGAATATCGGGAGATCCAGGAGCCAGGGCATCGGGAGCGTGCTGCGCTGCGGCGCGATGAGGGGGTTGGCGATGACGCACATCAGGAGCAGCAGCAGATAGGCGAAATTGCTCGTGAGGTGGAAGGTCGCCTCGATCTTGACGCATGGCGAGAGGGGGGCCCTCCAGACGGCGGGCAGGAGTTTCTTGCAGGTCTGGATGCTGCCCTTGGCCCAGCGGCGTTGCTGGGTCTTGAAGGCGTTCATCTCGACGGGCAGTTCCGCGGGGGTCACGAGATCGGGGAGGAAGAGGAACCGCGAGCCCCCCAGTTGGGCGCGATAGCTGAGATCCAGATCCTCGGTCAGCGTGTCCGCCTGCCAGCCGCCGGCGGCCTCGATGCATGCCCTGCGCCAGATGCCGGCAGTCCCGTTAAAATTGAAGAAACGTCCCGATTTGGCCCGCGCGGTCTGCTCGAGGAGGAGGTGGCCGTCGAGGAAGACGGCCTGGAGGCGCGTCAGGAGGGAATACTCGCGATTCAGGTGGTCCCAGCGCGTCTGGATCATCCCGATGCGGGGATCGGTGAAATAGTCTATGCAGCGCCGGAAGATGTCGGGGGTCGGAACGAAATCGGCGTCGAAGATGGCCAGGAATTCCCCCCGGGCGGTGGCCAGGCCGTGCGCGAGCGCGCCGGCCTTGAAGCCCTCGCGGCTCCCCCGCCTGACGTGCTCGGCCGAAAAACCGTGCGCTTTGAGATTGGCCACCTTGGCGGCGATGAGATCGGTGGTCTCGTCGGTGGAATCGTCCAGGACTTGGATCTCCAACCGGTCGCGGGGGTAGTCGATCGCGGCCACGGCATCGATCAATCGCTCCGCGACGTACAATTCGTTGTACACGGGCAGCTGGACGGTAATCTGGGGCTGGCACTCGAACCGGGATCCGGGTTCTGGGCGATCCCCCTTGTGGCGGAAATAGAGGAAGAGGATGAACAGTCGATGGAAGCAGTAGGTCGACAGGCCCCCCATCAGGAGGACATAAAAGGCCATCCACAGCCAACCGTAGAGAGGATCGCTCATGCAAAAAGCGCGCGTTTTCGAAAATCCGTTTGAACGGGATAGTATCGGGGTCTAAGACAAAGTCTATATTGAACCCGAAACTCTTAGGGCGCGAGGGCATCCCACTGTGGCGAAGGCGGTTGCGCGAATCCGGCCGCAGGCTGGTGGTCACGAACGGGTGTTTTGACGTGTTGCACGTGGGGCATGTGCGGTACTTGGGCGAGGCGAGGGCGCTGGGGGATGCCCTGTTGGTCTTGCTGAACGGGGATGCCTCGGTGCGGGAGCTAAAGGGTCCGGGTCGGCCCATCAACTCCGCTGAGGATCGCGCCGAGGTGCTCGGGGCGCTGGGCGTCGTGGATGCTGTCGTGGTATTTGATACGCCGAGGTGCGACGAATGGCTGCGGCTGGTCGAGCCCGACATCTACGCCAAGGGGGGGGATTACACGCCCGAGACTTTGGACCCGGCGGAGCGCGCGGCGCTCGATGCCTGCGGGGCGGAGATCCGGATACTCCCGCTCGTGCCGGGGCGCTCGACGACGGCGACGATCGAGAAGATGCGGGGGGACGCGAAGCCGTAAGCCGAATGGGCTGGCCCGCCCGCCAATCGGCGCCAAGCCGGTCGCGCTTCTTGCGATTCTCGGGATCGCGAAGCGCCGATTGCTCGCCGGCAGTATGCGGGGGGGACAGTATTCGGGGTACAAAAGGCGGACCTCTGCCCATCGCCGCCCCCTGAATCTGCAGCGACAACCCCCTGCCGTGGGGAGAACACCCCAGTTGCCGGGGGTGCTCCTGGGACCGATGGTGCCATCAACCGGAGACATACCATCATGAAAAAACCCGCTCTTTGCTTCACCTTGGGACCGTCGGCGCCAGCGCTGGCCATGTCCTTGGGATTACTCATATCCGTGACCGCGAGCGGGCAGCCGGCGGCCCAGGCCCTGACAGGCTCCCGGGTCCCGTTGGTGGATGCCGCGGGCGTCCCGGTCATGGCGCAGGTGGTTCCCGTGCTGGTCGCCGAGGAGCTAGATAAGCTCGTCGCGCCCATCGCGCTGCACCCGGATCCGTTGCTCGCGCAGATATTGCCTGCCTCGACTTACCCGCTCGAGGTCGTGCAGGCCTCGCGCTGGGCGCAGCAGCACAAGGGTCTCAACGTCGAGGACCTTGAGGCCGCAACGGCGGCGGAACCATGGGCGGCCAGCGTCAAGGCCCTCTGCCCGTTCCCCGACGTGCTCCTGTACATGGACGAGCACCTCGACTGGACCACGCGGCTCGGCGACGCCGTGCTGAACCAGGAACAAGACGTCGTTGAAGCCATCCAGCGCATGCGCCTCTTGGCCCAGACCGCCGGCACGCTTCGGTCCAACGACAAGCAGATCGTCGAGGTGGAGGAGGTCGGAGACCGGCGCGTCGTCGTCATCAGGCCCTACGAGCCAGAGCTTATCTACGTTCCTGTTTACGATCCGGAGGTCGTTTACTATCGGCCCCTCCATCATGTCCAGGATGACTGGGCCTATGGCCTTTTCGGGTTCGGCGCCGGCGTGCTGGCCAGTTCGATGTTCTGGGACTGGGACTGCGATTGGTACGGTCGCCGCATCGTCTATGATCGCGACCGTTACCGCCGGTCGCACCACCGCTTCGATTGGGACGACTACGACTGGGATCGCTATGACTGGCGCCGGGGCGACCGGATACATCAGGGCGGATTCGACTTCGACATCGCCCGCATCGACATCGATAACATCGACATCAACCGCTACGACTGGCGCCACACCGACCTTCGGCGCTTCGACTGGAACAGGGCCGACTGGCGCGGCGTCGACTTCGACAGGCTGGAGTTCGGCAAACGCGATTGGAAGGATGTCGACTGGGCCGCCGCGGGCATCCGCAACCCCCATCTCGTCGAGGGCCTCAGAAACCTCCCGCCCGAGGATCGCGAGCAATTCCGCCAGCGCTTCGAAAAGGCCCATGGCAATCAGCAATACAAGGACAGGATTGGCAAGCTCCAGCACGAGCGCCGGTTGAGCGATAAGGCGCCGGAGATCCAGGCCCCGCGCTGGCAGCACGAGCCAGAGCACCGGCGCGGCGTCGCATACAAGGGCCCCGCCAAGGAGCGCTTCGAGAAACGGGGCACCGAGGGGCGACGCGAAGGGGTTTCGCAACGGCCGGACGGCGTCGGACCCGGGCGCGCTGACGACGCGAGGCGCCGGGGCGGCATCGAAGAAGCCATGCGGGACGGGGACGGCAAGCCCAAGGGCGACAGCGAGCGATCCAGCGCCATCCTCAAGGCCCTGCGCGACCGCGATTCGGGCAAAGGCAAGGACGCCTCCTCGCGCAAGGGCCACGGTCCCGGCGAGCTCAAGCCATCGGAAAGGGCCACCGGAGGCGGAGGACTCAAGCCCACCGAAGACGTCCGCGATGCGGGCAGCCGGGCCAAGGGTGACCAGGGTGACAAGGAGCGTTCCGCCGCCATCCTCAAGGCCCTGCGGGACCGCGAGTTGGGCGGCGCCCGGTTGGGCGCCTCATCGCACAAGGGTCAGGGCACCGGCGATCTCAGGCCATCAACCAAGGCCACCGAAGACGTCCGCGATGCGGGCAGCCGGGCCAAGGGTGACCAGGGTGACAAGGAGCGTTCCGCCGCCATCCTCAAGGCCCTGCGGGACCGCGAGTTGGGCGGCGCCCGGTTGGGCGCCTCCTCTCGCAAAGGCCAGGACGAGAACAAAGTTGTGAGGTCCCAGCCACAGGCCAAAGAGACGGTCCGCAAAAGCAAGGACGACGACAGGTCGCGACAGGTCGAGCGCCGGATGGAAAACCGCCAGCCGGCCAAGTCGTCGGATCGACGGTCAAAGGTTCCCAGCGTGGAGCGGAGCAAGTCCGACCACGGCTCTGGCGGTCAGCGGAGTTCCGCCCAAAAGCAGCCCAGCTTCGAACGGAAGTCCTCGGGCGGTGGTGACAGGCAGGCCAAGAGCAACAAGGGTGGCAGCAACCAACAGGTCAGGAGCAACAAGAACACAGGCGGCGGCGACAAGAGAAGGGGCGGCGATAAGGACGAGGACAAGGACAAAAAGAAAGACTGACGACTCGTCTCTGCCGACGCGAGAGATTACGGAAGGCGACATCCCATGGCAACAAAGGTCAAGTTCATCATCACACGAGACTTCCTTGATGTGAGGCCCGATGGAAACCTTGGCATCACCGCGAGCAGGAAGCTCCTCGATGACATCGCGGGGGCCGAGCATCTCCCTGTCGAATACGAGTTGCTCATCGATCTCCGTGACACGCAGTCCCGCACGTCGATATTCGACGTGTACCAGATTGAGGCGAATCCTGGCCTGAACGGCGATGCCCCCGAGAGGAGGGTGGCCCTCCTCGTGCGCCCTGGGGCCAGCTTCGACCGCGCCGGCCTCTTCGATGCCGGCTCGCACGACCGCGGCCTTTCGGTCAATGCCTTCACCGACTACGAAAAGGCGACGCGCTGGGCCCTCTCGCAGGAAGATTCACAGGACGAAAATCTCCCGGCGCACGCTGTGGGCGCAGGCGGCGGCACGGAAAATTGCGCGTGCTGTTCGAGATGACTGATCTTCACGGCTGGTCGGCCCGCGCGCTGTGGGAGGACACCAAGTTTGCGCCGCATCACTTCCGAGACATCGACCGCCTTGCGGTTGCCGGTGAAAAGAGATGGCGGAAAGGGATGGCGACATCCTGCAAGCCGTTCACGAAGGCATCGGAAAAGCCCACGGGATTCGCAAGCTCCGCGAGGTCCTAAGCATGGCCATCGCGGAGATGGTCCTTGCAGGCGATGCCGTGCTCCTCGCCGCGATAGACCGGCGCAATGATCTCGGCACACCAGATCGATTCGATGTATATTGCGGTATGGCCGACAACCGGATCGGCGTGACTCGCCTCGACCTGCCGGAGCACCTCCTCCTGCTAAGTGCGCCCGCCGCCGGCGGCGAACCAACGACCGGGGGACAGGAATGAACGAGAAAGCAAACTCCCCGAATCGCGGCGTGGTCGGTTCGGTGCGGGGGAGCGTCGTGGACGTGCGGTTCGACGGGCATTTGCCGCCGATCCACTCGGTGTTGCGCGCGGGAAATGAGGGTGAAATCGTCATCGAGGTTCTGGCCCAGCCTGATGCGCGTCATGTTCGCGGAATCGCCTTGACGCCAACGCAAGGTCTCGCGCGCGGCATGGCGGTAGAGGACTCCGGCGGACCGCTGCAGGCGCCGGTGGGCAAAGCGGTGCTCTCTAGGATGTTCGACGTGTTCGGCAACACCATCGACCGTGGAGGGGCGCTGTCCGGTGTCCAATGGCGCTCTGTCCACAGGGCTCCGCCGCCGCTGGCCCGGCGCTCCACCAAATCCGAAGTCTTCGAGACCGGCATCAAGGCGATTGATGTGCTCGTGCCGCTGGAGCGCGGCGGGAAGGCGGGACTCTTCGGCGGGGCGGGCGTCGGCAAGACCGTGCTGCTCACCGAAATGATTCACAACATGATCGGGCACCAAGAGGGCGTGAGCATCTTTTGCGGCATCGGCGAGCGTTGTCGCGAAGGCGAGGAGCTTTACCGCGAGATGAAGGAAGCCGGCGTGCTGCCGAACATGGTGATGGTCTTCGGGCAGATGAATGAGCCCCCGGGCAGCCGCTTCCGGGTGGGCCACGCCGCATTGACGATGGCCGAGTACTTCCGGGACGACGAGCGGCGCGATGTGCTGCTGCTGATCGACAACATTTTCCGGTTCATCCAGGCCGGTTCTGAGGTGTCCGGGTTGATGGGGCAGATGCCGTCCCGCCTCGGTTACCAGCCCACGATGGGCACGGAGTTGTCGCGCCTGCAGGAGCGCATTGCCAACACGGATACGGGGGCGATCACCTCCATCCAGGCCGTGTATGTGCCGGCGGATGATTTCACCGATCCGGCGGCGGTGCATGCCTTCGGTCATCTTTCGGCGTCCATCGTCCTTTCGCGCAAGCGGGCGAGCGAGGGCCTTTACCCTGCCATCGACCCGCTGCAGTCAAGTTCCAAGATGGCCACGCCAAGCATCGTCGGCGAACGGCATTATCGCATCGCTCAGGCGGTCCGCCAGACACTCGCGCAATACGAGCAGCTCAAGGACATCATCGCCATGCTCGGCCTGGAGCAACTATCGCAGGAGGATCGCAAAGTGGTCGCCCGCGCCCGGCGGTTGGAGCGGTTTCTCACCCAGCCATTTTTCACGACCGAGCAGTTTACCGGGCTCAAGGGCAAGCTCGTAAGCCGCGAGCAGGCGCTGGATGGTTGTGAGCGAATCCTGTGCGACCAATTCAAAAACCTCCCGGAAAGCGCGCTCTACATGATCGGCGGCGTGGATGAGGCGAAGGCAAAAGCGAAATCCGGCCGGGCTGGCGACGAAGATTCCTCCCATTCCGAATTTGGAAACAAAGCCCGGTGCAACCCAAAACCAGCCCCCGGTGCCAGATCCGAGGGCCAATCCGAAGCTCCGCCCAAGCGCGGGTCGAAGCCCGAGCCTGCAACCGAGAACCCCGACCACGCTCATGAATCTTAAAATGCTCCTGCCCGACGGCGTTTTCGACGAGAAGACCGGCGTATTGCGCATCGTGGCCGAAACGCGGGATGGCTCATTCGGGCTGTTGCCGCAACGGCTCGACTGCGTCGCGGCGCTCGCGCCGGGCATCTTGATTTACGAAACCGAAGCCGGGGGCGAGATTTGCGTCGCCGTGGATGAAGGCGTGCTGATCAAGACCGGTCCGGATGTGTTCGTCTCCGTTCGCAACGCCATTGCAGGGCAGGACCTCGACCAACTGCGCGAGGCGGTGGAGCGCGAGTTTCTGCATCTCAACCAACGGGAACAGAGCGTGCGCTCGGCGCTGGTGAAAATGGAGAGCGGACTCATCCGCCGCATGGCGGACTTTCATCGTGAATAACGAATCCAAAAACAGACCGGTCAGGCCGAAGCCACCGCTCGGTCAGGAGGTCGGGGCGAAGGCGGCGCGCAAACTTCGCGCGCGCCGTCACAAGGAATACACCGTCTGGTTTGGTTTGGGGATGATGGGAGTGATCGGCTGGTCCGTGGCGATTCCGACCCTGCTCGGCGCGGCTCTGGGCCTTTGGCTGGACCAGCGCCTTCCGGGAGCCCGCTCCTGGACGCTGGCCCTGCTGGTTGCCGGGCTCACCATCGGGTGCTTGAACGCGTGGTATTGGGTATCCAAGGAAGACAAAGCCATGCGCGACGAACAGGAGGATCGAGATGAGTGAAACGGTGATGCTGGTGCTGGCGGGGGGCGCGGGCGTTCTGCTCGGCGCGATCTTTTTCGGCGGCTTGTGGTGCACGGTGCGCAAGGGCGTTTCCTCCCAACGA
The DNA here is from genome assembly GCA_964651705.1 of uncultured Verrucomicrobiales bacterium. GTDB lineage: Bacteria > Verrucomicrobiota > Verrucomicrobiia > JADLBR01 > JADLBR01 > JADLBR01. The sequence continues at coordinate 54,392 of CAZYWZ010000031.1, forward strand.
CCCGCGCTTTGGTTTCTCGGCAGCATGCTGGTGCGAACGGGCATCGTCGTGGCTGGATTCTATGTGGTTTCAGACGGTCGCTGGGAGCGCCTGGTGGCCTGCCTCCTGGGATTCGTGATCGCCCGACTGCTCGTGACGCGGCTTACCCGCTCGCGACCCGAAGCCCGGGACTCAACAACGAGGGGGGCCAGCCATGCGCCTTAGTCCCGACGAAATCATCTTCTGGCAACACGGGCCGTTCAAATTCAACGCCACGATTCTGTTCACCTGGGCGTTAATGTTCGTGCTGGCCGCCGGTTCAACACTCATCACGCGCAAGCTGGCCACCGGCCTCAAGCGCTCGCGCTGGCAGAACCTTCTGGAAGTCGTCGTCACGCAGATCGAAAAGCAAATCGAAGAAGTCGGCCTGAGCCATCCCAGGAAATATCTCCCATTCCTGGGCACGCTTTTTCTGTTCGTTGCCCTGGCCGCGCTCTGCACCATTATCCCCGGCTTCGAGCCGCCGACCGGATCGCTCTCGACGACGGCGGCGCTGGCGCTGTGCGTGTTTGTGGCTGTGCCGCTTTTCGGCATCGGAGAGCGGGGCTTGAGCGCCTACCTCAGGTCCTATGTGAACCCGACATTCATCATGCTCCCGTTCAACATCATCAGTGAGCTTTCACGCACGCTCGCCCTGGCCGTGCGCCTGTTTGGCAATATGATGAGCGGGGCGATGATCATTGCGATTTTGCTGACCATCACGCCCTTCGTCTTTCCGATTGTCATGAAGGCGCTCGGTCTGCTCACCGGAATGGTGCAGGCCTAGATCTTCTTCATCCTGGCCACGGTCTACATCGCGGCCGCCACCCGCGCCCGCAAGCCCGACACCGAATCATACCCAATGTCCGAAGCCGAAAACAACCGTGAATGAACGACACAAAAAACCAAAGGAAATCGCATGGATAACATGACCCTCATCGCGGTGGCATCCATTGTCACCGCCGGCCTCACCACTGGCGTCGGCTGCATTGGCCCGGCCCTGGGCGAAGGGAAAGCGGTTTCGACCGCCCTGAGTTCATTGGCCCAGCAACCCGATGCCTCCGCCACCATCACCCGCACCCTCTTCGTCGGTCTGGCGATGATCGAATCCACGGCCATCTACTGTTTCGTGGTCTCGATGATTCTCATCTTCGCCAATCCGTTTTGGAATCACGTCATCGCCCAGGCCGCCGGGGAATAGGCCTATGCTCATTGACTGGTTTACCGTCGGCGCGCAGGCGCTCAACTTCCTCGTCCTCGTGTGGCTGTTGAAGCGCTTTCTCTACAAGCCAATCCTTAATGCTCTCGACGCGCGGGAGAAGCGGATTGCCAAGGAACTCGCGGAAGCCGATACGATAAAGTCCGAAGCCGAAAAGCGGCGCGACGCGTTCGAGCAGAAGATCGAGGAGTTCGACCAGAAGCGCGAACAACTTTTGAGCGAGGCGAAGGATGACGCACAAGCCGAGCGTCGGCGCCTCATCGAGGAGGCGCGGCGGGTCGCGGAGGACTTGCGCCGCAAACGCCAGGACGCCCTGACGCGCGAAAACCAGCACCTGCGCGACGAGATCACCCGCCGCAGCCAGGGGGAAGTGTTTGCCATCGCGGGAAAGGCGCTGAAGGACCTCGCGGGCATTAGTCTTGAAGAGCGAATGAGCGAGGTGTTCGCGCACCGTTTGAGGACGCTGGACGATGAGGCAAAGGAATGCCTAGCCAAGGCACTGAAATCTTCGTCCGAACCGGCGCTTGTGCGCAGCGCCTTCGAGCTGCCTCCGGGCCAAAAGGCGGCGATCCAACGAGCGCTCAACGAGACCTTCTCGGCTGATATTGAGATCCGGTTCGAGGCCGCGCGGGCTGTGATCGGCGGCGTCGAGATCACCGTCAACGGAAGGAAGGTGGCCTGGAGCATCGCCGATTACCTCGCATCGCTGGAGCGAAGCGTCGGTGAACTGCTGGATGAACAGGGAAAATCCCAGGCGAGAGAAAAAGCGGACGATGGGCCCACGCCGAAGCCCGACCGGGAGGCTTCCCCGGCGGACGACGCGGACCAGCGCGAACCCAGCGGAGAATCCAAACCAAAGACCGAGCCCGCCTCCGAAGGCAAACCGCCCTCTACCGACCATCCCAAGTGAGCAACCCTCCCGACATCCTGCGAGGTGCTTTCGACGCTGCGTTCGCCAGCCTGGAGCGGGGGCGCGAAGCCTTCACGCATCAACTGACGCCGCACGAAGTGGGCACGATCATCAGCGTGTCCACTGGCATCGCCCGGGTCTCCGGCCTTCCCGGAGTGGGTTACGACGAACTGCTGAAATTTCCCGCCGGCGTGTTCGGCATCGCCTTCAACGTGGACGAAGGCGAAGTCGGCGTCGTGCTGCTTGGGGAATACTCGGAGTTGCACACCGGCGATGAAGTTCAGCGCACGGGCCGGGTCGCGGATGTGCTCGTAGGAGACGGCTTGCTGGGGCGCGTCATTGACCCGCTCGGCCGTCCGCTCGACGGCAACGGACCCGTGCCGGCCAGCGATCGCCTGCCGGTCGAACGCCCCGCTGCGCCCATCATGGACCGTGCGCCCGTCACCGAGCCGCTCCAGACCGGGTTAAAAGTCATTGATGCGCTCATCCCCATCGGACGCGGTCAGCGCGAGCTGATTCTCGGCGACCGCCAGACCGGCAAGACCGCGATCGCCATCGACACCATCCTCAACCAACGCGGCAAGGATGTGCTCTGCCTCTATTGCGCCATCGGCCAGCGGGCGTCCGCCGTGGCGAAGGTCGTGGCCACCCTACAGGAAAATGAGGCGCTGGATTACACCGTGGTCGTCGTGACCGAGGGCAACGATCCTCCGGGGCTCGCCTATATCGCGCCTTACGCCGCCACCAGCATCGCGGAACATTTTATGGAGCGAGGTCGCGATGTGCTGATCGTTTACGACGACCTCACGCATCACGCCCGCGCCTATCGCGAACTCTCCCTTTTGTTGCGCCGCCCCCCGGGTCGCGAGGCCTTCCCCGGCGACATTTTTTATATCCACTCGCGGCTGCTGGAGCGCTCGACGCATTTGCGCGAGGAGCTCAACGGCGGCTCGCTCACCGCGCTGCCGATCGTCGAGACCGAGGCGCAGAACATCTCCGCCTATATCCCGACCAACCTGATTTCCATCACGGATGGGCAGATCTACCTATCGCCATCGCTGTTTGAACTGGGCGTGCTGCCCGCGGTGGATGTCGGCAAGTCCGTCTCGCGCGTGGGCGGCAAGGCGCAACGGGCCGCCTACCGGGCAGTGGCGGGCGATCTCAAGCTTGCCTATTCACAGTTTGAGGAACTGGAGTCGTTTGCCCGGTTCGGCGCGCGGCTGGACGAAGACAACCGCAAGGTCATTGAGCACGGGGAGCGCATTCGCGCGTGTCTCAAGCAGTCGGAATTTTCTCCCGCATCCATGTCCGCGCAAATCGCCGTGTTGCTGGCGTTGACCGACGGGCTCTTCGACGCCGTGCCGCTGGATCAAATGCCGGATGCCGAACGAGCCGTGCGGGCGGCGGTGGCGGAGCTTCCGGCGGAAATGACCGAGCGACTGGATAGCGCCAAGGAATTGAGCGATGAGGATCGCAAGACGATCATCGAGATCGCCCACGAGGCGCTCTGGGAATACTTGCCCGCGCCGGAGGCTGAAAGAAGAACGGGAGAACAACTTGCAGATCCAGATTGATACCGACCGTGACATAAGGGGCCTGCCCCCCGCCGAGATGTCATGAGCAACACGATCGTCAGCCTGCGCCGGAAGATCGACAGCGCCGGAAATCTGCAATCCGTCGTCCGCGCCATGAAAGCCCTGGCCGCTTCGAGCATCAGCCAATACGAGCAGTCGGTGCGCGCGCTGGGCGATTACTACCGCACCGTGGAACTGGGGCTGGGCGTCTGTTTCCGGGCCGGGGGTTCCGCCTCACCGATGGTTGGAGATGCGAGCACGGCGAAGACAGGCGCGATTGGCGCGGTCGTGTTTGGCTCAGATCAGGGCTTGGTCGGCCGGTTTAACGACAAAGTCGCGGACCATGCTCTAGAAGTTCTGGCGGGCTTGACCGACAACCCGCTGATCTGGGCGGTCGGCGAGCGCGTTCATGCGCGTCTGCAGGACGCCGGCGTGCCGCTGGCCGGTCTGTTGGGTGTGCCACATTCCGTCAAGGCCATCACCCCGCTGGTCGGCCAGATTCTGCTGGAGACCGAGGCTCGTCGCAGCGAGGGGCAGATCGCCGGGCTTCACCTGTTCTACAACCGCCCGACCACCGGGGCGGTCTATGCGCCTGGCAGCCAGCGCCTGCTGCCGCTGGATGAAACCTGGCGGCGCAAACTGGCCGAACAACCCTGGCCGACCGGAAACCTGCCCGAGGTCATGGGCCGCGACACCAGAACCTTGCGGGCGCTCCTCCGGGAGTATCTTTTCGTTTCACTGTATCGGGCTTGCGCGGAATCGCTGGCGAGTGAAAACGCGAGCCGCCTCGCGGCGATGCAGCGCGCCGACAAGAACATTGACGAGCTGCTCGAAGGCCTGAACGGCACATACCACCGCCTGCGGCAGAGCGACATCGACGAGGAACTGTTTGACGTCATCTCGGGCTTTGAATCGCTCCTAAAGGCGGAAGCGCGGGCTCACCCTCCGTGAATCGTCCGACGAGAGAGCCAACCCCATCGAGGGCCGAACCATGAATAGACTGAAACAATTTCTGGGAAACCTGCGGACGAGTTTTTGGTTTCTTCCGTCGCTCATTGTCGGCGGCGGCATCGTCCTGGCGCTGACCTTGATTGAGGTGGATCTCCTCGGTGACAAATGGTTGCTGGCCCGATGGCCCCGCCTCTTTGGCGTCAGCGCGGATGGCGCGCGCGGGATGTTGTCCACGATCGCCGGTTCGATGATGACCGTGGTCGGGATCACATTTTCGATGACGCTGATGACGCTTGTGTTGGCGTCGAGCCAATACACTTCGCGCATCCTGAGGAACTTTATGCGCGACCGCGTCACCCAGGTGGTGCTCGGGATTTTTGCCGGTGTTTTCATCTATTGCCTTATCGTGTTGCAAGCCATCCGCGGCAGCGACGCGGGCGGTTTTGTTCCGGCACTGGCGGCCTCTCTTGGCGTGGTGCTGGCATTGGGCGGTATCGGCGTCCTCATTTTTTTCATCCATCACATCGCGTCATCGATCCAGGCATCGAGCATCATCGCCTCGGTCGCCGCCGAGACCATGCTGGCCATTGATCGACTCTATCCCGGGGACCTCGGGCAGGGTCCGGATTGCGAGGATGGCGATCGGGCGCCTTCCCCCGTGGCCGACCAGGTATGGCAGACTGTCCCCGCGATGTGCAATGGTTACATCCAAGGCGTGGATAGCGCGGCGCTCCTGCGTCTGGCACGGGAGCACAAGACGATCGTGAGGATGGAACGCGGGGTCGGGCAGTTCGTCGTCGAGAATGCCCCTCTCGCCTCGCTTGCTCTGGGGGAGCCGCCCGGAAAGGAGACCGCCTTGGCCCTGCAGGCGGCATTCCGCATAAGCCGCCACCGCACATTGGAACAGGATTGCGCCTTCGGGATCAGGCAGATCGTGGATATGGCGTTACGCGCACTCTCGCCCAGTGTCAACGACACCACCACCGCCGTGATGTGCGTGGACTATCTGACGGCGATTCTCGCGCGGCTGGCCTCCAGGGATGTCCCCTCATCGCACCGCCATGAGGACGGGGAACTGAGGGTGATCGCCGTCGGGCAAACATTCGCGAGCCTGTTGGCGGAATCGTTCGATCAAATTCGCGGCAGCGCTGCTGGCAATGTTGGCATCATGTTGCGGATGCTTGGCGCACTTCAAACCATCTCCAGCAGGACGGCCAGCGCGAGCCGTCGGCGGGCACTCCGGCAACACGCGCAATGGATCGCCGAATTGGCCGAGATCACCATAGTATCCCCGCACGACCGCGCGCGATTCGCGGGCCGTCTGGCGAGCGCGCGCGAGGCGCTCGATGCCGCGCCAATCGAGTCTTTACAGGAAGAAATAAATAATTGTCACCCTTTACGGCCCGCCGTATGAGCCGGGCACTCAGAAAGAGGGTCGATCGGGGCGAGCCATAGCGCGACCCGCCAATTTCTCCGGTGGGGACAACACCCCATGGCGACAGCATCAGACCTGCCGCATGTTATAGCGTAGATATAGATAGAGTAGAGTAAGGACTAGATCGGAGAATCAAAATGTCACTCATATCACTGATAATAACGCTGATCGTCGTAGGGGTATTGCTTTGGCTTGTGAACACCTACATCCCATTGGATCGCAAGATCAAGCAGATCCTGAACGTCGTCGTGGTCATCGGAGTCGTCCTGTGGCTCCTCAGCGCGTTTGGCGTGCTGGGTAATGCGGGAAGCATACAGGTCCCGCAGCTTAGGTAGGATCGCGTCACCTGTGGTTTCGACCAAGCCACCCGAAGGGCGGCACGGCGAGCGGTCGGTCATGAAACGCCCCTGGGGTTGAAGGCCGATTCTCTGGACAACTGTTCCCACAGGGCTTTCTGCGCGGGCGCGACATGGGATGGGACCTCGATTGAGATCGCGACGTAGAGGTCGCCGCGCCCCGCGCCGCCGGCGGGGAGGCCCTTGCCCCGGACGCGGAGCCGGGTTCCCTGCTGGGTGCCCGGGGGAATCTTCAACGAGAGGGTGCCTTCCAGGGTCCTCACGGGGATCGTGGCACCCAGCACCGCCTCCCACGGGGCCACCTCCACATGCCCGACCAGATCGGTCCCGCGTGCCGACAGATCGGGGTGCTGGGCGTAGCGCACGCGCAAGTACAGGTCGCCGGAGCTGGCCCCACCAAGGCCCTCTCCCCCTTTTCCCGGAAGCCGAATGGACTGGCCCGCCTGGACCCCGGCCGGAATCCGCACCTGATAGGTCTGCGTCTCTTCTTCCCCGGTGCGGCTGTTGACCCGTCGCACCGATATCGCCCGCATGGCCCCCTTGAGGACTTCGTCGAGCGTGATGAGAATGTCCCCTTGGACATCGTCGCCCCGCACCGCGGCGTGCCGCCCCACGGCATCACCCCCCGCATACCAGTCCTGCTCGAACCGCGAGGCAGTTCGGGACCCGGCGGCGCGACCGCCGAAGAAATGCTCGAAGAAATCGCTGAATCCCGTGCCCTCAAATCGAAACTCGAACCCCTCGCCGGCGCCCGTGGCCCCCCGGAAATCTCCTTCTCCAGCCGCGCGCGGACGGGGCTCCCCGCCCGCCTGCCAATCGGCGCCCAGCCGGTCGTACTTCTTGCGATTCTGGGGATCGCCGAGGACCTCATAGGCCTCGTTGATTTCTTTGAATTTGTCCTCGCCCGCCCTTTTATCCTTCGCGACATCGGGATGATGCTTGCGCGCGAGCGCGCGAAAGGCCCGTTTGATCTCCTCGTCCGGGGCGTCCGGACGCACGCCGAGGACCTGGTAATAGTCTTTGAATTCAACGGGCATGGCGGGCCTTCTTGAAATCCGGGCTTCACCTCTCGGAAACCTCCTGCCACATGCGCCGCGGCGCAAGCCCTGCGCCGACTTCTCGCCCGGCCGCGGTCAGAGCCTGCCCGCCACGAGCAGGACCACCACAATGTGTCACCGGTCACTTCAAAACCCGCCACGGGCGGTCGATTCAAAACCAGCCAGT
>CAZYWZ010000032.1:0-15226 GCA_964651705.1 uncultured Verrucomicrobiales bacterium
TGAAAACACAGTTGCTGCGGTGGCAGAGCGCAGCGGCGACACCGCTTTTCCTTCCGGCGGAGCCGGAACCCGCGCGCCAGGGCCGACGCCTGCGCTCCGATCGCCAGAGGCGACCAGGCTGCCGTTCCAAAGCGGTGTCGCCACCCTTGGCGGGGTTCTGCCACCGCAGTCCACACGGCCCCTCGGCCACATCGGAAGTTTCCCCATGAATCATCCGGCGCGTGGTTGACTCTGGCTGAATGACGCGGCGCGTCCCCGCGCCGGCGGCGGGGCTATCCTCTTTCAAAATATTCGTTTGACGCATGTCTTTCAAACCGGAACCGATTGCAAACCGCCACCCACCCGACAATCTTTTGCCATGAGATCCTTGCCCCTCCCCGGCCCCCGCGTCCCTTCCGACTGCGATTGCGCCCCCTCGGGTTGCTGCGGCCCGCTCAGCCGCCGCGACTTCCTGACCGCGGCGGGCGCCGCCGCCGCCGCCATGCTCGCCTCGCGCCTCCCCGTCATGGCCGGGCCATTCATCCGCGAGGATTTCGAGAGACTGGTACCCGCCGACAAGCGCCTCGATCCCGCCTGGGTCAAATCCCTTTTCGAGCGGGGCGTGCCCGCGGTATTCGCCGACATCGACGAGCGGAAGCATATCGGCATGCCCATCGGCGGCGCCTGCGCCGGCCAATTGTATCTCGGCGGTGACGGCCGCCTCTGGCATTGGGACATCTTCAACAAGCACATCCGCACTGGCGCGGAGCACTACGCCTCGCCCATGGGGGCCGAATCGCCCGTCGATCAGGGATTCGCCATCCGCGTCGCGGGCTCCACCCGGCGCATGGACAGTTCCGGATGGAAAGAGATCGCCTTCCAAGGCGAGTACCCCATCGCCCGCGTCACGTACCGCGACCCCGGCTGCCCCATCGAAGCGGAACTGGAGGCGTTCTCCCCCTTCATCCCGATCGATACCCTCGCCTCCAGCCTCCCCGCCACCGCCCTGAACTTCACCCTGCGGAACAGCGGCGCCGACCCGCTCGATGCGGAGATCGGCGGCTGGCTGGAAAACGCGCTCTGCCTGCACACCGGTGGCCGCTATGCCCTGGAGCGCGTCAACCGTGTCTCGCGGAAGGACGGCATCACGCTGCTCGAATGCGCCGCACGAGAGAGCCCGGCACCCAAGCTCCCGCCGCGCGCCGCCATCGTCTTCGCCGACTTCGAGGGCGGGGCCTACGGCGACTGGTCCGTCGAGGGCGAGGCCTTCGGCACCGCCCCCGCCGGCGGCCCGCGCACGATCCAGAAACTCTCCGGCTTCCTCGGCAAGGGACTCGTCAACTCCTGGACGGGCTCCGACAAACTCACCGGAAAACTCGTCTCGCCCGAGTTCACCATCGGGCGCCGATTCATCAGTTTCCTCGTCGGCGGCGGCAAACATGCCGGCCAGACCTGCGTCAACCTGATCGTGGATGGCAAGGTCGCCCGGACCGCGCAGGGCAACAATTCCGACGCCATGGCCTGGGTCAGTTGGTCCGTGGCCGACATCGAGGGAAAAGAGGCTCGCATCGAGATCGTCGACGCCCACTCCGGCGGCTGGGGCCACATCGATTGCGACCAGATCGAATTTGCCGACGAGCCGCGCGGCGCGTCGGGTCCCCCCGTCCCCCTGACCGAAGCCCACGACTTTGGAACCCTCGCCCTCGCCCTCCTCGATGCCACGCCAGACGACCGCGCCCGCGCCTGCCGGCCCGGCGGCGAGACCATCGACGGCGCCCTCGCGAATGCCCCCGACACCGAGACCGCCAAACCCTTCCCGGCAAAACTCGTCGGCGCCATCTCCCGCCAAATGAGCCTCGCGCCCGGCGAATCAAAGACGGTCACCTTCGTCATCGCGTGGCACTTCCCCAACCTGACCCTCGGCGCCGACCAGTGGATCAAGGATAACCGCCTCGCCGACGGCGGCCGGCACTACGCCACCCGCTTCGCCTCCGCCACCGAGGTCGCATCGCACCTTGCGGCGCACCGGCAACGCCTCTTCACCGAGACACGCCTCTGGCGCGACACCTGGTACGACTCGACGCTCCCCTACTGGCTCCTCGACCGAACGCTCGCGAATGCCTCGACCCTGGCCACCTCCACGGCCCACCGCCTCCGATCCGGAAGATTCTATGGCTGGGAGGGCGTCGGTTGCTGCGCGGGCACCTGCACCCACGTCTGGCACTACGCCCATTCCGTCGCCCGCCTCTTCCCCGACCTCGAGCGCTCCGCCCGCGAGATGGCCGACTTCGGGGTCGCCTTCGATCCCGCCACGGGCTCCATCGGCTTCCGCGGCGAATTCCACACCAACCCCGCCATCGATGGCCAGTGCGGCTGCATCCTGCGCGCCTACCGCGAGCACCAGATGTCCGCCGATGACGCCTTCCTCCGCCGCATCTGGCCGCGCGCGCGACAGGCCATCGAATTCCTCATCGGACAGGACGCCGACGGCGACGGCATCATCGAGGGCAAACAGCACAACACCCTCGACGCCGACTGGTATGGCCCCGTCGCCTGGCTCAGCGGACTGTACCTCGCCGCGCTCCGCGCCGGGGAAGCGATGGCCCGGGAGGCCGGGGACGCCCAGTTCGCCGACCGTTGCCACGCGATATTCGAGGCCGGGCAATCCAACCTCGTCTCCCGCCTCTTCGAGGGCGACTACTTCATCAACCGGCCCGACCCCGCTCAGCCCGCCGCCATCAATTCCGGCACCGGCTGCCACATCGATCAGGTCTTCGGCCAAAGCTGGGCTTTTCAGGTCGGCCTCGGGCGCGTCCTCCCGAAGGAACAGACCCTCTCCGCCCTCCGCTCTCTCTGGCGATTCAACTTCGCCCCCGACGTCGGCCCCTACCGCGAGGCGTTCAAGCCCGGCCGCTGGTATGCCCTCGCCGGCGAGGCCGGCCTCCTCATGTGCACCTTCCCGCGCGCGGACTGGTCCTTCGAGCGCGCCCAGGGCCAGGGCAACAAGAAACCCTCGTTCGCAGGCTACTTCAACGAGTGCATGAACGGCTTCGAATATCAGGTCGCCGGCCACATGATATGGGAGGGCATGATCGAGGAAGGGCTCGCCATCGCCCGCGCCGTCCACGACCGCTACCACCCGCTCCGCCGCAACCCGTGGAACGAGGTCGAATGCGGAGACCACTACGCCCGTTCCATGGCCAGCCACGGCGTCTTCCTCGCCGCCTGCGGCTACGAGCACCACGGCCCCAAGGCCCACCTCGGGTTTGCCCCGCGCCTCCACCCGGAAAATTTCCGGGCCCCGTTCACCGCCGCCACGGGCTGGGGCACCTATTCCCAGAGGCACGAGAAGGCCGCGCTCAAAGCGCAGATCGCCGTCCGATGGGGCAGCCTCCGTCTCGCCACCCTTTCCCTCGAACTGCCCGCCGGTTCCAAAGCCTCCCAAGCCACCGTCCTCCTCGCCGGACAAGCCATCCCCGCACGCCTCGACCAGAATGGCCGCACCGCCACCCTCACCCTCGATCCGCCCGTCACCTGCCAGACCGGACAGACCTTGGTCATCGAGGTATAGGAGTCGGCCAGACAAAGCCCGACACGAAAATTCCCGATGTGGCCACGGCAGCGAGGCCGTGGACCCGCCCGGCCCCGCTTGACCAGAGGCGACCGTTTTTATGGACTGCGGTGGCAGAGCGCAGCGGCGACACCGCTTTGGCTCCCGGCGTAGCCGGAACCCGCGCGGCGGGCGAAGGGGCGACCCTATTTTGGACCGCGGCGTGGCAGCGCCGCTTTGGATTGCGCGGGACGACCCTACAATCCGGCAACCGAACCGCCCGAACTCGCATCCAGATCGTCGATCAGGCGGATGACGTACAGGCCCGAGTTGACCGTGCTGGGCCCGCCGATCACCAGCCCCGGCGTCTCGCTGTTATAGGCCTTGTACGGAAGGATCCGTATCCGCATGTAGAACTCCCCACTGTCCCGATACCCGTCCTCCATATAAACTGCGATCAGCCGGTCGATCGACGTGGGATGCAGGGAGGTCCCGCTGAACTGTTCTTTCTCCGGGGCGACCAGGATCGTCATCACCCGCGGATTGTCCGCGGGGTAATCCGGATAGGTGTAGGTGCTGCCATTGTCATTCCACGGGGGCTGGGCCGAGCGCTGTATCCGGTCGCCCAGCGCGCTCACCAGCCGCCGCCCCTGGTTCCGCGTGTCCGCATTGAGCGAATTGACCACCTCCTGATTCACCATCACCGAGGCGTCCATCCCGTCCCGGACCTCGTCCTCCCATTCGCTCACCGTCTTGGACGGATTGTCGGTCGTGCTTATCGCCAGCACGTCGCCCGGATCAAAATCCTCGTCCTGGTTGCGCGCCATCCGGACCGTCAGCGGGTTGCCGTTCTTGTAGTTGTTGTAATCGGTCGTCGTGATCGCCAGCGGCGCCGCCCCGCTCAGCCCGGCGACCACCGAGGCCTCGGCCGTGGCCCATCGCGTGATCGTGGTCTCGTTGAATCCCAGCAGCCGGATGAAGTGGTGCCGCCGCAGGTAGTCCGCCTCCACCCGGATCCGCGCGTTGTCCATCGCGAACGAGATCCGCAAATCCTTCAGCGTGTCCATCTGGTCCCGCGCCACGCGGTCCGCGTCCGTCCGCGCGTTGGCCACGTCATCGCCATCGCCATCCTCGGGCGAGTTCTTCAGCTTCAGGGCCCCCGCCAGCGCCGCGAAATCGCACGACTGCTGCAGCCGGGACGCATCGGCCACCAGCATCGCATAATCCACGCCCAGACCAACCGCCCCCAGCAGCACCACCAGCCCCAGGGCAAACATCACCAGCACGTTCCCGCGCCGCCCGCCGCTCAAGCTCTGATCCTTCATGGCACCGCCTCCTTCGTCAGTTCGGCTCGCGCCGCAATACCGCAAACCGCGTCAAGTTCTTCGTCATGAAGGGGATGAATCCCGTAAGGCTGTTGTGCCGGCTCGTCAGATCCACCCGGATCATCGCCCCGCTCGGCACGCCATTGTAATCCGCCCCCGTCGCGGGGTTCGTCAGATCCGCCGGCCACGCATACCAGCTCGCCCCGTTGTTCGTGGACCACTGTAAGGTGAAAGACCCGTTCGGTGACGTGATCGCCAGCGGGCTCGCCACCTTCCCCAGACGGTTCGTGATCGCCGATGTCGTCCGGCCCAGCGCCGCCGCCCGCGCCCCCTCCCGCACCGCGTTGCCCAAGGTCATGTGGTCCCGGATCATCGCGCCCCCCTCGATCACCCCGATCAATAGAAATAACAGCACCGGCAACGCCAGCGCCAATTCCACAAGCGATTGCCCCCCGTTCCCAGACCTCCCGCGCCGCACCATCCCACCGCCCATTGTCACACCACGCATAAGTCAATGCCTCAACAAAACCTTAATGCTGCGGGCCGCATCTCGCAAGGGGTTTCCCCACACTTATTTTTCCCGCCCCTTTCAGACCCTCACAATTGCCGTCCGCACACGGACAAATGGGCGGCAGCGCCCTCGCCAAACGGCGGACTCGATCCACCGATAACCCTTCAGGCCTGTGGGGCGTCAGCCCATGCCTTCAGGCCCCGCAGCCAGCGCTCGGGCACCCCGTTGGCCGCTCCGAGCAACCCGCCGATCACCACGCCCCGGTGACAGCTGTCCCCACCCACCGCGGCGTTCGCCTCGATGCCCGCGCTGAAATCCTCGGCATACTTCCACGCCAGATACAGTGCCGCGGGAAATGCGTCGCCGATATAGCACGCCGGACTGAGTTCCTCCCCGACGACAGTGTCATCGGTCAACCGGGTCCACGCCGCCGCCTGGTGGACATGAAACCATTCGGCGCCCTCGCGCTCGATGGCCTCGCGGGGATGCGTTCCCCCCGCGATGGCATGCAGCATCCGGACAAAAGCCTCCGCGGCACGCGCCACCCCCTCGTGCCGGTGCGTCAGGCGCACGTGCTCCGCCGCGATCGAGCATCGCGACCCCACGTCGGTCGGTGGCAGCGCGGCCATCAGGGCCGGCACCTGGGCGAGTCCCCCGATGTGCCCATCCTCGATGCCGCACTCCCGCGGCGCCTTGCCCCGCGAATAATTCGTAAAGAACCCCCGGTGGTATTCCTCGACGTACGTATCCCGGTGCCAGCCGGGCGCCAGCATGCATTCGATATAATGCCCGAGCCACGCGTCGGCGTCGTAGCCCTCCAGGTGCCTCACGAGCCGATGCAGCTCGCAGGCCAATCGGAGATTCAGGGTGTTCTCCCCCGCCTCGAGGAACTGGTGATAATGGATCCCCGCCTTCCCCCAGTAAACCGCCTGCTCGCGGAGGATGTCGCCCCGCTGGTTCTCGGGCTCGTAGGCCGACCGCCACAGGATGCTGTCCGGATGCGGGTTCCTCGGCGCGAGATACCTCTCCGGTGTTCCGTAGTCGCGCCGCAGCGCCTTGCGATCATAATACCAGTGCACCGGCATGGCCAGCGCATCGGCCACCAGGCCGCCCCAGAACGCGTCATCCCATCGAGACATGCGATAGGTTATGCCTCATTCGACCAGGCTCAACAGGTCGAAACTTCCCGAGAGGAAGCACCTCACGTTCTCGACGCAGGCCTCCGCCATGCGCCGGTTGGCCTCCGCGGTGTTCGACCCCACGTGCGGCGTCAGCACCACGTTCGGCAGGAGACGCAGGTCCTTCTCCGGATCCACCGGCCGATAGGGCTCGTTCTCGAAGACGTCCAGGGCCGCACCGCCCAGCGTCCCCTCGGCCAAGGCATCATAGAGCGCCCCCTCGTCCAGCACCGCCCCCCGCGCGGTGTTGACCACCAGCGCGCCGCGCCGCATCCAGGAAAGGCGCCCGGCATTCACGAAGCGCGTCGTGGCCGGCGTCACCGGCAGATGGATGCTCAGGATATCCACCCCGCGAAATGCTGCCTCCACATCGGTCGTGTACTCCTCGGTCCCGCACTCGGCCAAGACCTCCTCGATCGGTCGACCCTCCCGCGATGCCACTTCGGACGCCCCCAGGCTGTCCGCCGCCACGACCCGCATCCCAAAGCCGAAATGCGCGATGGCCGCGACCCTCCGCCCGATCTTGCCAAACCCCAAAATTCCGAGCGTCCTCCCGCCCAATTCGATGCCCGTCTCGCCGGCGAACCTCCCGGCCCGGAACGCCGCCTCCGTGCGGCTGACCCTGCGCGCCAGACAGCCCATCAGCCACATCGCGTGCTCGGCCACGCTGACGTCGAGCGCCCCGGGCGTGTTCGTGACGCGGATGCCATTCCGCCGCGCCAGCGGCTTGCTGACGTTGTCGTGCCCAACGCCAAACCTCGCGATCAGGCCCCCGGCCGAAATACCGAGGGCCTCGTAGAGCGGCCCCGCGTACGGCTCAACCCCGACCACGACCGCGCGGGCCCCGGCCTGCCTCACCCGCTGGGCCAGCACTGCCTCCTCCGCCGGCGCCGCCTCGAATCGGATCCCCTCCGCGCGGCAAAATACCGCCTCCCCCTTGCGAAACTCAGGCTCGGTCACCAACACGATATCACCCGTCGCCATGCGCGTCACCTCCCCGCCCCGGCCAGCGACCGCCGGCAACCATCCCTCAAGAACAGCGTGTCGATCCCGCAAGCGATGAACCGAAACCCCTCCTCGATCCGCCGCCCGATCTCGGCCGGATCACCCGACACCACGTGGATCCCCGCCGGAACCCCCCGCCGCAGACAGGCGTCCAATATCCGCGCTCGCGCCCCCGCCACCTCCGGGTGATCCAATTGCCCCGCCAGGCCCATCGATGCCGACAGGTCATACGGCCCGATCAGCGCCGCCGATATCCCGGGCGTCGCCAGGATCGCATCCGCGTCGCGCGCGGCATCCCGGTGCTCCAGCATCACCACAACCACCGCGCGCCGATTGTGCCCGCGAAAATATTCGTCGAATTTGCTCCCGTATCCCGTCGCGCGGCACAGCGACGCCCCGCGCACCCCCTCCGGCGGAAACAGCGCGATCGCCACCGCCCGCGCCGCCTCCTCCACCGAATTCACCGACGGGACGATGATCCCCGCCGCCCCCAGGTCCAGCGCCCGCTTCGCCATCACCGCGTCACACGAGGGCAGCCGCGCCAGCACCTCGCACCCCGTCCCCTTGGCCGCCAGCGCGCACCGGTGCAGGTCGCCCAGCGAGATATCCGTGTGCTCCAGATCCACGCACAGGAAATCAAACCCCGACCCCGCCATGATCTCCGCCACCGCCGGATGCCCCGTCAGCGTCCAACCGCCCAGCGCCGCACGCCCCGACTTCAGCTTGTCGGCTACCCCTTCCATCGCTCACGCCCTCCCCGATCCCTCAAATACCCGCCGCCGCGGATCGATGAAACACCAGCAGACCGCCCCGAAAAGGAACAGCCCGCCCATGACATACAGCGGCGCATTCCAGTCGCCAAACCGCCCCAGCAGGTACGTCACCATCAAGGGGCTCAGCACGCTGCTGATCTGCCCCGAGGTGTTCATCGTCGCGCTCACCACGCCGGCATGGCTCCCCCCGATGTCCAAACACGTCCCCCACGCCGCCCCGAGCGTGAACATGCTCGCCCCGACCGCCACCGCGATCAGCGCCCCCGCCAATACCGGATGCCCCACGACGGTCGCCATCAGCATCGCCACACCCGCCACGATGTAGGCCACCACCCCGACCGCCGCCCGACCCATGCGAAGCCCATACCTCGACGCCACCGCATCCGTCGTCACCCCGCCCAGCAGGTCCCCCATCACGCTCATGATCAACGGCAGCCCCGCAAAAAATCCCAGAGATATCGCCTCGAATCCGTGCTTCTCCGCCAGATACGTCGGCAGCCACGTGATGCAAAAGTAAAACGCGTAGCTGTTCGGGAAGTACATGAGGCACAGGGGCAGTATGTTGCGATGCCCGAACAGCCGCCGCCAGTATTCCCAGCTCTTCGGGTGCTCGCCCTCCGGCTCCCGCCCCGCCCGTATCTTGTCCAACTCCGCCGCGTTCACCGACGGGTGCTCGGATGGATCGTCCCGAAACCACCGGTGCCAGACGATCGCCCACGCCACCCCCAGAAAGCCAAATACCACGAACACCGCCCTCCACGACATGAAGCCCGTCATGAATAACACCAGCATCGGCGTCAGACCCCCCGCCAGATGCGCGCCGGTGAAAAATATCCCCTGCACCGTCCCACGTTCCCGCCTCGGCACCCAGCGCGAAAACGCCCGCGCCGCGCTCGGCCACGCCCCCGCCTCCCCCGCCCCAAATAGAAACCGAGTCGCCACCAGCGACACGAAGTTGAACGCCGCGCCCGTCGCCATCGTGAACCCCGACCACCATAGCACGATCCGCGTCAGGACCCGCCGCGTCCCGATCTTGTCCGCCCACCACGCCGTCGGGATCTCGAACGCCGCGTACGCCAGCGCAAACGCGCTGTACACCAGGCTCATCTGCTCCTTCGAGAGATGCAGGTCCCGCATGATGTCCGGCGCCAGCGTCGCGATGCAGGCCCGGTCGATGTACGTCACCATCGCCAGCAGCACCGCCAGCCCCACCACCACGTGCCTCGCACGCGTCGCGCGCCCGCCGCCCGCGCCATGATCCGATGTGCCCATGCCTTCTGATATATCAGTATCTTGCCGAAGGAAAGAACAAAGGTGGGCGCACCATCGGGGCGGAAAATGGTAGGCTGCGCCTTGGCGCACGCTGCCGAATCCACCGTCCGCGCGCGCCAAGGCGCAGCCTACATCGCGACCCAATTTTCGAGTCAGGCCACCGGCCGGAAAACCCCGCTGGCGAGTGTCACCATCGACCGGTCGCGCCGCTCGTACCACTGGTGGTACCTGAGCAGTTCGAAGGCCGCGCGCCGCCGGAACAGGTGGAGCATGACGTACATGACACCGACGCCATCGAACCCCTGCGCGTTATACGTCTCCGCGAACACCCGCAGGAATGCCTCGGGGTCCCCCGCGCCCGCCGCCCCGAAGGCGGCCCGATCCATGCCCTCGATCTTTCGGCGGACTGCCGCGTCGACCTCAAAGGGGTGATCGAACCTCGGCCCCACGTGGGAGCCATCGATGCTACCCAGGACGCACACCCGCCGGCGGTCACCCGCGATGGTCTCCCCCAGCCCCCGGGCGAACGCTTCAAACGCCGAGCCCTCCGACGAGCCGCGCAGGATCTCCTCGTGCATCCCGCCACACAGCGCCGGCACGATCGAGAAACCCGCATACTCGGGAAACAGCGCGGCCATCGCCTGGAGGTAGATCACGGCGAACTCGATCGAGTGCTCGTCGTGGTGGCTCAGGGGTTCCACATCGAGGGGGAAGGAGAGGCGCCCGACGAGCCTCTCCACGAACGCCTCGTCGCACGGCACCTCGCCCAACACCGTCTCGTATCCCTTGCGCGAGACGCTCAGCTCGGCCGGGCACCGGTGCCCCACCCCCAGGATCACGTACAGGTCCGCCGGCTCGAAAGACAGCAGTTCGCGATACCCGTGGGAATACACCGGCCCCCCAACCCGAAAATCGAGGTGGGGGACCACCAGTCCCGGCAGGGAACCCCGTCTGCCGTCCCGTTTCGCACGGTCGGGCAGGTCACCCACACCCTCCTCGAAATGGGCCCGCACCATCCTTAGCACGCCATCGCGATCCGCGGGATAACACGTGCCCGCGTGCCGCGCCCGGATGTGCGGCGCCCCGAGAAGCTCCCGAAGATACCTCTCGTACGCCCGCCGACTCTCCCGGGATAACCGCGCCATGCCCACTAGCCTTCGACGCCATAAGCCTAACTCCAGAGGCGCCCGTTTGACAGGACGATTCGTAGCGAAAAGCCTCTTCGGGCTTCGGCGTGGGCCCAGGCCGCCGCCGAAGGGCCGAAGGCCCTTCGCTACTTGATCGTCGCGTCGTTTTCGCGGACCAACCCGTCCACGATCGGCCCGAGGACGCCCAGCATCCTTTCCACGACATCGGGGCGATCGGCGGCGACGCTGCGGTTCTCCTCGGGGTCGTGCTCGTGGTCGTACAGTTCGACCAGCACCTGTTGGCGGGAATCCCGCCTGCGCCACTCGACGATCCGGTAGCGATCATCGCGCAATGTGTATCCGATCACGTTCTGCTTCGCGCGGGTGGGCAGGTGGCTCATCGCCCACGGTTGGCCCGGGGCCCCCGGCTCCTGGATCACCGGCACCAGCGAGTCCCCGGGCAGCCCCTCCGGGCAAGGGATCCCGCACAGATCCGCCAGCGTGGGATACAGGTCGACGGTCTCCGCAAGCGCGCGCGTCGGTTCCCCGGGCCGAGCGAGGCCCGGGGTCCGGATGATGAGGGGACTCCGGGTGGCCACCTCGTAATTCGTGTCCTTGCCAAACATCCCATGATCGCCCAGATGCCAGCCGTGGTCGCCCCAGAGGACCACGACCGTCTTTCGCTCGAGGCCCGAATCCCGAAGCGCGTCGAGCACCTTCCCCACCTGTGCGTCGGTGTAGCTCACGCAGGCGAAGTACGCGTGCCGGAGCGTCCTGGCATTCTCCGGCCCGATCTTGCCTGGGCCCTCCGGCCAACCGTAATGGGTCGTGACCTCGTAGCTCGGGTGCAGGCAGAAGGATGGGTCGCTGCCCTCGGGCGGAACCGGGTTCGTCGCCATGGGGATCTCCTCCCGGTCGTACAGGTCCCAATAGCGCTTCGGCGAATTGAATGGCAGGTGCGGCTTGTAGAACCCGACGGCGAGAAAGAAGGGCTGGCCCCGCGCCTCGAGTTCGCGCAACTGGCCGACCGCCTCATCGGCGATCAGGCCATCGGCGTAGCCCGTGTCCGGCACGTCGGCCATCTCATATGCCGGCCGCGTGCGGTCATCCTCCCCATAGCCATACTCGCGGACACTCCCGTCCGCGTACCCGAAAAATGCGCCCCAGGGCGACCCCCATTTCCCGGTCGGCCCGCGCGCCACATCCCAACTGAAGGGCACCTCGTGCTGCTGGGCCTCGCGGCCGATGACGCCCCCGGGCTGGTGGCTCACCTTGCCGATGCAGATCGTCCGGTAACCATGCCGCCGGAAGAGATGCGCGATGGAAACCGGCCTCTCCGGCTCGGCACCCGACTTCCGCCCCGCCACCCAGGCGGCACCCCCGCCATCCCGGATCCCGCTCAGCAGCGCCTGCCGCGAGGGCACGCAGATCGCCACCTGCACGTAGTGCCGCTCGAAGATCCTGCCCTCCCGCCCCAGCCGATCGATGTGCGGCGTCTGGATGTGCCCGCAACCGTAGCACCCCAGCTCCGGCCGCAGGTCATCCACGCATATCAGCAGCACGTTCGGCCGCCGCGCCTCACCCGCCACCGCCGCCGAAACCGTCACCGCCATCAGCAGCCATCTCCAGCCTTCCGCCATGCCCTACCCCTGCACCCGTATCCCCCGCCCTTCAACCCAACTCTTGTTCGAATCCACACGCCGAAGGATTTTGAACGGATAAGGATAGGGACGGGGCATCAGCGCCCCGTCCCTATCCCTATCGAACTTTCGATCAGCCCCGCCTCCGGCGCCCATGGGCGCCGCATCATTCATCGAGTTAGGCCCGAGCCGCCGCGAACGCGGCCTCCCACACGGCGCGCAACGGCGCTCCCGAGGCCTCGGCGACCTCCCGGCACGACTCGTACTCGGGCATGGCCTGAACCCGCTCGCTCCCGAGGAAACCGACCTTCACCGACACGTCGCCATACGGCGTCGGGACATCGATCCACTCGCGCCGCAGCACTCGCCGCGAGGCACGGGTCTCACGCACGCCGAACGCCGTCGTCAGCCGCAGCACCATCTCGCCCAGCCGCGCGGCATCCTCGGGACGGCACAGCACGCCCAGCAGCACCCCCGGGCGGCTCTTCTTCATCGACACCGGCGCCGCATAGGCGTCGAGCGCCCCCGCCTCCAGCAGGCGGCCGATCGCGTCCCCGATCACCTCCGGCGGGCAATCGTCCAGATTCGACTCGAGCACGCTGACCTCGTCGTGCTCGGCGGCGGCATCCGGCGCG
Organism: uncultured Verrucomicrobiales bacterium; assembly: GCA_964651705.1. Lineage (GTDB taxonomy): Bacteria > Verrucomicrobiota > Verrucomicrobiia > JADLBR01 > JADLBR01 > JADLBR01. Next base: position 12,996 of record CAZYWZ010000032.1, read on the forward strand.
GCCAGCACCGCCCGCAACACGTTGGGCCGCGACCGGAGCTCCCGCGTCCCGAGCCCGTAGCCCACCCGCTCCACCCGCAACCCCCGCCACGGCGTCACCCGCGAGACAAACTCCGCGAACAGCGCCGCCCCCGTCGGAGTGATCAGCTCGTGCGGCTCGTCGGTCTGGCTGAAGGGCAGGCCCTTGAGGATCTCCACCACCGCGGGCACGGGTATCGGCAGCGGCCCGTGCGCGCACTCGACGAAACCGCGCCCCTCCTGTGGCTCCGAGGCCCACACATCATCCACCCCCAGCATCTCCATCGCCACGCACGCCGCCACGATGTCCGCGATCGAATCCAGCGCCCCCACCTCGTGGAAGTGCACCTCATCCGGCGGCATCCCGTGCGCCCGCCCCTCCGCCTCCGCGATCCGTCGGAACACCGACACCGCCCGCGACTTCACCCCTTCGCTCAAGGACGAGCCCTCGATCATCGCCCGGATCTCCAGAAAACCCCGGTGCCCATGCCCGTGCTCGCCGCCCGCAGCGAAGGGCTTTCGCCCTTCGGCGTGGGCCCCCTCGTGCCCATGCCCATGACCGTGGCCATGCCTATGCCCATGGACCTCCACCGGCCTCACCTCGAACTTCGCCCCCTCCAGCGCCCCGCGCCGCTCGCGCCTCACATCGACATCAAACTCGCCACCGCATGAGAGCTTCCGCAACTCCTCCCGCAGGCGCCCGATGTCCGCGCCCAGGTCGCAGAGCGCGCCCACCAGCATGTCGCCGCTGATGCCGGAAAAACAATCCAGGTACAGTATCCTCATGGCGCCGCGCCCGCGGGCCGGGGCCCGCGGTCCCCTCAGTTTAGCCTCACGGTCTTCAGGAACTTCAGGCTCTGCGGGATCTGATCGTGCACCGCCGGCGATTCGTCCTCGATAAAGTAGTGCTTCACCCCCGCCTTCTTCGCCGCCTTGAGCACCGCCGGGAGATCGATCTGCCCCGACCCCAGCGCCACGTCATTCTTCGTGTCCGTCTTGCCCGTCAGCGCTCCGGTCTCGACGCCCTTCGCCAGATCCTTCAGGTGCATCAGCTCCCACCGGGAACCATACTTCTCCAGCAATTTCACCGGATCCTGTCCCGGGAACTGCACCCACAAGATGTCCATCTCGTAGGCCACGAACTCCGGCTTGGTCTCCCGCATCAGGAGGTCGAACAGCGTCCCGTCCCCGTGCGGTTGAAACTCGAAGCCGTGGTTGTGGTAGAAAAACCTCAAACCGTGCTTCGCCAGCGCCTCGCCCGCGCGATTGAATACCCCCGCGATCTCGAGGGTCTGCTTCTCATCCAGCGGCGGCTTGTGCCCCGCCCACGCGCAGCCCACGTACTTCAGCCCCAGCGCCTTCGCCTCCTTCGCCACCGCCTCGACGTCATCGCGCAACTTGTTATACGGGAAATGCCCCGCCACCGGCACCAGCCCCGCCCCGTCCAGCATCTTCTTGAACTCCTCCGGGGTCTTGTCGTACGTCCCCGCCAGCTCCACCTCCCGGAAACCGTACCCCTTCACCTTATCCAATGCCCCCGCCACGTCCTTCTTGAAATCCTCCCGGAAACTGTACAGCTGCAGCCCGATCTCCCCGTCGAAACCCCCCGACTCCACCCGGCCCGAACACCCAGACCCCACGCCCACCGCCAACAGTCCCGACAGAATGATGTTTTTCCTCATGGGGGAACTTCTAGCCCCAGCCACAAGACCCGCAAGGACGGAACGGGCCGCAACCTGGACGCCTCCGAGGCCGCCGCCAATGCCCTGGGATTCCGCCAACAGGCCTTGGACGTCTTGAACCCGGCCCAATTGAAGGCCGACCTTTCCGGCACACTCCCAGCGAAACGTCCAGAGACTTTCTTAACTCAGCGCCATTCATGTCTGACCCGAATGGCGGCAGCCCTCCTCGCCGAAAGGCACCCCCGACACCACTCATTGCCACCTGCCATCACTTCAGGTGGCAAATCGCCCCAGGAAATTCCACCCGAGTTCGTCCCGCCATCACTTCCGTTCGTCCGCCAACTTGCTCCCTTGAATCTGGAGAATCCAGGGTTGACCCCGGGTCGAGACAGACCTTATCGCCGCAAAACGCATGGCCATAATGTTTCAATCCGCGCCCCGTCATCGCTGACGGGGCGACTGCACCAGTGGGAGATGTTCCCCGAGCGGTGGGAGGTTTCAATCCGCGCCCCGTCATCGCTGACGGGGCGAC
>CAZYWZ010000032.1:15326-60845 GCA_964651705.1 uncultured Verrucomicrobiales bacterium
GTTTCAATCCGCGCCCCGTCATCGCTGACGGGGCGACTAAAGATCAATTTGGCCGTGTGATGAAATTGGCAGTTTCAATCCGCGCCCCGTCATCGCTGACGGGGCGACGCCAGCGACCCTCAAGGTCTGGGCGCGTGACGCGGTTTCAATCCGCGCCCCGTCATCGCTGACGGGGCGACACGATGGGCTGGCACGAGAAGCGGCCGTCCAAGGGTTTCAATCCGCGCCCCGTCATCGCTGACGGGGCGACCGAGGAGCGCGAGAAACGCCAGCGGCTCATCGAGGTTTCAATCCGCGCCCCGTCATCGCTGACGGGGCGACCGGTGGCATCCGGCATTCCGTGGTGGGGGCTGGAGTTTCAATCCGCGCCCCGTCATCGCTGACGGGGCGACCAGACGCAACTGCCGTTTTAGCTGACAATTTGCTGTTTCAATCCGCGCCCCGTCATCGCTGACGGGGCGACCAACAAATGGCGCGGCATCGCGCATCCCTCACATGTTTCAATCCGCGCCCCGTCATCGCTGACGGGGCGACCGGCCCCGCCGCGCAACCCGCAACAGACCCTAGGTTTCAATCCGCGCCCCGTCATCGCTGACGGGGCGACCCGGATCGCGCGGGGCAACGCCGATCAGGAGGAGTTTCAATCCGCGCCCCGTCATCGCTGACGGGGCGACGCTCATCGAGGCCCATTTCCCACAGATCGAGGAGTTTCAATCCGCGCCCCGTCATCGCTGACGGGGCGACCCCTTCTGCGCAGGGCCTCTGGCGCGGTCATTCCAGTTTCAATCCGCGCCCCGTCATCGCTGACGGGGCGACACCGGATCGCGCGGGGCAACGCCGATCAGGAGGAGTTTCAATCCGCGCCCCGTCATCGCTGACGGGGCGACTGAGCGCCGCCGCCCTCATCGCGGTCACCGGCGTCGTTTCAATCCGCGCCCCGTCATCGCTGACGGGGCGACCCGGGGAGCACCGCACCATCGACGACCTGGAGCCAGTTTCAATCCGCGCCCCGTCATCGCTGACGGGGCGACACTAATCTTCACGCGGCAAGCACGGCACAACACAAGTTTCAATCCGCGCCCCGTCATCGCTGACGGGGCGACCACGTCGCCGTACCGCTCCCAGCGCGTCAGGTAGTTTCAATCCGCGCCCCGTCATCGCTGACGGGGCGACCATCGACTCCTACACCTACAGCCGGATCGTCTGCGTTTCAATCCGCGCCCCGTCATCGCTGACGGGGCGACATCCGGTCCCAGTCGGTCAGGTCGACCTCGAAGGTGTTTCAATCCGCGCCCCGTCATCGCTGACGGGGCGACTCCCCCAAGCACAAAACACGGAAAGGAGATTCACATGTTTCAATCCGCGCCCCGTCATCGCTGACGGGGCGACGGGGCCACGCCTCCGCGATCATCGATTGCCTCATGTTTCAATCCGCGCCCCGTCATCGCTGACGGGGCGACGGCGCTCGGCTGGCGCGTCTGCCACCTGACATCGGTTTCAATCCGCGCCCCGTCATCGCTGACGGGGCGACACCGGTCGCCCGCTTGCCCGTACGGACACGGCGAGTTTCAATCCGCGCCCCGTCATCGCTGACGGGGCGACCCAGATCGCGCGCGAGCTTCCATCCAGGGCGAATGTTTCAATCCGCGCCCCGTCATCGCTGACGGGGCGACCTTCTGCTGCCCGCCGCCCCCGCCTGTGATATAGCAGTTTCAATCCGCGCCCCGTCATCGCTGACGGGGCGACATCGCGTTGGAGATGCGGTCGACGATCTGGGCCTCGTTTCAATCCGCGCCCCGTCATCGCTGACGGGGCGACACGCCGCTTACTCCGGTGACGGCAACGTGTGGCGCGTTTCAATCCGCGCCCCGTCATCGCTGACGGGGCGACTATTCGGGTTATTCACAATGGCGGGGACGAAGAAGTTTCAATCCGCGCCCCGTCATCGCTGACGGGGCGACCGCGGACGATCGCATCGCCGATCACCCAAGAGTAGTTTCAATCCGCGCCCCGTCATCGCTGACGGGGCGACAGAGGGCCACGGTGCCGGACTCGCCCGCGTGCCGGTTTCAATCCGCGCCCCGTCATCGCTGACGGGGCGACTGCGGCCCTCGGATGGCCTTGGGCCGCAAAGTGTTGGCTTGGTGTTGTCGCGAAGCCGACACGGAGATGATGGTAGACATGAGCGGGTTTGTCAAAGAACAGGAGCAAGCTTGGGATTTTGGGCGGTTTAGAGCGAAGCGCGAAGGGGTGCGCGGTGGGTCGGCACTTGGGGTTCGCGGGAGGCGATTCATAGGACGAGGGGTTCGGCGATGTCGAGGATCTCGTTCTTGCCATGGTGCTCGATCGAGGTGACGGCGCGCTCGTCGAGGAAGTAGAACCGGAGGGAGTCCTTCTCGCGATCGATTTCTTCCAGGAGGCGCGCCCGGAGTTCCTCCCACTCCTTCCGCCCGACCTGGCATTCGAAGACGGACTTCTGGACACGGATGCCGTAGTCTTGGCAGGCGCGGGCGACGCGGCGGAGGCGCTTGGGTCCACCTTCATCGGCGGTGGCGACATCGTAGGTCACGACGACGAACATAGGCCTATTTTGGCAGGAACGGGAGGTATTCTGTCAGGTCGCCGCGGAGGACGCGAGCCAGAATGCGCGCCTGCACGAAGGGGATTTGGCCGATGCGGAGGTTCTGATCCAGCGCGGTGTGGCGGAGGGTCTCCTGTTTGCGTTCCTGATAGGCCTTGATGAGGGTCTTGCGTCCGGCCTCGGTGAGTTCGGCGACACCGCCCTCGCGCATGCGCACATCGCTGGGGCCGATCTGCTGGCGATTGACAAGCGTGATGACGAGGCGGTCGGCGAGCCAGGAACGGAATTCCTCCATGAGGTCAAGGGCGAGGGCGGGCCTGTTGGGGCGTTCGGCGTGGAGAAACCCGACGAAAGGATCGAGGCCGATGGCCGTGAGGGCGGCGATGCAGTCGTGGCGGACTAGGGCGTAGGCGAACGAGAGGAGGCAATTGATTCGGTCGCGAGGCGGGAAACGCGTCCGGGTGGTAAAGCAGAAGTCCTCGCGCTGTTGCTTGAGAAACCCGTTGAAGACATCGAAGTAGGCCTGGGCGGCGGCACCCTCGATCCCCCGCGTGTGGTCGAGCGACGGGCTGTCCTCCAATTCGGGCAGGAGTCGGGCGAGCCGCTCGCACGCTGCGGACAGAACATCGCCATCCGAAGCATCTGGCGCTTCGCGCCCGGCGCGAAGCAGACTGTTGCGGCTGTTCTGGATCTTGCCTGCCACGATGTTGCGAGAAATTTTCAGGCACTTGCCGCGATCGTCGGCTGCCCGGAAATGCGCGCGCCGGAGGGAGACGCTGGAGTCCGGAACCCCCGCCACCCGTGCCCGCAGGTGCCCGTGCTCCGAAAGAAAACTCACCGCGACCCCATGCTCATGGCATAGCCCCATCGCCTGCGGCGTCATCGTCACCGCGCCAAAGAGGCACGCGGATTCCACGTGATGGATTGGAATGGAGAGCTTCCGAAAATCGGTCGCCTTGTCCCGGGACTGCTCCCCGGCGGGAAGGTCGTCGGGATAGACCGGAACCTCAATCAGCAGCGTGAGATGGTCCCGCGACACCACCGCACCTTGCGTGAGCATGTACAAGACGTTCTGGATCACCTCTGCCATGCGCACCCTCGTCTATCGTTCGCCGCCCGCAGGGAGGGACGTCGGCCCCGGCGTCCGCAACCCACCCGCATCCACCATCCCCATCCTTGATGCACCCGGCCCGCGAGGCCGCGGGCCGTCCCGTTCCAGCCTCTGGAAACACGCTGTCCGGGCCTGAGATCTCACGAAGATACCTCAAACAGTTTCTCCGCCCTTACCCCCGCCATCTCCGGCAGGCAGATCCCCATCAACGAACATCCGTCACACTGCGGCTTCATCACGGCCGCCGGCACCTCCCCCGATTCCATCATACGCCGCAGTTCCCAAATCGCCGCCTCCGTCGTCGCGCGCAGCTCCGGTGTGAACTCCACCTCCCTCCGCCGCTTGCTATCCGCGTGGAACACCGCCCCGCCCCGCACCACCGCCGAGAACATCTCCTCCAGGCATAGGGCCTGCGCGCAGAGCTGCGCGTCGTCATTCTCCCACCGCCGGCGCTTCCCCACCTTAAACTCCACCGGGTACAGCGTCCCATCCGGCCGTTGCTCCACGATGTCGCACTTGCCGTTGAGCCCCAGCCGCGCCGAGCACACAGGCAGCGCCCGCAGCAGCTTCGCCCCGCGCACCACCTCGTAACCCGCCAGGTCCGTGTGCTCGTGCACGATGTCCCCGCGCACGGTGTGGACGTTGTCCTTGAAGATGCCTTCGATGTGAATCAGGGCGGCACGCCTGGGGCAATAAAGGAAATGATTGATGGCGGAGAGCGGGATCGCTTCCAGTTCCGGGGTCATCCCAGTGCCCTTGGAATATGCGGAAAACCACGCGCAGCGTGCCAGAAACGCACGATTTCGACCGCTTTCCGCTCCGCATCGACGCGATAGATAATCCGATACGACCGCAGGACAATCTCCCGGAGCTCGGATCGTCCAAACTCCGGCACCACTCGCCCTCGTTCTGGCATCACAGCCAAGCCCAGGCCGGCATCCAACAACTCGTCACCCACACGCGCCGCCGCCTCAGCGTTGTGCTGCGCGATGTACCCCAGAATACCCTCCAGGTCACTCAGCGCTTCTTTGGAGAGGAGTACTTGGAAATCCATTCCGGAATGCGCTTGCGCACCTCTTGCAGGGGAGTCCGCTCACCGCGATCCAAAGAGGCCAGACCAGCCTCGACAGCCTCGCGGAACTCCAACTCATAAATCGCGTCCGCCAGCGTGGCGTCCGCCGGCAACTTCTCGGCCACCTCGCGAAGAATCTCTCGGGTCGTCATGTCCTCACTCTATCTCCCACGCACGATTTTCCAAGGACCAGTGTCGCCTCGATGACGTTCAGGCATTTCGCGGCCCGATCGAGCGGCTCTCGTGACGCAAATGAAGAACGACGCCAGGCGGCAGGGCCTCCACGGTCCAGCCGCACAACTTCTCGGAGTCGTAGTCGGCAAAGGACTCCGGGAACGACTTGCCGTCGCGGAGTTTCACGTTGTTGGTAACGCCCTCGAATAGCTTGTGGGCATGGGCGCAGCCAAGGCGGGCTTCGCGGCGGTTCTGTTCGGCGTTGTTCGGGTGCTGGGTCCCGACGTGTTCGAAGTCGTAGAGGCCTCGCACGATCATCTCCCCGCGGGCAGCGGAGCGGTCGTGCTCGAACATGTGGAGGAGCGCCTGGAAGAGCAGATCGAGGTCGGCACTCGTGAAACCGGTGCGCTCGGCAAAGGCGGGCGAGACGTAACCTTTGGCGGCGTAAAGTGCGTAGGGCACGATATGCTTGTTGCCCATGGTCCGTTCTTTCTTCTCATCTTCAACGGTGGTGGCAACGCAGCGCGTAATAGAGATTTCCAGAGGCGTGATAGGATGGAAGGACTGGGCAAAGGTGAACTGGACGGGACCGCGCAGCTGACCAAAGGCCGAGCCCTTCATCACTTCAGCCCCGACGCCTAGAACTCCGCCGAAAGCACGGATGTCAAAGAACTCGCGGCAGAGCCAACGGACGGCGGCTTCCGGCTTCTTGTCGTTCTTCTCCACGGCTTCGGTGATCGTCCGTTCGAGCGCGGGACCTTGCTTGATGAAGATGTTGAAGCCGTTCGCCGTTTCGCTCTGACGCATCGGCGGAAACAGCTCGACAAAATTGCGGACCTTTCGCTTGAGACACACATCGGAGACGATGCCTCGGTTGGTATTGGGATCGAGACGCGGCAAGTTGCCGGCATCGGGATCGCCGTTGGGGTTGCCGTTGGTAACTTCGAACAGGAGCAGGAAGTCGTGACGGTTCGTGAGGGTGTTTGTGTTCATGGTTGTGTTTTCTGTTGAGGTTTGAGATTGGGCTTACTGGGTCGTCGCTTCGGCTTTGTCGGATTTTGCGGCTTTGCGGGCTGCGTCGTCCTCGGCGGACTGCTGGTAGAAGCCCAAGGCAAACCGTCCTTGGGCTTGAAGATCGAGTGTCCGTGGGAACACCGGCGGCTTGCCGGACTGGCTTGGCTTGAAAAGCATCAGGATGCCCTGCATCTGCTCCTGCAAGAATCGTTCGTGTCCGGCGAACCGCTCGGACTTGCTGATCTTGTTGAGGTGATGCCGGTTCAGCCGTATCAGGAGGGGGAATACGCTAGCAGGCGAGACTGAGGCGGTGCCGAAGTATCGTTCAGACACGCCCGCGCCTTCAAGTTTGTAACCGTGTGCCTTGTCTTGGGCGGTGGCAAGGACGGCGAGCAGTCGACCGCAATTGTAGGCCGGGTCGTCAGTATCGGCGGTGAGTCTGGGTTTGATTTCCATGGTGTTGTTCTTTCGATTTCGGTTAAGGATGAGTTTGAGCAACGCAAATCGGGTTTCGTCGCAAAGCAGGTGGTAGTCTTTATCGCGGAGGAGTCTGGAATGGAGTTGATCGAGAATGGGCTTGATGAGGGACACTGACGGCGCGGTGCCCTCCAGTGCGGCGTGGCAGAGCTGGGCAACAACATCCGGCTGGAGCTTCTCGACATCCGCAACCAGTCGACCTGCCTTTGCGGTCAGCGGCGGGGTGCATCCTGCGAGCCGGCTGATCGCCAGACGGGCGGACTCCCCATCCCCATCATCATCCGGAACTGAATCCTGTTCGTCACCGCCAAGTTCCAAGTCGCGGAACCAGTTCTTGAAGTTCTCTGCGGCATCCGATAGCGGCATTTGGAGCCAGTTCTTCATAGCGATGCGCGGACCTGCGGCCGTGAAGGTCACCGCGATGAACTGTTCAGACTGCGGAGGAGTTTTCTCCAAGCCGCTCCAAGGCGACGTCATGAACTTGCGGACGGTGAGTGGATCGGGTTTCCGCAGAAGTCGTGCAAATACGTTTGACGCCTGCTCGGTTTCAGCAGCCCAAAAGCAAAGCCATGCCGGCCCAAGTGGAAGCCAATGGTCCCGATGCCTCGACAAGAACTGAAGCGCGAGGAGGTAGCCCTTGGATGCTGCAACAGATGTTGGTGCGTTGTAGCTCTTCTCGAAGCCGTATGAACGAAATGACGGGCTCTCAAAACCGACAATCCCCGCTCCCGTGCCCCTGGCAGGCTTTGGAAGGCCCGTAACCATGGGAGTGTGGGTTCGGGCTAAAGGCGTGTCAGACTCCCCGGTGACGAGGCAAAGACCGCGTTCCGCCCCCTCCTCCGTCTGTTCCGTCTCGCAAGCATAGCACTTTCGCCAGTGGTCCTGCACGGAAGGGCTTTCGAACAGCGGCCGAGTGTCATCACCCACCACCACCACGAATGTCAGCAAGTCACTACCGAGAGGCTTGTCTTCTCCAGCAGCGGTACGCACCAACCAGCCGGTTCCTTTGTTATCGAGCCGGAGGAACGGTGGAGGGTTTCCGCCCAAGCCCTCCTTGAACTTCAGCACCGCATCAAAACGGGCATCTCCGGTTACGGAGTTGGCTTCCCCGAGCTGCCGCCAGAAGTCCTTATGCTTGGCTTGCAGCTTCTGGCTGGCGCGCTCGTTGGATGGTTCGCCCGGTCTGATGTTCAGACCGAAGATCGCGCCGATATCGTCCACCAGGAAATCGGCCACGGTGCCGGAGTTCGTTGCACGGCTGGTCTTGGGGACCTTGAACTCTTTGCCCTTGTTCTTGCGGGCGCCCTCAGTTTCCTGCGGGCCCTGCCCAAGGAGATTTCCCTGCGCATCCAAGTGAATCAGCCAGCGGACTGGTGTGTCGGTCTTGAAAGCCAAGTCATCCAACAGGCCACGAGAATGGGCGAAGTCGTACAGACATTTCAGGAGCACTTCAGATTCCTCCGATTGTGGTGGTCAGGATGCGGATGCGGTCAGGATGACAGTCGAGGCGCGACTGCTCGACGCGCGCGTGAAAGAAGGCCGGCTGGGGTTTGATCGGCGGACGGGTCCAGCGAGGGGGATTGGCGGCAAACTCTTTCTGCCGTTGGGTCCGTTCACCCATCTCCAGTCCAACCAACGATGCCTCGAACTCCCGCTTCCGGGCGGCGGTTTCCTCGGTTCGAAGCCGGCGGAAGCCTTGGGCTCGTTCGCGGTGGTAAAAGACATCGTAGAGCATCAGGCCGAGGTCTTCAGTCATCTGGCTGGCGTTTGGGCCCAACTCGGATCGACGGCGTTGCAAGGCGGCATCCGCATCGTCCTCCCACTCGAAGTCGGCGGCGAATTCTCTCATGCCAAGGCCAGGGCGGTGGAAGCATTTTCCGGTGCGTGCGCGCCGTTCGATTTCGGCGAGGTATTTCTTGCGGTTATCTTCGGGACGATCAGCCAGTGGAGTGGCACAGACCTCGGCGGTGATGAGGTATTCCACGTCTTGGAGGGCGAGCATGTTGCGTTGGGTGCAGTCGTCCGCGCCACCGCCAGCCTCGATGAACGTCGTCTTTTCAGGCGCGCGCATCCAAGTCGTGGCGCTATCGAGGCTGATGACCTTCGTCACTTCATTTCGCCTGAGGGAAAACCACCGGCCCTTCTTGACGACGCAGATCGAATCCACGAGGTAGAACATCTGCGGCTCCCAGAAGACGGCTTCCAGGACGCCGCGCGCGGCGGAGGGCGTCATGACCGGGTAGCTGACGCGCTCGACTTTCATTTCGGGGCGGGTGAAGCAGGCAAAGTCGCCCCAGACACGGAGGGTAATGAGGTTGGGGTTCATTGGAGAAAGTCTTCCAGCGGACGGGCACCCACCACAAGCCCAAGCTCACGGTGGTAAGACCCTTCGCTGAGGACGAAGAGTTCGAGGTCAGGCAGCAGCGGGTGAAGTTGATGGAGCGCCTCCAGTTGCTGGAATTGGGGATGGCGCACGTTGACCATGAAACGCTGGAGCCGGCGGAGGTCTTCGCGCGTGAAGCGTGGTTTGCCCGGCGGTACTTCGCGGGCGCCAGACTCCGCGATTATGATCTTGGCCCGGCCGTATGGGACGATGACCGGGGTGCCGGAATCTTCAATCACGTGGGCCTTGCGCGCGACCTCGCGGAACCGCAGGTGAAAGCGGTCATCCTGGATCGGGCCTTCGCCGCGCCGTGCATAATCTGTGTTCACTGCGCCGTAGAGGCCATCGAAGTACCCACGGAAGAGCGAGGCTTCCCCGGCAAGCCGTTCTGCGGCTTCATCCGGTCGGCCCATCGAGGCGAGGGTGATGGCGGTTTGATCAGCGGCGACGCGATAGACGCCGGGTGGCAGCCGATGCTCAACGGGACGGAAAACGTGAACCTCACCGAGCTTGAGAGCGCCAGATTCGTCGCGTAAACGACCCTCGCGATTGCAGCGCCCAGCCACTTGAACAATGGAATCCAACGGCCCCAAGGCGCGCCAGACGACCGGGAAATCCACGTCAACCCCGGCCTCGACAAGCTGCGTGGAGACGACACGGCAGGGCAGTCCTTTGCGGAGGCGGGCGCGGATGAGCCGAATCAGAGCGAGCCGATGCTGCGGGCACATGGCTGAAGATAAGTGAATCGGACGTTGTCCTGCGGGGCATCGGCGCTGGACTTCTTCCCAGAGCGTCCTGGCATGGACGGTCAGGTTCACGACACAGAGAACCTGCGGTTCAGCGGCGAGTTGCTCGGCGAGGGCGGGCCAGTCGAGGAATTCGTCTGGCGCGGGAAGGTGGTACCGGACGCGGCGAAGCGTTCGGAAGAGCTCGGACGGCTCTGGCGCGATCTCGCGGACTTCCGCACCGCCGAATCCCTCTGGGAGTGAACCGGTGCGCCGGAACGCCGGCTGGGTGGCGGAACTAAACACGAAAACTGTGCCGTAGTTGCGCTGCAGTTCGCGCACCACACTGAAGACCGGCTGCAACAGGTGCGACGGCAAAGTTTGCACTTCGTCGAAGATGACGACGGAGCGGGCGACGCGGTGTAGCTTGCGGCAACGAGAAGGCGAGGCGGCAAATAGCGATTCGATGAATTGGACCGATGTGGTGACGATGACGGGCGCGTCCCAATTCTCGGTCACAAGCTCGAGTTGCCCTCGCTCCTCTTCATCGAGGTCCGGGCGCGGAGAGGCAGCGGAGTGGCTTTCCAAAACGATATCGTTGCCCAGGATGCGGCGATATTCGGCGGCGTTCTGTTCGATGATAGAAAGGTAGGGGATTACGACGATGACGCGTCGCAAGCCGTGGGTCTGGGCGTGCGCGAGGGCAAAGGCCATTGAGGCAAGCGTCTTGCCGCCACCTGTCGGAACCGTGAGCGAGAAGAAGCCAGGGGCAAGGCTGGCGGCGGACAGACACGCGTCGAAAATCCGGTTGCGTGCTTGGGCGACCGGCCCATCGAAAACTGTTTCGCGTTTGCGCTCGCGCTCCAAAAGCACACGCTCCAGCAACCGGCCGGCTTCAAGCGGGCGATCTGCCGCTACCGGATCCGGCCAATTCGTCGTGTCGAGACGGTCCGCATCCACAAGACAGGAGAAGAGCAAGCGTGTGTAAAGCTCAGCGGAGAACTCATCGTGGACGAAACTCGGTGTGGCAAGGCGCGCGGGTGATCGATTCACTTCGGACTCAAAGCGACGGAGCAGCCCCTTCAGGACATCAAGTGACTCTTTGGCAAAATCGCATGCCTTCTCTTGAAGGCTGCACAAGTCTGGAATCCCCGCATGATGACCGGCGATGGAGAGGGATGCGGAGAGACAATCCTGCTGGAGGGCAACAAGCGCACCGTGGATCGCATGCTGTGTTTCCCTTCCTCCCGAGCGCAGGCCAAACAGGTAGTCTTGAAACTCGTCGCGGTATTTTCCAAGATCATGCAGCAGCCCCGCCAGTTCCGCTTCTTCCGCTAGCCCGAGGGGTCGCGCAAAATCGCGGGCCAGGTCTGCCACCGCGCGGAGATGATCGCCGAGCAACTGCCAATGGGTTTCGTCGAGGCGTTTGCCGTCTGGGCCTTCGGCCGTGTGCGCATAAAACTTCGAATCCTTCCCCATGGCGCGTCGCGATTCTGGGTCATTCATAGGGGTTGGGATTGGGAGGGACAAGGGAATTGGGAAGAGTTTCAGGTTTCAAGTGTCACGTTGGCCAGCCGGCGCCGGTCCGGGACGGCGGAGCTTCGGCGGATTGACAACGGTGCCGCCTGATTCGTGTCCATTCGTGTGCATCCGTGGTTTCTCCAGTTCCTGTGGCCAATCTGCGGGTGGGGGTGGGACACTGGCGGTACGAGGGGAAGGAAAGTTCGGGGTGCCGACGGGGGGATGGGAACGCTAATCTTCGCTAATCTTCGCTGATCGCACTCTGTCCGGTTCCGATCAGCACCGATTAGCGGCCTCCAAAACCATCCGGCGAATCGGCTTGAGGAACCCTGGATGTAGGCGCCCGCCGTCCCCGCGAGGGCAAACGTGCATTTTCGATAAAGTGTCTTATCGTATCGTCTGCACAGACGAAATTTTTACGGCTCAGGACGTAACTTTCGCGATGGACGGGGGCCTGGACTCCGCCGGCGGCGAAGAATTCGTCACCGGTGGTGAAATTTTCGTGGTCCGCGGCGAAATTTTCGACACCGCTGACGAGATCTTCCTAGTTGGCTTCGAGATTTTCGGGATCGGTATCGAAATCTTCGTGGGCGGTCGTGAACCGGGGTTCGGCGGCAGCGAGAATTTCGTGGCGAGGGACGAGATTTTCGGGGTGGGAGGACCCCGGGGCCGGATGGGACGGCGCCGGGGCTGTCTTGATTGCGGGACTATCGTGCGACAGCCGGGACGGGGGCGGGTTCGCCGTTATTCTTGCGGGCGAATCGCTGGCCGAGGGCGTCGAGTTGCGCATCGAGCGCGCCGCCGCTGCCGGCGATCTTGGCGGCCTGATAGACCAGGAGCGCGGCGGTGTAGGCGTCGCTGCCAAGGGCGAGCATCGTGTCGTCCACGAACTCGTTGAGTTGCTCGACCGCCTGGGCGACCGGGTAGAGCGAGCGGATCAGATCCACGTCCCGCTGAAATTCCTCGAGGTCGAAGCCCCGCGGCAGGATGTCGGGGTTGCCGGTGGCGACCTCCAGCGCCCGTTCCACGAACGCGCGGGTCTTATCGCCCATGCGGGGGAGGTTGCGCCGCTCCTCGGGCGATAGATCAATGAGGAATGGCAGTCTCTGTTGCGCGGCCTTCACCGCGTCGAGGGCCGCCTGGCGATCAGTGGCGTTCAGCGTTCCAGATACGTGATTCGATGTCATGCGTCGTCTTCCTTTCATGGTTTTGTTTCTTTTGTTCTGCTGGCCGCGGAGCACCCGTTGGGCGGGCTCGGGACCAGCGAGAGCTTTCTGGGGCGGCGCGCTATCCGGATGCGGCCCTCGTCGCGCAGGGCCTTGAGGAGCACGGCGGCGCCGATCTGCCGGGAGACGGCCGTCGGCGACCAGCGCCCGTCGGCGGTGTACTTGCCGCGGGTGTAGTGCTTGGAGCCGGCCCAGAGGTACGGGGAGAGCACGTCGGGGTGATACAAGCGATAGCCCCAGCCGTTATACCGCTCCAACTGGTAGAGGGATCCCCCGATGGACCAGTCACGCCACGTATCGAACCCATGCATTCGAAGCGCGTCTCCGGCGCTTTCCTCCCAGGCGAACGGCGGCGTCCCCGCCAACGGGCGACCGCGCGGCACGCGAATCGTGCGCCGGGTCAGCGGATCGCCGTTATGAAGGTGCGTCCCGAAATCGCCGTCCGATTCGAGGCTGTGGATCGAGCCGATAACGAACCATGGAATCCCGGTCGCCACCGCCAAATACCGCTCCCGGCAGGCCCACACCCGATCCGCCGCGGCGTCCACCTCCCTTAGGCGCTCGCCATCGATGACACAGTCATCGAACAGGCGAAGGTACTCCGCCCGTAACACCGTTGAAAAAGCCAACGGCCTCTGTCGTGACGCCTTCAATGCCACCAAAACCCGGATCCGTGTTCTCCATCTCCCGTTCTTTCCCCGGGCCACACACTCGCGCGCCCGCCCTCAAACAAACGGGCCGGATGATGCGAAATCGCCGAGCGCGACGCAATCTTCTTTTGTATATTTTAACATTTTGCCACTCAGACGACCGTGCGTCACGCGAATCGTTGACCGATAATGAGGATAGGTTATTCAGAGCATTACTATCACCACACGCGATCAGAAATTCATCTGCGGCGCCCATCTCAGGCAACCCGCGAGTCATTTCGGAATTTTGTCTTTTTTAATGGATTCTTCCATATGGGCCGAACGCGGAGCGGAACGCGCCGCCGTGGCGGAACCCGGTTCCGGTGGTGTTTTCGCTCGAAATCAGCATCCGGCGCGGGGAAAATCGCGGCCGCATGCAACTCCATCCCATCGACTGGGTGATCGTGGTGGCCTCGCTGCTGCTGTGTTTCGTGCCGGCGCTGTTTTTTGGGAAGCGTGCGGGGAAGAGCACGGCGGAGTTCTTTGTCTCCGGGAGGTCGGTGCCGTGGTGGCTGGCGGGGCTGTCGATGGTGGCGACGACCTTCAGCAGCGACACGCCGAATCTGGTGACGGACATCGTGCGGCGGCAGGGGGTGGCCGGGAACTGGTGCTGGTGGGCGTTTGCGCTGACCGGGGTCTCGACGGTTTTCTTCTACGCGCGGCTGTGGCGGCGCTCGGAGGTGATGACGGATTTGGAATTTTACGAGATCCGGTATTCGGGCAAGGCGGCGGGCGTGGTGCGCGGGTTCCGGGCCGTCTATCTGGGCCTGTTTTTCAACTGCGTGATCATCGCGGCGGTGAACTTGGCGGCGTGCAAGATCGCCAACATCCTGTTCGGGATGCCGCGGTGGCAGACACTCCTGTTCGTGGGGGTATTGAACGTCATCTTCGCGGCGCACTCGGGGCTCTGGGGCGTGCTGGTGATCGACATGATCCAGTTCTTCCTGATGATGACCGCCGCGGTGGCGGCGGCGTATTTCGCCCTCGATCAGGTGGGCGGCCTGGGGGCGATGGTGGAGAGGCTATCGGCGCCGATGCCGACGCCGGACGGCAAGATGGTGATCCACTATCTGAACTTCCTGCCGGATTTCGGCAGCGGCTGGGATCTGGCGCTGGCGGTATTCATCATGCCGATCGCGGTGCAATGGTGGGCGACGTGGTACCCGGGCGCCGAACCGGGCGGCGGGAGCTTCATCGCGCAGCGGATGCTGGCCTCGAAGTCGGAGAAGGACTCCCTCGGGGCGGTCCTCTTCTTCAACCTCGCGCACTACGTGCTGCGCCCGTGGCCGTGGCTGATCGTGGCGCTCTGTTCCCTCATCGTCTTCCCGAGCCTCTCCGACATCCGGGCGGCGTTCCCGGGTCTGGACCCGGCGCTCATGGGCCACGACATCGCGTACCCCGCCATGCTAAAGTTCATGCCCGCCGGTTTCATCGGGCTGATGGTGGGCGGCCTCATCGCGGCCAACTCCTCGACCGTGCTGACCCTGCTCAACTGGGGCTCCTCCTATCTCGTGCACGATTTCTACCAGCGCTTCGTCCGCAAGGGCGCCGACGAGAGGCACTACGTCCTCGTGGGCCGGCTCGCCACCATACTCCTCTTCGTCTGCTCCTCGGCGACGGTGTTCCTCATGGAGTCCGCGAAGGACACCTTCGACATCATCCTGCAGGTGGGCGCGGGCACGGGCCTGCTCTATCTGCTGCGCTGGTTCTGGTGGCGGATCAACGCCTGGTGCGAGGTCGTCGCCATGGTCAGCTCCTTCGGGGCGTCCCTCGGCCTCCTGGGCCTGCGGCGATTCTGGGGGATCGAGTTCGACACCCACCACGCGCTCCTGATCACCATCGGGATCACGACGGTCTGCTGGGTCGCCACCGCCTACCTCGGGCCGGCCACGGATCGGGCCGCGCTGATCTCGTTCTATCGCAAGGTCCTGCCCTTCGGCCCCGGCTGGCGACGCATACGCCGCGAGGCCGGCATCTCCGAGACCGAGGCCGCCGCCACCCACGAGAATTTCCCCCTCGCGCTGCTCGGCTGGTCGGTCGGCTGCGCCCTCATCTGGGCATCGCTCTTCACCGTCGGGAGCCTCCTCTACGGACGAGTCGCGCAGGCGGCGATCCTCCTCGCCCTCTCCGTCGCCTGCGGCGCGGTCCTCGTGTGGACCGTCAACCGGCTGTGGGCAGGGAGACGCTGACTCGAAAATACGCCGTAACTCGCTAGTAGCGAGGGGCCTTCGCCCTTCGGCGGGGGGATAGGAAGCGGCTTCGCTACAAATTTTCAACCCCGGTGGTGCCCCGCGCGCCGGGGGCGGGGCCAGATGGGCTACGAATTTCTACGCGCGGGCGACGGCCTCACCCAGACCGAGGTTCGGGTCGACATCCTCGTCCCATGGGGAGATGGCGCCGCTTCCCGCGTGCCGCCAGGCCGCGGCCAGCGCGATCATGGCCGCGTTGTCGGTGCAATGCTCGGGGCGCGCCGGGAGCCACCGGATCCCCTCGGCCTCGCACTGCCCCGCGAGCGCGGTCCGGAGCGCCGTGTTGCAGGCGACGCCGCCGGCGACGACCAGGGCCCTCATGCCCGTCTCGCGGAGGGCCGCGACGGTCTTGGACACCAGCGCATCCACGATGGCCTGCTGGTACGAGGCGCAGAGGTCCGCGAGGGCTTTCCCCGAGGGCGCCGTGCCGCCGAACCGCTTTTCGAGCATGATCCTCAGGGCGGTCTTGAGCCCCGAGAAACTGAAGGAGAGATCCCCCGATCGCAGCATCCCCCTCGGGAAGTCATGCGCGGCGGGATCCCCTCCGCGGGCGGCCGCCTCCAGGGCCGCCCCCCCGGGATACCCGAGGCCGAGCATCTTGGCCCCTTTGTCGAACGCCTCGCCCGCCGCGTCGTCCAGCGTCGTGCCCAGCACCGACTGCGTCCCATCGGCGCGGCCGACCACCAGCATCGTGTGTCCCCCGCTGACCACCAGGGCGAGCCATGCCCCCACCTCGGCCATCGCCGGCGCCCCGGGATCCAGAAATGCCGAAACCAGATGCCCCTCCAGATGGTTCGCCCCCAAGAAAGGTCTGCCCGCAGCGATCGCCACCGCGCGCGCGAACGCGTGCCCCGTCATCAGCGCGCTGGCCAATCCCGGCCCCCGCGTCGCCGCCACCACGCCAATCTTGCCCCAACCCATACCCGGGGCACGCATCGCCTCGCCCGTCACCCACTCCAGCGCCTTCAGGTGCTCCCGGGTCGCCAGTTCTGGCACCACGCCCCCGTAGGCGGCATGCCGCTCCGCCTGCGACGCCACCACCGAGGCCAGGATGCGCGGTCGCCCCCCCTCTAGGGCGACGACCGCCGCCGCCGTCTCGTCACACGAGGTCTCGATCCCCAGGCAGATCATGCCCACGCCCGCAACCCTATCGCGCCGCGGTGCGCGCCATGACCTCCGGCATCACCCGCCGATTGTAGATGCCGATCGCCCGGAGCGCGTCCACCGCGCGACGCAACTGCACGTCCTGCACGTCATCGGGCTCCAGGCGACCGCCGCCATCCATCGCCACCTGCAGGCGGTGGCGCGCTAGGCCGACCGCCACCTCGCGATCCATCGCCACGGACAGGCTCGGCTCCACCCCGACCTCGTGGATGATCCGTTTGCTCGGGGTGCAGTATTTCGCGGTCGTCAGCCTCAACCCGGAGCCATCAAAATTCTTCAGCACGCTCTGGACGCTCCCCTTGCCGAAGGTCGTCTCCCCGACGATGATCGCCCGACGGAGATCTTTGAGCGCGCCCGCCACGATCTCCGCGCCGCTCGCGCTCGCCCCATTGACCAACACCGCCACCGGATAATCGGCCCGCTTGCGTTCCGAGACGCTGCGGATCACGGTCGCCTCCTGCCCGTCCCGGCCCATCGTCGATACGATGACCTCTCCCGGCGGGATGAACTTGCCCGCCACCCGCGCCGCGGAGTCCAGCAGCCCGCCAGGGTTCCGCCGCAGGTCGATGACCAGCGCCCCGATCCCCTCCGCCTCGAGTTTCTCCAGCGCCTTCTCGAATTCCTCGTCGGTCTGCTCGTTGAAGTTCAGGACCCGGACGTAGCCGATCCGGTCGGGACCGGCGATCTCCCTCTCGAGGATCCTCCCGTCCTTGACGCTCTGTATCGTGATGAACTCCCGGACGATGTGCACCACGTCCATCTTTCCGGTGCCTCCCTTGAGGACCGTCAGGTCCACCTCTGTCCCCGGGTCGCCGCGCAGGCCCTTGAGCACCTCCTCCATCGACATCGATTGCGTCGCCTTGCCATCGATCTTGATGATCTTGTCGCCGCCCCGGAGCCCCGTCTTGTCGGCCGGGGTGCCCTCCATCGCGGTGATGATCGACACCCACTCGTTCTGACCCGGCTTGTGGATCGAGATCCCGATGCCCCCGAAACGCCCCTCGGCATCCTCCTTCATCTCCTCGAAGAGTTCCGGCTCCATGAACTGGCTGTGGGGATCGAGCGCGGCCAGCATCCCCTTGAGCGCGCCGTAGACGAGTTCCTTGTCCCCCGTCTTCACCTGATCCACATAGTGCTGCTGCACCATGACCATCACGTCGGCGAACAGCCTCATGTAGCTGTAGCCGTCGCCGACCAGTTCCTGGTCATCCGTCGCGCGCGCGAGCCGTCCCTCCGCAAAGAGCATGCGGGCCCCCAGGGCCAGATTGCCCGCGAGCAACGCCACCAGAATCCACTCGAATACCCGCCTCTTCATCGCGATCTACATATTACCGCATCTCGCCACCCAGTAAAGGGCGCCCCGAAGACCCCGCTAGGCGCGGTCACTTCTCTGCCTTGGGCGGCTCCAGGTCCATGGCGGGAACGGCCTTCGGCCGTGCCTCGATCTGCAACTCCAAGAGCCGGCAGGCCGCATCGAACCGCGTCGCGGCCTCCGAGTCCACCAATAGCGTCTGGAGGTATTCCTTCGCCGGGCCGCGACCCTGCTCCAGCAATACCCGGCGCGCCTCTAGCCGCTCCTGCCGCGAGGCGGCGGGCTTTTCTGCCCCCTTGGCGATATCGACGAGCATGGGCATCGCCAGCTCTAGGCCCCTTTCCCCGAGCTTCAACGCCGCCTGCACCTTGTCGAAATCGCTCTCGGCCTCCAGACCGGCCGCGACCTCCTTGGCGACTTCCCCATCGCCGGCGCGCGCCATCTCGATGCTCACCGCCTCGATGATCCTGCCGATCACCTTCTGGAAGGTCTGTCCCACATCACTCGCCGCCTCCTTGGGGTCCGCCTTGAGTTTCGCCAGCTCGGCGCTCCAATATTGGCGGATCGCCGCCATGCGGCCGAGGGCCTTGCCGCCGAGCACCCGGTTGAGTTCGGCGACCGCGGCCATCGCCGGGAAACCGTACACCCCGTCGTCGCGCGCCGTCGTCTCGAGAAGCTCCAGCCCCGCCGGGATCCCGTGCTCGTAGAGGAGGCCGAAGGCGTGCGCCATGGAATAGCCCAGTTCCTTGGTCGCCCAGTCACGGATGCGGCGGACTTCCTCCGGGGAAAGTTTCCCGCCATCGATCCCCAGAGCCCTGCTGGTGGTCACCCGAAAATTGATCGACTCGATACGCATCTGTTCCCCCCAAACCTCTTGGACGATCTTCTGGGCATCGGGCTCATCGAGCTCGAGCAATGCCAGGCTGGCGGCCTCGCGCCGGATGCGCTCCGCCTGCCCATCGTTGACCCATCCCAGCAATCGTTCGCGTGCCTCATTGTCCCCGGTCACGGCCCGCAGGTGGTGCCACCGCACGAAACGCTCGTCCCAGCGGTAGCCCTCCAGGCCGGCGGGCCGAGCCCCCAATGCCGCCTCGGGACTCTCTCCCAGGGCCTTTCGGATCTCCCGCTCGGCCAGCGGAATCCGGTGCGCGGGACCCAACTGCGTGAGGGCTCGGACGGCCCGCATCCTGCCGTCGATATCCGGGTGGTGCCAGGCCGCCTCCCAGCCCAGCACCCGCGCCGCGGTCGCCTCATCACCCGCGCGAGACTGGAGCAATTCCCCAATCTCACCGGGGGTGGCTGGCGCCTCGCCAAGCGCGGCCCGGAGTTCGAAATAGAATGACCGCAGCCCCGGATCGGCCGAGGCACGCGTCGCCGGCGCCCGCACGGCATCGAGGGCCTGCCGGACATCGCCCTCCTTCACCAGGGTCATGGCTTTCTGGAATGTCTCGAAATCCGCAGGCGAGCGAAAACCCGCCTGCGTGATGACCTTGTTCTCCGCCGAACGCCACAGCGCGAACACCGTCACGCCAACGGCGAACAGCAATCCCGACACCAGCAACAGCGGGAGGTGATCCTCGATCCAGTCTCGGGCGGCCCCCAGGGGACCGCGATTCGTCTCCCTGCCCGTCACGCCAGCCGTGACGCTGACGAGCCGCATCGCCTTGGCCGACAACTCCGGCGGCGCGCCAGACATCGCGGGCGACGGGGCGACGGGCGGAAATGTCGGCGCGGGTGGAGGGGCCACTTTCCTCGATCCAACGACCGGCACGATGACCGGGGCGGCGAGCGTCGATGGCCCGAACGCACCGGAGCCAATCGCGGCCCCCGCATCGGCCACCTCGGGGGGCGCGGGTCGAAAAACGGGTGCCGGCGGAGCCTCCACCAAACCGGATGACACCTCCTCGGCAGCCCTGGCCACGATGGCCGAAAGCTCCGCTGGCTCCTCGCTCTCTTCGACGGTCGATCCCTCATCCCCCTTGGCCACTGCAGCGACGGAAGCGACCTCCTCGCCGTCAAAGGATCGCACCGGCTCCTCCTCCGCCTCCGTGCCGATCTCCTCGACGGCCAACGGCTCCGCCTCAGCCGACTCAACCGCATCCTCTCCCGCCAACTCCGGCCCGGGCGCCGTCCCAAAAGCTTCACCGCACTCACCCGCTTCCGGTTCCCCCGCGACTTCGGGCGGCTCCTGCGCTGCCACGGTGGCGGCCACGGCATCTTTGGCGGTTTCTTCCAACGCCCTGCCACGACCCCGTTCTCCCGCCCCATCTTCGGACGGAGGCACGCTCCCTTTCGGCCCGCGCACAACCGCGGCAGAAAATGCCTGCAACCACGAAGGTTCCGCCGGTGGAACCGACTCTTCTGCGGATTCCGCCTCCGCCGCCGCGGCCGCCCCCTCGGCCTTGCCTTCCGACGCCTCCTCCCTTGGCACGTCTCCATCGGCCGACGCCCCACTCGACTCGACGGCGCCGGCGGGCTCCGCTGCAACCGGGCGCGCCCCCGGCTCTTGGGGGGGCGCGCCGCCTCCCTCTTTCGGCCCCTCCGCCTTCCGCTCCTCGGCGGCCTCGTCGCGCGCGGGCTCGCCGATAGATTCTGCCGCCTCTGCGGGTGTCGTCGCCTCTGGTTTGGGTTCGGGCGCGACTGGCAAAGCCAGTGCCGATGCCGGCTTGGCCACCGGCCCAACCCCCTCGTTCGCCCCGATCAATGACGGTATGACGTCGGTCCGTTTCTTTGCGACAGTCCCGGGCGCGTCGGTCTTGAACGCCGCAGGCACTCCCGCGGGCTGCGAAACACGGGGCGGGGGCAACGCGGCCTTCGGCGGCGGCGCGGGCGAGGCAACCTTCGACACGGGCGAGACGGCCTGCGGCGCGGAGGGCGCGAGAGGCGGCGCTTTCGCCTGCATCGACGCGGCCGGGGGTATCATCCATGGAAACCCTTTCGGTTTCGCCGGTTGCTTTCCACCTTCGGCCAATGCCACTGGCTCTGAAGGACGCTTCTCTGGCGCGGCCCTCGTCTCCGGTGCCGCGGGGATCGCCAGCGGCCCAGTCGCGCCAGCCGGCACCGCCGACCCAGGCTTTTTCTCAGAGACCACCACTTCATCCTGCGCTTGCGCGCCGGGCAAAAACTTCGTGTATTCCTTGCCGGGTATCGGCGTCGACTCGGCCACCGTCGGACCGGGCGGTCGCCTCGTCGCCGATGCGAAGGGACCCCGCCCAGCCCAGCCTGTCACCGGCCCCGGAGACGCCGGCGCGCTCGGGGGCCGCATCCCCTCGACCACATCCGAAACCGGCTTCACCGACACCGTCGGCACGACGGGCTCACGCGCCTCGCCCGGAGGCGACACCATCGCCTGCGGCGGCACTCCCGGCTCCGCCGCGAAGGGTTTCCCCCCGATAGAAAAAGGGACCGGCGACACAGCGATCGGCCCGGCCGGCAACGTCGCCCCCGCGGGCGGAACCCATGGCCTCGGTGGCCCAAGTCCCGCACCCGCCGGCCGCCGCACATCACCCCCGCCGCGCGCCGCCATCGGCGGGCCCTGCGGCAACGTGATATGTTGTGTCTTCTGCTTCGACACTTTCTCGGGAGGCCCCTTCGGCAGCACCACGGGCACCGGCCCCTGGCCCGTCGTCCCCTTCGCCGCCTCCGGACTCCGATCCACCGCCGCATGACAACCCGGGCACAGGAATTGCCCGTTCGCCCGAAAACCCATGAACGAGGCCCGCAACCCACACCAGGAGCACCGCCTGTCCCGCAACCCGGGATCGCCCACCCTCGGCAATTGCACACTGTTCCCGCAACTGGGACACCCCACCACTTGCCCAGACCACTCCCCATCGACCTCTAGGATCGATAGGCAGTGAGGACACGTGTACGAGAGCCAGTGCTCCTGACCTGTGCTTGCGGTCACGACCGCCATGTTATCAACAATGATAGCCCCATCAAGGGCTTACGTCGAGGACTCTCCGAACATCTCCTGACCCGCCCAAAAAACGACTGCCTTTGGCCTTTCACCCACCACCCGGCGCGCTACCATTCTTTCCCCGCTGGAGTGGTGGAATGGCAGACACGCTGGATTTAGGTTCCAGTGCCGCAAGGCGTGCAGGTTCAAGTCCTGTCTCCAGCACGCCCCCGCATATTGACGTTCCCGGCGCCGGGGCCAAAGTTCGAGGCGACCCCTCGCGGGGCCAACAAGGAAACGAACCAACCGGGAGTCTGCTATGTCCTCGACCCTATTCGGCCTAATCATCATCGTCATCGACATCATCGCCATCCTCGATGTCATCAAGCGCAAGATGAAAATCGAGATGAAGATCGTCTGGATCCTCGTCATCCTACTGCTGCCCATCCTCGGGCCCATCCTGTACTACCTCATCGGGCGCAAGGGCTAGCCCGAAAATCGGGTCGCGATGTAGGCTGCGCCTTGGCGCACCCGGACATTCGATTCGGCGGCGTGCGCCAAGGCGCAGCCTACCATTTTCACCCCCGGTGGTGCCCCGCCGCGCGGCCCCTCCGTGACCGGCGGGGCTACATTTCCCCCCGGAGGGCGCGCCGGATGCCCGCTGGCGAGCGGGCCCCGGCGTCGTCCCTTGATCCTTGCAGCGGCACCATCCGCCCCGCTACGATTCCGCCGCCCATCCGATAACCCGCACGAAGGAGGCACCCATGATCACCCGCCGCAGTTTCCTGGCCCGCGCCACCGCCGGCTTGGCCGTGGCCGCATCGGCCGGCCGCGTCCTTTCCGCCGCACCACCAACCATCCGCATCGGCTCGTGTTCGATCGGATCCATGGATGCCGCGCGCGACGCCGGCCTCGACGGCATCGAACTCAACGCCGGCAGAAAACCCGCCGATCGGCTCGAACTCGCCGATCCCGCCATCCGGGCCGAGCACAAGGCCAAGATGAAGGAGACCGGCATCGTCGTCTCCTCGATCATGATGGGCATCTTCAACAGCTGCCCCCTGGCCACCGAACCCCGTGCCCCCGCCTGGCTCGAGCAAACCATCGAGGCCGCCGCGGACCTCGGCGCCGGCATCATCCTCGTCGCCTTCTTCGGAAAAGGCAGCCTCCTCGACGAGCAGAAACAGCCCAAGCGGGACGACATCGATGCCGTCGTCGCGCGCCTCAAGGTCGCCGCCCCCATCGCCCAGAAGGCCGGGGTCATCCTCGGGATCGAGAACACCCTCAACGCCCAGCAGAACATCGAGATCCTCGACCGCATCGGCCACGGGTCCGTCAAGGTCTATTACGACATCTATAACCTCGAGGGCCAGGGCTACGACACGCCCGCCGAGATCCGCCGGCTCAGAGAGCGCATCGCCATATTCCACTTCAAGAACGGCCCCGACTACCTCGACAACGGCAAGGTCAAGTTCGAGGCCCCCGTCGCCGCGATCCAGGACATCGGCTACCGGGGCTGGGTCGTCCTGGAGACCTCCAGCCCGTCCAAAGACAAGGTCGCCGACGCGCGGCGCAACACCGCGCACGTGCGGAAACTCTTCGGCCTGGCGTGATACTCGTCTCTGGCCTCACCCCCGCCTGGCAGCAGATCCTGGTCTTCGACCGGCTCGCCGTCGGCGAGGTCAATCGGGCGACCGGGGCCGTCTGGTGCGCCTCGGGCAAAGTCCTCAACGCCGGCATCGCCGCGCACCACCTCGGCGGACCGAGCCTCACGCTCTCGCCGCTCGGCGGCCCGGCGTTCGATCCGATCGCGCGCGAGTTCGACTCCATGCGCATCCCGCACCGCTGGATCCGGACTGCGGCGCCCACCCGCGTCTGCACCACGCTCATCGATCGTGCCACCGCCAACACCACCGAGCTCGTCGAAAACGGCCGGCCCCTGTCCCACGAGGAATTGGGGGCGTACCTGGCCGCCCACGCCGATGCCGCGAGAGATGCCGCCGTCGCCATCCTCACCGGCTCCCTGCCGACCGCAACCCCGGCGTCCTATTACCGCTCCCTGATGGAACGCACCCCGTGCCCCGCCATCCTGGACTTCCGCGGTGAAGGGCTCCTCTCCGTCCTCGACCTCAAGCCCTTCCTGGTGAAGCCCAATCGCCACGAGCTGGCGGCGACCGCCGGTCGGCCCCTCGGCACCGACGAAGATCTCCTCGCCGCGATGCGATCGCTCAATGGACGGGGGGCCCAATGGGTCGTCGTCACCCAGGGCGCCGGCCCCGTGTGGATCACCTCCAAGACCGAGACACACCGCCTCCTCCCCGAACCCATCGAAGACATCGTCAACCCCATCGCCTCGGGCGACGCCATGGCCGCCGCCATCGCATGGGCCACCGCCTCCGGAAAATCCGTCCCCCACGCCGTCGCCCTCGGCATCGCCGCCGCCGCCCAGAACGCCCGCCAGCTCCTCCCCTGCCGGCTGGACCCAGCCCGGCTGACCTGAAATTTCGCAGTTCGGATCGGGTCGAGCGCGCGGAGAATCCACCGGCGCGCAGGCTGTTGCGCGCATGGGCCCATAACTTTGACTTGCGTCTGCCACAAATGACCCAAATATTCCCCGAAAGCACCAGCGGGGCGAAGATTCCGCGCGGGCCGCCAACCCCGCGGCCCCAATAGCCAACAAGAAAGCACCGAGACCCGACCCATGAAACTGGAAACCCTTTGCCTCCACGGCGGCCAGCAGCCAGACCCCACGACCCTGTCCCGCGCCGTCCCCATCTACCGCACCAGCTCCTACGTGTTCAAGTCCTCGGAGCACGCGGCGAATCTCTTCGCGCTCAAGGAACTCGGCAACATCTACACGCGCCTCATGAATCCCACCACCGACGTGCTCGAGAAGCGCGTCGCGCTGCTGGAGGGAGCCCACGAGATGGGCGGGCTCGGCACCGCCTCGGGCACCAGCGCCATCTTCTACTCGGTCATCACCCTGGCCTCCGCGGGCGATAATATCGTCAGCGCCCGAAACCTCTACGGCGGCACCTACACCCAGTTCAACGACATCCTCCCCGCCCTCGGGATCCACGTGAAATTCGTCGACTCGAACGACCCGCAGAATTTTGCCCGGGCCATCGACGGCAAGACCCGCGCGCTGTTCTGCGAGACCGTGTCCAACCCGGCCCTCGAGGTCACCGACATCGAGGCCGTCGCCAAGATCGCGCACGACAACGGCATCCCCCTCATCGTCGACGGCACCTTCTCGACCCCGTACCTCACGCGCCCCATCGCCCACGGCGCCGACATCGTCGTCCATTCGCTCACGAAATGGTTCGGCGGCCACGGCACCGGCATCGGCGGCGTCGTCGTGGATTCCGGCAAGTTCAACTGGGCCGCCGGCAAACACCCCCTCTTTACCACGCCCGACGCCAGCTACCATGGCCTCCGCTGGGGCATCGATCTCCCGCCACCCCTGCTGCCGCTCGCCTTCATCCTCCGCATGCGCACCGTCCCCCTCCGCAACCTCGGCGCCTGCATCGCGCCAGACAACTCCTGGCTCTTCCTCCAGGGCATCGAGACCCTGCCACTCCGCATGGATCGCCACTGCGAGAACGCCCTCGCCGTCGCCAGGCACCTCAAGGGCCACGCGAAGGTCGAGTGGGTCCGATACCCCGGCCTGCCCGACGACCCGATGTTCGCGCTCAACAAGAAATACATCGCGGGCAAGGGCGGCGCCATGGTCGTCTTCGGCATCCGCGGCGGCGCCGCGGCGGGCAAGAAATTCATCGAGTCCCTCGCCCTCTTCTCGCACCTCGCCAACGTCGGGGACGCCAAGTCCCTCGCCATCCACCCGGCGACGACCACCCACTCCCAGCTCAGCGAGACCCAGCAGCGAGAGGCCGGCATCACCCCGGAACTCGTCCGCCTCAGCGTGGGCATCGAGCACATCGACGACATCATCGCCGACCTCGATCGCGCGCTCGCAGCCGCATGAGACACCTCCCATGAAAGGCTCCGTGGGCCCAGCGCGGACGCAGTTCTTCGAGTTCGACGAACCGAAGAATCCCCTGCGCCTCGCGCTCGGCGACACCCTGGGGCGATTCACCCTCGCCTACGAGATCTACGGCGAGATGGACCTCGACCGGTCCAACGTCATCCTCCTCTTCCACGCGATGACCGGGAGCCAGCACGCGGCCGGGATCAACACCGGCGTCCCCGGCCTCGACGGCCGATGGACCGAAGAGATGCACGAGGGCTGGTGGGATGGCTTCATCGGCCCGGGAAAGGCCCTCGACACCCGAAAGTTCTGCGTCGTCTGCGCGAACTACCTCGGCGGCTGCTACGGCTCCACCGGGCCCGCCTCGATCAACCCCCGGACCGGCGACCGGTGGGGCCCGGACTTCCCCCCCATCCGCATGCGCGACATCGTCGACTCCCAGGTCCTCCTCCTGGATCACCTCGGCGTCCAGAAGGTCCACGCGGTCATCGGAGCCTCCATCGGCGGTTACCTCTCGCTGAGTTTCGCCACGCGCTACCCCGACCGCGTCCGGCACGTCATCCCCATCGGCAGCGGGCTCGAGACCACCCACCTCCACCGCATCATGAACTTCGAGCAGGTCACCGCCATCGAGGGCGACCCCAATTTCCGCGGGGGCCACTACTATGACGGCCCCCGGCCCGACGTCGGCCTCTCCCTCGCCCGCCGCATCGCCCACAAGACCTTCGTCTCCATCACCGCCCTCAGCGAGCGAGCCCGCACCGAGGTCGTCGCCAGCGCGCCGCCCCACGGCTGGTACCAGATGAACCACCCCGTCGAATCCTACATGCTCCACCAGGGGGAGAAATTCGTGCAGCGCTTCGACGCCAACACCTACCTCCGCATCGTCGACGCGTGGCAGTGGTTCGACCTGCTCGGGGAGAATGCCGCCACCGACTACCACGATGTCTTCGCCCGCTGCCGCGACCAGGAGTACCTCGTCTTCAGCATCGACTCCGACCTCTCTTTCTACCCGGAGGAACAGGCCAAGATGGTCCACGCCCTGAAAAAGGCGAGGGTGCCCGTCATGTGGATCACCGTCCATTCCGACAAGGGCCACGATTCCTTCCTCCTCGAGCCTCGCCTCTATACCCCCCACCTCGCCCACGCCCTGGAGCGACGATAGAGACCCGGGCGACCCGCCGGACGAGGCCCGGCAGATTCCCGCGTTTGACCCGGCGCCCCACCTCGCCCAATGTTGGAAGGGAGGCCCAACATGAAATCCTACCTGATCGCATTCATCCTGGTTTTCGGCGCGTGGTTCCTGACGGACTTCCTGATCCACGGCATCATCCTGAAGTCGACCTATGCGGCGACCGCGGTGCTGTGGCGCCCCGAGGCCCAGATGAACAGCGGCCTCGCCACGCTGGTTACCGCCATAGCGGCCCTCGCCTTCACCGGCATCTACGGCGCGCTCATCAACCCGAAGTCCATGGCGGCCGGCATCAAGTTCGGCATGCTCTACGGTCTCGCCGCCGGCGTCTCGATGGGGCTCGGGAGCTATTGCTACATGCCCATCTCGATCGGGCTGGCGCTCATGTGGTTCGTCGGCACCTTCATCCAGATGCTCATCGCCGGCGCCATCGTCGGCACGGCCATCAAGACCTCCCCGCCCGAGGCGGCCTAGCTCGGGAGTTCCGGACGTAGCCCATCTGGTCACCGATGGGCCGTGCGGCCGAAGGGATTCCCCCGACAACATCATTTTTCGGCGCCGGCATCACGCCCTCCCTCGGGCATTCCACCCGCCTCCGCCGCCCCGCCATCCTCCCCCGTCCGCCGACCCACCCGCCGCCGCACCGCCTCCCGCAGCAGATACTCGACCTGCCCGTTGGCGCTCCGCAACTCGTCGCGCGCCCACCGGTTCAGTTGCTCCCACAGGTCTTCGGGGATCCGTATCAGTACCGCCTTGCGCTTCGCCACGCGGCAAACTCCCTCACTATGCGGAATACAGCGTCCCCGCGTTGACCACCGGCTGCGCCGCCTGCTCGCCGCACAGCACCACCAGCAGGTTGCTCACCATCGCCGCCTTGCGCTCCTCGTCCAGCTCGACCGTCTGGTGCTCCTGGAGGTGATGCAGCGCCATCTCCACCATCCCGACCGCGCCCTCGACGATGCGCTGCCTCGCCGCCACCACCGCCTCGGCCTGCTGCCGGCGCAACATCGCCCCCGCGATCTCCGCCGCGTACGCCAGATGGCTCAGCCTCGCCTCTTCCACCACGACGCCGGCCTTGCTCAGCCGCTCCTGCAGCTGGTGCTGCAAATCCCTCGACACCTCCTCCATGCTCCCGCGCAAAGACACCGCCTCGTCCGTAGAGTCATACGGATAGTGGCTCGCCAGATAGCGCAGCGCCGACTCGCTCTGGATGTGCACGTAATTCGTGTAGTCATCCACGTCGAAACACGCCTGCGCCGTATCCTCCACCCGCCACACCACCACCGCCGCGATCTCCGTCGGATTCCCGCGCTGGTCGTTCACCTTCAGCTTGTCCGTGTTGAAGTTCCGCGTCCGCAGCGACACCTTGATCTTCTGAAAGAACGGATTCGCCCAGTGGAACCCCGGCGCCCGCACCGTCCCCTTGTATGCCCCGAATAACAGCAGCACCGCCGACACGTTCGGCTGTAGCGTGAAAAATCCGGCGCTCATCACGCCCAGCGTCGTCATGAGCAGGATCATGGCCACCAAAGCCCAGATCCCCCCGACCGGAACCACCCCACGGGGCGCCCCATCGATCGCCGCGATCGACAAGTAGAACCCGTACCCAACCACCACAAACCCCAGCAGCAGTACCCCAAGCATCAACCACCCGCTCGCCGTTCCCCGAATCGCTTCCTTCGCCATCATTGCCTCCTTCGCCACGCCCTGCCCACCGCACCACGCCGTCGGCTCGCATGACTCACTTATTTGATAAGATACCAATCTGATATCATTTTGCAATCCGAATTTTGAGCTACGTAACCATTTCAAAAAACGATACTTGCGATACCGAGGTCCCTTGGGATACGATGCCTACGCGATCCATTGAGCGGGGGGGGAGTCCCCCTCGGAGTGGTTTAGCCGAACGCGGCAGCGTATGGCTACATTTCCCACCCCGGTGGTGCCACGGATAAGCCCACTTCACCCGATCTCGACGACCCGCCGCTCGCGGAGGGCGATGTTGCCGTGGTGGCAGACGGCGGCGGCCGGGACGCCGGCGGCGACTGGGTCGCTGGGGTCGCGCTTCTCGCGCATGGCATCCAACCAGTCGAGGAAGTGCAGCGCGGCCGCGTTATAGTCGGGATAATCCCCATCGCCCCGCGGCCCCTCGCTGGCGATCTCCTTCCCGGTGACCACCGGGGGCTCCACCTTCTGCTTCTGGGCGGTGAGTTCCCATCGGCCGCGGTCGATATACACCGTGGCGTTCTCGCCCATGATGCGCATCGAACCGCGATCGAGATCGTTGGAGAAGGTGCACTCGAAGTCGACGAGGAGCTCGCGCTCCGGGTATTCGAAGAGGGCCATCATGGTATCGGGCGTCTCCCACGCCCCCTTCCGGGAATAGGTGTCCCCGAGGCTGGTGATGCGCCGGGGCATCGGGAGATCCAACAGCCAGTTGGTGCAATCCAGCCAGTGGACCATCAGGTCGCCCAGCGGGCCGTTGCCGAAATCCCACATCCATCTCCAGTTGCGCATCCGATAGGCATCGAACGGCTGCGGGGGCGCGTCGCCGAGAAAGCGTTTCCAGTCCACCTCCGATTCCGCGATCTTGGGGACGACCTTCCGGTACGGGGTCTGGTTGCGGTTCCACTGCATGTGGACCCGCCGGATGGGACCGATGTCGATCTCGCCCTTCTTCAGCTTTTCTCGGAGGATCACGATGTGCGGCATCGTGCGCTGCTGCGCGCCGACCTGGACGGTGACGCCCGTGCGCCTCTGGGCCTCGATGACGCGCGGGCCCTCGGCCAAATTGTGGGTCAGCGGCTTCTCGACGTAGACGGGTTTGCCGGCCTCGCACGCGTCGATGGTCATGGGCGCGTGCCAGTGGTCCGGGGTGGCGATCACCACGGCATCGATGTCCTTGCGATCCAAAATCTCCCGGTAGTCACGCGTCCTCAGCACCTCGCGGTCGCGGCCGCCGACCGCGGCGTGCGCCGAATTCAGGAATCCCTCGTAGACATCGCAGACCGCATCGACCCGCACCGATGGGATCGCCTTGAGGCCGTTGAGGAGCAGGCCCCGCAGGCGTCCCCCGCAACCGATCAGGCCGAGCGAGATGGTCCCGTTCTTGGAGGCCGCCTGCGCGGTGGCGGGGCCACGGCCCAGCAAAAGGGCGGCGGCCCCGGCGGTCATCGATTGGATGACCTCGCGTCGGGTGGTGGTCTGTGTCTTCTTCATGGGATTGGCCCTGGTCGTCATCTCGTGGGCCAGCCGCCCTCTTGCGGGGTGGCGGTCCTCTGCGTGTCGGCGTACCAGCCCTTCAGCCGCGCGAGCATCTGCGCCGCGCGATCTGGATGCTGCCCGCTGAGATCGGCTTTCTCGGATGGATCCTCGGGCAACCGGTACAGCTCGACCTTCTCGTTATCGAACGTGCCCGGCCTGGCCCGAAGGTGCTGCACCACCAGTTTCCAGGGCCCCTCGCGCATGGCCTCGGCCCGGGCACCATTGTTGCCCAGCGATGCCCAGAACAGCGGCCGCTCCGGCAGGGCCTCGCCACGCAGCACGACGCTGGAGAAATCCACGCCGTCCAGCGGTCGCTCCGGCAACTTGGCCCCCGCCAGCCTCAGCAGTGTCGGCATGATATCGATACTGATCAACGGGACATCCGAGAACGTCCCGGGCCGAATCTTCCCGGGCCACCACGCGATCGCCGGCACCCTGTGACCACCCTCGTACACCGCGCCCTTGCCCCCCCGCAATCCCGCGCTGCCACTTGGAAAATCGGAAGACGGCCCGTTGTCGGAGAAGAACAGCACGAACGTGCTCCCCGCGATACCCAGTTCTTCCAACGCGGAACGCAGCTGGCCGATGCCCTCGTCGAGCGGAAGCGTCATTCCCCTGTATTTGGCGATGCGCTCCTCCTCGCCCACCTCTTGCCATTTCCAGCGATCCCACTTCTCGGTGGTGCGGCGCACCGGGTCGCCGCGGACCTGCACGGGATTGTGGATCGCCTCGTGCGCGACATAGAGGCAGAATGGCCGCCCCGACTTCACATGGCGCCGGACGAAATCGATCGTGTGTCGATTGATCAGGTCCGTGGTGTAGCCCTCC
Source organism: uncultured Verrucomicrobiales bacterium (assembly GCA_964651705.1). Taxonomy (GTDB): domain Bacteria; phylum Verrucomicrobiota; class Verrucomicrobiia; order JADLBR01; family JADLBR01; genus JADLBR01. The sequence goes on from CAZYWZ010000032.1 coordinate 46,195, forward strand.
TCCCGCGTCTCCTCCCTCCCGTGCCACCAGTCGTGACGATTGTGGTCGCCCACGTGACTCACGAAGTCGATGTTGCCGCTGTGATACCCGATAAATTCATCGAAGCCGTGGTTCTGGGGGTGGTAGTCTTCGGAATTCTGCGGGTACCCCTGATGCCACTTCCCGATCAGGCCCGTGGCGTACCCTGCCGCCTTCAGTGCCTCGGCAAACGTCGTCTCTGAAAGTTGCAATCCCTTCCGATGCTCCGGGTGGTCCGCCACCGGGTGGATCACCGCCTCGATGCCCGCCCGCTGCTGGTACCGCCCCGTGAGCAATCCCGCCCGCGTCGGCGAGCACACCGTCCCGGAGGAGTGAAAGTCCGTCAACCGCATCCCTTCCGCGGCCAACCGATCGATCTCCGGGGTCTTGAAGTGCGGATTCCCGAAGCAACTCGGTCCCGCATAGCCCATGTCATCGGCCATGATGACGATGAGGTTCGGGCGATCGGATGCCGCTTCCGCGGCGCAGGCCGGCACGCCATGGCATGCCCCAAAGGCAAGACCCAGGACCGAGATAATGACACCGTCATGACGTCGCATAAGACCCATACGGCCTATCCCCGGGACCCCCACCCCGCAAGCACCTCCCGCGCCCGAGCCACAAATCCCGGCAGCGCCGCGGCGACCTTTGGCGTCAGCCCCTCCCGGATCTCGAACGGATCCTCCACCTCCATCGCCAGGATGCGGATCTCCGACGGGAACGGGATCTCCAGCCGCCCCGCCAGCGCCAGCACCTCAGGCAACCCCGCGTAGTGCGGCGATGGCGCGGCCACCTTGCCAAAATCTTCCGGCCCTAAATCCAATATGGTCCCCGCCTCGCATTGCCGCGTCATGATGGAATCCAACAGCAGCACCCGCTCCCGGCCCTCGAATCGCTCCAGCAGCGCCAGCCCCGCCTCGGCGCTTTCCGCCACCTCGACTGCCTCGGGCAACCCGGGCCTCAATTCTCGAGCGGCAAGGATCCCGATCGCATCGTCACCGAGGATATCATTGCCAAGACCCAACACCAGAATGCGCGGAGGGCGGGCTTCCCGCTCCCGCCCCGGCTCTTCGGCTCCAGCCATCGCATTAGCGTAGCCGTCAATCCCCGGGTAGGTCGAGCGAGAATGGGAATCCTCGAGCCAGGTTCCCCGCCCTGCGCGGCGGGGCGCCGTAGGGCACCAAAGCGTAGCCCATCTGGTCACAGATGGGCGACCTCGACGGCCCGTTCAGCGAGACCCTTTTGAAGCCGCGGCCCATCTGTGACCAGATGGGCTACGTCCCGGATTTCCGAAACAGCGCGCCTCGCCGCCGTCAGGATGCCGCGAACCCCAATCCCACCATCCCATTCGGCAGCTCCCAAGCGATTCGCGCCAGCAGCGCATCGCCCCGCGCCTGCCGCTTTGGCATCCACTCCCCCACCGTGATCCACGATTCGCCGGGCGAGGCCGCGTTCGCGTGAAAATTGCCCATCAGCGCGACGTTGTCGGGATCGTTCACGCCATCGCCCACCAGCGGCAGCGCGACCCGCTCGCTATCGCGCACCAGGCACAGGCGATCGGGATCCACGCGCGCGATGAATATCGGAGCCCGCCACCGCATCACGTTGAGATTGGAGGGGTCCTTGCGCGTATAGGCCAAGAACAGCCCGTCCGAGTGCGTCACCCAGTGCTGCTGCGTCGTGGACATCGTCAGCGGTTCCCCGTCATCCCAGGCCCAGGGGCGCTTCGGTTCCCAGCGCATGCCGTCGCAGCAGGCGCTCACGTAGCCGCGATCGTCCTCGGCCCGGATCGTGAGAAAAAAGCGCCCGCCGAACCGCGCCATCGAGGGCTCCAGCAACCCTCGCTTCACCGGATGCGCGAGCTCCGGCCCAATCTCGCGGATCTTCAGCATCTCCCCATCGAAAGCACACCGCGCGCTCGCCACCCGGCGGGGCACGGACCCATCGCTGAAGCTCAACGCCAGCAGGATGTCCCCGTCCTCCAGGGTGACCCGCTGGCCGCATCCGTTCGTGTAGATCTCGCCCCCCCTCGGGTCATCCCATTCCAGCCGCCTCGCCTCCGACCACGCGCCATCGCTACGCCGCACCGAATACACCGGATACCTCGCCAACTGATCCCCCTTCGAGAAACGATCGCCCCGGTAGAAAACCGAGTGCCCGAGCGCCAGCACCGTCCCGCTCCTCGCGTGAAACTCGGGCACGACGTCGCACACGCCCTGCTCCAACCCCCCGTGTCCCGCCACCCCCTTCCGGCCCAGCGACGGTATCGGCACCGGATCCGACCACGCCCGACCCAGATCCTCTGAGGCCGACCAATGCACCGGCCCGAAATAGTCCGATCCCGTGATCGGCTGCAACGTCATCAGCGCGCGCGCGCCACCATCCGCGCCCGGAACCACGCAGGCCCGCGGGTGAAACCAGGTGGTGGACCGCCCATCGCGGTTGCGCCACAGCGTCTCCTTCGCCACCGATCGGATCAGGGCAACCCCGGACCCCGCACGCCCCGCCGCCGCCAGCGAGGCCAACCCACCCACCAGAAATTCCCTGCGCCTCATCTCACTCGCCTCCGGTCACCCGCGCCACGCATGGCGCCGCCGGTCGCCGCGGCGCGAACGGGCCTTCGCGCCCAGAACCCTCCGCCCCGCCCCCGCCTGGTCGATCGGCATCGGCCCGCGAGCGCCAAACGGGAAAACTACCGGCGAATCTCCTCCAGCAGATTGCGCTCGTGGTCGTAGATCCGCAGCGCGAGCGGCATCTGGCCGGGCAGCGAGTGCGTGGCGCAGGCGTGGCACGGGTCGTAGGCCCGGAAGGCCATCTCGACCATGTTCAGCAAGCCGTCATCGGCGCGGCCGTCCTTGATGAGGCCCTTGGCGGCCTTCTCGACGCTCATGGCCATGCGGGCCGAGTTGTTCTGTGTGGCGACGATGAGGTTCGCGCTCGTGATGATGCCGTTGTCGTCCGTCTCGTAATGGTGGAAGAGGGTGCCCCGCGGCGCCTCGACGACGCCCTTGCCGACCGTCGGCGTGTGCGTCGGGATCACGCGCAGCGCGGTGCTGGTGATCTCCGGATCGGCCAGCAGTTCCTTCATCCGCTCCGCGGCATAGATCATCTCCACCACGCGGGCGTAGTGGTTGGCCAGCGTGTGGTGCACCGGCTTGTGGCCGAAGAGGCCGAAGTACTGCTTGTATGCCTTGTCGGCCTCGGGGGTCGCCATCCCCTCGGAGGCGTTGAGCCGCGCCAGCGGCGCGACCGCGTACACGCCGCTCCCCGGCCCGTCCGCAAAACCATGCCACCCCACCTTCTTCAGGTAGCAGAATTTCACGTAGCTCCACGGCTCGACGTGCTCCGCGATATGATCGGTATAATCCTGCACCCGGAACTTCGCCACCTCGTGCCCGCCCGGGTTCACGACGCGGATCATCCCGTCATAAAAATTCGGGTGGTTCTTCGCATCCACCAGGCCCATGTAGTGCGTCTGGTGCGTGTAGTCATCCGAGGTGATCAGCTTCACGTACGCGTCGTTCTTCAGCACGATGTCCTGGAAGACCTGCAGCGTGAAGAGCGCGAACTCGACGCCATCCTTGGCCACTTCCTGGAACTTCGGGAGGTCCTCCGGCTTGATGCCGCGCGAGACGCCGCCCGGCAACCCGAAGACCGGGTGGATCACCTTCCCGGAGGCGTACGAGATGAACTCCCGTATCCGCCGCCGCATCGAGATGACCTTCTTGCCCACCTCGAGGCCCACCTTGTTGATCACGCCCAGGACATTGCGATCCGCGGCGGGGGCGTCGGGCCCCACGATGAAATCGGGCCCGCCCAGGATGTAGACGTGCAGCGCGTGGTCCTCGAGCATGAACGCGTTATAGACCAGCTCCCGGACCTTCTTGGCCGCGCTGGTCGGCTCGACCCGGTACAGGTCATCCAGCGCCTTGGTCCCCGCCATGTGGTGCGCCATCGGGCATACCCCGCAGATCCGGCTCGTGATCTGCGGCATGTCCTCCGCGGGACGCCCGATGCTGAACACCTCGAAACCCCGAAGCTCCGGCACCTGGAAGTAGGCCCGCTCGACCTTCCCCGCCTCATCGAGGAAGATGTCGATCTTCCCGTGGCCCTCGAGCCGCGTGATCGGGTCCACCGTGATCCGGCGACGCGCGCCGATGTATTGCTGGCCCGCGCGACCGGCGGCCTCGTTCCAAACCTCTTTGACCTTGTCCTTCATTTTGCCGCCACCTCCGCGCGATCTTTGATGTCCACCCGGCGCCGCAGCAGGCAGCGCGCGAGGCCATACCGATAAAACGTGCCCACCGGATCCGGGATGCCCTCCAGCACCCCGTCGATCCCCTGCTCATCCTTCGGCGCGATCGAGGAGCAGATCGAGGATAGGATCTTGGCCCCCTGATCGCGCACCCGCGACGTGGGGCCGAAACACCCCGTGCACGGCATGTTGCCGTTCAGGCAGGCAGCCCCGCAGCCACCCCGCGTCGCCGGCCCCATGCAGACGAACCCCTGCGCCAGCATGCACAGGCTCGGGTCGATCTCCGCCATGTGCGGGCGCCGGAACTCCGCGAACCCAACGTCGGTCGGCTTGCTCGCCTTGCGCGGGCACTCGTCGCACAGCGCGACGTCGGGCGCCAGCACCGTCCCCTTCGGCGGAAGTTTCCCGGACAGGAGCGCCACCACCGCATCCTTCAACAGGCCCGGCGCCGGCGCGCAGCCCGGGATGTAGTAATCCACGTCCACCACCTGATCCAGCGCACGCACCACGTTCCGGAACGCCGGCAGGGTCGCCGTGCGGCCGTCGTCCTTGAACTCGGTCGCCGGTCGCGTCCCCTTCGGGTTGTTCACCGTCGGGCACTTGTCGTAGGACCACTCCAGCACCCGCTCCCGCGAAAACTGGTTCGCCAGGGCGGGTATGCCCCCGAGGTGGGCGCACGCCCCGTAGGCGATCATCACCCGCGACTTCCGCCGCAGCAGGTGCGCCATCTCCTCCTGCTCCTCGGTGCGGATCGCCCCGTTCAGGAAGCACGCCGCGATCGATCCATCCGGCATGGCCTCGACGTCCTTCTTCTTGAAGTCCATCGCCACGGGCCAGAACACGATATCCACGTTCTCGACCACCATGAGGATGTCCTCGGCGAGATCGACGACGGACTCCTCGCATCCGCCGCACGAGGCGCACCAATAGAACGCTACCTTGGGTTTCTCAGGCATGTGCGGCCTCCTCCTTGTGCGATTGGCAACCGCAGGGCTCCGAGGCCGCGACCGCCGCGTGCTCCAGTGCCGCGACCTCCTTGTCCCAATCGCGGAAGCGGCCGGGCAGATCCAGCGGCCCGAGGGCCCGCACCTGCTCGACCATCTCGTTCACCACGCGCTTGACCTTGTCGCCCTCCGAGGCGGAGATCCATTCCAGACGGCAGCGCTGCTCCTCGACACCCATGTCCGCCAGCATCCGGCGCAGCAGCCGGAAGCGCCGCAGGCACTTGTAGTTGCCCTCGATGTAGTGGCAGTCGTTGGGGTGGCAGCCGCCGATCAGCACCCCGTCGGCCCCGCGGGCGAACGCCTCGAGGATGAACTGCGGGTCCACGCGCCCCGAGCACATCAGGCGGATGATGCGGACGTTGGGCGCGTATCGCATGCGCGACACCCCCGCCAGGTCCGCGGCGGTGTACGTGCACCAGTTGCAGAAGAATGCCACGATCCGTGGCTCGAATGTCTCAGGCATTGGCTAGCACCTCCTCGATCTCGCTGAAGATCTCCACGTCCTCGAACAGATTCTGCTTGATGGACCCCGAGGGACAGGCGGCCACGCACGTGCCGCACCCCTTGCAGAGGGCCTCGTTGATGACCGCCTTGACCGTCGCCTCATCGAAGCTGATGGCCGAGTACGGGCAGAGCGGGATGCAGGACTTGCAGCCCGAGCACTCCTCGCTGTCGATGAACGCCGCGTTGGGCTCCATCTCGATGTAGCCCTTGTCGATGAGCGCCATCGCCTGCGCCGCCGCGGCGCCCGCCTGCGCCACCGACTCCGGGATGTCCTTCGGGCCCTGGCACGCGCCCGCCAGATACACGCCGTCGGTCGCGGTGTCCACCGGCGCCAGCTTCGGGTGGCGCTCTAGGAAGAAGCCCTCGCTCGAGCAGGAGATGTTGAACATCCGGCGCACGTCCTGCGCGTCGGCCTGCGGCTCGAGCCCCACGGCGAGGACCACCATGTCCACCGGGATGCGGCGCACGAAGCCCGCCAGGGTGTCCTCGACCCGCATGACCAGCTTGCCCTCCTCCTCCGGCGTCATCGCCCAGTCGGTGACCTCCGCCACCTTGCCGCGGATGAAGTGAACGCCCTCCTCGAGCAGCTGGTTGTAGAATTCCTCGTAGCCCTTGCCCGGGGTCCGCATGTCGATGTAGAAGTTGTACACCTCGGCGTGGGTGTGCTCCCTGATGAGGTGCGCGAGCTTCAGGGAATACATGCAGCAGACCCGGGAGCACCACCGGTTGGTCTGCAGGTTGCGCGAGCCAACGCAATGCACGATGCCCACGCTCCTCGGCTTGCGCCCGTCGCGCATCACGACCTCGCCGCCGGTCGGCCCCGCGGAATTGACCAGGCGCTCGACCTCGAGCGAGGTGTACACGTTCGGGAAATGCCCGTATCCGTACTTGGGGGAACGGACCGGGTCGAAGGGCTTGAAGCCCGTCGCCACGATGATCGCCCCCACCTCGATGTCCTCGAACCTCTCCTCCTGGTTGAAGTCGAAGGCGTTCCGCGAGCAGGAGGCGATGCAGGGCTGCTTGCACTTGCCGGTCTTGAAGTGAAGGCACGTCTCAGGGTCGATCTGCACGACCTTCGGCGTCGCCTGCGGGAAGGACATGTACACCGGCTTGCGCTTGCCCAGCCGCTGGTTGAAGTCGTCCGCGAACTTCGGCTCCTTGTAGATGCAGGCGTCGACGCACTCCATGCAGCCCACGCAGAGATCCTCGTCCACGTACCGCGGCTTGCGGCGGACCTTGACCTTGAAGTTGCCGACGAAGCCCTCCACCGAGGACACCTCGGAGTACGTCCAGAGGGTGATGTTGGGGTGCGCCTTCACCTGCGACATCTTGGGCGTCAGGATGCACGCCGCGCAGTCCAGCGTCGGGAAGGTCTTGTCGAACATCGCCATGTGGCCGCCGATGGTCGGCTCCCGCTCGACGAGGTAGACCTTCTTGCCCGATTCCGCGATCGTCAGCGCGGCCTGGATGCCCGCGATGCCGCCGCCGACGACGAGCACCTCCGGCCTGACGTTGACGCGCTTGCGCTCCAGGGGCTTGTGGTGCCGCACCCGCCCGCACGCGGCCCGGATCAGGTCGTAGACTTTCGCGGTCGCCGCCGCGCGATCGGTGTGCACCCAGGAGGCGTGCTCCCGGATGTTCACCAGATGGCAGAAGAACGGATTCAGCCCGGCGCGCGCCGTGGCCGTCCGGAAGGTCGCCTCGTGCAGGCAGGGCGAGCACGCCGCCACCACGATGCGGTTCAGGCCGTGCTCGCGGATATCCTCCCCGATGAGGTCCTGCCCCGGGTCGGAGCACATGTATTTATAGTCCCTCGACACCGCCACGCCGGGCAGGTTGGCCGCGTATTTCGCCACGCTCGCCACGTCCACGGTCCCCGCGATGTTGGTCCCGCAGTGGCACACGTAGAACCCGATCTTCACCTTCTCGTCACCGTTGTCCATTGACCGTTACCTCCTCGCCCTGCCGACTCCCTCAGGCCGCGACCTTCTCGACCGCCTCCAGCACCGCGCGCGCGGGCACGCGGTGGCGCCAGAGCCCGAGTTCCTCATACGAGCAGCCCAGCGCGTAGCCCACCAGCTGGGTGAAATACACCGTCGGCACGCTCACCTGACCGAAGCGCTTCGTGATGCTCCCGTGATAGCTGTCCAGGTTGAAAAGGCACAGGGGACACAGCGTGGCCACGACGTTCGCCCCGCGCTTCTCCGCCTCGTGCAGGAGGATGTAGGCCAGGCGCTGGCCCGCCTCCTCGATCGTTCCGGTCAGGCTCCCGCCGCAGCACCGCGTCTTGAGCGGATAATAGACCACCTCCGCCCCGCACGCCTCCAGCAGCCGGTCCATCACCACCGGGTAGACCTGGTGGTCGAAGTTCGAGAACGGCCTCACGATCTGGCAGCCGTAGTACGGCGCGACCTTCACGCCCTTGAGCGGGCGCTTGACCGCCTTCTTCAGGCCCTCCACCCCCACGTCGTTCAACAGCACCTCGAGCGGGTGGCGGATCTTGACGCTGTCGCCGTAGCGCAGGCCGGTGCCCTCCAGCGCCCCGCAGACCCGCTTCCGGGTCTCGGGATACTCGCGCATGTGCTTGCGGGCCTTCTCCAGCACCAGGTAGCAGGCGCTGCACGGGACGACGAGATCCCGTCCCGCGGGCTCCGCGATGGCGAGGTTCCGGGCCGCCAGCGCGATGGCCTTGTCCTCGTCCACCGACATGTACGCCGTGGCGCCGCAGCAGTTCCAGTCATCGATCTCGTCGAGGCCCAGCCCCAGGGCACGGAAGGTGCCCAGCAGCGACTCCTCATAGGATCGCCCAGTACCCTTGAGCGAACAGCCCGGATAATAGGAGTATGTCATGCGCGCGCTCCCTTCGTCTTGTTGCCATCGCCGTTGCCGCCCTCGACCCTCTCGAGGATGTCGGACAGCTGGCGCCGCTGCCGGATCTTCTCCGGCATGAAGGAAAACCGGCCCGAGCCCAGCATCTGGATCCCCAGGCCCGACATCTTGAACAGCGCCAGCAGATTCGTCTTCAGGAACAGTTTCAGCACGAGGAAACTCTCCGTCGTTCGCCCGAAGGTCCTCACCATCTTATAGAATTCTTTCGCCAGCACCGGGATAGGCAGCCCCCGCGGGTAGGCGCGGGCCTTGATGGCCTCCTGCTTCAGGGAGTAGATGATGTCGGTGATCTTGATGTCCTTCGGGCACGCCACCGTGCACTCGTAGCACGACGCGCACAGCCAGATGGTGTTGCTCTTCAGCACCTCGTCCCGGAAACCCGACCGCGTCAGCAGGATGACCTGCCGCGGCGTGTGGTCCATGTAGATGCTCAGCGGGCACACCCCGGAACACGTCCCGCACTGGATGCATGCCTCCAGCTTCTCGCAACCCCGCTTCTCCTTGATCAGCGGCGCGAAAGCCGGATCCGCCTCCGCCTCGTACTTGATCGTCTGCTTGACCGCGAACCCCATGCTCACCTCCAAACCCGGCGGCCCCGCCCATCGGCCCGGCCATCCCGGCCTTCACCGCATAAGCAGGACTGCTGGATTGTATCAGACTTCATAAGCCTTTCTGCTGATGTCGTAAACTGTGATACACCGGCCACCGGGTCAAATATTTTCGCGCCGCCAAAAAAAATATATTCGCTCGCATCGCCGTCATCGCCGGGGACGCGGGATAAACCGCATCATGTGATTCAGCGCCCGCGCGATCGCTTTTCCCGCAACCCGGGCCATCGGGCGGGGTTGATAGCAGCAGATGGCAACACCAAACAGGAGACATCGAAGATGAGAGCGAGACATTGGATTCTGATGGGGATCGCGGGCGCGGTCGCGGCGTCCGGGGGCGCCTGGGCTCAACCGGCTGGACCCGGCGGGCCCGGTGGCGAGCGCGGCCCTGGACCGGCCTTTCGCCAGCGCCTGATGGCGCGCGGGGAGATGTGGCGATCGCTATCGCCGGACGAGCGCGAGAGGCTCAAGGGCGCGGCGGCGAAAGCCAAGGAAGACCCGGCGGTGAAGGCGGCGCGCGACAAGCTCCGCGGGGGCGACCGGAGGGCGGCCCTCGAGGAATTGCGCAAGGCATTCCGGGAGGCGATCGTGAAGGCCGATCCCACCCTTGCGGAGACGCTCAAGAAGGCGGGACCCATGGCGCGCGAGAGTTTTGGCAAAGGCGCCAGCCGTGGCCGCGGGCACAAGGATCCGCAGGGCCAGGGCTTTCACCGGGGCCCTGGCCCCGGGCGCGGTGGGCCCGCATGGCGCGGAGGGCCAGGCTACGGATTGCAGCAGCGCCAGTGGGCGCGCCCACCGCAGCAGCCCCGTACCGGGTCCCGGGGCCCGCAGGGATTCTCACCCCAGCATCGGGGCTGGGCCCAGCCGCCCCAAGGGCCGGGTCCTCGCTGGATGCCGCCCGGCAGACAGGCGCCTGCCTGCCCCCGCGGCTTCTGTCCCCCACAGTCACCACAGCGCGGCTTCGGGCGCGGCGGATGGACTCAGGCGCCCCAGAACCCGCCACCGCCACCACGCGGATGGCAGGCTCCCGCCCCGCAGGGCCCCGGTCCCGGCTGGGCGTCGCCTCCCCATCGTCGCTGGGGAACGGGGCCAGGGCAGAGTTTCCAGTAGAGAGGCATGCCGATAGGGAGGAATCTGTCGGGCTTCGTCCGACAGATTCCTTCTGTCTCGCGCATCGCCGCGATCCCCGCCTACGATGACGGCGCATGAAATGGCGTGCCATCACCATGGCCGCGGTCGTGGCCCTGTCCCCGACCCCGTCCCTCCCTTCGAGCGCCGGACGCGCCCTCCTCGCCATTGACGACGCCGCGGGCACCCGCCCCACCTGGGGCCGCGGCGACAAGGATCACGCGATCGCCACCGCCAAAGGACCCGGCATGACCACCGATGGCGGGGGCGCCCTCCATCTCTCCGCCAAAGCCGCCCCAGACATCCGGGGCAAGAGCCAGTATTTCGGCGCCATGATCCCGCTGGCCAAGCCCGAGGACCTGACCGCCGCGCGCCTGCTCGTCGACGCGCGCACCACGCGTCCCGAAACCACCGCATTCTACATCCGTGTCTATAACGCGGACGAGGAGCGGCCCGCCTGGAGTTTCCAATCGCGCGGGCAACTGCGCCAGGAATGGCGCACTTTCGAGATCCAGGCCGGCGTCTCATCCGACGGCCTGCTCTGGGAGCCAAAGGTCGTCGAAGATCGTGTCGCCAAGAATGCGGATCGGATCGAGTTTGTCGTCGGAACCCAAAGCCCGGGCGCCGGGATCGACTTGCTTGTGGATAACCTGCGCCTCGCGCCCGCAAGGACCACCATCGAGAACCTCTCCCGCCCCGCCACCCGGCTGCCCGAAACCCGCATCGTCGTCGCGGGAAAACCGAACGCGATCGTCCTGCACCCCGACTCGGGTGCGGGACGCGAGGCCGCCGCGCGCATCGTCGGGGCGATCCGCGACCGCACCGGCGCGCAGATCCCCGCCCGCCCCGGCAGTGCCTCCGACCGCCAGCCCCGCCAGAACGCCATCCTCCTCGGCAACGTCCACACCAACCCCGCCCTGCTATTGCTCTACGCGCGAAATTTTACCCCCGCCGATGCCATCTGCCCGGGCGCCGGTGGTTCCCTGATCCACACGGTCCACGATCCCTTCGGCCTCGGGGCCAATGCCATCATCGCGGCCGCCTCCGACGACGCCGGTCTCGCCAAGGCCGCCGATGCCTTGGCCACCCTCATGTCCCGCCAACCCCGGGGGCCAAACCTCGCACTGCCCCGCATTTTCGAACGAGACTACGGCCCCGAATTTCTGAAGCGAATCCCTTGGGCGGGCGCCACTCCCTCCGACAAACAGCTCCCCGGGGGCCTCGCGCGCGCGCAGGAGGCGTTGGACGAGGGCCGCCACACATCGATCGCGGGCGAGCTCGCCAATGTCGCCAAACGCTACCGCCTCACCGGCGCGAGCATCGAGGCCAGGCTCTTCGTCGCGCTGTGGGACATGTATCTCCAGAGCGCCAAGGCCGATCCGAGAAAATATGGGGGACCTTGGGGTTTCGATAGCGATTTCCCCTCGGGCGAGGTCGTCTCGGGCTGGGACCTCATCGAGGATGATCCCGCGATCACGGACGAGGGGCGCTTGCGCGTGATGAAGGCCATGGGCCGATGGCTCGCCGAGGCCGTCATCCCCAAGTGCGCCTCCGCCGCCACCGGCCATCACGTCCCCCACAACCACCAGACATTCCCCGCCCTCGGCGCGATGTTCGCGGGGCTCTACTACTCGAAGGGTATCGATACCCTCGAGGGTCAGCGCTGGCTCGCGATGGCCGACGCCATCTTCGGGCGCCAGGCCCGCTACTTCAAGCCGTACGAGGACTGCAACGGCTACCAGTGGCTCACCACCGGCCACCTCATGCGCCATGCGGCCGCCAGGCCCGATTTCACCATCTTCGAGAACGGCAACGGCCGGCGACTCGTCGACTACGCCATCGGCACCATGAACAACCTCGGCTATCAGGTCCCCTATGGGGACACCGGCTCGTGGCAGTGCTGGAACAGCGAGATGATCTGCCTCGACCTCTTCGCCTTCGCCACCGGTTGCCACGCCGCCACCTGGGCCGCCAACCTGAAAAGAGAAATCAAAAATACGTTCGAGACCCACGCCTTCTACCCCCAAGGCCGCGGCAGCCGGCCCGACCACTTCAACGGCGTCAGAACCTGGCCGCTCGAACCGCAATACGCCGCCACCTGGCCCGACCCACACCGCCCGCCAGAAAATCGCCTCTTCGACAAAATCTCCTTCCGTGAGGCCATGGACCCGGCCGCGGCCTATCTCCTGCTCGACGGCCTCGGCAATGGCGGCCACAAGCACCTCGACGCCAACGCCGTGCTCCAGATCACCCGGTTCGACCGGATATGGCTCGCCGATAACGACTACTTCAAGGCCCAGGTGAAATACCACAACTCGATGATGGTGTTCCGCGACGGCCGCTCCGCGCCGCCGCCGCCCTATGCCGAACTCCTCGGCGCCGGCGAATCGCCGCGCGCGGGCTTCAGCCACACGCGCCTGAACAACTATGCCGGCGCGGATTGGGAGCGCGCCATCGGGTGGCTCAAGGCCGACGGGACTTTTGTCGTGCTGGATCGGCTCACGGCCCGCGAGGCGGGCGAATACCAGTTCCGGCTCCTCTGGCACGGCATCGGGAAAGCGACGCTCTCGCCAGAGGGCCTGCACTTGGAGCAGAAGGGCCCCGACCTCTGGATCCAGATCGCGCCCGGCCCAGAACTGCGCCTCGCCGACGACCCCGACCTCGGCCAGAACTGGAAAGGTTACCCGCACGCCGAATCCGTCGTCCGATCGCTCGCCGCGATCGCCACCGTGCGCCTGAAGGCCGGGGAATCGTACCTCTTCGCCACCGCCATCCACGGCGCCGCCACCGGCCACACAAAGCCGTGGGAGGTCCGGCCCCTCCGCGATCTCGATGGCATCGTGGCAAAGGCGCCCGATGGGCCCCTCGCCATCGCCTTCGGCACACCAAGGAGGCCGAAGGCGAAGGGCGTCCCCGATTCCGACGCCCGCCTCATGGCCGCCCGGGGAGATCGCCTCACGCTCCTGGGTGCCACATCGGCGCGCCTCGGGGACAAGGAGATCCATCGCGCGGGCGCTCCCGCCTGCGTGGATCTCGATCTCCCCGACGCCTCCGCGGCCCTCCTCGGCTCGCCCGAGCGGCCTCCCACGCCCAACATCCAAACCGCGACATCCGCGCCCCCCCATCCCATCGCCTGGGAACGCAACCTCTCCGATCTCGTCACGAATCATGGCCCGTTCCACATCACCCGGCTCGCGGCGGCCCGCCACGCCCCCGGCGAGACCGATGCCCTCGTCGCCACGCGGGAGGGCGCGCTCCTCTCCCTGAAAGCCGACGGATCCGCCCGGTGGCATCGGCCGCTCGGGGCACAGATCAACGACGTCGCCGCAGCAGATCTCGACGGCGACGGCGGCGACGAGATCCTCGTCGCCCGACAGGATCATTTCGTCGCCGCGCATGCCGCCGATGGCCGCGAGCTATGGCGCCGCGAGCTCAAGTATTATCGCAGGCCACCGCACGCCAATGTCATCCGCGCCGGTGATATCGATGGCGATGGCCGACCCGAGGTGATCGCCGGCGGCGAGAACTGGCGCTTCTACGCCTTCCGCGCCGATGGCACCAAACTCTGGAACTACGAGAGCGTCCACCCCTCTCGCTCGGGCGCCGTGGCCGATCTCGACGGGGATGGGCGCGAAGAGGTCATCTGCGGCACCCACTACTACTGGGTCAGCACCCTCGGCAGCGATGGCACCCGCCTCTGGTCCCATCGCATGGGCCCCATCTGCTACGACGTCGCCACGGGCAACTTCGACGGCGCGCGCACCCGGGGCGTCGTCCTCGGCGGCGGCGATGGCATCGCCCACATCCTATCCCACGACGGAAAACCCCGCGCCCAATTCGACACCGGTGACGAGGTCCGCAGGGTCGCCTGCGCCGACCTCGATGGCGACGGCCGCGACGAGGCCCTCGCCGGCTCCATGAGCCACAGCCTCTACTGCTTCCATGGCGACGGCGCCCTCCTCTGGCGCAAGGACCTCGGGGCCCCCGTCTCCGCGCTCGTCACGATCCGGCGGGATGGCCGCGCCCTCGCCATCGCGGCAACCTCCGCCGGCCACCTCCTGACGCTCGACGCAAAAGGCAAGACCCTCGCCGCCACGGCGCTCGGCACCCCCATCGCCGACCTCGTCACGCGCGACACACACGTGGTCGCCGCGACCGCCGATGGCCGCGTCATCTGCCTCGTCCCCAGCCACTGACTCGAAAATCGGCCACGGGATCGGCCTGTAGGGCGCGGATTCCCATCCG
>CAZYWZ010000033.1:0-60800 GCA_964651705.1 uncultured Verrucomicrobiales bacterium
GGGGGGGGGGGGGGGGGGGGGGGGGGGGGGGGGGGGGGGGGGGGGGGGGGCCCCCCCCCCCCCCCCCCCCCCCCCCCCCCCCCCCCCCCCCCCCACCCACACCCCCCCCCCCCCCCCCCCCCCCCCCCCCCGCGGCGGGAATTTGCGCTCGGATTGTTGTGCCTTGGCCCGGGGCGGATACGACGCTCAGTCCGCCGCCCGCATAGCTGGCCCGCTCCCGCATGCTGAGCAGACCAAGGCCACGCTTCCCGCGCCGTTTGCCTGGACTATGAGCTGGTCTAAAGCCGATCCCGTCGTCGTGGATTACCAACTGGACGAGGGCGCCCCGCTGGCTCAGCCGGACGGTCACGTGGCGGGCGCGGGCGTGCTTCTCCACGTTTTTTAGGGCTTCCTGGAGAATGCGGTAGAGCGTCAGCTCGCTATCGGGTGGCAATCCCGCGGCCAACTGCACGCGGGCCATTTTTACGGACACGCCCGTCCGATCCGCAAACTCTCTGCCGGTGTCGCGCAGGACCGCCGCAAGACCCATCTCGTCCAATACGCTGGGCCGCAGGTTGCGCGAGATGCGCTGCACTTCCTCGGCGGCCTGGCCAAGCATCTCGCGCAGCTTTATCGCCTCGAGTTTCGACGGCCCGGCGCCCGCGGGAAGATTGTCCGCCAGCGCCTCACTGCGGATGAGGATGGCGCAAAGAAGCTGGGTGATGCGGTCATGCAACTCGAAGGCGACTCGCGCGCGCTCGACCTCCTGCGTCTTTGCCAGGCGGTTGAACAGCGCCCGCAGCCTTTCCTCGTTGCGACGGCTCTCCGTCATGTCCGTCACCACCATGCCGATGGTCGCCCGGCTGAAGACGGTCCTTTCCAACGGACGGATGGAGATCTGCGCAGGGACCTGCGGGCCTTTGCCGGGGGTCTTCAGCAGCACTTGGATCCTGGAGCCGGATCTGTCGGCCCGTTTCAGGAGGGGCCGAAGCGCGGCACGGTCTCCGGCGGAAAGGAATCGGCTAAAGGAGATGCCCATCACTTTCTCCAACGGGAGTCTGACCATCTTGGCGAAACACCGATTGGCGTAAAGGATCACCGCGTCCGCCGTCAGCGTCAGGGCCCCATCGTTCATGGATTCGATCAGCACGCGGTAGGCCTGATCGGCGCCTTGCAGGGTGAACACCTGCGGGCCCTGGTTGCCCTCGACCACCACCGCATCCACTTCGCCGGTGCGGATGGCGCGGAGCGTTTCCGACGCCTCGGCCAAGCGGGCGCGGAGCTCGGCGAGCCCCGGGGACGTCGCCGGGCGGGCGGGGCCTTTGCGCCGGGATGTCTTCAAAGCTCTCTCCTTCGCTCGGTGTCGAGATCCAGCCCGACAAACATGCCCTCGGTGTTCGACAGGTTGCCGATGAGCCTGCGGACTGGCGGCGGGAAGTCCCGGACGAGCGTGGGGGTCGCGAGAATCTGGCCGTCCCGCGCGAGGATCGGTTGCTGATAAATGTCAATGACCTCCAGGTCGTATCCGCCGCCGAGTTTGGCCTCGCACAGTCGGCGGGCACGCAGGATGGCCAGGCGCGAATTCTCGGTGGCCCCCGCCACATACAACCGCAGGACGCACCTGCCAACACGCGGCCTGGCCAGTGCCTTCTCAAAGGCCTTCGTCGCGCGGCTGGTCTTGGCTCTTCTCATGGAGGTTGTCTTCGTCAATCGGATGGTTGCATATCCAACCCGACCAACACCCGGCCGGTGTCGGACAGGTCGCCAATGATTTTCCGCATGGGCTGGGGCAGCCTGCGCACCAGCGTCGGAATGGCCAGGATCTGGTCGCCCGAGGAAAGCTGGGGCTGCTCCAGCAAATCGATCACTTCGATGTGATAGCGGCCCTTGAGGTGGGTCTCGCAAATCTTTTTCAGATTCGAAAACGCCGCCAGGGATTTCGGCGTCTGCCCGGCCACGTAGAGGCGCAGTCGCCAGAGTTTGGCCGGCCCGCGAGGGCGGTCGGATCTTGTTGGTTTCGTGGCCTTGGTTCTCATCGCGCGCCCTTCGGTTTGGGTTGTCGCGGTTCGCTGGCCGCCCTCGGGGCATCCGCCTGACGCAAGCGGGTCAGTTCGCTCCGCTCGACCTCCAGCGCCCGGGCACGTGTGTCCGCCTGTTCGTCCATGCGCCGGAGATCCGCTTCATCGGACTCGTATTCGGCGCGCAATGCCGCGATCTGCTGTTCGAGCGTCGCGCGTTTGCGATCCAACTCCCGCCTGCGGCGGGCGACCTCCTGCTGGCTAGACAGCGCCTCGGCTCTTTCGCGGGCGGCCTGCGCCACGCGGGATGCGCCGGTCAAGACGCCGCTGGGACCGATGTAGGCGTCCACGAGGTCGATGCCCCGGCTGGAGATCAGGAACTCGCGGACCTGGTTTGAATGCGCCATGCCGCGCGCCTTGAGCACGTACAGCACCCGATTGCGCTCGCCGTTGCCCTCGACGTCCTGCAACAAAAGCCATGAGTCCATGAGCGAGGACATGGTGATCTCGCTCTGTTGCAGCGCGTGGCCACCGAGCGTCAGGCTGGTGAAGAGCGATGTTACCTGTCCCCCCTTAAGAAAATCGATCAGGCGCGTCACCATCCCCTTGGTCTCGTAGTCGGTGCCCGCGACGAGCAGGCTGGTGATCGGATCCACGATGACGACGGCGGGCCGATATGCGGCGATCTCCTTAAACATGGTGGCCAGGTGCATTTCCAGGCCGTAGAGCGTGGGCCGGGCCGAGTGAAACCGGATCATCCCGCGCCGGAGCAGCGGTTCCAGCCGCAACCCGATCGAGCGCATGTTGCGGACGATCTGGTTGGGCGATTCCTCGAACGAGAAGAAGAGCGCGCGCTCCCCGCGCCGGGCCGCGGCCGCGGCAAAATAGGCGGCGACGCTCGTCTTGCCGGTGCCGGCCGTACCCGTGAGCAGGATGCTGCTTCCTCGAAAAAAGCCCCGCCCGCCCAGCATCGCGTCGAGCCGCGGGATGCCGGTGGAAATCCGCTGGCTCGAGATCTTGTGATTCAAGCCGATCGAGGTGATGGGCAGCACGCTGATGCCCTCGTGGCCGATGTGGAAGGGAAACTCATTGGTGCCGTGCAGCGCGCCGCGGTATTTCACCACGCGAAGATGCCGCGTGGCAATCTGCTCATGGATCCGATGGTCGAGCAGAATGACGCAGTCCGACACGTATTCCTCGATCCCGTGGCGCGTCAGCTGTTCGCGCCCGCGCTCGGCGGTGATGACCGCGGTGACGCCTTTGTCCTTGAGCCAGCGGAAGAGCCGCCGCAGCTCGGCGCGCAGGATGGCCTCGTTGGGCAGGCCGGCGAACAGCGCCTCGAGCGTGTCCAGAACCACGCGCTTGGCACCGATGGCATCGATCGCGTGATTTACCCGGACAAACAACCCCTCGAGGTCGAACTCGCCGGTCTCATGGATCTCGCTGCGCTCGATGTGGACATGATCGAGCACGAGCTTCTTGCGTCGCCCCAGGGCCGCCAGATCAAATCCGAGGGATGTCGCGTTGGCCTTCAGTTCCGCCTCCGTCTCCTCGAAGGCCATGAACACGCCTGGCTCGCCGTAATTCATCGCCCCTCGGACGAGGAATTCCAACGCGAACAGCGTCTTGCCGCATCCCGGGCCGCCGCACACCAGGGTGGGACGCCCGCGCGGCAGCCCGCCGTCGGTGATGTCATCGAGGCCTCGGATGCCGGTGGCACACTTAGGCAGACGGGGCGCAGGCGATGTGGATTTCGGGTCACGGTCCTTCATTTTCGGCATCCCTCATTCATCGCTAGGTCTGGTCTCGCGCGTCGCCGTCGAACGGAATCTCCACGCGGACGGTGGTGCCTTTTCCCGGCGATGATTCGACGGCAAAGGTGCCACCGACCATCTCCACCCGCTCGCGCATGCCGAGCAGCCCCAGGCGTCTCTTGTGCCTGGCGAGCAAAACGCGTTTCACGTCAAAGGATTTGCCGTCATCCGCTATTTCCATGCGTTTGGCGTTCGGGAGTCTCCGGATGGACACCTTCGCCCGGCTGGCTTCCGCATGCTGGGCGACGTTGGCGAGCGCCGCCTGGACCACGCGATAGAGCACGGTCCGCTCGGTCATCGGCAACTTCTGAAGACCCGCAAAGGCAACGAGGCGAAGGCGGATGCCGGTCCGCTCCCCGAAGCCTTTCATAAGGGACTGGATCGCGGGAACGAGGCCCAGGTCATCCAACACCGCCGGGCGGAGTTCGACGGCAAACCGGTGTACGGTTCCCAGTGACTTCTCAACCAGCCGCTGGGTGCGGGCGATCCTTGTCGTGAACCCCTTGGCGTTGGCCGATGCCTCTTGCTTCAGGGTCGCCAGATGGGCATTGATGCCGGTGAGGACCTGCGCGATCTCGTCATGGAGGTTCCGGCTGATCTCCTTGCGCTCTTCTTCCTGGGCCCACAAAACGTGACGCGACAGATGCCGAAGCTCTGCCTGGATATTGCGCGACTGGACCAGCAGCGAGCGGTAATGCTTCTGGCTTCTCTTCAACTCCTCCCGCGCGGCCCTGCGGAGGGCAATCTCACGTTGCAGCCTCCGATTCGCTGCGGCCAACGCAATGGACATCCGTTGCTCCGCATTGGCTTTCTGGCTCGAGCGGCCGTGGTCACGGATCGCGGCGCGATGGGTCTCCTCGATTGGCGTGATCACGCCGACGAAAAATCTCCCGGCGCGCCTCAGGACGCCGTCCCTGATCCCGCGCGAACCGACCGGCGAAACCAGTGCCGACAAAGCCCGCCCGTGAATCCGGGCCATGTCCAATGTCCCCAGGCCCAGGGAAAGCGCCCGGCGCCCGAACCCGGCGGCGACCCGTAGGTTCTCCGGTCGCCCTTGCCCGAGGTGCTCTCGCAGCGCGGCCAAGTAACTCGCGGACAGCCTGCTCAACTTCGTTTTCACGGGCCACTCACCGCCCCATAGGACAGCCTTCCACGGTTCGCGTTATTCGCGCTCTGCCATGGTAATTCTGATCGATCTTCGGCGCTTTGTCCAAGGATGAAATCTGCGCAGGCGGGCCACCTGGCGCCCATGGCGTGGGCTGCTGCCCTGGCGTCGCGCATCAGATCCCCCTGGGTTTCACGACCAGCAACACGATCCCGCCGACGAGCGCGATTGCCCCGACGAACGGCGGGATAATGTGGGTCTCGGTCGTCTCGATGTGAATACCCAGGAAGTCGACCGGCTTCCCCGGTGTCGTATAGGTAATGCCCGAGTAGGCGAGCACCACGATCCCAAGGGCGATCAGGATGACGGCAACTATTGTCTTCACGCTCATATCGGACCTCCGGTTCTCCCGCGCCCGCCAACAGCCAGTCAAGGTGCGATCTTGTCACTCACCCATTGCCGCGCCTGGTGGAAGCCGTCCTTCAGGTCGCTATAGCCCTGCCTGAAGCCGGCCTCGACGTCCTTCCATGTGGATTCGGTGGCGCCCTTGGCCTCGTCTAGCTTCGCGGCGAGTTTCGCGGTCTGGTCGCGCAGCGCCTGGATCTTGGGCTCGGCCTCGGCCTTGGCCGCCTCGCTGGAATTTGCGGTCTTGGCGGCGAGCTGGTCCAGGTCCCGATTGATCTCATCCAATTGGGCCTGCATTTTTGCGACGAACTCGGCCTTCTGCGCGTAGGCGTAATCCTTCATCTCTTGCGTGGCCTCTGCCGTTTCCGTTTTCACCTTGTCGAACTGCTGCGTCGCGGCCTCGCGGGCATCGGTCGCCGATCGTTCCGGCGGGGGGCTGCACCCCGCCGCGAATGCGATGGCGGCCAGGAAGGTGATGGCGGGTTGCTTGTGTCTCATAATGCTCATGTATTTCATATTCTGTGCCTTAGGTAGGGTTCGCTGTCTACCACACCGTAATCCCCGGGGCGGCACCCCGCCATGGGGTGTAACCCCACCGTGGGTTCGGGACGGCTGCGCCGGGCCATGCGCCGGAGCCGGGGCAACCTGCCCCTCCGGCTATTCCATCGCCCCCAGCACCGCATCGAGCGAGAGGGTGGCGAATGTGGTGGCGTGGTCGGACATCGCGTAGGGGATGATGAGCCGCCGTCCAAGCAGTAGGCTACCGCAGGAGTAGACCACATTCGGCACGTAGCCTTCGCGCTCGTTCTCGTTCGGCGTGATGAGCGGCTCCCGCAGGCGGCCGATGACTTGGGTTGGATCCCCGCGGTCGAGCAGGAAGGCGCCGATGCAGTATTTCCGCATCGCTCCCACGCCATGGCTGAGCACGAGCCACCCGGCCTCGGTCTCGATCGGCGAGCCGCAGTTCCCCAGCTGGACGAACTCCCAGGGATACTTCGGCTTGAGGAGGGGCTGCGCGGTGTTCCAGAAATGGAGATGGTCGGAGAACATGATGTAAATGTTCGCCTTGTCCTGACGGCCGAGCATGGCGTAGTGGCCTTTGATCTTGCGCGGGAAGAGCGCCATCCCTTTGTTCTCCACCGCCGGGCCGTTGAGGGTGATGAATCTGAAGTGCCGGAAATCGGACGTCTCGAGGAATTGCGGCAGGACCATCTTGCCGTCGTAGGCGGTGTAGGTCGCGTAGTAGGTCCGCGTGCCATCCTCGTCCTCGAACAGCACGAACCGGGCGTCCTCGATGCCGTTGCTCTGCGACGGCGTGACCGGGAACAACACGCGCTCGGAGAGTCGCGAGTCCGGCGCGAACTGCACCTCGTAATTGGATCGGGCCAGCATCAGGGTCTTCCGGGCCATCACTTCGGTTTGCCGATCGCGTGCGCCAAGGCTCTCGGCGGCGCGGCTGGTGGCGGCGCGCAATTCTTCCAAGGTGAAAGATTCGCCCAATTCCTGGAGCGCCAGCCGCGTGAAATCTCCCGCAAGCCCAAGCTCCCGGAGCTTTCGCTCGAACAGGTTCTTCTCATACCACGCATTGGGCACCTGCGACGGCTCCAGGCACCACCGGGCTGGCGCGCTGACCGTGATGTGTCCACCGGTGTCCAGCAACCCGGTGCGAAAGGTGATCGAGGAAATGTGTCCTTCGCCGGTGGCCCGCAGGCTCAGGATGAACCGCAGCGTCCCGGGTGGGAGGTCATGCTGGTCCGGGTGCGGCACGATCGAGGGATTGAACAGCGCCGCCGCCTCGAGCGAATACTCGTGGCTGAAATACGCGCCCAGCAGCAACTCCCGCTCTTCGGAGAGCTTCTCGCTGGTGCGCAGGCAGATTCGGGCCTGCTCGAACCGACGCTTGAGGAACTCGCGGATCTTGGCGTGGCGTTCGCCGAACTCGGCCTGCACCTGCCCCCAGAGCGAGCGCACTTCGCTTTCGGGAAGCGCCACGACCTGCGCGCAGATCGTTCGGGCCCGCGGGTCTTTCGGCAGGAGAAACGGCCGGAGCAATACCCGCGTGCGGTCGGGATGCAGCGTGACGTCGGTGCGTTGGACGGTGGTGTTTTTCAAAATGACTGGCCGCTATGCGGCGGGTGGAGTGGACACGATGAGAGCGTTTTGCGTGATCAGCATCTCCGATAGCGACAGAAGGAAGGCCAGCGTGGATTCCGCGCCCTGGTTGCCGTTGACCCGGTCCACGTGCAGGGCATCGCGGCAGCCGCCGGTGCTGGGGGAGTACAGTTCCAGGCCGAGATCGTTCCAGCCCAGGAACCAGTCGAAGGCGCGATGGGCCTGTTCGAGCCACCGTGCGTCGGAGGTCGCCCGGTAGGCTTCGAGGCAGGCCGATACCATCGAATGGGCCTCGATCGGTTGCTGGCCGAAGTGGGCCCGCGGGCCCCCGAACCGATCGATAAACGCGATGGTCCGGATTTCGGATGCTGTTTCCATGGGATCGTCGATCCCAGTGTCCCTCCATAGACGATCCCTGGCTACTGGGGCAATCACCCCATAACGCCCAGAGGAACCCCCTCTTATCTCAAGGCGCATTAGGGATAGACTTATCGGTCCCCCCATCGATGCCGCCTCGTTCCTCCGGGCTCCCTGGTGATAACGCGGATTCACGCGGATCATTGCCCATTCCCGCGAGAACGGCGGCGGGTCTAGCGGTGCTGCGTCACGTAATGCTTGCGGATTCTCGCGACCAGGGATTCCTCAATGTCCCGCGGGAAGGAATAGTGCCGAATCTCGCCGCTGACGGCCGGATCTGGATGTTGATAGATGTCTGTCGAGATGCAATCGCCACCCAAATCACGAGACAGTTTCGAGTCAAATTGAGACAAAGAAAAGCTCAGATCCAGAGAGAAGCGCCTCTCTTCGACGTTTGAGAATCGCTGCGGGTCCAGAAGCTGAATGACCCTTTTTGTGACAAAGAGACCGAAAGGATAAACAAATAGGCCCAACAGGTCAGACCCGTCCACGCAGAGATGCCAGCCGTCCGCCTTTAGCTCATGGTTTTCCACACCCGCGGCGCGAAAGCCAGGCCTGTCTCTGATCGGGATTGCGAGTCTCGAGTGCTCCGGCGGAGGCGGCCCTGCCGATCTCTTGTTCATTTCATCTTTCCTGGGTTCTGCCATCGCCTGGGTCTCCGATGGGATTAACGTGTGGGAATTGTCGTGCCGCAGGGCTGCCGCACAGCCAATCGGCCAAGGGCATCGACGGGATCCGGTCCCGGGAGTGCGACTCAACCTCCATGAGATTAAGATAGCAGAAATGCCGCCGGAGGTCCAGTGGCAGCGACCTTATCATACTTATCCGGTGGGAAGAACACCCCAGTTGTGGGATAACCGGTGGCGGCACAGCGTATGTTCAATCGGGAGGAGTCACGAAAGCACGCACGACCTATCTGCTCATCGCTTGCCTGGGGGCTACCGGTGCGGGGGCGGCCACTCGTAATGAAACACCCAGTGGCCGGCGGGCCGTCAAGGGGGTCTGTGCCTCCAGCAACCGCGGTCGGAAGATCCAGGTTGTCGCCACCGCCTACTCGTGGCGCGAATCCTTGCACCAACGCTGGGGATCCAAGAATCGCATCGGTGGTCGCCTGGACCGTTGCCAGGAGGGCCTCGAACACGTCGCCGTCGATCCCTCCGTGATCCCGCTGGGCTCGATCATCGATGTGCCCGGGGCCGGGCGTCGCATCGCCTCCGACACCGGCGGGGGGGTGCGGGGGAATCGGATCGATCTGCACTGGCAATCGATTGCGGCCATGCGCGAATGGGGAAGACGCAGGGTCACCCTCACAGTGGTGAGATGGGGCTGGGGTTGAGCCCTAGATCGCGTCTGTGGTGGGGCGAAGGCCCCAGTTGCTTGGCGGGCCGTCCGCGACCACATTTCGATTTATGAACGCGATATCATTAGCGGTTTTCGTCGTGGTGGTGACCGCGCTGCTCATGGTTGCGGCCCATAAGTCCTTCCCGTTCGAGTTCCTGTTAAGGCGCAAGATTTGTCGGGCTGCGGTGTTTGCACGGGACCATCACCAAGAAGGCGATATCTCGGACTGGCATTGGCAGGATTATCGCGAGGTGCTGGTCTTCTGGTATAATTGGGTCAAGCGCTATACGAACGATGTGGGGGCGGAGTACCACGAGGTGTTCGTTCTCAACAGCGAGGGTGAGGCGGTCGATCTCGTTCCGCCGCAGATCCTTTGGCAAAGGGCGATTCACCTCGGCTTGCTCAAGCCCCATGAGACCGAGGGGATTCTCCCCACCGGTCTCCGGGCTCCCGCGTGATGCGGGTTCCTGCCGGCGACAGCGGCCTGCGGATCCGGGAGGAACGAGACTGCGACTTGGACGGATCGGTGGAGGATTTTCTCAAAGAGGTGCCCCAGCGGACCGCCGTCACGATCGAGGGTTCTTCACCACGCATCTGCCGTCCCTCGTCGGCCGAGATCCCGGTCTCCCACCGATCTAATCCATCGCGTGCTCGGCCGCGCTGAGGCCGAGGCGATGGAAGCATTGTAGATATATGGGAGGGCCATTGCAACGACGGTTCGTCCTTCAATGCCCAGCGCATGGTCCCGCAATAGCACCAGGGCATATTTCCGCTGCCAGCAGGGGCCACAGGGTCACCCTCGCCGGCGCCCGGAGATGAGATTGAATAGAACCATGATCACGGCGACCACGAGCAGGGCGTGGATGAAACCGCCGATCGTGTAGCTGCTCAGCAGCTCCAGCACCCACAACACGAGAAGTATTACCGCAATGGTCCACAACAGATAACTATCCTTTCAGTCGATTCATGGAGCCGTTGGCTGGCGCGCCTGCGCGCCAGCCAACAGCGATCCATCTGTTCAGTTCTTGGCTATCGGCGGGGAAGCGATGGTCATGTTGTTGATCACGCTACTCACGCCGTCAATGTCGTTTACGAGCTTGGTGACGAGGCTTTTCTCCGCTTCGTTCTTGGCTATGCCGGTCAGCGTCACCACGCCCTCCTTCGTCTCGACTCCCGTCTTCATCGAGCTGGTCGATCGATGCGCCATCAATGACCATTTGACCTGCGCCGTGATCGAGGCGTCGTCTATCCTTTGGCTCGCGCTTCGCTCCGTCGGTTCTGGGGCGGCGGCCACGGTCATCTCGTTCTTCACGTCTTTGACTCCCTCGACGTCGGCGGCGTATTCGGCGGTCAGTTCCTTCTGGGCCAGGCTCGAGGCCTCGCCGCTCAGGGTAACGACCCCGTCTTTTACATCCACGCCGGTCTTGGTTGCCCGCACGTTGCGATGGAACAGCAGCGCGGTCTTCACCTTCACGCCGAGCCATCCGTCCGAGTGCTCGGCATGGTCTTCCCCTTTGACTTCCAGGCGGTTGTCCACGCTTTTAACGTTTGGCAGGGACTCGACGGTGTCCTGGGCCAAGGATCTATGTGAGCCTTGGGCAACGGTCCCCGTCAATGTGACGGCACCGTCCTTGGACGCGATGTTTATCGAGTCTTCGGCGAGGTGCGTCGTGAAGACATGGCTTTCTTTTGCGGAGGACTCAATGATGCTGTCCGTGTCGGAGGCGCGCAACGAGGAGCCGGAGACGCACATGGCGCACGCTGCCGCCATGAACGCGATTGGATACTTGGGTGTTATTTTCATTCGATTGTACTGTCTGTTTTGTTTTCTGGTATTTCTGTTTCTTCGAATGTCGGCAAGGTAACCCTCGCACCTCGCGTTCGCCATGGGGTGAAAACCCACCCGACTTTCTGATGTCGCCTCGTTGACTGGGTATACTTCATGAGCCATCGTTGGGCATGAAAACAAACCGCATCTATTCATTGCTCGGCGGCATAGTGGCGGCCGGTGCCATGTTGACGGGGCTCACGGGCTGTTACACCACGGTCCATAGCGATGGCGATTACGGGCGCCATTACAGGTCGTCGGGATACTATGGCAAGGGCCACTACTACGGAAATGGCTACCGCGCCTACAGCTCGTACCGGCCCGTGGGTTACAGCCACTATAGAACCTACGGAAACACTTACGGCCCATACCGGGCCTACGGGCGCTATTGATTAAGGTGCAGCCCGCCAAAAAGAGGGAAGGGGGGCTTGCCGCGAACGTGGAGCGGGGGCGATGTCCCGGTTATGATCCCCGCGCGGTCCATGCGTCAGGACCTGAACGGGACCACAAGGCGCGGGCGGGGTGAAGCAGGGAACTCGACGCATTGCGGGATATGGAAGAATCTGCGATTAGCGAGACATGCTGCCGGGAGTTTGCGGTGACGATGGAACTCGGGCTGCATTCGCGCCCGGCGTCAATGCTGGTCAAGACTGCCGGGCGGTTCAGTTCGACCTTGGCGGTTTCCAGCGGGGGCGAGACGGTGAACGGAAAGAGTTTCCTTTCACTCATCATCCTGGGCGCGAAACACGGGGCGGCCTTGGGTATGGTTACCGAGGGGCCCGACGCCCATGCCTTGATGGATGCGATCGGGGATCTCTTCCTGCGCGGGTTTGGAGAGTCGTGCGCCGGTTCTGGGATTGAATCGCCTGAGAGTGTGCGGTTGACGGGGCATGGTGGTCCCGGACCGAGCGGGATTAAGGAGTGCGATCGCGGCGAGGACGTCGGGTCCTCGCGTGGTCAGCGGTTTGCGGGGGACGCTGCCGAAGACATGTGGTAGGAAAACACCCCATGGCATCACCGATCTCTGCGGGCGTACCGTTCTCCCATGAGAATCAATCGGAAGAAGAAGGTGCTGACGTTCGGTGATTTCATCACGGGGGTGTACGACACATACGGCCGACGCAAGGCGCGTGGCATCGTGCGGGACGCCGTCAATGGGCATCGCTTGGTGTTTCGGGGAAATTGCCGCTACGTGATTTCGTAAACAGATGATCTTCCCCGGTTCCGGGGCCTTCTGTTTTCTATTTTGGGTGCGGCTGGGGCGAAGTCCCCATTTCGCGAGCGGGGATTGATGCGAGGTTGGTGGATGAGAATTGATATCTTAGAAGAAGCTCCTTCGGCCCGATCATCCATTGCCCGAGCGATCGGATCGGCCGAGATGAGACCGGACACACGGAACGCGGTCGCGTCGATGATTGAGGGCGATTCCGGGCGGCTGATATCCGAATGGTGCGGGCGCCTCAATGGTCTGGTCTGGGCGCCGCGTGTCTTCATCGACGGGGAGATCGGCGGGCTGGTTGCGGCCTGGCTGCAGGACTACCACGCTGGGCTTGCCCAGGATTTGGGCCACGCCTTCCGAGCGCCCGACGAAGGCGCGGAGGGTTGGGTTTCTGGCAGCCACAACCCCCGCGTGGAAATCGCCTGCCGGATCGAAGTGCTTTCGCTGGGAAGAGACGTCATCGAGGAGTATCTCAATGAACATGCGTTCCCCGCCCTAAATCTGGATGGGGTCTGGCGGGAGGAGATCCTCGACGATCTCGAGGGAGTCTTCCGCGTGCTGGCGCACCAACGCATCCAGGATGCCTGCGAGATGTTCCTTCGCGAAACCCGGCCCGCCATGCGGGGGTAACCCTGTGCAGGATGAATGCCTGTCGTGCAGAACAGGTTCTGAGTTATGGGAAAACGAGATAAGCGACAACAGACGGGAGACATGGAAAGCATGAGCAAGCAAACACAGGCAATCAGCGAGGATATCGGTCATTTGGCCCAGGATGCGGGCGAATTGATGGCCGCCACGGCCGATTCGGCCGGAAGAACGGTTGGAGAGGCCCGCAAGAGGCTTGTCGCCGCAATGGAGAGCGGCAAGGAGATCGCGGGCCGTGTCCGCGACAGGGCGGTCGAAGGCGCGAAGGCCGCCGCCGAGGTCGTGCGCCAACACCCCTATCAGGACATCGGCATAGCACTCGGAATCGGTGTCATCGTCGGATGGCTTTTGGCTCGGCGGCGCTCCCGAAACGGCGATTGATGGATCCTCCGCAAGCACGAAAAACTCAGAGGCCGCACCAGCGATAAAGGGCCGAAAGCCCCATGCGGTGGCCCAAATCCAAGACGAACCGCAGAAATCTCTTCTCTGCGACCAAGTACACCTTCACAGATTTGACCCTTCCCAGATGCTTCCCTGCCGGACGCAGCATATCCGCCCCGGGGCCGGCGGGGTCGTCTTCCCCACAATAGAGATCCAGCTGGCGTTTGCCGACCCCGGCTCCCACATCATCCACCCGCCAGACCGTGTTGCGAAACCCGCGGGGCAAGTCCTCCGAACGGATCAGGATCCAATCCCCTTTTTTCCAGTGTCCGACCGTAGAGGCGATGGCGGCAGAACGCATCGGCTCCAGGGGAGTGCTGCGGTTGCCCAAAGGGCGGTCCAGCAACTCCCATTTTCTTGTGAATGCCAGATATTTCTTTCCTTGGACAGGTTTCTTCAGCCGGCCCGCGCCTTCCTTTCGGACAGCCTTGAGAAAATCTGCGGGGAAAGTCCTGTCCGGAATAGATGGAATGGTTTCCGGCGTCATGTTGAACCCGGCCCCTTCGGAGAATCCGGATTCTTTCGGGGTATAGTAGACCGTGCAGGCATAGGTGCCCTCGGCCCCAGACTCCGGCAAACCAGACAGGGCCCAGCGGCGGGCAAGGAACAACACGACGGCCACCAGGCCACAAAAGAAGAAGACCGAGAATAGCGCGGCCTTCACAAGCGGCGAACACCACTGGATCATGGGATAAGATCGGACGATTTATCCTGTTCATCAAGGCTCTGGCAGGCAGGGGAATTCCGCATCGGTTATTCGCGGGGCTTCAGCAGGATCAGCAGCCGCCTCGGGGTGCGGGAGGAGGTGTCCGACAGCGTGGACCGCGGGTGGGTGCACGCGGACCTGACGGTCGACACCCTGGATGCGCCGAGTTTCGCCACGCGCGGCACCTACGGGCGAATGTCGCTGGTCGCCTCGCGCGACGAACTCGGCGGCTCCGACGACTACACGAGGCTCGAAGGGCAGTATTATCAGCCGGTCACCTTCGGGAAGAACACGATCGTGCCACGGGTGAGCGCCACACTGAAACTCGGAGGCCGCGACGTGCCGCTCTACGATCAGGTGCCACTCGGCGGTTTCCTGAATCGCTCGGGACTCTCGCGAGGCGTTCTCTTCGGCCAAAATTCCGCGCTCGCCGAACTGGTTTACAATCGGAAGTTTCTGCTTCTGTATGCGGTCTGGCGCCTGGGCTATGACCGCCGCGCCCTTGCGCTCTGGACGTGCTTGGCTTGCGCTCTGTTGCTCGTCTCATAGTGCTGGATGCCACGACCCGGCCCGGAACCTTAAGCTTCAGGAGAACCACCATGCGGATCCGCGGCATCCACGTGACTCGCCCGCCGTCCCGCGCGGCGGGAACTGGCTCACTCGTCCCTGCATGACCAGCGACTCAAGGATCAGCGGGCTGTTTGCAACTTCCGGCCAAGCCGGTAATGTTGTCTTTGAATCCAACAATTCCCCCAGAAAAGGAGCATCATCATGCCATCAGTAGCCAAAGTCACCGAGATCATCGCCTCATCCCCGAAGAGCTTCGAAGATGCCATCCGGGTTGGCGTGGAGCGTGCCGACAAGACCTTGAAAAACGTGAAGGCCGCGTGGGTCCAGGCCCAGCAGGTCGACATCGAAAAGGGAAAGATTGTCAGTTACCGCGTGACGCTCAAAATCACGTTTGTCCTGGAGGATTGAGGCGTCCGCCTTGAAGATCCGCGATCCTAGCAGCCTGTCGGACTTTGCCAATTGCGACAGGCTGCTAGCCGTGGCCATCCGGCGTCGGACTGGAACTCATCTGAGATGGCCGATGGCGCTGGCCATCGGATGGGTCAGGAAGCGGGGAATAATTCGGCCGAGCGCGCCTAAGAAAGAGAACCAGCCGGCGCAGGAGATTCTTTTTGGAACATGAGGTCTTGGTTGAGGCGCAAGGGTTGGACGGCATCGGGCGGGGGCGCGGCCGCGAGGCAGAGCGGCGGCAGCCATCCGGGGTAGGGTTACACTCCATAGAGCAGGGCTGGGCGTGGGCGTAGTGTGGGGGAATAGGCGAGCGCCAAGATGGCATTTTTTTGCATCACGCTGGCCGCAACAGGGAGACGAAAGATGCGGAATGGAGTGCTATGAACACAACCGAAATCAAAGGCGATTGGAACATCGCCAAGGGCAAACTGAAACAGAAGTGGGCCAAGCTCACGGATGACGATCTCCGATTCGCCGAGGGCAAGCAGGATGAACTGCTGGGCCGCATCCAGAAGCGCACCGGCGAAACCCGCGAGGCGGTCGAAAAGGCCGTCAAGGAGGCCTGGTCCTCCTGCTGCTGCAAATAGGTTGCCAACCGCGCGGGCGAACTGGGGAAGCGGGTCGGAGCAGAACCCGGTGGCCGTGCGGGAAGCGGGAGGATTCGTGGTATATTTGCCGCGGGCACTCACGCGATTACGTGCCCGGGGCGCTTGGCGCTACGCCACGCTCCGTCCCTGGGCCGGTCGCACGTTGCCGGACGAGCTGCGGGCTGAAACGGTGGGCCGTCTGGCCGAGGCGTTGTCCGGGGGGGTTCGCGACAACGGATTTGAACGGTTGGTCGGTCGCATTGACACGGGCCCGATCCACCACGGCAACAAAATCCAGCTCTTTTTCCACGGCGAAGAGGCCCTCGCCTCGGTCGTTCAAGCCATAGAAAACGCGACCGAGGAGATACTCCTGGAGACCTACATCCTGAGGGATGACGCTACGGGGCGGAGACTTCTGGGGTTGTTGGGCAAGGCGGCCGCGCGGGGCGTCAGGGTCCGGGTCCTTGCGGACGCATATGGTTCGTGGTCCACGGGGCGCGCGTTCTGGAGGGAGATGCGGCACCTAAAGATCGAGGCGCGGCTGTTTCATCCGTTCAGGAGTCATCTGCTTGGTTTCCTTGTTCGCGATCATCGCAAGATCATCGCCATCGACCGGCGGATCTCGTTTACCGGCGGCATGAATGTGGCCAACGAATACGGTTCTTCGCGTCACAACAAGGATGCCTCGTGGCGGGATTCCCACGTGCGCGTCGAGGGGCCCACCGCGTGGGAAATGGCCCTCGTCTTCAGTGAGGGTTGGGAACATTCGGGCGGCGCGCCCCTGCATCTGCCGCCCCTGGCCCCGACGAACGACAAGGGCGGCGCCAGGACACTTGTGTTGGACTCACGTCCCGGGCGCGGGCACGGCGAAACCGCCGCGGTGCTGGCGGCGGTCGTGGGGGCCTCACGAAAACGCCTTTGGATCACGAACTCCTACTTCGCCCCGGACCGGACCGCGATCCGTCTCTTGAAGCGCGCGGCCGAACGCGGCGTGGACGTGCGCCTGTTGCTGCAGGGGCCCACCGACATGCCTCTGGTGCGCCACGCGGGGCATGGCAGTTTTTCCGACCTTCTCGCCGGAGGGGTGCGAGTGTTCGAATATCAGTTCGCGATCCTTCACGCCAAAACGCTCGTGGTGGACGACTGCATCTCGGTCGTCGGTTCTTCGAACCTCGATTTCCGATCCTTCTATTTCAACGCCGAGTGCAATGTCCTGATCTGGGACGACACGACCGGTCAAGCGATGACCCAAGCGTTCCTGGAGGACCTGCGGCAGTCCGTGGAGATTCGGCTTGAAAGCTGGAGCCGCAGGCCGCTGGCGCATCGCCTCGGCGGCGCCCTGGCCCGGCGCCTAAGCCCCCTGCTCTAAACCGTGCGCGAGTCATCCAGCACGCAATATGAGAGATCCCGGGCGAGGCCGCCGCCAAAGGGGGCGGGATTGACCGGTTGGAGGGTCCGATGGCTGTGTGTTTAACGAGGCAGCAGGCAGAGCCGATCTTAAAAAGCTCGGTGAAAGCGCTGCTGGATCAACAGGACAGCCCAGGCTGCTGGAGCTTTCCCGCCCACCTGGGGTCCCATTATATTTCGCTCTATGCGCTATTCTTGGAGTGGCTCCGATTCCGTGGTTTTTCCTCCCGGCTGGACCTAAACCGCTTGGCGTGGATCCTCTTGGAAACGCAGTTGCCGGACGGTTCTTGGAGGCAGGCGCGCGATCCGGCGCTGCCTTCCGGCGACATCAATGCGACCGTTCTCAACTATGCCGCGCTCAAGTTCTTCAGGACCGCCATCTCGACGGCCGACGTGCGACCGGCGATGGGGGCCGCAAAAAAATTCATCCTCGCTGCCGGCGGCATCGATTCCACCAATCAGTTCACCAAGACCTTCCTGGCCCTGTTCGGATTGCGCGGCTGGGAGGAGATCGGCCAGATCCCCTACCTATTTTTCCTAGAGGCGCTGCCGCTCAACTACCGGCAATTCTCCCAGTGGGTCATCCCCCACCTGATCCCCATGGCCTACCTGCGCCACAATCGGGTGTCGCGCAAGATCCGCGGGACTTTCGGGCCGGAGTTTGACCTGAATGAACTTTATGCCGGGCCCGCCTGGCATGCGGGCGAGAAGGAACCCGAACCCTCGGCCTGGTATGACGGATTCATGGTAAAGAAACTCCTCCGGCAGCAGCGAACGCATGGAAGCTGGGGCGGGTACACGGTCTCGACCCTGTTCAGCGTCGCGGCGCTGGACCATTTCTACCGGAAGCATCCCGGGCGTTTTCCCGCCATTCCGGCCGCGATCAGGCGGGGACTGGGGTTCGTGGATCCGCTATATTTCGACCATGGCGATGGGAATTATCTCGGCTGCCTGATGCACGGCGCTGTCTGGGATACCATACTGGCGGCACAGGCGCTGACCCAGGCCGGGGAAACGAGCGACCCACTGATTCTTGCTGCCGAGAATCTCTATGAGACGCAGACTGCCGAAGGGGGCTTTCCCTACGGGCGGGACTTCGAGCAGTACCCGGATGTCGATGACACGTCCAGGGCCTTGGTGTTCCTGAAGACGATGGCGCCATTCACGCGAAGAACGGGGGCGGCGGAATCTCGAAAGCGGGGGCTCCGCTGGCTGTTGAAGCGGCAGAACTCCGACGGCGGTTGGGGAGCCTTTGACCAGGATAACGTCGGGGGCCAGATCATGAAGCGGTTGACCAGGGGTCTGAGAGATTCGGTGGAATTGTTTGATGGCAGTTCCGCCGACAACACGGGCCATGTGCTTGCCGGACTCGGCGCCTACGGTTTGACCGCCCGGCACTCCCGATCGGTCAGGCGAGCCGTCCGCTTTCTGCGCAGGACGCAGGATCCCGCCACCGGCCTTTGGAAGGGACGCTGGGGCATCAATACCCTGTACGGCACCACCCAGGCCGGAACCGGGCTCCTGCGGGCGGGGGAATCGCCCCGGTCGCCCTATCTCCTCACGGCCGCCAAAAAGTTGTTGGGCTTACAGAATCCCGATGGGGGCTTTGGCGAATCGACGCTATCCTACCTGGACGATAACCATTGGGGCCGGGGGGCCAGCACACCCACCCAGACCGCGTGGGTGCTGGAGTTTCTTTGTGAGATGGGGCTCCGGGGTGCCGATGCCGTACCGAAGGCCGTGAGCTACCTCTTGGAAAACAGGTGCGGGTCGGAATCCTGGCGAGATGGCTCGGTCGTCGGCACCGGACATCCCGGGATTCTATACGTGGAATATCCAGTGTATCCTAAGGTATTCCCGGTGATGGCGTTGGCCAGTTATCTGAGGCGCCGTTAGCCATCTCTAACGCCCGGCCCCCGCCGTGGTGGGGTTTCACCCCATTGGAGAGCATCGCCAGCAGTGCAATGTTCGAACGCTCAGGAAACAAGCGAGCCAAGAGACAATAGCCGATGGAAGGAGCATTCATGATGAAACTACTGCCAGAGCAAACAGAGAGAGAAATAACCTTCGAGCTAACGGCGGCACCGGGAAGCCAGGTGTTTGTTGCCGGGACATTCAACGGGTGGAGCCCAACAGCCAATCCGATGAAAGATAACCCGGACAGCGGGCATTACAAGACGCGCATCAGGCTCCCCGGGGGGAAGCACCAGTACAAATTCGTCGTGGATGGCGTCTGGTCCCTGGATCCGGAGTGCCCAAACTGGAAATTGAACCCGTACGGTGGCCTGAACAGCGTCCTTCATGTGTGAGGAGATGCTGGCACGCAGGTTTCCGGGTGGGTGAACACCCCATGGCGCCGGGGAGGTTTCTGGATGTGCTTTACTTGGGATGAATGCCCTACTCATCTACCCGGAATTTCCGGATACCTTCTGGGGTTTCAAGCACGCCTTGAAATTCATACGCAAGCGCGCCTCGCTGCCGCCGCTGGGACTGCTGACCGTGGCCGCGATGCTTCCACCGGCGTGGGCGAAGCGACTGGTGGACGCCAACACGCGGAAAGTGCGCGGGGAGGATCTGGCGTGGGCGGACCTCGTCTTCGTAAGCGGGATGATCGCCCAGCGGGACTCGGCGCGCGATCTGATCGCGCGTTGCCGCGCGGCGGGGAAGACGATCGTGGCGGGCGGGCCGCTGTTCACCCTCGGGCACGAGCAATTTTCCGAGGTTGACCACTTCGTGCTGAACGAGGCGGAGGCCACGCTGCCTGCGTTCCTGGGGGATTTTGAGCGGGGCGACGCGAAGCGGGTCTATGCGTCCTCGGAGTTTCCCGACATCCGCAAGACGCCGATGCCGCTGTGGGCGCTGGCGGACATGCGGCGCTACGCCTCGATGAGCGTTCAGTTTTCGCGCGGATGCCCTTTCGATTGCGAGTTCTGCAACATCACTTCCATGTTCGGGCACCGCCCCCGCACCAAGACGACCGGGCAGGTGATCGCCGAGTTGGATGGCCTCGTCTTGTCGGGTTGGCGCGGGCCGGTGTTCTTCGTGGACGACAATTTCATAGGCAACAAGCGGGCGATCAAGGAAGACCTGCTGCCGGCGCTGATCCGGTGGCAACGGGGGAGGCGCGGCATCCCGTTTTTCACCGAGGCG
Source organism: uncultured Verrucomicrobiales bacterium (assembly GCA_964651705.1). GTDB lineage: Bacteria > Verrucomicrobiota > Verrucomicrobiia > JADLBR01 > JADLBR01 > JADLBR01. The sequence continues at coordinate 20,195 of CAZYWZ010000033.1, forward strand.
TCCATCAATCTTGCCGACGATGCGGAACTCATGCGATTGATGGTCGAGGCGGGATTCGACCAGGTGTTTGTCGGGATCGAGACGCCGGAGGAGGCGAGCCTGGCCGAGTGCAACAAGCGCCAGAACCGGGGCCGCGATCTGGTCGCCGACGTGAAACGCATCCAGCGGGCTGGACTGGAGGTGCAGGGGGGATTCATCGTGGGGTTCGACAGCGACACGCCGGCGATCTTTCAGCGCCAGATCGACTTCATCCAGCGGAGCGGGATCGTCACGGCGATGGTCGGACTTCTTCAAGCCATACCCGGCACGAAGCTCCACCAGCGACTGGATGCCCAGAACCGCCTGATCGGTGACACCAGCGGTAACAATGTTGACGGGGCAATGAACTTCATTCCGCGGATGAACCCGGAGATCCTGCGCGACGAGTACCGGCGCCTGATGGCATACATCTATTCGCCGGGGCCGTATTACCGGAGGATCCGCACGTTCCTGCGCGAGTACCGGCGCCCGAAGATCTCCTGTTCTCTGGGCTGGCGGTCTCTCGTGGCGTTCCTGCATGCCAATCTGCGACTCGGCATCCTGGATCGCGGATGCCTCCATTACTGGGCCCTGTTGCTCTGGACGTTCTTCCGCCGCCCATCCCTCCTCGCGGTGGCGGTCACTCTCTCCATCTACGGCCACCACTTCCGCGAGACCTGTGCCGCGCTGGGGAAGTGACTCTCGCGGGGTGAACACCCCATGGTGGCCAGGCGACTTCCAGCGGATATTTAGGGCGAGATGGAAGACGTGGTTATCAGCACCCTGCTACCAGCGGAGAATCTGGACGCCGACACCAGAATCGCCAGCATGAAGACGACCGTGTCGTCGCGGTCGAAGCGGCCGACAAGATGACGGATCGCCAGGTCGCGGCGAAAGTCCGACAGCACTTCAAATCGAGATAGGGAACTGGTCCTAGGAAATGGAGGAAAACATGCCGCTCACATCAATCGTAGCGCCGCTCATCGTCGCAGGGATCCTGCTTTGGCTGGTGAACAGCTACATCCCGATGGGCCGCAAGATCAAGCAGATCCTCAACATTGTCGTTGCCGTCGGGGCTGTCGTCTGGCTGCTCGTGGGCTTCGGCGTGTTCGGACGCTGACGCGGGGGGGGTGGCGACGGGGGTCGAGTCGGGCATCATGGTCGGCCGACGATCGCCTCAGGAGATTGGATCACGGGGCTAGTGGGACAGGCCAAACGGTTGCGCGACCGGGAGCCAGCCGAGTTTTTCGGAGGAATCGGTCGGGCAAAGCCCGCCGAAATCCTAGCCGATGATTTCGGCGATGGGCTGGCCGCCGAACTGGGAGATCTGTTTGAAGCGTCCGCCGTGGTAGAAGGTGAGCCGGTTGTCGTCGAGCCCGAGGAGGCGGAGGAGGGTGATGTGGAAATCGCGGACGTGGTGGACGCATTCGGTGGCCTCGGCGCCGGTCTCGTCGGTGGCGCCGATGGTGTGGCCGGCGTTGCAACCGCCTCCGGCGAGCCAGATGGTCATGGCCTTGGCGTTGTGGTCCCGGCCGTAGGCGGTGCCGCCACGGACGCCATTGTCCGGCGAGCGCCCGAACTCTCCGCACCAGACCACGAGGGTCTCGTCGAGCATGCCGCGCCGCTTCAGGTCGGTGACGAGCGCGGCGATGGGCTGATCGACCTGGGCGACGAGGTTGCCATGGGCGCGCTCGATGAAGTCATGGCTGTCCCAGGAACCGGCGTACAATTGGACGAAGCGGACGCCCTGTTCGACGAGTTTTCTGGCAAGGAGGCATTTCCTGCCGAAGGCGTCGGTGGGTTCCTTGCCGATGCCGTAGAGTTCTCGGGTGCGGGGGTCCTCTCTCTCGATGTCGAGGATGCCCGGGACCTGCATCTGCATGCGGAAGGCGAGCTCGTAGCCGTCCATGCGCGCGGCCAACTCGTCGTGGAAGGGGTGCGCCTCGGCGTGGGCGCGGTTGAGGCTGGCGAGGAGGTCGAGGTTGGCGCGCTGGTGCTCGCGGGAGATGCCCTCGGGCGGGGCGAGATCGAGGATGGGCGATCCCTTGGACCGCAGGGCGGTGCCCTGGAAGTGGGCGGGGAGGAAGCCGTTGCCCCAGTTGGCGGCGCCGCCCTGCGGGTAGGAGACCTCGGGCAGCACGATGAAGCCGGGAAGGTCCCGATTCGGTGAGCCGAGCCCGTAGGTGACCCACGCGCCAAAGGCCGGGTCGCCGCCGAAGCGGTTGCCGGTGTTCATCTGGTACATGGCGGTCGGGTGGTTGACCGAGTCGACCTGGCACCCGCGATAGAAACAGAGGTCGTCCGCCACGCCGGCGAGGTGCGCCCAGTTCTCCGCCATGTCGGCGCCGCACTTTCCGACCTTGCGAAACCCGAAGGGGCTCCGCACGAAGTACCGCTTGCCGCTCTCCATCGCGGATTTCATCTTGCCGGCGCGGGTGAACTCCTTGAGGTGGAGCTGGCCGAGCTTTGGCTTGGGATCGAAGGTGTCGATGTGGGAGGGGCCGCCCTCCATCATCAGGAAGATGCAGCGCTTGGCGCGACCGATGAGGTGGCCGGATCTCGCGGCGAGCGGCGGGCCGTGGGGCGCGTGGCTTGGCGCGGCGGCGTTCGAATCTTGGCCGAGCATGGCGGTGAAGGCGACCGAGCCGACGCTGGCACCGAGGGAATAGAGGAATTCCCGGCGGGTGGGCGCGTGGAGCGCGCGGTGTCCGGCGCAGCAGGGGAAGGGGTTATCGCTCATGGGTCAGTACCGGTAGGCGAACTCATTGGCGTTGAGGAGGACGAGGCAGACGTCGGCGAGCGCGCGGGTGTCGGGGTCGGCGTCGGCGGGTTGCGGGTCTGGGACGAAATCGGCGGTGGCCTCGAGGGGCTCCCGGAACACGAAACGCTGGCCGGTGTTTTCCTCGACGGCCTCGCGCCGCAATTCGCTGGGGGAATCATGTCTGGGGAAGGTGATTTGGGCGTGGCGCCGGGCCATGGTTTGCCAGTGGTCGCGGCATTCCTGGCGTTCGGCGGCGGAGGGGGCGCGGCCGTAGGCGAGCGCGAAGGCGCGGTCGATGGCGGCCTCGGGGGACCGGGTCTCGCGTTTGAGCCGGAGGGCGAGGGCGAGGGCGCGGGATTGGCTGGCGCGGCTGTTGAAGAGGCTGAAGACCTGCGGGGTGACCGTCGAGGCGTCGCGGTTCTCGCAGGAGAGGTCTGGCGGGGGCTGGTTGAAGACCTCCAGGAAGGGATCGCGGAGGCCGCGCAGCTTTAGCGCGTAGAGGCTGCGGCGGTTGCGCTGTGCGGGGAGGGGCGAGGGCTGCCAGGCCTCCGCGAAGGTGCCCATGACCTGGCGCGGCTGGTGGGCGACCTCGATGTGGATCTCGGGCCGGACGGGGATGCCGCCGAGCGCGGGGTTGAGTTCGCCGCTGACGCGGAGCATCGAGTCGCGCAATTCTTCGGCGGCGAGGCGCCGGGGCCGGAAGGCCGCGTAGGCGGTGCCGGCCGGGTCCTTCCGCGCGAGGGCTGCCGGGTCGGGATGGGCAGTGCTGCGCCGATAGGCCTCGGAGGTGAGGATCAGGCGCTGGAGGGACTTGACGGAACGGGCTCTGGCCGCGAGTTCGCTCGCGAGCCAGTCGAGAAGCTCCGGGTGGGTGGGGGGTTTCCCGGTCGAGCCAAAGTTATTGGGGTTTCCCGCGAGGGGTTGGCCCATGAGCCATCCCCAGATGCGGTTGGCCATGACGCGGGCGGTGAGGGGGTTTTGCGGGTCGGCGATCCAATCGGCGAGCGCGCGGCGACGGCCGGCGATGTCCGTCGGTACCGAAGCCTTGACCGCGGTGATCGCGCTGAGGGCGCCGGGCTCGACCTTCTCGGTGGGGGAGAAGGGATCGCCGCCGGCGAGGATCGCGACCTGTTCGAGTTCGCCCTCGGTCATGGCGTCGCGCGGCACGCGGAGGGGTGCGGTGACCGAGGTGAGCTCTGGCGTGCGCCCGCTGTACACCGTGAATGCGTAGGGCGCGTAGCGCTCCAGTTCCCAGGCGATGCGCTCGAGGCCCTTTTGCGCGATGCGCTGGAGGCCGATGTCTTCGCCGGAGAGGCCGTGCCGCTGCGGCGGGAAACGATCCTCCGCGATCCCGCGCTTCAGCATGAGGCCGCGGGCGTTCTCGAAGACCACGTGGCGTCGCCTGCCGGTCCTGCCGAGGTTCCCCGAGGCATCGGCGACGGCCCTGCGCCAGTCCGAGGGATCGATGCCCCTTTCGGCAAACCACGCCTCCGATGCCCCGAGCGATTTCTCATCCAGCTGGCGCAGCGCCCCGATGTAGAAGTCGCGGCGTTTCTCCAGGTAGGCGCGCTCCTCGAAGCCGGTCGCGTTCTCGGCCGGCAGGAAGGGGGCCTCGCGCTCGGCGAGCTGGGTGGTGGCGAAGACCGCCTGCATGGCATAAAAATCTCGGGTGGGGACGGGATCGAACTTATGGTCGTGGCATCGGGCGCACTGGAGGCTATGGGCGAGGAAGGTCTCCCCGACGCTGTTGACGACATCGTCGAGGAACCGTTGGCGGGCGACCTTGGGCACCTCCATGGCGGTCAGTTCCCAGGGCCCCATGCGCAGGAACCCGACGGCGACGGCCATCTCGGGGTCGCCGGGCTCGATCTCGTCGCCGGCGATCTGCTCGCGGACGAAACGAGCATAGGGCTTGTCGGCGTTGAAGGAACGGACGACGTAATCTCGGTAGCGCCAGGCGTTGCCGCGGGCGAAGTCGTTGGCGAATCCCGAAGAGTCGGCGTATCGCACGACGTCGAGCCAATGGCGCGCCATCTGTTCCCCGTAGTGGGGCGAGGCGAGGAACCGGTCGATGAGGGCGGCCCAGGCCGCGTCGTCCGGGGTGGGATCGGCGACAAACGCCTCGACCTCTTCCGGTGTCGGGGGCAGGCCGAGCAGGTCAAAACTCGCCCGCCGGATCAGGGTGCGGCGGTCCGCGCGCGGCGCGGCCTCCAGGCCGAGGGAGGCGAGTTTCTCGCCGATGAAGGCATCGACGGGATTGGCCGCGCCGGCCGGTATCGGGGGCCGCCGGATCCCCTGATAGGCCCATAGGCCCTCCGGCCTGTAGCGGCGATGGGTCCAGTCGGCGCTGAGCCCGCCGCTGGTGGTCACCTTCACGCCCTGCGCGTCGAGCGCCTTTTCCACCATTTGGGATAATCGGGGCTCCTCGGGCCAGGGGATCCCATCTTGGATCCAGCGGCGGATATCGGCGACCTGCGCCTCGTGCAGCCCGTCGGTTTCCTTCGGTGGCATCGGTTCCCAATCGTCACCATGTGACCGCGTGACCGCCAGGTACAGGGGGCTCTCGTCGGGCTTGCCCGGCATCGCGGATGGGCGGCCGCTGTCGCCACCCCTCAGGGCCGCGTCCCGGTTGCGCAGGTCCAGGCCGCCCTTGATGCCATCCGGGCCGGTGCCGTGGCACGGCAGACACTTCGATTGGAGCAGGGGGTACACCTTCCCCGCGAAGTGTGCCTCGGGCGAGTCCTGGGCCGATAGGCGCCCGACGAACCCCGCGCCGCCGCACAGGGCCACGGCCAACCGTCGCCGCCAGGGCCATCTGATGGGCGGGCAAGGCATCCGAGTAACTAATAGCAATATTAGATGGGCTTTCAAGGGCGGGGTCCCGGGCCCGGGGCAACGGGCGCCGTGGGGGTGGCGAGCGCTTGACGGGGCGACCGGCTTGTTCACCATTCGCGCGGTCACCTCGGAGGGCACATGAACACGAAGAACCTATCGATCCTTCTCGTCGGTGGCATCGCGGCGGCGACCTCGCCGCTGGCGGCCCAGGACAAGCCCGGGGCGCAGGATCATCCGGCGCTGAAACGTTATCAGGATAGCGTCATCTTCCAGTATTCGGCCGAGGCCTTTGGCAGCTACCGGCTCGCCGTGGGCCGCGCGCTGAATCCCTCGGTGCCCGAGAACCAGGGCCGGACCGTCGAGAAGGAGGAATCGATCGAGGGGCGGGTCACGCGCATATCGTACCTTGCGCCGGAGGGCCGATCGACCCTCGAGATATTCCGGAATTACCAGCAAGAACTTGCGGACAAGGGGTTCGAGACGCTATTTGCTGCCGAGGGCGACGCCACGGGCTATTATTTTTGCAAGCGCTACGAGGGCATCCATTCGCAGATATTTGATTACAACAACAAGAACTCGCGCTACGTCGCCGCGCGGAGGGGCGGGCTCACCGTGGCGGTGTTCGTGACCGAGTTTCACATGGGCTTGTCCGGTGGGCTGAAGCCGGTGCCGGGTCAGGCCCTGATCCAGGTGGACGTCATCGAGGGCACCGCCATGGAGCAGCGGATGGTCGTCGTGAGCGCGGAGAAGATGGCGTCGAGCATCGGCGACACCGGGCGGATCGCGCTGTACGGGATATGTTTCGATTTTGACAAGGCGGACATCAGGCCGGAGTCGGCGCCGACGATCGAGCAGATGGCGGCCCTGCTGCGCGGCAACCCGGCGCTGAAGCTCTTGGTGGTTGGCCACACGGATAACGTGGGGGGCTTCGATTACAACCTGGAACTTTCGCGGCGGCGGGCCGCGGCGGTCGTGCGCGACCTGGTGGAGCGCCACGGGATCGGGGCGGGCCGCCTGGCGCCGATGGGCGCATCGTACATGGCGCCGGTGGCCAGCAACCGCACCGAGGAGGGGCGCGCGAAGAACCGGCGCGTCGAGCTCGTGGAGATGTGATGGGAATGGGTGGGATCTGGCGGCGTCGCGCCGGAGTGGGCGTGGCTGGCGCGGCGGCGATCTGGAGGCAAGGGACGATGCAAGGAAGGGCACAATTGGGAATCGCGGCGTGCGTGTTGGCGACGCTGGGCGCGTCGGCTTCGGCCGAGGGGTCTGGGTTTTTCTCTGGGGCGAGGCCGGTGTGGCCGGAGGGGCGGGAGCGGGAGATGAACGTGACCGCGTGGTTCCGGGCGGTGGTGACGCCGCCGGCGGAGGGGCCGGTGGCGATCCGGGTGGCGGCGGCATCGATCTATCGGGTGACGTTGAACGGCGCGTTCGTCGGGCATGGTCCGGCGCGCGGGCCGCACGGGTTCCATCGGGTGGACGAGTGGGATCTGCGGCCGGGGCTGAAGGCGGGGGCGAACGTGGTCGGGATCGAGGTGCCCGGGTACAACGCGAATAGCTACTATCTTCTGGACGAGCCTTCGTTTTTGCAGGCGGAGATCGTGGCTGGGGGCGAGGTGGTGGCGGCGACGGGTGCCGGGGGTGGGTTCGCGTGCGCGGTGCCCGGGTGGCGCGCGCAAAAGGTGCAGCGGTACAGTTTCCAGCGTCCGTTCACGGAGATGTATGGGCTTCGCGCGGGATGGGACGCGTGGTGGCGAGACCCCCGGGCACCTTGCGAGGAGGTCCGTGTCGCGGTTCAGCCCGAGCGGCGACTGTTGCCGCGGGGCGTGGCGTATCCGGATTTTCGGGTCGCGGCGCCGATCTCACTGGTGGCGCTGGGGCGCGTGGAGCGCGGCGAGCCCCCGCCGAAGGTGTGGAAGGACCGCTCGCTGGTGAAACTCGGTCCGGAGTTGAAGGGGTATCCCGAGGCCGAGCTGCAGGCGGTGCCGACCACGGAATACCAGTCCATGCGGCGGGTGGAGCTCGCTCCGGCGGCCGACGCCGAGGGGCCTGGGGGCAGGGCGCTGTCGGGTGGCGGGTTCGCCACTTGGGATTTTGGGACAAACCTGACCGGGTTCATCGGGGCCGAGATCGCTTGCGAGGGCCCGGTCCGGCTGTGGCTCGCGTTCGACGAGATTTTGCGCGACGGCGACGTGGACCCGCTGCGGCTGCAATGCGCCAATTTCGTGGAGTATCGGCTGGGGCCGGGCGAGTACGCCCTGGAGACCATCGAGCCGTATACCCTCCGGTATCTCAAGGCGATCGCGGTCGAGGGGGCATGCGAGGTGCGGCGCGTGTGCCTGCGAGAATACGCGCACCCGCCGGTGGCCGCGCGGTTCGAGGCATCGGACCCGAGGCTCAACCGGCTTTTCGCGGCGGCGATCCAGACCTTCCGGCAAAACTCTCTGGATATCTTCATGGACTGTCCCTCGCGGGAGCGCGCGGGCTGGCTCTGCGATAGTTTCTTCACGGCACGGGCCGAGCGCAGTTTCACGGGGGCCTCCCGGGTGGAGCGGAATTTCATGGAGAACTTTCAGCTGCCCGAGTCCTTCGCCCACCTGCCGGCGGGGATGTTGCCGATGTGTTACCCGGCCGATCACTACAATGGCAGGTTCATCCCCAACTGGGCGCTCTGGTTCGTCGTGCAGCTGGAGGAGTTCGCGGAACGCGGCGGGGATCGGGCGACGGTGGACGCGCTGCGGGGACGCGTGCTGGCGCTGTTCGAGTATTTCAAGAGGTTCGAGAACTCCGATGGGCTGCTGGAGAAGCTGGAGAGCTGGGTGTTCGTCGAGTGGTCGGAGGCGAACAAGCTGGTCCAGGATGTGAATTACCCGAGCAACATGTTGTATGCGGGGGCGCTCTCTGCGGCGGGGCGGCTGTATGGGATGCCGGGGCTGACGGCGAAGGCGGAGAAGATCCGCGAGACGGTGCGGGGGCAATCCTTTGATGGGGAGTTCTTCGTGGACAACGCGCTGCGGAAGGGGGACCGGCTGGAGGTGACGCGGAATCGCACGGAGGTGTGCCAGTATTTCGCTTTCTTTTTTGGGCTGGCGGATGCGGCGTCGCACCCGGAGCTGTGGCGGAAGCTGCGGGACGACTTTGGGCCGCGGCGCAAGGAGCGCGGGCTGCATGCGGGGGTGCATCCGGCGAATGCGTTCATCGGGAACGTGGTGCGGCTCGAGCTGCTCGCGCGCGCGGGGCTGGTGAGGCAGATCCTTGACGAGTCGGTGGATTATCACCTTGGGATGGCCGAGCGCACCGGGACCCTCTGGGAGCATGTGGACGAGCGGGCGAGTTGCAACCATGGTTTCGCGTCGCACCTGGGCCACGTGCTCCTGAGGGATGTGTTGGGCGTGCGCGCCGTCGATGGCGCGGGCAAGTGCGTGTCTGTGAGGCTGGCCGATTGCGGGCTGGAATCGTGCTCGGGCTCGGTGCCGGTGAGCGGCGGCGCGATCGGTCTGTCCTGGAGGAAGGACGGGGCGAAGGTGCGGTATCGGCTCGTCGCGCCGGCCGGGTGGCGGACGAAGGTCGATGCGGGGGAGGGCATCGAGGCGGTGGCGGAATGAGCGGGATGGCGGGGCAGGGCCGGGGCGGAAAAGTGTAGCCGCTCCGGTCACGGAGGGGCCGCGCGTTGGAAAATCCACGGTCTGACGACCGTGGCTACGTCTGGGATTTTCGAGTCAGATCCCGTGCCCCGCGTGCGGGGCACCACCGGGGGTGAAAATGTAGGGCGCGAAATCCCTTTCGCGCCACGGGCAACCGGCAGGGCCCTCGTGGCGCGGATGGGAATCCGCGCCCTACAGGCCGATCCCGTGGCCGATTTTCGAGTCAGGGCAACCGGACCTTGGCGAGGTAGATGGCGCTCTTGCCCTCGTGGGAGGCGTAATAGCTGACCCAGAGGAGGCCGTCGTGCCAGGCGAGGCCGGGGTAGCTGGTGTCGCCGCCGCTGGGAAGTTCGAGGAGGGGCTCGTAGGTCTCGGGGCCGAAGCGGGCGATGGTGGTCTTGGCGCCACCGGGGATGTGGAGACGGCTGCCGGCCCACATGGAGCCGTCGGGAAGGATGATGAAGTTGGGACCGCCGAATCGGTGGGATGTCTCGTGCCATTGCCATTGCGTGTGGGGGGGCTTGCTCGTCCCGATCCAGCCATTTTTCGAGCCGCCCTCGCGCCGGACCATCGCGATCAGGGTGCCGTCGGCCTGAAAACGCAGGGTGGTCTCATTCGGGTGGCCGGGGACCTCGAGGTGCGTGACGATGTCGTAGGTGAGGCCATCGGCGCTGGAGACGAGTTTCAGTTTCCAATCGGCGGGGCCGGGCGGGACGGGTTTGCCTTCGGCGGCGGCCTTGGCCTCCGGGCTCGTTCGCGCCGAAGGGTCGTAGGACACCCCGTACGCCTTGCCGTTGTGCCAGGTCACCCGCCAGAGCCACTCGTCCTCCTCCAGCACGCGCCGCGGCGGGGTCCACGCATGCCCATCGTTTGAGAAGGCCACCCGAGGCTGGCGGCCCAGCAGCGTCTTGCCGCCCTGGTACACGGAGCCGCCCATGACCATCATCAGGCGACCGTCGGGCGTGACCGAGAGCTTCGGGTCGCGCAGGTCGATGCCCCTCTCCGTCACCAGCCCGACCGGCGCCCAATTCTCCCCGTCGGAAGATTCCAGCACCCGGGATTGGCCGTCGCCCCCGACGTGGGCGTCCGCCTCTCGGAAAGTACAATACCATTTATCTTTAAAACGGATAAGGTCGGTGAAGGCGTTGTGGTTGCCTGCGTCCCAGAGTTTCTTCACGGAGACGATCTGTGGGGCTGGGGCGGCGAAACTGGCGTGGGCGACGGCGATGGCGAGGAGCGGGAGGAGGGGGCACTTCATTGGGGCATTATCTGGCGGCGCCGGACTCGGATCAACTCGCAAGTGCCGGTCCCGGGGCGCGGCGCGCGACGTGTCGCGTGGCACGCCGGTGGGTTTGCCTCGCGATATTCGCGTCTGGCCGTTAATGGATATTGGCGATGGAGGAACAGGCTGGGGCGATATCTGCGGCGGAGGATCGGTTTGACTGGTGGCGGGGGCGGCTGGGGCTGCTCTTGGCGCCGGCGGTTTTCTTGGCGCTATGGTTATGGCCGGCGGGGGCGATGTCATCCGAGGCGCATCGGCTGCTGGCGGTTTTCGGCCTGGTCATCTGGCTGTGGCTGACGGAGGCGATCCCTCTGGCGGTGACGGCGTTGCTGGGGCCGGCGCTGTGCGTGGTGTTCGGGGTGTGCGGCGAGAAGGAGGCTTTTCGGGGATTCGGCAACCCGATCCTTTTTCTCTTCGTGGGGAGTTTTCTGCTCGCGGAGGCGATGATGCACCACGGGCTGAACCGGCGCGTGGCGATGGGGATACTGCGGCTGCCGTGGGTGGGCCGCTCGCCCGCGCGGATCGTGGCGGCGTTCGCGCTGATCGTGTGGGGCCTGTCGATGTGGATATCGAACACGAGCGCGACGGCGATGATGTTTCCGGTGGCGCTGGCGATCCTCACGGAGATGGCGCGGCGGCGCTCGGCGCAGCTCGGGCGGCCGGTTTCGGTGACGGAGCTGCGCTACGGGACGGGGCTGATGCTGGCCACGGCGTTCGCCGCGTCGATCGGGGGAATGGCGACGCCGATCGGGACGCCGCCGAACCTGATCGGCCTGGGGCTGATCGAGGGGAGCCTCGGGACGAAGATCTCTTTCTTCCAGTGGATGACCATTGGGGTGCCGCTGTCGCTGGGGCTGGTGGGGTTCCTGATCGCGTACCTGAACTGGAGCTGTCGCGCGGAGGGGGCGGTCCTGGATGGGGTGATGCAGGATGTGATGGGGGGCGAGGCGTCGCCGTTGACCCGCGGGGGGAGGAACGTGCTGGTGGCATTCTCCGTGACGGTGGGTCTCTGGCTATTGCCGGGGGTCGTGGCGGTGATCGGCGGAGGGGATTCGCCCGCGGCGGCGTGGTTGGCGCGGCACGTGCCCGAGAGCGTGGCGGCGCTGGTGGGTGCCGGGATGCTTTTCGTGCTGCCGGTGGATTGGCGGGCCGGGGAGTTCACCCTGGGCTGGCGCGAGGCGAGGCGCATCGAATGGGGGACGATCCTGTTCTTCGGCGGCGGGCTCTCGATGGGGGAGATGATGTTCTCGACGGGACTGGCGAAATGGCTGGGCGAGGGCATCGCGTCGGCCCTTCCCGCGCACACGGAGCTGGGGCTCATCGCGGTCTTCGCGGTGGTGGCCCTGGTGCTGACGGAGGTGACATCGAACACCGCGGCCGCCGCGATGGTGGTCCCGGTGGCGATCGCGGTGGCGCGCGCCTCGGGGGTTTCGCCGTTGCCCTGTGCGCTTGCGGCGACGCTGGCCGCCTCGCTGGCATTCATGCTGCCGATATCGACGCCCCCGAACGCGATCGTCTACGGATCGGGCTGCGTTCCCGTGCTGCGCATGGCGCGTCACGGGGTGGTGCTGGACATCGTGGCGGTGATCCTGGTGGTCGCTGTCGTCCGGTGGGGGGTGCCGATGGTGCTGCGGTGAGACGGGGCTTTGCCTCCGACCCTGCGTTGGCTTAGTCTTCCAGGACGTTAATTAACGGGAGCTGCGCATGAGACATCTGATATCCGCGTTACTGGCCGTCCTCGTTTTGGGCCCGTGGGCCGGCGCCGGGGCCGAGCGGCCGAACTTCATCTTCATCCTCGCCGATGATCTCGGCTACGGGGATGTGGGGGCATGCAACCCGGCGGGCAAGATCAAGACCCCGCACTTGGATCGGCTCGCGAGGGAAGGGGTGCTGTTTACGGACGCGCATTCCGGCTCCGCGGTGTGCACGCCGACGCGGTATGGGGTTGTCACGGGGAGATACTGCTGGAGGTCGCCGCTGCAGAAGTCCGTGCTGGGCGGGTTGAGCCCGCGGCTCATCGAGGCGGGCCGGATGACGGTGGCCGCGTTCCTGAGAGAGAGGGGCTACCACACCGCCTGCGTGGGCAAATGGCATCTCGGGATGGATTGGGTGAAACGCGAGGGCAAGGGCGTCGCGGAGCTGGCGATCGAAGATCAGGCCCAGGTGTGGAACGTCGATTTTTCCAAACCCATCGCCAATGGCCCGAACAGCGTCGGCTTCGATTACTATTTTGGCATCAGCGCGTCGCTGGACATGGTGCCATACACGTTCATCGAGAATGACCGGGTGACGGTCGTGCCGACGAAGGACGCGGACTTTCCGATGACGGCCGGGGAAGAGGGGAAGCGGACGCGGAGGGGTCCCGCGGCGGAGGGTTTCGATGCGGTCGATGTGCTACCGACGTTACGGGCCAAGGCGATCGAGTACATCGATGCCCGTGCGGCGGACGCCCGGGCCGGGAAGCCCTTCTTTCTGTATCTGCCGCTGGCATCGCCGCACACGCCTATCGTGCCGTCGAAGGAATGGCTGGGGCGTAGCGGGCTCAGCCCCTACGCCGATTTCGTGATGGAGACGGATGCCGCGGTGGGTGGGGTGATCGAGGCGCTGGAGCGCGGGGGGGTCGCGCGCGACACGCTGGTGATCTTCACCAGCGACAACGGGTGCTCGCCCATGGCGAATTTCGAGGAACTCCTTGCCGGGGGGCATAATCCGAGCCACGTGTTCCGTGGCCACAAGGCCGACATCTACGATGGCGGGCACCGCGTCCCGTTCTTGGTGCGCTGGCCCGCGCGCGCGAAGGCGGGGGTGACATCGGCACACCCGGTGTGCCTGACGGACTTCATGGCGACCTGCGCGGATATCGTGGGGGAACGACTGCCGGATGACGCCGGGGAGGACAGTTTCAGTTTCTTGGGGGTCCTGACCGGCGATGGAAAGGGGCCGGTTCGGGAGTCGATCGTGCACCATTCGATCAATGGCTCTTTCGCGATCCGCGAGGGCAGATGGAAACTGGAACTGTGCCCGGGCTCCGGTGGCTGGAGCCAGCCGAGGCCCGGCAAGGACGACGCCAGCCATCTCCCCGCGGTCCAGCTCTACGACATGCAGAGCGATGTCGGGGAGACGCGGAATCTCGAGTCGGGGCACCCGGATGTGGTGGGTCGGCTCACGAAGTTGTTGGAGAAGATCGTGGCGGATGGGCGGAGCACGCCGGGGGGCGTCCAGAAGAATACGGTCGAGGTGGATATTTGGAAGGCGGGCAAGGAGGCGCACCGTCCGCTGCCCGCCAAGAAGGGGAAGAAGTAGGCTAGATATCGTGGGCCTGACGCCGGATGGTCTCGAATGCCTTGGGGAGGTCGGCCAGTTCCCATTTGCCCTCGACGCTGATCCGGTGGGCGTAGCCCGCGTCGCGCAGCGCCCGGAAGAAGGGGCGGAAGTCGTCGCCATGGACGCCGGGAGCCGCGCGGCCCTCTTTTTCTGCGATGTGGGTGTGGTGAAGTAGGGGGCCAACTTTGCGGATGTCGTCGGGGCTCTCGCCGTTGCAGAGCATGTGATAGATGTCGGCGAGGAGCCGGATATTCGGGTGGTTGACCTGCTCGACGAACCACGCGCCTTCGACGACGGTGTTGATGAAATTGTCTTCCTCGCGGCGCAGGGGTTCGATGACGACGATGACGCCGTGTCTCTGGGCCGCCGGAGCCAGCCGCCGGAGGAGGGCGACGAATTGGCCCTTGGCCTCGTCGCGGGAGAATCCCTCGGCGAGTTTCCGGGAACCGCTGCTGCCGAAGACGATGCGGTCGATGCCGGCCTGCGCGGCGCGCGCGAAGGCGGTGTCGGCCCATCGGAGGATCGCGTCGTGGTGGATTTCGGGGCCCGTGCTGCGGAGGCTTCCGGGCAGGAAACCGTTGCACGCGACCAGCGGGATGGGGGAGGTCTTCGCGGCGGCGAGATTCTTTGCCCAAGCGTCCTCGGGTTTGTCCGGGACGAGGAAGCCCGTGACGGAGGGTTCGACATGCTGGCCGCCCGCGGCCTGGACCGCCGCCGCCTTGTCGGGCGTAGTGCACGCACCGATCGAGTGGAATAACGTGGCTTTGGGCTTGGCTCCCGAGGCGAGGAGGGATTCGCCGGTGCGGGTGCCGGCCCAGGCGAGGGCGGAGGCGGAGGCCAGGTTCCGTAGGAAGGTGCGGCGGCTGAGTGTTGTCATGGCTCATCGCCTACCGCGATTCGGGCTGGAGGTCAATCCGCGCGCCGGATTATTCCGGGTGAAACTTCTTATGTGTCGTGCGCCGAGGTAAGGAGGCGGAATCCCAGGTGGCGCACATCCGCCTCCTCGCCTCGGCGCTACCCTAAGATTCGCAACTGCTGGAATTGCATGGATTTATCTTCGGTATCCGTGCTATTCGAGGTTTGAAGTTTCAGGTCAGAAGAAGGTCTGAGAATTCAGTTTGCGTTATTTGAGATCTGGGGTAGAATAGTGTTTCAGTTAGACATCTCAGGCATCTTCAAGACTCGGTTAATCTTCAGTTGAATTTCCATTCAGTGACGATTTGAAACCCGATGAGCGGGGACCGTCGAGAAACCTCAGTCAGTCTACGAGTGGAAAGCAACAAGCAAATGAGCACAAAACTATACGTTGGAAACCTGGCCTTTTCGGTCACCGAGAATGGCCTGCAGGATCTGTTTTCTGAGCACGGTCCTGTGGCGGAGACGGCCCTCGTCTTGGATCGGGCCACCGGGCAGTCGCGGGGCTTCGGATTCGTGACCATGGCGACAGCCGAGGGCGCCCAGGCGGCGATCGCGGCGTTGAATGGGAAGGAATTCCAGGGTCGGACGCTGACCGTCAACGAGGCGCGCCCACGCGAGGAGCGCGGCGGCGGCGGGTCATTCGGCGGCGGCGGTGGTGGCGGCGGCCGCGGCCGCGGCCGCGGCGATCGACGTTACTGATCGCAGGATTTGCGGCGCCGCGGCAACCGCATCAGCGGGTGCGGCGGCGCGATGATCGGGCGGGCACCGGGAACGGTGCCCGCCTTTTTTTATGGGTGCCTCGCCTGGCCATCGAGGTTCATTTTGTTTGGCCTGCGGCATCGTGCAGTCGGAATGCGGCCTGGCTGCGGAGTTTAAAGGGAGGGGGGGAATCCGGGGGCAGGGCGCCCAGGAGCGAGGCCAGGCGCTCGCGGGCGGCGGCGTGTTGGGGATTGGCACTTGCGGCGAGGTCGGTCAGTTCTTCCGGGTCGAGGGATGCGTCGAAGAATTGGCCGGTGGAGTAGAGTTTGAAGCGCGCGTCGCGGATGGTGCGTGTGGTGCCCTGCTGATTCAAGATCCACTCTCTGGCGGGCTTTGCGGCGGGATCGCCGCGCAGGGCGGGGGCGTGGGAGTGGCCGTCGAAGACGAGGCCTTCGGGCTGTCGGACGCCGACCAGATCGCAGACGGTGGCGTGGACGTCAGTGAAATCGGAAAGGGCGATCGTGCGACCACCGGGTATGCGGGCCGGGCAATTGGCGAGCAGGGCGATGTCGCCGCCGGCCTCGGTGAGGCGATAGAGTTCACCTTTCACGGGCCGGCCGCTGCGGCGCGCGATCATGTGGCTCTCGGTGCCATTGTCGGTCGCGACAAAGAGGATCGTCCGATCGCGTATGCCCAGCGCGTCGAGTTCTTTGGCGATCTGGCCCACGAGGCGATCGGCGTAGCGGACCATGTCGGCGAACATCGCCTGCGCTGGGCGATCGGGATCCCTGTTGAGCGGGGTGGGTATGACTGGCTCGGTGAACGTTTTTCCGTGGGTCAGGACCATCGGGTAATAGAGGAGGAACGGGTGGTCCCGGTGCCGGCGCAGGAACGCGATCGCCGCCTCTTGGGTGACGTCCGGGCCGAACTTGCCATCGTGGCGCTCAAGCCTCCCGTCGCGCATCAGGACCGGGTCCCAATAGCGACTCTGGATAAATCGCAGGAAGGGAAGGGTTCCCTCGGAGGATTCCGCCCGGACCGCCGAGAGAAAGGCCTTGTGCTCCTCCGGCGTGATCCTGTCGCGATCCAGTTCCCCGGGCCAGACGAGGTGCTCGTCGAAACCGTGCTGGCGCAGGGCATCGGGCTCCTCCGAGAGTCTGTTGATCTGCCATTTGCCGACGATGCCGGTGGCGTAGCCTGCGTCGCGCAGGACGCGCGGCCAGATGATCTCGCGTTTTGGGTCGAGGCCGCCCCCGCCGTAGAGCGCGGCGTCGTGGTGCAGGGTGAATCCCGTGCGGAAGGGATATCGGCCCGTCAGCAACATGATCCGGCTCGGGCCGCATACGGGCGCGGCATAGCAGTGCTCGAAGCGGACGCCATCCGTGGCGAGGCGGTCGATCTCGGGAGTGCAGCCCTCCTCGCTGCCATAGCAGCCGAGCCACTCTTGGCCGCAGTTGTCCAAGAGGATGAAGACGACATTGGGTCGGTTGGGGGGGGCTTGCGTTGCGGCGGGGACGGGGGCGCCGCCCGCGAGGGCGAGGGCCGCTAGGACGGCCAGGACCGGGGCCGTGATGTCTTTCATCGCGGAATGCTAGCAGCCTGTCGGACTTTACCAAGAGCGACAGATTCCTATCGACGGGGGCGCCATCGCACCTTGTCTGGGCCGCCGGCGTCTGGCAGGGTGGGGGCATGCGCGCGTCCTCAGTTTTCCTAGGTGTTGTCATCGCGGTGGGTGTTGGCCCCGCGTGCCATGGGGAGAAAGTTGGGCCATGGGATCTGGAGGTGCTTGGGAAGGCGCCGGCGATGCGTTGGGAGGATCGGTCGGGGCCGGTGCAGTCGCTGTTCTATTCGGGCGAGCGCTACCGGGGCGAACCGACGGAAGTGTTCGCGTTCTATGCGTCGCCGACGACCCTGGGCAGGCGGACGGATGGCAAATTCCCCGGCGTGGTGCTGATTCACGGGGGCGGCGGTACCGCCTTTGCGGAGTGGGTGTGGCTCTGGGCGCAGCGCGGGTATGCGGCGATCGCGATGGATCTCTCGGGGCATCGGCCCAAGGCGCCGGTCTATGACGCAAAGACGGGCGCCCCCCTTCCGGAGGGGAAGGCGGACCGGGAGGGGCGGGAGCGCTTGCCCCGCGGTGGTCCGGACCAGGGGCACCCCGAGAAATTCGACACGATCGGCGGGGGACACGAGGACGACTGGCCATTCCACGCGGTGGCGGCGGTGCTTCGGGCACATTCGCTGTTACGGGACATGCCGGGGGTGGACGCCGACCGGACGGCCGTGACCGGCATCAGCTGGGGTGGGTTCACGACGTGCCTGGTCGCGTCGGTGGACCAGCGCTTCAAGGCCGCGGTGCCCGTCTATGGATGCGGGTTCCTCTTCGATGGCGAGTCCGTCCAGAAGCCCTCGATCGACGCGCTGGGCGATCGTCGCCAGCTTTGGGTCGACACCTACGACCCGTCGAGCCTGCTCCCGAGATGCCGCGTGCCCATCTTTTTCGTGAACGGCACGAACGACAAACACTACCCGCTGGACAGTTATCAGAAGACCGTCGATCGCGTGCCCGGCCCGAAGGGGATGCGGATCGAGGTCAACATGCGGCATGGCCACCAGCCCGGGTGGGCGCCGCAGGAGATCGGGCTGTTCATCGATGCCCACTGTCGGGGTGGGACGCCCTTGCCGACGCTGGGTCGGCCCGTGATCGAGGGGGGGACGGTCCTCGTGCCCGTCGAGTCCGCCACGACGATCCGGGAGGCGGCGCTGCACTTCACCACGGACTCCGGCCCTAGGGTCGATCGCAAGTGGCAGCGCGTCCCGGCCGAGGTGGGCAATGGCCGCGCCACGGCGCCGGCGCCGCCGGCGGCGGCGAACACCTGGTTCGTGGCGGCCACCGACGAGAGGGGCGCGATGGTGACCACCGGGGTTCAGTTCGCCGATTGAAGGCATCTCCCTGAATGAAGCGGCGCCTTTCAGCTCCGGCGTTTTTCCGAGGCGACGAGGATGTCGGCCAGGCGGGTGGGTTCGGGGATCCGATAGCGTGGGGCGCATTCCAGGACGGTGGCGATGGCGGTCTCCAGATCCATGCGATGGCCGATGCTGACGTAGACCGGACGGACGCCATTCTGGGTGCGGAGAACGGCGCCCAGCATCGTCCCCTCATGGCGGAGTGGGGCGAAGCTCCCCCGCGGGGGGCACGGTTTCTCGTGTTCGCCGACGAGGCGGCTCTTGGCGCACCCGATGGAGGGAAGCCCGGTCAGGATGCCCATGTGGCTCGCGATGCCAAACCGACGAGGGTGGGCGATGCCCTGTCCGTCGCACATGAGGGCGTCGGGGGTCTGGCGCAGCTTTCGAAGCGCCGCGAGCAGGGCGGGTGCCTCCCGAAACGAGAGCAGGCCGGGAACGTAGGGAAAAGCGAGCGGCCGACGGGCGACGTGTTTTTCGACGAGGGATCCGCTCTCGATATCCCACAGGATCACGCCGGCGATGCAGTGCTTACCGTCGGGGGAGAGGGCCGCGTCCAGTCCCGCGATCGTGCGCGGCCGCCGGGCGGGAGGCGCGGCTGATACCAGGGACGCCAGGCGTCGCTGCGCGGCGATGGCCTGCCTTGGAGTCAATCGCCAGCGATGGGGGGCGGGTGGGATTTTCACGGCGCCGGAAAGTGCCGTTGGCGGCTTGTCAGACCGAGGTGCCAATCGTCGGATTCGAGGTCGTGCTTCAGCATATGGGTCTGGCCGTCGCCTCCACGGACCTTGAAATAATCCGCTCGCGGCCACTCGGGGAGACCCTGGACCTGATGCCAGCGGTCGACGATCTCGACGACCGCGATCCATCTCTCGCCCCGGCGGAAGCGCCGGGGCTCTTCGTCGGCCTTAAAACCGGCATGGCATTCCACCTGGATCGGCTCCAGCCACATGGCGCAAATCAAGAGACCGCGGAATTGACGGGACGTCAACCGGGTTTTCGGGGGCCCCCAATCGGCTTGGCTAGGCGCCGCGGAGCGGCTATCTTGGTGCCATGCTTGCGATCCAGGTCCGACAAAAGGATGCCCAGTTCTATTTCGTCTCGTATCCGGCCGAGCACATCCTGGAGAGGGTGCGGTTCATCAGCCGGTTTTATTCGGAGGGGGGCGGGTCGATTCGCCCGGAGGAGGCGACGCCGGAGGATGACGTGGGACAGTTCATCGCGGGGATCGAGCGGAGCGACGCGGCCTTTCAGAGGGAATTGTCGAAGCGTAAGGTATCGCAGATCCGGAATTTCTATGAGACCGCGGTGAGCCAGCCGCCGATCCCGGCATCGGTGCTGCTGTTCACCCCGGAGGTGCTGCGGTTCGAGCCTTTGGGCCAGGCCGGCGGCGCGGGACACCTGCGGGAGCCTAAGGAGAAGTACCTGATCATCGATGGCCAGCACCGGCTGGCGGCGCTGCAATTCTACCTGCGGACGCATCCCGACGAGGCCAAGTCGATCCACGTCCCGTGCGTGATTTTCGATGGGAGGACCGACGATTTCGCCGCCGAGATGTTTGTCATCATCAACTCGACCGCGACCCGGATCAACCGGAGCCATCTGGTCGACCTGTACGAGCGGGTGGCTTGGGCGGAACCGCAGAAGAAGTTCGCCGCGCGCATCGTTCAGTCGCTGTACGAGGAGGGGGACAGCCCCCTGCAGTACAAGATAAATCGGCTGGGCGGGCGCTCGAAGCAGGACAAATGGATCCTGCAGGCCGAGCTGTTCAACGAGATCCACCGGTGGGTGGCGGGTGCCTGGGACGACCTGACCTACAAGGAACAGGAGGCGCGCAATGCCGTCCGTTTCTATCGGGTGGCGCGCGATTTCTTCCGGGCGGCGTCCGAGGCGTGGGGGGACGCGTGGGGCAGCCCGAAGTTTCATGTGACCCGACCGGTGACCCTCAAGGCCATGGTGCGGGTGTGCGCGGCGCTGGCCGCGGAGGACGCCGAGCCGGAGGAGGAGCGGCAGGGGCGCTGGGCGCAGCGCCTGTCTCCCTGGTCGGAGGTGACGAGGGAATTCCGCGAGGACGGCTTCTACGAGCGATTCCCGGCGAAGGGCCAGGTCGAGCGCGTCGCGCGGGTCTATCGGTTTCTCGCGGAACGGGCGGGGCTGCGGACCAAGGGGTAGGGCGCGAAAAAAGGTAGCGATCGCCTCAGGCGATCGGCCTATCCCCCACCTGCGGGGCACCACCGGGGCGGAAAATGGTAGGCTGCGCCTTGGCGCACGCTGCCGAATCGAACGCCCGCGTGCGCCAAGGCGCAGCCTACATCGCGACCCAATTTTCGAGTCAGCGCGCGAAGAGGGGGAGCGTGAGGGGCAGGACGGCCACCAGGTACAGCAGGGTATTGGAGACGAATAAGACCGAGGCCTCGCGCGGTTTGAGGTCGAACATGTTGGCGATGGCGACGCTGGTGACGGCGGTTGGGACAAATGCCTGAAAGACGAAGACCTTCCACCGGAGGTCCTCGAAGGCCCATGGGGTGAGTCCGACCAGCCAGGCGATGGCGATGCCGGCGGCCGCCCCCAAGGGGAAACGGATGACCGTCAGCCACGCGATCTGGCGGCAGAGGGGAAGGATCTTTGACCCGTGGAAGCGGAGCCCGATGGAGAAGAAGGCGACCGGGGTGATCGTGTAGACGACGATGTCGACCAGGTGCCATCGGGCGAAAAAGTCGGGGCGTGGCACGCCGGCGGCGGATAGGCCGATGGCGGCGAGGCTGACGGGGAGCCCGATGGCGCGCCAGTCGAAGAGGCTGCTGCGGAGCAGGTCGATCCAGGTGCCCGATGGCTCGGAGCGCGCGTGGTGCCGGGCGATGGGGTACATGAGCAGCACCGCGACGGGCATGAACATGATGAGATAGATGTTCGATAGCCCCATCGCCTGTTCGCCATAGAGGAGGTACAGGATGAAGGCCCCCATGGTGAAGCCGTTGTTGCCGATGCCGCCGGTCATGGCGAGCAGGCCGATCTCGGCGCGGTCGCGCGCCACCAGCCTCGCGAGCCCGAGGGAGGCGAACGTCATGACGAGGACATGGGCGACGCAGCCCAGCGGGAGCATGGCATCGGCGGGACGGAGCGGTGTGCCCCAGATGGTCAGGAGGCCGGCGACCGGGTAGCCGGCCACGGCGACAAAGGTCATCAGGGCCTCGCCGATCTCCTCCTTCAACCAGCCGAAACGCCGGCACAGGTAACCCGCGAGCATCGCAAGCAGGATCGCCGAGGCGGTGACGGAGAACTTCAGTACGACGGGTGACATGTGGGTCGGGCTGGTTCTGACGCGTGAGGTGTCTCGGGTGTCCGCGCGGGGGTCGGATTGGCTATCGTCCCGTCTGCGGGCTCTTGCTCATCGGCCGGGGGGCCGCCATTGCTCGTCAAAGAAGCCAGCGGCGGCGACCTTTCCCGGCCAGTAGGCGTCCGGCGGCGTGCGGAGGTCGATGATGGCCCAGTCGGGCAGTTTCGGGGTCTGCTGCGCGTTATTGAGGGCGGCGGCCTCCCGGAAGGTGAAGCCGCTGTTGATGACGACGTAGCGGTCGGGGTTCAGGGGGTTGGGGAATATCAGGATCGGGGCGTGGTGCTTCACGTCGAAGGACTGGCCGCCCAGGCTCACGCCCCGGATGTCCCACTTCAGGGGGAGCCTGTCGAGGATGCGTCGGATGACCGCATTGCTATTGGGGTCGCCCCAGAGGACAAGGTGGGAGCGCGAGATTTCGGCCGGGGTCAGGGCGGCGTCGCGGATGACGCGCGCGTCGCCCCGGAAGACCTGTCGCCATTGGGTGACCGCGCGATCGAGTTCCGCCTTCGCCCAGTCCTCCATGAGCTTGCTCGTCGAGCGTCCACCGGGCGCGACGAAGACGAAGGAATCCATGAACGCGTGGTCGATCGGGCCGCAGAGGCCGGGCCGTTTGAGCAGGGCGCCCTTCGGGGCAGGGAGCGGGCCCGCCTGCCAGCGGTCTCCGGCCCTGTGGAATCGGGCGCCATCCTTGGCCCACGCGACGGGGAGTTCTTGGCCATCGAGGACCACCTTGGGGATCGCGGCCCTGGCGGAGCTCGGGTCGAGTCTCAGCGCGGTAATGTTGCGGGTCGTGGCGACGATCTTGTCCGCGGCGATCTCGGCGTTGACGTCGGCGCGCTCCCAGTGCTTGCCGAGGCCCTCGATTTCGACCCAGGCCATGCGCGGGTACACGAGGGTATATGTCGTGAGGCGGACCTTGCTGGGTTCCGGGTCGCGCCCCTTCTTGACCGCGGCCGTGACGATTTCCTCGATCTGCGGTTTGGCGTCGGGGTGATATTTGTGGGCGGTGTCGGGTCCGATGACGTGCGGGATCGTGAGGCCCTCTGCCTCGAGGTGGCGGATCATGATGTCGGCCGCCTGTTTTTGGCCATCCTTCTCGCCAGAATAGGCCACTGTGGGGCAGTTGGCCAGATTCGCCGCGTAGTGGGTGGAGTCGTACCACCGCCACAGCGTCTGCTCCCAATCGGGCGGGAGGGGCCTGTCCGGGGAAGTCCCCAATTTCAAGAATTCCTTGGATTCGGCGAAGCCGGCGCCAGGGGCTGCGGCCGCCCACAGCCAGGCGAAGTGCGTGGCGAACTGCCAGGTGCTGGCGCCGCCCATGCTG
Organism: uncultured Verrucomicrobiales bacterium; assembly: GCA_964651705.1. Taxonomy (GTDB): domain Bacteria; phylum Verrucomicrobiota; class Verrucomicrobiia; order JADLBR01; family JADLBR01; genus JADLBR01. The sequence continues at coordinate 43,298 of CAZYWZ010000033.1, forward strand.
AAGCCGCGCACCACGAGGCGATCCATGTCGATCGGATAGTGCTTTTGCGCATCCTCGAGGGCCTCGAAAAGGTCGACCTCGCCGGCGAACTTATTTGCGCAGCAGTAGCGGCCGTAGAGGTGCAGGACGAACGCGCCGGGCGGGGTGAACTCGCCGGGTCGTGTCATCCGCTGGTCCACGAAGTCGAGTTCCGAGAGCTTTTCGCCCCGGCCGTGGCACCAGAAGTGCAGTGGGCGGGGCCTCTTGTCCGTGGGTGTCCAGTCCTCGGGCACGACCATCCCGTAGGGCTGGATGGAGCCATCGATCTTCGAGCAATAGGCCCGCACGACGAGGCCGGTCGATGCGTCCCAAGGGGTCCTCCCCCCGCGGAGTTCCTCGGCGCGGTCGCGGCCGATCTCGAGCAGCCTCTTGGCGACCGCGAGCTGTTTCGGGTCAAAGAACTCGTCGTGGCGGAGGGCCCAGTCGACGGCCTTGTGGAATATCTGCACGTCGGGAAGGCGACCGATTGCCTGCGGCCGGGTGATCAGCGAGGATCTCACGGAGGCGATGCGCTTGGCGAGGGCCTCCGCGCCCGCGGTCAGTTCAGAGCGATCCCGCTCGGGAACCGGGATGCCCGGGGGGGGGATTCGTCGGACGGGATCAGGATCGGCGGCCATGCACGATGACACCGCCAGATACAAGCAGAGCTGGCGCATCATGGCTTAGCGCCGCGGGCGCAGGGCGATCAAGACGCCGCCCAGAACTAGGAGGGCGAGCAGGGAGGGTTCTGGGATGACGAAGGGCGTCTCAGTGGTGATGAGGATCTCGTCCATCCAATGGGCCGAGGCGGGCAGGGTTGGCGTGCCGCCCGTCCCCCCCCCACCGATTCGGATGCGGGTGATGTCTCCGAGGTCCTGATCGGCCAGGAATGAGCTTCCGCCGACGGGAGAGTTCGCCTCTTCGGTCAAGGAGAGATCCGGGTTCACCCAGAACGTAACCGTATCGTATCCAGCCGGGTCGGGATTCAACTGGAATTTTGCCAGGATGTAGGACTGGTCTTGGGAGCTGATGCCCGAGTCCAGCGTGTTTGTTCCGGTGCCCGTCTGGATGTGATTGACGCTCCAGTTGGGAATACCGCTCCCCTGGCCGATGAGCATTCTCTCGGAGGGTGTGGAGGCGCCGTTGGTGATGCCGAAGAGCGCCAGGCCGAAATATCGGCTGAATTCGTTTGTGGAGGTTTTTTCCGCGATGAAGCCGACGTAGAACACGTCATTGCTGGTGAATGGCTGTGCGAGATCGCGGGTCATCGTAGAGTTTCCCGAGGCGGCGGGAAGCATCTCCATCTTGTTGCTGGAGGCGGAGATGCCCGGGTAGCTTAGGCCCGGGGCGCTAGAGACGAGCGTGGTGGAACCGGCGGGGATGGTGGACCATGCGTTGGACCAGCCCGAGCCACCGTTTTGTGTCGCGATGCTTGTGCCGGTCGGGTACTCGAACTGCTCGAGCGCGGTGAAGGCGGGCACCCCAGGCGGGGCGCAGACCAGGCCCGCCCCTGCAAGGGCAAGCCGGAAAAGTCCACGCATCCGCAAAGTCAGCACGGGGGTTGATGCTCCCTCATTGGCCAAACGGCGTCAATATTTTTGGTTGTCGCTGTCGCCAGTCTCATCGGACAGCCGCGAGCGTGCCATCCTCGGTCGCGACGAAGATCGTCCCGCCCGCGACGGCCGGGGAGGCGGAGATAGGCGCGCCGAGATCGAGGGCGGCGATCTCCTTGCCGTCGGCCAGCGCGATGATGTAGACGCGGCCGTCGCGGGAGGCGGCGACCACGCGATTGCCGCAGATCACGGGGGACGCGTCGACATGGCCGCGGGTCGGAAAGCCCCAGACCATCTCCCCCGTTGACGCGTGGATGCAGTGGACGCGTTTGTCCCGCCCGCCGAACACGGCTCGTCCATTCGCCACGGCGGGGGAAGAGAAGAACCCGCCCTTGCTCTTGTATCGCCAGAGGGTCTCGCCCGAGGCGATGTCGATGCAGAGCGCCTCGCCGCCGTAGTGGCCCACGTAGAATCGGCCGTCATGCAGCGCCCCGGCGACCGGCACGTACGATCCGGCCTCCATGGACCGGATCTCCCGGCCCGATCCCGCGTCGATCACGCGGATCCGCTCGTCGCAGCCGCCGATCACCACCACGCCCTCGGCCAGCGCCGGCGTGGCATTGACGTAGCCATCGGTCTGCAGGGTCCAGACGATCTCGCCCGTCGCGGCGTCGGCGCAGCGGACGTTGTCATCGTGGCTGCCAAAAATGATCCGGGTGCCCGCCGCGCGAGCCCCCAGGGGCACGGCGCCGCCCACGATCTTGTCGCCGGCCGCGAAACGCCAACGGCCTTGGCCGGTCCCCGCATCGACCGCGTGGAGACTCCCGCCCTCGTCCCCGATGATCGCGAGGCCGTCGCAGAGCAAGGGGGCCGCCTCCGTGGCCTCACCCATGTCATATTCCCAGAGGAGCTTTCCCACCCCCGCATCCAGCGCCCGAAGTTTACCGTCATCGGCGCCAAATATGACCCTCCCGTCGGCCACCGAGGGTTGCGAACGGATCCCTGCGCCAACGCGGTGGGTCCAGAGTATCCCCGGCGCATCTGAGAGTGACCCATCGGCAACCCCGCGGAGGTCGGGCGACCCGCGGAACATGGGCCACGATGCGGGCGCGGTCCGGGGCGGGGCCGCACCGTCGCCCCCCCGGGGCCCACAGGCGACCGGCGCCAGTGCCAACGCCAGCAACGGGAGGAGCCGCCCTAATGCAGTCGTCCAGCGCGCCATCATCCCCAAACGGTATCCGGGTTCCGGGGCCAGTCCAGTCCGGCGGCGCGGCGTGCGGCCGCCGACCTGAATTTAGAACGATTCTAATTTTTGACAGCGCGGGGAAGCGGGTTAAGGGTTCGGGGTGACGGCGAAACAGTGGGAGTCGGAGGCCGCGCGGCGGATGGCGTCGGCGGGCCTGAGGCTGACCGCCCAGCGCGTTGAGGTGCTGCGGGTGCTGCGGGAGGAGTGCGACCATCCCACGGCGGACGAGCTCTTCCTGCACGCGCGGGGTCGGTTGCCGGAAGTATCGATGGCGACGGTGTACAACACCCTCGAGGCGCTGGTGCGCTGCGGGGTGGTGCGGCAGGTGAGGCTCGATCGCGCGGCGATACGATATTGTCCCAACATGCGGCGGCACGCGCATTTCTATTGCGAGGATTGCGGGCGGGTGTTCGACGTGGATATCGAGCCGGAGGCGGTGGCCGCCGCGTGCCACCTGCCGAGGCATCTGGAGGCCGACAGGCTGGACGTGGTGATGCGCGGGCACTGCCGGGGTTGCCCATGGAAGAACGGGAACCGGTCGCGGGCGACGCCGACCTTGATTTCGGGCAAAGGGATGGTTTATATGCGCAGCCCCGTCCGGGCCGCCGAGATGCGGGGCGCGGGGCCGAGAGAAAGGAGGGCGCGATGAGCAGCGCGACCGACGCGACCATAGAACATTTTGTCTCGCAGGAGTACAAGTGGGGTTTCACCACGGACATCGAGCAGGATTCGCTGCCGCCCGGCCTGGATGAGGATGTCATCCGAGCCATATCGGCGAAAAAGGGCGAGCCTGAGTTCATGCTCGAGTGGCGCCTTAACGCCTACCGGAAGTGGCGGGGCATGGCGGAACCGCGGTGGGCGAACATCCACTACCCGCCGATCGACTATCAGTCGATCGTGTATTACGCCGCCCCGAAATCGACCAAGGAGGGCCCGAAGAGCCTGGAGGAGGTCGACCCGAAGCTGCTGGAGACCTACGAGAAGCTGGGTATCCCGCTCCACGAGCGCGCCCGCCTGGCGGGCGTGGCAGTAGACGCCGTGTTCGACAGCGTGTCGGTGGCGACGACGTTCAAGGGACAGCTGGAGAAGGTGGGGGTGGTCTTCTGCTCCTTCTCGGAGGCGGTGCGCACGCATCCCGATCTGGTCCAGAGGTACCTGGGGACGGTGGTGCCGCCGGGTGACAACTTTTTCGCCGCGCTCAACTCGGCGGTGTTCAGCGATGGCTCGTTCTGTTTCGTGCCCAAGGGGGTGCGGTGCCCGATGGAGCTCTCGACCTACTTCCGGATAAACGCGGCCAACACCGGACAGTTTGAGAGGACGCTCATCGTCGCGGAGGAGGGCGCGTTCGTCAGCTATCTCGAGGGGTGCACGGCGCCGATGCGGGACACGAACCAGCTGCATGCGGCGGTGGTGGAGCTGATCGCGCTGGATGGCGCGGAGATCAAATACTCGACCGTGCAGAACTGGTATCCGGGCGACGAGAACGGGGTGGGGGGGATATACAATTTCGTCACGAAGCGGGGGAAGGCGATGCGGCGGGCGAAGATCTCCTGGACGCAGGTGGAGACCGGTTCGGCCATCACCTGGAAGTACCCGAGCGTCATCCTCCAGGGCGACGACTCGGTCGGGGAGTTCTATTCCGTGGCGCTCTCGAACCTGCGCCAGCAGGCGGACACCGGCACGAAGATGGTGCACGTGGGCAGGAACACCCGGAGCACCATTGTTTCGAAGGGCATCTCGGCGGGCCACGGGCAGAACAGCTATCGGGGCCAGGTGAAGGTGCTCCGCGGGGCGGAGGGCGCGAGGAATTTTTCGCAGTGCGACTCGCTGCTGGTGGGGGACCAGTGCGGGGCGCACACCTTTCCCTACATCGAGGTTGGGAACCCCACGGCCAAGGTCGAGCACGAGGCCTCGACGTCGAAGATCGGGGAGGACCAGCTGTTCTACCTCACGGCGCGCGGCATCGAGCTGCAGGACGCCGTGAACATGATCGTGAACGGTTATTGCAAAGAGGTCTTCCGCCACCTGCCGATGGAGTTCGCCGTCGAGGCGCAGAAGTTGCTCGGCGTGAGCCTCGAGGGCAGCGTGGGCTGAGGCGATTTTTTGGAAATGGAGGAATGATAGCGATGGACGCGATACTGGAGATCGAGGGGCTGCGCGCCGGCGTCGAGGGCCGGGAGATCCTGAAGGGGATCCATCTGGCGATCCGGCCCGGGGAGACGCACGCGATCATGGGCCCGAATGGAAGCGGCAAGAGCACCCTCTCGCAGGTGCTGATGGGCCGGGAGTCCTTCGAGGTGACCGGCGGGTCGGTGCGATACCTGGGCAAGGACCTGCTCGAAATGGGCACGCACGAGCGCGCCAGGGAGGGGCTGTTCCTCGCATTCCAGTACCCGATCGAGATCCCTGGCGTGAACAACGTCTATTTCCTGAAGGCGGCCTACAACGCCCTCAAGAAACACCGCGGGGAGCCTGAGGTCGACGCGATGGACTTCCTCAAGCTGGTGAAGGACAAAGCCAGGCTCCTGGAGTTCGACGAGGATTTTCTGAAACGTTCGGTGAACGAGGGTTTCTCGGGCGGGGAGAAGAAGAGGAACGAGATTTTTCAGATGGCGGTGCTCGACCCGAGGCTCGCGGTGCTGGACGAGACGGACTCGGGGCTCGATATCGACGCGCTCAAGATCGTGGCCAAGGGGGTGAACGCGATGCGCCGTCCGGACAACGGGTTTCTGGTGATCACGCACTACCAGCGGCTGCTGGAGTACATCGTGCCGGATTTCGTGCACGTTCTGGTGGACGGCAGGATCGTGCGTTCCGGAGGAAAGGGGCTGGCTCTTGAGCTCGAGGAAAAGGGCTATGACTGGATTGAGGAGCATGCGGCCGCGTGACGCTGGCACCGGGGGTAAGGAAGGCGGTCCGGGTATGAGGGCGGCGACGATAGAGCCGGGTATCGGGAACGATGGCCATGTGCCGGCCGGAGACCCTTTTGCTTCCGCATTTGAAAGGCTGGCGGATTCGGAGTTTTCCGGCGAACCCGGGTGGCTGCGGTCGGGGCGTGGGGCGAGCATCGGGCATTTTTCGCGGCAGGGATTCCCGACCCCGAAGCAGGAGGATTGGCGCTTCACGAACATCGGGGCGGTACGGGAGGCCGCGCCGCCGCTGGCGGAAGGGCCGGGAGATGCCGCGCCGGGGGATGTGGATGTGGCGCGGATCCCGGGGATCGGATCCAACGCCGTCGTGTTCGTGGACGGCTTTTTCTCTCCGGGCCTATCGGTTCGCGACGCCTCCTCGGGGGTGCGGGTCGAGTCGTTGCGCGCGTGCCTGGAGGAATCTGTCGTGAGGGAGAGCCTCGGGCAACTGGCGGCGTCCGACGCGCATCCGCTGGTGGCGCTCAATTCCGCCCTCTGGCGCGACGGCGCGCTGGTGAGCTTTCCCGCTGGCCGACGTATCGAAGAGCCGGTCCAACTCATCTTCCTGTCCACCGGAGGCCGCTCCGTCGCGCCGCGGGTGTTGGTTGTCGCGGGGCGCGGGAGCGAGGGATCCGTGGTCGAGAGTTTCCACGGCACCGGGGGTGCCGCCTATTGGGTGAACGCGGTGACGGAGGTGGCCGTCGGCGACGGGGCGCGCGTCGAGCACACGAAGATCCAGTGCGACGACGAGAGGGCGTTCCACACGGCGACCGTGCAGTCGCGGCTGGGGCGCGACTCGTACTTCACCTCGCACTCCATATCCCTCGGGGCGCTCATCGCCCGAAACGATATCAACACGGTCCTGGCGGGCCGCGGCTCGACGAGCGACCTGAATGGTCTGTACGTGTGCCGCGGGGCGCAGCTCTGCGACCACCACACGATCGTGGACCATGCCGTCGCGAACTGCGGCAGCCACGAATTCTACCACGGTATCTTGGACGAGAGATCGCGCGGGGTTTTCAACGGCAAGATCTTCGTTCGCAAGGACGCGCAGAAGACCGACGCGAAACAGACGAATCGCGGGCTCCTGCTGAGCGAGGCGGCCCTAATAGACACCAAGCCCCAGCTCGAGATCTTTGCCGACGACGTCAAATGCACGCACGGGGCGACGGTGGGGCGCCTGGACAGCGAGGCGCTCTACTATTTGTGTGCCCGGGGTGTTGGCCCGAAGGACGCGGGGCGCATGTTGACACACGCCTTCGCCGGTGAGATCATCCAAAAAGTGGCCTTCCGGCCCTTGAGGGAGCACATCGATAATTTTGTCTTTGATTATTTGGAGGGCCTGCCCGCTCTCCGGTAGGGCCGACCGAGCATGTTTGAGGATCTCGACGAGCTGTATCAGGAGGTGATACGGGAGCACGCCACGCACCCGAGGAATTTCAGGGAGTTGCCGCCGCCGGCGCGGGCCGTCGATGGGCACAATCCCCTGTGCGGCGACCAGGTCCGGCTCTTCGTGGCGGTGGAGGGGGACCGGGTCACGGACGTGGGTTTCACGGGGCAGGGGTGTGCGATCTCGAAGGCCTCGGCGTCGATGATGACCGACGCGATCAAGGGGAAGTCTCTCGCGGAGGTGCGGCGGGTCTTCGACGCTTTCCACGAGATGGTGACCACGGGGCGCTGCGATCCGGGGGCGCTGGGGAAGCTGGAGGTGTTTTCCGGGGTGCACAAGTTCCCGGTGAGGGTAAAATGCGCGATGCTGGCGTGGCACGCGGCGCTCGCGGCGGCCGGGGGCGGGGCGTCGGAGGTGACGACGGAGCAGCCGGGCGATTCGGCGGGAGGCGTGTCATGAGCGGCGAGGGTTCGGTCGAGCTTTCGCGCGACTGCAGGGCGGTCGCGATCCCGGCGGGGCATGCCGCGACGCTGCCGAAGGGAACGACCGGTGTCGTGACGCAGGCCCTGGGTGGGTCCTACACGCTGATGACGGCCATGGGTCTCTTCCGCCTCGATGGGCGGGATGGCGACGCCATCGGGCGGGAGGTCGTGGCCACGGTCCCGGAAGGCGGCGATGCGGCGGGCGAATTTGACGAGGATCTGATCTGGGAGCAGATGAAGTCGGTTTTCGATCCCGAGATTCCGGTGAACATCGTGGATCTGGGCCTGATCTACAGCGTGGCGGTGGAGGAGCGCGAGGGGGGCGGGCGCAGGGTGGTCGTGAAGATGACGTTGACCGCGCCCGGATGCGGGATGGGGGAGATCATCCGGCAGGACGTCGTCAACCGCGTGGGCTCGGTGCCCGGGGTGGACGAGGTCGAGGCGGAATTGGTCTTTGACCCGCCTTGGAATCAGGGGATGATGACGGAGGCGGCTCGACTGCAGCTGGGCCTGCTGTGAGCGCCGCACGACGGCACGACGCGTTCGCGGATCTCGAGGCGCGCCGGGGGGATTTTCCGGCGCTGGATCAGGAGGTCAACGGGAAGCGGCTCGTCTACCTGGATAACGCGGCGACCAGCCAGAAACCGAGGGCGGTCATCGAGGAGATGCGCCGGTTTTACGAGCGGGATAACAGCAATGTCCACCGCGGGGTCCACGAGCTCAGCAACCGGGCGACGCTCGGGTATGAGGGGGCCAGGCGCCGGGCGGCGGAGTTTCTTGGGGCGGCGTCACACGAAGAGATCATTTTCACGCGTGGCACGACGGAAGGCATCAATCTGGTGGCCGCCGCCTGGGGCGCCCGCCATGTCGGGGCGGGGGACCGCATCCTGCTGACCGAGATGGAGCACCACAGCAATCTGGTGCCGTGGCAACTGCTCGCGGCGCGGGTGGGGGCGCGGCTCGATTTCGTCCCGGTGACCGGCGATGACGGGTTGCTGGACCTTTCGGATTTTGACGGGCGCGTGCGCGGGGCGCGGCTGTTCGCGTGCGCGCACATCTCGAACGCGCTGGGGACCATCAATCCCGTGGCCGATCTCTGCCGCAGGGCGCGGGATGCGGGCGCGGTTACCCTGATCGACGCTGCCCAGAGCGCCGGGCACGCGCCGCTGGATGTGCGAGAGATAGGCTGCGATTTTCTCGCGCTCTCTGGCCACAAGATGGCGGGGCCCACCGGGATCGGCGTGCTTTACGGCCGTCGGGAATTGCTCGAGGAGATGGGTCCCTACCAGGGCGGGGGCGAGATGATTTCGGGCGTCAGCTATGGCACGAGCACGTGGGCGCCCGTGCCGCACAAATTTGAGGCGGGCACGCCCGATATCGCCGGGGCCTTTGGGCTGCGGGCCGCCATGGACTATCTGGATCGGGTGGGGCGCGCGAGGGTGATGGAGCACGATCGCGCCCTGGGCGACTACGCGTACGCGCGGTTGGCCGAGGTGCCGGGGATCCGTCTGCTGGGGCCGGCCCGGGGGCGGGGCGGGCTGGTGAGTTTTGTGCTGGGCGATGTCCACGCGCACGACGTGGTCATGCTCGCGGATCGGGTTGGGATCGCCCTTCGCGGTGGCCACCACTGCACCCAGCCGCTGCACCGGAAACTCGGCGTCGAGTCCACCGCCCGGGCCAGCTTTTACCTGTATAACACCTTCGATGAGATCGACCGCTTGGTCGAGGTGCTCGGCGAGATCCGGCGATACTTCGCGCGGTAGCAAGCCGAGGCGCGGGCCCGGAGCCTCAAGCCGCTGCGCGGAAGTCCCGGAGTCTCCAGACGATCCTGGGGGGTCCCCAATAGCGATCCTCCGCCGGAGTTGCGGCGATATCGAACGCCTCCTCCGGGAAGCCCCGATCGGCCATTCGGAAGGCGATGGCCTCGACGGGCGGGCCATCCTGAAGCAGGGAGAGCTTCACGTGATGGTCGCCCACGATCGTCGGCGGGCGGGCGAGGCGGACGTCGCGCACGAGAAAGACGGGCTCGGGGTTGCCCTGCCCGAAGGGGGATAGCGATGCCAGCGCGCGCATGAAGGGCCAGTCCGCCTCGGCGAGCCGGATCTCGGCGTCGAGGTGGAGGGGCGCGGTGCGGAGTTCCCCGTGGAGGCGCGATCCGGCCCACTCGTTGAATGCCTCCCGAAAGGGAGGGATGGCGCCCTCGCGGACGTACAGGCCCGCGGCGAGCGCGTGTCCGCCGAAACTCTCCAGGTGCTCGTTGCAGTGCCGCAGGCCCTCGACGAGATGGCAGCCATCGACGCTGCGCCCGCTCCCTTTGCCCAGGCCATCGGGAGAGACCGACACGACGAATGTCGGGCGCCAGAAGCGCTGCTGGATGCGCGAGGCCAAGAGGCCGATGATGCCCGGGTGCCAATCGCGGTCCGCCAGTACAATGGCGTGATCGCGGCCCTCGTCGAAGCCGGTCTCGGCGCGAGTCATCGCGCCAGCGAGGGCGGCCTTTTCGATCCCCTGGCGCTCGCGGTTGCGGGCATCGAGTTCCTGCGCGAGGCGCGATGCCTCGGCGTCATCGGGGGTGGTCAAGAGGCGGACGGCGGCCATCGCGTCGTCGAGGCGACCGGCGGCATTGATGCGAGGGGCGAGTTTGAAGCCGGCGTCGAAGGTGGTGGGCTCGTTCGCGACCCTGGCGACGCGAAGGAGGTGCCGCAGGCCGGGTTTTGGGCTAGCGGCGATGCGGGCCAAACCCGCGCGCGCGAGGATCCGGTTGTCGCCGACGAGGGGGACGATGTCGGCGATCGTGCCGAGGGCCACGAGATCCAGGTGCTCGCGGAGGTCGATGCATCGGTCGCCGATGACCTTGAGGAGCGCGTGGGAGAGCTTGAAGGCGAGCCCTGCGGAGCAGAGGTGGTGATCGTGTTCCCCGCGGAAGGGGTTGACCATCGCGTGGCATGGCGGCAACCGTTCCGGGATCTGGTGATGGTCGGCGATGATCAGGTCGATGCCCCGGGCCCGGAGCCACTCGGCCTCGGCGACGCTCGTGGTGCCGCAATCCACGGCGACGAGAAGGGAGGGGCGTATCGTGGCGCAGCAGCGCGCCAGGGCCGCCAGGGAGAGGCCATAGCCCTCATCCAGGCGGAGGGGAATGAAACAGTCGGCCCTTCCGCCCAGCGCGCCGATCACGTGCCAGAGCAGCGCGATCGAAGTCACCCCGTCCACGTCGTAGTCGCCGTAGAGCGCGATCTGCTCGCGGTCGCGCACGGCGCGCCAGAGGCGCTCGGCGGCGCGGTCGATGTCCGGCAATCGCATCGGGTCATCGAGGTCGCGGAGACGGGGGTCGAGGAAGCGGCGCGCTCGATCCGCGGCGCCGACGCCGCGGTTCAGGAGGATGCGCGCGATGGCCGGGGGCAGGCCGCAGTCTCGGGCGAGGGATTCCGCGCCCGGCGGATCGTCTTGGAGGAGCCACCGTCGCTTCATGCGGCGGCCGGCTCTTCCTCCTTGGCGCGCGTGACCTCGCGCCTGAGCCAGTCGCCGCTGCCCCGGGTCCACCACAGCACGATCGGGCAGGCGATGAACAGCGACGAATAGGTGCCGGTCATCACGCCGATGAACCACGCGAAGGCGAAGTCATAGATCATTGGCCCGCCGAAGACCATGAGCGCCAAGATGCTCAAGAGCGTCGTGCCCGAGGTGAGCATCGTCCGGCTCAAGGTCTGGTTCAGGGCGAGATTCATGACGTCGACCAGCGCGCCCTTCTGGGAGTCGCGGAGGCGTTCCCTCACGCGGTCGAACACGACGATGGTGTCGTTGATGGAGTAGCCGGCGATACCCAGGATGGCGCCCACGACGGTCAGGGAGATCTCCTGGCCCGTGATGGCGAAGGCCCCGAGCACGAGGAGGACGTCGTGGAGCAGCGCGGCGATGGTGGCCACGGCGAAGGACATCTCGAAGCGGATCGTCACGTACACGAGGATGCCCGCGATGCCCACGATGAGGGCGAGGGCGGACTTCGTCTTGAGTTCCTTGCCCACGACTGGCCCGACGCTGTCGACCGATCCGATCTCGAAGCCGGCCGACGGGAAGGCCTTGGCCAGGGTGTCCGCCGCCCTCTGGCCCTCGCCGAACTTCGTGCGGAGGAAGAGGGACTCGTGCTCACCGTCCGGGGATTTCTGCGGCTGGAGCGTCGCCCCCTCGATGCCGGCATCGCCGAGGGCCTTGCGGAGCGTGGCGATGTCCTGCCTCTGCGAGTAGCTCAGCGTGACGGCCTCGCCGCCAGCGAAATCGACGCCATAGGACCGGTCCCCACGGAAGTAGAGGGCGGCCATGCCCGCCGCGACGCAGACGATCGAGATGAAAAGCGCGGGCCAGCGGAACCCGAGGAGGTTGAGCCTCGGTGTGGCGAAGAGGCTCATCGCGTTATACGCGCGCATGACACCCTTGGCGAGGGACCACTCGAAGAGGTTCCGGCCGACGATGAGCGCGCCAAATAGGGTGCCCACGATGCCGAGGGTCAGCGTGACAGCGAAGCCGCGGATGGGTCCGGAGCCGAGCCAGAACATGATCACGGAGGTGATGACGGTCGTGAGGTTGGCGTCGATGATGGCGCTGAGGGCCTTGTCGAAGCCGCCGACGATGGCGGGTCCGAGGGGCTTGCCGTGGGCGAGTTCCTCGCGGACGCGCTCGTAGATGAGGACGTTGGCATCCACGGCCATCCCGACCGTCAGGATGATGCCCGCGATGCCGGGGAGGGTCAGCGTGAATTGGAACTGGGCCATGAGGCCGAAGAGGACGACGAGGTTCGCCAGCAAAGTGAGGACCGCGATGACGCCGGAGAGGCGGTAGTAGGCGATCATGAAGACGACGACCGAGAGGCTGCCGATCGCCGCGGCGATGATGCTACTGCGGATCGAGTCGCGGCCGAGGGTGGCGGCGACGGTGCGTTCCTCGACGATCCGGACCGGGGTGTCGAGGGGGTTCTCGAGGACGCTGGAGAGCTCGGTGGCCTCCTCGGGGGTGAAGTCGCCGGTGATCTGCGCGTGGCCGCCGTAGATGGCCTCGTTGATGCGGGGGGCGCTCTTGAGTTCCCCGTCGAGGACGATCGCCAGCTGGCGGCCGACGTTCTGCTCGGTCACCCTGCCGAAGAGGTCCTTGCCCTCGGCCTTGAATTCCAGCGACACGTAGGATTCGCCGATGGCGCCGAAGGCGTGGAAGGCGCGGCGGACGTGCTTGCCGCTCATCTCGGGGCGCCTCTTGACGAGGTAGCGGGTCTCCTGCTCCTTGCCCTCGTCGTCTTTCTGGAGGGACTTCATGACCTCGTAGCCGATGGGGACCGGCCCCCCCCCGTCGACCTTGGCCAGTTCCTCGACATTGTCGGGGTGGACGAGGCGGAACTCGAGTTGCGCGACGCGGGAGAGCTGGTTTCGGGTGGTCTGGATGTTCTCCTCGGAGAGGCCGGGCATCTGGACGATGATGCGGCGCTCTCCGGCGGGTTGGATGATGGGTTCGGCGACGCCGAGGTTATCGACGCGCTTGCGGATGACCTCGACGGCCTGCTGGAGCGCGGCGGGGCCGACCTCGCCGTCGAGTTCGATGAGGAACGAGGAACCGCCCTTGAGGTCGAGGCCGAGGCGGATGGTCTTGCTGAGAGGGAACGCCGCGATGAGGCAAGTGCCTATCGACACGATCCAGAGCGCGGTGCCGACGCGGCGACGGATGCGATCCTCCGTGGCCGCCAGGTGCCAGACGAAGAGGACGAGGGCGGCGAGGCCGCCGAAGAAGATGATCGTTTCCATGGGTGGGGTGCGCCGTGGTTCAGGGGGTTTTGGGGCCGGACTTCGTGACGCCCTGGATCGCCGAGCGAAGGACCTCGATCTTGACGTTGTCGGCGATCTTTATGATCAGGGTCTTGTCTTTGCGGTTGGTGACGGTGCCGAGGATGCCGCCGGTGGTGATGACCTCGTCGCCGGTATCGATCGAATGGATCATCTTCTCGTGCTCCTTCTGTTTTTTCGAGGAGGAACGAAAGAGGAGGAACATGAGCGCCATGAGGATGAGGAGCGGCATGAGGCCGGTCCAGGCGGGGGCGGTGGACTCGTGCCCGGGGGGTGCGGAGGGGCCCATCAGGAGTATCGGGTTGTGTGTCATGGCGTCCTTTGTCATGGTGCTGCGTCTTCGATATCGTCGGTGATTTCGCGCGACCGGAGGCGTGCCAGGGCATCCTGGCGGAACTGCCCGAAGCAGCCGCGGGCGATGGCGTCCCGGATCTCGGTCATCAGGCTCATGTAGAAATGCAAGTTGTGCAACGAAACCAGCCTCAGGCCCAGGATCTCCCTAGACTTGAGAAGGTGCCGAATGTATGCCCTCGAGAACGTTTGACAAGCATAACAGGCGCAGCCGCTTTCGATGGGCGAGGGGTCCTGCGCGAGGTGGGCGTTGTGCAGGTGGAGGGTGCCGCCCCAGGTGAAGGCGCTGCCGTGGCGCGCCATGCGGGTGGGCAGGACGCAGTCGAACAGGTCGATGCCGCGCGCGACGAGCTCGATGATCTGCGCGGGCATGCCGAGGCCCATGGCGTAGCGCGGCTTGGCGGGCGGCAGGTGCGGTTCGGTGATGTCGATCGCATCGAGCATCATGGCCTCGGGTTCGCCGACGCTGACACCCCCGATGGCGTAGCCGTCGAAGGCCATCGCCGCCAGTTCGGACGCGCAGCGGGCGCGGAGTTCCGCGGAGGCGCCGCCCTGGACGATGGCGAAATGGCGCTGGTTGGCGGGTATGACGCCGCCGGGCCCGCGCCAGGCGTCGATGGCGCGGCGGGATTCTCTGGCCCAGGCGAGGGTGCGGTCGACGGCCCGCGCGAGCGCGGAGGCATCGGCGGTCCACGGGGGGCATTCGTCAAAGAGCATGGCGATATCGCTGCCGAGCGCCGCCTGGGCCTCGAGGGCTTCGCGGGGGCCGAGGAATAGCGGCGCGCCATCGACGTGGCTGCGAAACGAGACGCCGGCGTCGGAGATCTCGCGGAGCGCCGCGAGACTGAAGACCTGATAGCCCCCGCTGTCGGTGAGGATGGGTCCCGTCCAGCCGGCGAACCCGTGCAGGCCGCCGAATCGACGGATGGTCTCGAGGCCGGGCCGGATCATCAGGTGGTAGGTGTTTCCGAGGATGATGGGGACGTCCATCTCCCGCAGCTCGCGGGGACAGATGCCCTTGACGGATCCCTGGGTGCCGACCGGCATGAAGGCCGGGGTCCGGAACGCGCCGCGGGACGTTTCGATCTTCCCGACCCTGGCGCGGCCCTCGGTGTGGATCAGCTCAAACATGGATTGCGGGCGGCGCGCCCGTGGCGCCGCTCAAGACCGTGAGAAGCCTTCCCCGCCCGCGACGCGCTCAGCGCTGCGCCGGCATCATGCCGCCGAGCATTCCCTGGCCCTCCCAAGACTGGGGCCGGCTCCAGGGTAGCTGGGAGATCTCGTCATCGCTGACGGTGTCGTTCGGCGACGAGGAGGCGCAGCCCGAGCAGGCGATCGCCGCGACGGCGAAGCAGATCCACACGAGGCGTTGCGCGAGAGTCATGGGGTCCACCCGGGGCTCAGTTTGAAATCGCGACGTCGCCGACCGTGGGGCGAATCCTTGCCGACGCCTTCACGATGTCCGCGACCGCGGTCTGCGGGTCGACCTTCGCCACCTTGAGCTTCGCGATCGGCTGATTGCCGCGGACGACGACCATCTCGGCGTTCTCCGCGAGCCCGCGCTCGCCGCCGACGTTCAGGACGACGAAATTCCACTGGTTGTTGACCGCGACGATCTTGCCCTGGATGCCGGGGGCCGAGGGGCGACCGGCGGCCGGGGAGCCGGGCTGCGTGGCGGCGATCGCCTCCTTTTCCCGCTTCTCCTGCAATTTCTTTTGAAGGACGTCGATCTCCTCTTGGGCGACCTTGATCTGGTTGTCCTTCTGCTTGAGGCTCTCGATCACCTGCTCGGGCGTCTGGTCGGGCGGGAACTGCGCCTTCAGGTTGTCGAGTTCCTGCTTGGCCTCGGTGGCGGCGGTCTCGGCCTGCGCGAGTTTGCCCTTGGTGTCGGTCAGTTCGGTGCTGGTGTCGTTGAGGGTCTTCTCGGTGGCGGCGAGTTTGGTCTCCAGGCCGGCGGCCTTGGACTCGGCGGCCTCCTTGGCGGCGGTGGTGGCCTGGAGCTTCGCCTTCTCTTCCTCCAGCGATTTCTTCGTGCTCGCCAGGGTCGCGCTGGTCTGATCGAGTTCGGCGACCTTCGCGGTGAAATTGTCTTTGGCTTTGTATGCGAGCACCGCTGAGGCGATGGCGCCGAGGGCGGCGAGTACGAGTACGAGGGTCTTTGCCATGGTCGCTTTCTCTTTCCTGGTTAGTAAATTTGCTATGATCTTCCTTGGCAATCAAGTGTTTAGGGTAGCGGTGCCGGGGGTGTCAACGGCAATTTTTCGTTTCATTTCGCCGGGGAGGGGGAAATTTGATCGATGGGGTTGGAGGGACAGGTCTCTCGGATCCAGTCCAGGAGGCCCTCGGGCGTGAGGGTGAGGGCGCCGAGCGACTCGACGGTGGTGCGTTCCCGGCCATCGCCGGTGACGACGACGAGTTTCGCGGGTTGGCCGTGGGAGGCCACGGCCCGCTCAATCAGGGCATCGGCGGTCTGGTGGCGGGAGGCATAGCGGACTTCGATGGAGTCTGGTGTGCCGGGATCGTCGGCGCCCTCGCGGCCGTCGAAGGCGAGCGAGACGCGGATGCCCGAGAAATCCTGGAAGTGCTGCAGGGCGCGGACCAGCGCGGCGCGTGCCTCGCGCGGCCGCGAGGCGTGCAGGCGCCTGAGGGCCGGCAGCGCGAAGACCACGCTGTGACCATCGACCACCAGATGACGGCATTCGGCTAACAAGGGGGCGGCGCGCGCGTCGGCGGGTTACCGGGTCATGGGGCCGCGACGGCCGCGGCGCCCTTGCGCGCCTCCTTCTGCCGCTTCAGCCTGGCCACCCGCCTGCGTTTCTTGATCGCCTTATTGTACTGCTTGCCCATAGTGCGGCAATGAAGGCACCTCACTTTTTTCTTGTCAAGGGCGCAGAGTGGGGCGAAAAGTATTGCAGGATGAAGAGGTTCCTCTGTGCGATTACCGCCGCGGCCGCCGCCCTGGCCCCATGTCACGCCATTCAGCTGAAATTGACGGACGTGGGTGGTCCGGAGCTGGTCGTTTCGGCGGAGGACGGCACCGAGGTGAAGCGCGTCGCCTCTGGCACCATCGGGGAGATCATCGAGGCGGACGACCAGAAGTTCACGCTGAGCTTCGGCGAGGATGCCGACGGCTCTTGGGTGGCGGTCCTGTCGCCGGCCTCGCCGGAGCCCAAGGATTTCGCCGTCGGGGTTTCGAGCGAGGCGCCGGCGATCCTCCGCTCGGTGGAATCCGGTCTGGTCGGGGCGGTCACGATCAACGGCCGGCGCATCCCGGCGGGGATGCTGTGGCTCGCCTCTTCCGCGGCCAAGGGTGCCGTGGCCGTCACCGCCAAGGACGAGGCGACCGTCACCGTGAGGTGGGTGGGCCCGAGCATGGACATCGAGCCGCGGCAGACCCTGGTGGTCTTCGAGGAAACGCAGGAGCCCGGCCCCGCGCAGTTCGTCGAGTTTGCCCAGCCGGATCCGGAAATCCCATCGGGCCAGATCACGCCGGTCGCGGATCCCGAGATCCTGACCCTGCCGTACGAGCCGGTCATCAACCCCTGGCTCCTGAATCCGATAATCCTTTTCAAGGAAATGACCCCGACCTGATTCGCGGATCTCGCGAATTTTTCGGTGGTGGGCCTTGACTTCGATCCGGCGGTGAAGTAGTTTTCTTCCCCCCTTGGGAAAAGGGGCCGCTCTTTGACAGACCGGAGGAGACAGCAAGCCACGAAGAGAGAGAGCTAG
>CAZYWZ010000034.1:0-58079 GCA_964651705.1 uncultured Verrucomicrobiales bacterium
GACGGTCCGCGTGCGCCAAGGCGCAGCCTACATCGCGACCAATTTTCGAGTCAGGGCTGGATTCCCTTCAGCACCGCGAGGTTTTTCTCCATCGCCACCAGATACGCGTCGCGGGCTTTGTCGGGCGATTCGGGCCCCGTGACGACCGGATCGAGCACGCCGAATTGGACCCCCGTCTCCCGGCGGATGGCCTGCGCCCCGGATGCCGGGTACTGCGGCTCCGCGAACACCGCAACGACCTTCGATGACTTAACCAGGTCGATCGTCTCGGCCAGTTCCTTGGGCGAGGGGTCCGAGCCCGGCTCGCGCTGCACCACCGCCGCGACCTCCAGCCCGAACTCCCGCGCGAAGTACGGAAACGCCTCGTGGAATGTGACCACGCGCTTGCCGCGCAGGGGCCGGAGCTCCGTCGCCATCCGCTCCCGCAGCGCCCCGAGCCTGTCCGCGTAGGCCTTCGCGTTGGCCCGGTACGCGTCGCCGCGGGCCGGATCGATGTCCGCCAACCCCTTCGCGATATTCCAGACCTGCCGGATCGCCAGTTCCGGGCTCACCCATACGTGCTCGTTGAAGTCATCGTGGTCATGGTGGTGGTGGTCGTGCCCGTGGTCTCGGCAGTGCCCCGCCTCGTTCTGCAGGAACCGGATGCCGCGGCTCGCCTCCACGATCTTGAGTCCCGGGCGCTGCGCGACCGCCTTTTCGATGAAGGTCTCCATCCCCCCGCCGTTGACCACCAGGACGTCCGCGTCCGACAGCCTCCGCATGTGCGTCGTCGTGAGCTGGAAGTCGTGCAGGCAGCCGCTGATCGGCTCCGTCAGGTTTTCCACCGTCACCCCTTCCACGCCACCCGCGACATTCAGCGTGTGCACGTACATCGGGTAGAACGACGTCACCACCCTCAGGGGCCCCGCCAGGCCCGATGCCGGAAGCCCGGCGACTGAAGCCAAGGCCGCCAGCGCCACACCGCGCCGCGCCAAAAGGAATATCCATCCGGGCATTGATCTCATGGCGCAAGGTTGCGCGGTTTTCTTTTAAATGCAAGTCAGTTGCAGTTGACATGCCGCGGCCCGCCTGTTAAGATGCAACCGATTTGCATATAAAAAATTGGAGTCGAATCTGGAGGAGGCGAGGATGAAGGAGCGAATGGATCTGGGCCGTGGTGCGGGGTTGGCGGGGGCGGCGGCGGTGGCGCTGGGGGCGTTCTGGATGGGGTGCGGGGTGGCGGCGGCGCAGGGGGACCCCCATCACCATGGCCATGACCACGGGTGCGCGCATGGCGTGGCGCCAGTCGGGTCGGCGGGAGGGGGCACGGGGTCTGGGGCGGCGCTGGAGGCTCGGCGGCGGGAATTGGAGAAGATGATCGAGGACCAGGGTATTTGCGTGGAGACGGCCAAGCGCGGTGTCGAACTGCTGGGGTACGTGGACGCGAGCTATGCCTACAATGCCAACGGGGGCGGGACGACGTCCGGCATCAACGGCACCCCGGAGGCGGGCGGCAATCGGATCACGGGCCTGGATTCTGGGGATTTCAGCGTGAACTCGGTGCGGCTGCATCTGGCGAAGCACCTCCCGGCCGAGAACGCGTGGGCGGCCGGGTTTGCGATCGAGGTGGAGTTCGGGGAGGACCTGGGCGCGGAGGTGGGCCACGCGCACGGGGAGGGGGGAGGGCTGCTGCCGCATTTCCATGAGGCGATGGTGGAATTCCGGGTCCCGGTGGGGCGCGGCCTGGATGCCGCGATGGGCCTGTGGCATTCCCTGACGCACTACGAGAACGACGCGCGCCCGTTCAACAACCATTTCACGTTCGGGTTGCTGCGGACCTTCCTGGAGCCCTTCGAGCACACGGGGCTGCTGTTGACCTATCCGGCCAGCGATCTGGTGACCCTGCAGCTGGGTCTTGCCAACGGCTGGGGGGAGGAGGACTTCGGCGACAGCCACTTCATCGACGGGGCCGACTTCGCGAAGATGCTCACCGGGAGGATCGCCGTGGAGAACCCGCTCGGCAATGCCCGCGCCGCGCTGGCGTTCTCGTACTCCTTCGAGGGCGAGGAGCGCTTTGGGCATCCCTCGTACGGGTACGAGTTTCATGATCGCGAGCATGGGCACGACCACGGGCACGAGGAAGAGCAACACGACGAGGACCACCGGCTTGAAAATGACGGCGTCCTGCTGGTGCACGCCCATGGCACGTGGCATCCGCGGTTCGCCGATGACCGGCTGATGCTGGGCTTCAACGTCGACCTGCTGAAGGTATTCGATAACGTCAACCTGCGGTACGAGGATAGCGAGGTCGGCCACGGGAAGAACTCCGCCACCGCCTGGGGCGTCGGGCTGTATTCCAAGTATCAGTTCAACGAGATCTTCAGCCTCGCGGCGCGGGCGGAGTACCTGCACTCCGAGGACGGCACCCTCGGGTTCGCGGATGGCCTGGTCCTCGAAGGGGGCGCGTCATCCCTCAACGAGCTGGGGATCCATGCCACGCGCACCGACCTCTGGTCGTGGACGCTCACCGCAGGCTTTGACCTCATCGAGAACCTGTTGCTCCGCCTGGAATACCGGCTCGACAGCGTCTCCAGCGACGGCGGCGGCATCGGCGGCGATCACGCCGAGCGCAATCTGACGGACAACAACCGCGCCGACGGGCACACCTTCGCCATCCACGCGGCGTACCTCTTTTGGTAGAGGAGGTCCTATTTCCTAGGTCCGGCAGATATAGACCGTGCTCGACGATTCGCCGCCGGTCAATGGGTTGGGAAAGCGGACGACCTCCGCGCGGGCATGGGCGAATACCCCGTGGAGGATGTCGAGGAAACCGGGGTCGGGCGAGCCATCGGACCAGAGGCCGAAAACCCCGCCGGGCCGCAGGTGCGCGGCGAGCTGGCGCAGGCCGGCGGGCGCATAGAATGCGGCGTGGCGTGGGTGGAGCAGGTGGTTCGGCGAGTGGTCGATGTCCAATAGCACGGCATCGAACCTGCGGCCGGGTTCGTCCGGGGCGAAGCCCGGGTCCGGGGACCCGGCCCGCTCGAAGAAATCGCCGCGCGAGATCCGGCATCGGGCGTCGCCCGTCAGCACCGGCCCGAGCGGCACCCGCCCGTCCCGGTGCCAATCGATCACGGGTTGCAGGGCCTCGATCACCAGGAGCGAACGCACCCGCGCGTGCCCCAATACGGCGGCCGCCGTGTACCCCAGGCCCAGCCCGCCCACGACCACTTCCGGCGCGGCGGCGCCGAGTTCGGCGAGCCCCAGATTGGCCAGAGCCACCTCGGCCTCGTGGAAGAGGCTGGACATCAGGAACTCGTCGCCGAGCTTCACCTCGTAGACCTCCGCGCCGTCCAGCATGAGGATGCGCCGGCGGCGCAGCATCAGTCCGCCAAGCGGCGTCTGCCGATAGTCGAGCACCTCGAAGTCCTTTGCCATGGGGGGAAGTCTAACCCGGACATTCCCATCCTTGCCATAGCGCGGTGATGCCATACGGTGAGACAATGGTGGGCCGGACGAGGATTGGGGCATGGCTGTTGGCGGCGCCGGTTGTCGCGGTGTGCCAGGCGGCGGAGCCAACTTCGGAGAGCCGCATCCCGGCCGAGGTGCTCGATCGCGCGGTGGCCCTGAATCTGGAGTTCATCCTGAACAACCAGAAGGAGGCGGGGAATTTCACCTACGAGTATGATTTCGTGGCCAAGGTCGAGGGGCGGGGCGACAGCTCCGTCCGGCAGGCGGGGGCGCTATGGGGCCTGGGCCTGATCCATCTGCGGGCGCCGACCGATCGCGCCGCTGCGGCAATCCGGAAGGGCGTGGCGTTCTTCGAGCGTGCCGCCATCGTGCGCGACGGCAGGCGTTTCATTCGTTATCCGGGGGAAGACGAGGTCAAGACCGGCTGCGTCGCCCTGACGGCGCTCGCGCTCATCGAATTCTTGCGCTCGGGCGCCGCTCCGGAGGAAGGGTGCCGCACCCAGCTGGGGCAGTATCTCGAATTTTTGGTCTCGTTGCGCAGGCCGGACGGCCTGTTCCATGGCGCAGCGCGGCCCGAGGACGGGGTCGGCGATGGTGGCCCGTCGCCGTACTCGGACGGCGAGACGCTGCTGGCGTTGATCAAGGCGGCCAAATATCTGGGGATGACCCAATATCGGGACATGGCGCTGGCTTCCGCCGAGGCGATGTACGCGGAGCACGTGGTCGCCGCGCTGAAGCGGCACCCGGACAGCGACCAGACCAAGGGCTTTTACCAATGGGGATCGATGGCGTTCTACGAGCTGGCGGGGTCGGGATGGCCGGAAGTGGATCGGTACCCTCGCCGCGTGATCGATCTGGCCTATTGGATGATCGATGTGCACCGGACCTTGGAGCGGCCCAAGAATACGGCCTACGCCTACGAGGGCATCGCCCACGCCTGGGAACTGGCGAGGCTCGAGGGCGACCGGGAGGCGATGGCGAAGCTGGAGTCGGTCATCCAGAGGGGCATGGCGAGACTGCTGTCGTTGCAGGTCGGGGGGCCGATGCAGAACGAGTATCTCCGGTTCCATTCGACGCGGGACCCGAGGGCGATCGGGGGGGTGATGAACGGCGCGGCGGATCCGGTGTTGCGGATCGACGTGACCCAGCATCAGGCCCACGCCACCCTGCTGGTCCGGGATTTCCTTTACGGGCGACCGAAGGGCGCGATGTAACAAAATCCAGGGCTGAGCGTATTTCCCTTGTCTGAGGACCTGCTGGCTTCGGCGAACTCCGCCGGGTCGCCAGATCGATCGATGCAGGAATCTGCCGAAGATGCGGACGAGAGCGCGCTCGTCGCGGCCGCCCGCGACGGCGACGCCGGAGCTTTCGCGCGGATCGTCGCGATATATGGCCGCCGTATCCTGGCGTATTGCCACCGCATGTGTGGGCGGGGCGCCGAGGATCTGGCCCAAGAAGTTTTCGTGAAGCTGCACCTCGCTTTGGGGCGACTCGACAGCGAAAGGGCGCTGTCGCCCTTCCTCTTCCGGATCGCCCACAATCATTGCCTGGATGCGCTGCGGAAGAGGCGGGTGGTGACCGTGCCGCTCGATGCGGGGGACGGGGATCTGGCATGCCGGATCCCCGATCCCGGTCCGACGCCGGAAGATTTGGCGCGGCGGGCCGAGGTGGGGCGCGCGGTGGGGCGGGCGATGGGCGAGTTGCCCCCGGCCTACCGGTCGGTGCTGGTCTTGCGTCACGTGGAGGGGCTCAGCTACGAGGAGATCGCCGAGGCCCTCCGGTTGCCCATGGCCACCGTGAAAATCCGGATCCACCGGGGAAGAGAAAAATTGCAACAAATCCTGCGGCCCTTCGTATCCACCTGATAGAGCGACCATGGCAGACACATGCAACAGGCTGCGCCCCCTGATCCAGGACCATCTGGACGGGGAACTGGACCGCGAGGGGCTCCGGCGGCTCGAGGCGCATGTCGGCGGGTGTCCTGCCTGTGCGGCGGCCTTGTCCGCGGGCCGGTTGGCGATCTCCGCCATGGCGGCGCTGCCCTCGCCGGAGCCGCCGCCCGATTTCTGCGCCGCGGTGGAGCGCGGCATCGCCGGGGCCCGCCTGCGGCGCGCGCGCTGGCAGCTGCGTTTTGCGGGGGTTGGGGTCGCGGGCACGTGCCTGATCGCCGCGGTGTTCGTCCTAATCTGGCGGGCGGTCTCTCCGGCGGTCTGGGCCGAGGTGGTTGGTTGGGGGACGGCCGCCGTGCGGGTCATGGTCCCGCTGGCCGACGCGCTGGGCGATGCCGCGCTGACCCTCGGCCGGGCGCTGGTCCCCGTCGGCGGGATTGCGGCCAAGCTCTCTTGGCTGGGGATCGCGTGGCTGGGCATGTGGTATGGCCTCGCCCTGGGCGCGCTTTTGCTGGTGATCGCCGTGACGAGAGGCATGCGGCGCCCCGGCCATGTGCCGGCCCTCGCATTTTGAGTGAACGCTTATGAGAAAACGGAAGATATCGAATCCCGACATCCTGGCAGTGGCGACCATCGCCCTGACGTTGGCCGGAGCATGCCGCCTCGCGGCGTCGCCGGCGGAGACCACGAACGCGCCGCCCGAGGCGCCGGCCTCGGAGCGCGGCCTGAAACTGCCCGAGAATCCCACGGCCATCCCCGAGCCGGTCCCGGGTGCCGCGACGCGCGCGATGGGCGACCTCGTCCTCGTCGGCCAGAACGCCACGGTCGCTCAGGGCGAGACGGTAACCGGGGATGCGGTCGTTGTCGCGGGTGACCTGACCATCCACGGGAAGATCACCGGGGAGGCCGTGTGCGTCGGGGGAAAGTTGACCGTCGGTCCGACGGCCGAGATCGGGGGTGATCTGGTGACGGTCGGCAGCGTCGCCCAGATCGATCCCGCCGCCAAGATCGCCGGCAGCAAGGTCAACGTGGCCAGTTTCTCTTTTGACCTGCTGAAGCGCCTGGGGCCCATCCGCGGTGACGCGGCCCAACCCCAGGACCCGGCCAAGCAGGCGCGGCGCAAGGCGGTCTTTTTCTTCGTGCTGGAGATCTTGTTTTTCGCGGCCCTGGCCTTTCTCGGGCTGCTGATGACGACCTTCCTGCCGGCGCAGTTCGCGAGGGTCACCGAACATATCGAGGGTGACTTTGGCCGATCGGCGCTCCTCGGATTCCTGCTGATGTTCCTGTTGCCGCTGGGGGTGGTCATTCTCGTGCTGACGTTGGCCATCACGGTGTTTGGCCTGCCGCTGGTCCCCCTGGTGCCTCTGGCGGCGGCCCTGGGCCTCTTCGCCGGGTATTTGGCGCTTGGCCACGCCATCGGCCGACGATGTTTCGGGTCGCGGCACCCCCTGCTTCAGACGGTGCTCGGGATCGCCCTGCTTCAGGCGGCCGCGATCCTGGGCGATGCCATCGGGCTGGCCCTGGGGTTCAATGCCCCCGTCGTCGTCGTCCTCGGCGCGTTCGGCATGATGGTCTGCATCGCGGGGAGCTTCATCGGCCTCGGCGCGATCTTCGCGTCGCGATTCGGCGGGAGATCGCTGGCGCAGACTGTCGCGACCCGACAGGTCGCCACCTTGCCGCCGCCGACCTCTGTCTGAGGCGGTTGCGCCGTGCCCGCGCGACCAATGGGGATCCCAAGCGCTTGCGCGTTTGGCCTCGGGTCGGATGAACGGTCAGAGCGCCGTCTGCGAGCGGACGTGGTCTTTCAAAAATTGGAGGCCGTCGCGCTGCTGTGGCGTCAGGGAGGGAGTGTCGAGCGCCGAACGGGCCTGCTCGAAAAGCCGGACGATCTCCTCCTCGAGCACGGTCTCCGCGCCCGACTTTCGGATGAGCTCTCCGACCTTGTGGATCGAGGGCTCTCCGAGGGACGGGCTGTCGAGACAGAGTTGGAGGAATGAGCGATCGCACTCGTTGAGCCTCTCGAAGGCCTCGCGCACCAAGAGTGTCTTCTTCCCCTCGAGCAGGTCGCTCTGGAACATGGGATCCGAGGCGTCGAAGTGCCGGAACTCCTGAAGATCGTTCGCGATCTGAAAAGCGAGGCCGACCGGCCCGGCGAATTCGCGGATGGCCTGGATGGCGTCGTCCGAGGCCCCGCCGAGCATCGCGCCCAGCACCAGCGGTCCCTCGATCGTGTAGCGGGTTGTCTTGAGGTTGTACATGCGGCGGATTTCGTCCGCGGCCACGCGAGAGATGTCCCGCAGGCCGAGCGTGATCTCCTGGATCTCCCCGCAACCGGTCTCGGTCGTCAGCGCCAAGAATTCCCGGACGATATCCTCGCGCCTGCCCTCGGGCAACGGGGCGGTGACGACGCTCTCGAGGGCCAGCGCGTAAATGACGTCCCCCATGACGAGGGCGATGCTCTGCCCGATGCGCTCCCGTCCGGCGCGGTTCCCCAATCGGCCTTCGACGTGCTTGTGAAATGTGGGCACGCCCCGCCGGCGCTCGCTGCGGTCGATCACGTCGTCGTGCATCAGGATGAACGTGTGGAGGAGTTCGAGGCCCACGGCGACCCGCAGCGGCGCTACCGCGGGCTCGCCGTCCTTCTCGGCGAAGAGGGCGTGCGAGCCGAGGGCGAGCATGGGCCGGACCCGTTTGCCTTTTCGCGCGACGTACTCGGCCACGTCGAGGTAAAGCGTCTCCACCCAATCCCCGAAGGCGTACCGCTCCTGGTGGCAGGTGAAGAAGTCTTGGAGGCTCGTCTCAAAATGCGACTGTGCCTCCCGCAGCAGATCCCGGCTCAGCTCGACTTGTCCCTTCATGCCAAGGAGTTAACACCGGCACTTTCCCGCGCAACCCATCCGACCATGGGGTTTAAACCCCACGAATGTGCCCCAGGCGACGTGAAAATGCGAATTTTCTTTTCTGGGGAGACTTCGCCTGCGTCGTAGCCGCCGACGTGAGGAGGCGGTGGTACCAAGTGGCTCGAATCCGCCCCCTCACGTCGGCGGCTACCATCAGGTTCATTAACGCATGAATGACATGGCTTATCTTCGGTATCCGCGCTATTCGAGGTTTGAAGTTTCTGGCTAGCCCCGCCGCCGGCGCGGGGACGCGCCGCATCATTCAGGGGGAAACTCCATTCCCGCTGCCGCCTGGCACAGGCGGCCTACGAAAAATTGTAGGGCGTCTGTGCCAGACGCCATCGGGGGGAAGTTTCGGGTCAGGTTCCGTGCCCCGCAGGCGGGGCACCGCCGGGGGTGAAAATTTGCCTAGTCCCCGCCGAAGGGCGAAGGCCCTTCGCTACCGCCGGCGCGCTCACCCGTAGCGAAGCCGCTTCCGGCTTCGGCCTATCCCCCGCCGAAGGGCGAAGGCCCCTCGCTACTAAAGAGTTGCGCCGTATTTTCGAGTCAGCACGCGGGGCACCACCGGGGCGGAAAATGGTAGGCTGCACCTTGGCGCACGCCGCCGAATCGAATGTCCGCGTGCGCCAAGGCGCAGCCTACATCGCGGCCAATTTTCGAGTCAGGCCCTCACGCCGACAGCGCGACGTACTCGGACTCGTGGAGGACCGCCGGCTTCGACTTGGTGAGCAGCAGCCACCATTGGCGGGCGCAGGCGCCGACGATGCAGAGCACCAGGACCATGAAGGCGCTGGTCACGAGCGCGTTGACCATGTTGTTGAAGAGCAGGTGTCTCCACTCGGCCAATTGTCCGGCGGCCCCGCCGATCGCGATCTTGGCGCGGAGAGCCTCGGCCGCCGACAGGAACCCGAGCCTCGGATCGGGGCTGAAGATCTTCATCCATCCCGCCGTCATCGTCACCGTGAAGAGCCAGGCCAGGGGGATCAACGTGGCCCAGGTATATCGCGCTCGGCCCATCTTGATCAGCACGGTGGTGCCAAACGCCAGCGCGATGACCGCCAGCAGCTGGTTGGCGATCCCGAAGATCGGCCAGAGGCTGTTGATGCCGCCCAGGGGGTCGATGACGCCCTGGTATAGGAACCATCCCCACGCGGTGACGAAGAGCGCGCTCGCGAGCACATTCGAGAAGTTGGACTTGGTGTCCGCGAGCGGTTTCCAGAACTGGCCCAGGAGGTCCTGGAGCATGAAGCGGCCCACGCGCGTCCCCGCGTCGATGGTGGTCAGGATGAAGAGGGCCTCGAACATGATCGCGAAGTGATACCAGAGGGCGATGGCGGCCTGGCTGCCCAGCACCTTGGAGAACATGACGGCCATGCCGACCGCGAAGGTCGGCGCCCCGCCCGTGCGCCCAAACATCGTGTGCTCCCCGAGGTCCGCGGCCAGGCGCTGCATCTGGTCGACGGTGACCGGGAATCCCGCCGCCGTCACCGTCTGGACGATCTGGGCGGGGTCGCCCTTCATGTTGATCGCGAAGTAGATTCCGGGCTCCAGCGCGCAGGCGGCGATCAGCGCCATGATGCCGACGAGCATCTCGGTGATCATCGCCCCATAGCCGATCGTCCGGACGCAGGATTCGCGGGTGATGAGCTTCGGGGTCGTGCCGGATGAGATCAGCGCGTGGAAGCCGGATACGGCGCCGCAGGCGATGGTGATGAAGCAGAAGGGGAAGACGGGCCCGGCGAACACCAGCCCGGTGCCGTCGATGAACTTCGTCAGCGCGGGCATGTGCATCTGCGGCGCGATGAAGACGATGGCCACCGCGAGGGCGGCCACCGTGCCGATCTTCATGAAGGTGCTCAGGTAGTCTCGCGGCGCGAGCAAGAGCCAGACGGGCAGGGCAGAGGCGGCGAAGCCGTAGAGGATCACCGCCCAGGCGAGGGATTTTCCGTCGAGGGTGAGGGCCTGTGCCAGCGCCGGATGGTGGGTGACGTATTGGCCGCCCCAGACTGCGGCGAGCAAGCCGATGACCCCGAGGGCGCTCACTAGGCCGATCCGGTCGGGGCAGGCGAACCGCAGCGCCCCGCCCATCGCCATCGCGATCGGTATCGTCATGGCTATCGTGAACAGGCCCCACGGGCTCTCGGCCAGCGCCTTGACCACCACCAGCGCCAGCACCGCGATCAGGATCACCATGATCGCCAGGATGCTGATCAGCGCGATGAAGCCCGCGACCGGGCCAATCTCTTCCTTCACCATCTGCCCGAGCGATTTGCCGTTCCGGCGCATCGAGCAGAACATGACCACCGCGTCGTGCACCCCGCCGCCCAGCGTCGCGCCGACAAGGATCCACAGGGCGCCGGGGAGGTAGCCGAACTGGGCCGCCAGCACCGGGCCGACCAGTGGCCCCGGCCCCGCGATCGCGGCGAAATGGTGGCCGAAGACGATCCACGGATTCGTTTTCACGAAATCCTTGCCGTCGTCGTGCACGCAGGCGGGGGTCGCCCGCAGCTCGTCGAGGGTCAGGACCTTCGCGGCGAGCCACGCGCTATAGAACCGGTAGCTGATGGCGAAGGCGCAGAACGCCGCCACCACCAGCCAGAGCGCGCTCACCGACTCGCCGCGAGCGATCGACACGACGGCCAGCGAGCCCGCGCCCGCCAGGCTCACCAGCACCCAGACCAATACCGACAGCCACTTCTTCACGGGAACCTCAGGCCAGCATCATCTTCAGATTCTCGAGAGACTTCTTCATCCCCGGGGCGGGATCATCCGGATTTGCCTCGTACTCGAGCGTCAGGGGGCCCCGGTAGTTGATCTTCTTCAGCGCCTTCAGGATGCCTGGGATATCCATCTTGCCCTCGCCGACGACGGCCTGTTCCTCGACGGAAATCTGGTCCTTGAGGTGGACGCCGAGCACGCGGGGCCCCAGCGCCTCGAGGGCCTCGACGGGATCCACCTGGATGCGCCAGAAGTGCCCGACGTCGGCGCAGGAGCCGATCCGGGGGTGGCGGTCCTTCAGCGCCGCGGCCAGTTGCTCGATCCTGGCGTAGTGCTTGTCGCCCGGCCCGTGGTTGTGGATCGCGACGTCGATCTGAAATTCCTCGACGAGTTTCTCCAGGCTATCGAATGCGTCCGGGTCGGGGGCGGCGCCGAAGGTCTCGATGCCATTCTGCTTGGCCCATTCGAAGATCTTTCGATTCTCGTCGTGGTTTGAGGTGAACCTCTGGACGCCGTAGACCACGGCGCGGACCCCGTGCGTCTCGAGGGCCGCCCTCATCTCCGCCCAGATCTCGGGGTTCTCGTGGTAGGCCTTGATCTTGTTGTCCTTCTTCCCGCCCCCGAGGCTGCAGGCGAGTTTCGGCCAGAGGTCCATCATCGTGACGCCCATCGATTTCGTCATCTCGGCGGCCTGGGGGCCCGTGAAGTGGCGGAAGCCGAAGGTGGCGAGGCAAAAGCCGCGCCCCCCCAGAATATCGGAGGCGGGCAATGCGGTCTGGGGCAGGGCCGCGGCGAGGCCGGTGGCGGCACTCGCGCGGAGGAAGTCGCGCCGGGTCATCGTTTTCATGGGCGATGAGGTTCGCGCCATGGCGCACCCCCCGTCAAGCCATCTCCCCTCCGGGGAGGGACGCGTGTCATGGGCGCATAAACCGCTGGAATCGCGCGCGGGGTGGGGCAACCTGTCGGGAGGAGCGCCGGTCATGAAGGCATTGGTCAAGAAGTTGGGGGAGCCGGGTCTGTGGCTGGAGGACGTGCCGGAACCGGAGGTGGGGATCAACGATGTGCTGATCCGGGTGCGGCGGACGGGGATCTGCGGGACGGACGTGCATATATATAAGTGGGACGCGTGGGCGCAGAAGACTATCCCGGTGCCGATGGTGGTGGGGCACGAGTTCGTGGGGGAGGTGGTGGCCGTGGGGTCTAACGTCTCGGATTTTCACCCGGGCGAGATCGTCAGCGCGGAGGGGCACGTGGTGTGCGGGCGGTGCCGGAACTGCCTCGCCGGGCGGAGGCACCTCTGCAACCACACCGTGGGCATCGGCGTGAACCGGACCGGCGCCTTCGCGGAGTTCATCTCGGTGCCGATGACCAACGTCTGGCACCATCGGCCGGGGATCGACCTCGACGTGGCGGCGATCTTCGACCCGTTCGGCAACGCGACCCACACCGCGCTGTCATTCCCTGTGCTGGGGGAGGACGTCCTGATCACGGGGGCGGGGCCGATCGGCATCATGGCGGCCGCCATCGCGAGGCACGCGGGCGCCCGGCACGTTGTGGTCACGGACGTGAACGACTACCGCCTGGATCTCGCGAGGCGGATGGGCGCCACCGTCGCGCTCAATGTGACCCGCGGCGACCTGCGCGAGGTGCAGGCGCGACTGGAGATGGCGGAGGGCTTCGACGTGGGGCTCGAGATGTCGGGCAGCGCGGCGGCCTTCCGCGACATGATCGACAACCTGTGCCACGGCGGGAAGATCGCGATGCTGGGCATCCCCTCCGGCGAGATGGCGATCGATTGGAACAAGGTCGTTTTCAACATGCTCACGATCAAGGGCATCTACGGCCGCGAGATGTACGAGACCTGGTACAAGATGACCGTCATGCTGCAGGGCGGGTTGGATATTTCGCCGGTGATAACGCACAGGTTTCCGTACGAGGAATTCGAGGAGGGATTCCGGGTGATGCTGTCGGGGCAGTCCGGAAAGGTCGTGTTGGATTGGGAGTGAGGGGAGGGTGCGCTTGGGAACCAACCACGAATGGACACGAATGGACACGAATCGGCTCGTCGGCATTGGTGTCCATTCGTGTCCATTCGTGGTTGAACGTCCCAAGCCGCGGGGGGTCTGGTGATGCTCGGTCCGTTCCAGAGGCACCTTGAGGATGAGCTGGCCTCGATCCGCGCCGCCGGGACCTACAAGGACGAGCGGGTCATCGTGACGGCGCAGGGGGTGACGGTCCGCGTGGCGGATGGCGCCCCCGTGCTGAATCTCTGCGCGAATAACTATCTCGGGCTGGCGCAGCATCCGGCGCTGGCGGCCGCGGCGAAAGAGGCGATCGATCGCTGGGGCTACGGGATGGCGAGCGTGCGGTTCATCTGTGGGACGCAGGGTGTCCACAAGCAATTGGAGGAGGCCATCAGCCGCTTCCTCGGGACCGAGGACACGATCCTCTACTCCTCCTGCTTCGACGCGAATGGCGGCCTATTCGAGGCGCTGCTGGGCCCCGAGGACGCCGTGATCAGCGACGAGCTGAACCACGCGAGCATCATCGATGGCATCCGCCTCTGCAAGGCGCGCCGCGCCAGATATCGGAATAACGACATGGGCGATCTCGAGACGCGGTTGCGGGAGGTGGCCGACGCGAGATTCAGGATGATCGCGACGGACGGGGTATTCTCGATG
The DNA here is from genome assembly GCA_964651705.1 of uncultured Verrucomicrobiales bacterium. Lineage (GTDB taxonomy): Bacteria > Verrucomicrobiota > Verrucomicrobiia > JADLBR01 > JADLBR01 > JADLBR01. The sequence goes on from CAZYWZ010000034.1 coordinate 13,636, forward strand.
GACGGGGGCATCGCAAACCTGCCGGCGATCTGCGATCTCGCGGAGAAGCACGGGGCGCTGGTGATGGTGGACGACTCGCACGCGGTGGGGTTCATGGGGGCGGGCGGCCGAGGCACGCACGAGCACCACGGGGTGATGGGCCGCGTGGACATCATCACGGGGACGCTCGGCAAGGCGCTCGGCGGCGCCAGCGGCGGCTACACCAGCGGGAGGCGCGAGATCGTCGAGCTGCTCCGCCAGCGGTCGAGGCCCTACCTATTCTCCAATACGCTGGCACCCGCGATCGCGGGCGCGACCCTGAAGGCGCTAGAGTTGATCGGCGAGGGCCGCGACCTGCGCGATCGGCTGGGGGCCAACACCCGGTTCTTTCGCGATGCGATGCGCGATGCGGGTTTCTCCCTGCTCGGGGAGGGGCACCCCATCTGTCCCGTGATGATTGGCGATGCCGCGTTGGCCAAGCGCGCGGCCGACGCGATGCTGGCGAAGGGCGTGTACGTGATCGGTTTCTCCTACCCCGTCGTCCCGCATGGCAAGGCCCGCATCCGCACGCAGATCTCCGCCGCCCACTCGCGGGACGAGTTGGCCTTTGCGGTGGAGAAGTTCCGCGAGGTGGGGCGGGAGCTGCGAATCCCGCCGGCACCCGGTCTGGCATCCGACTGACCTGAGCCTTCGCCCCCGCTGGCGTCTGACACAGACGCCCTACAAATTTTGTAGGCCGCCTGTGCCAGGCGGCAGAGGGCGCCTATTTTCGAGTCAGTCGATCTTGACGCTCGGCTGCAGCACGAAGTTCTTTTCGAGCCCGCCGGCGCCCACGTTCACGGCTTCGCTGGCGGGGTGGTAGTTCATGGCCTGAACCTGAATCTGGTAAGCGCCCGGGCGGAGGCGGAGGCGGCACGCGCCGGAGCCATCAGTCTGGGTCTGCCCGCTATCGCCGCCGGCCTGCCGCGGCGTCACCGACACCCGGGCGTTGCCCAGCGGCATGGCCCCGCCTTTCACGGCTCGTGCGACCCGGACCGTGAGCGTCGCTTGGGTGGTCTGCGCCGGCAGCGGTTGCATCGGGATCAGTTTCATCGGGCCCGGCTGGGCGGGTGACGGTTGCGCCGGAATCGGCTGGGTTTGGACGATGCCGGGACGGGTTTTTGGCGCCTCGGCATCCAACACCATGCGGTGGAGGAAGCCTTGCTGGCCCAGGGCGACCGGATCCCGCTTCGACTGGTAGCCGTTGCCCGCGGCGCCCACCATGTATTCGCCGGGTGGCAAATTGAACGACGCTCGGCCGACCCGATCGGTCTGCGCGGTGCCCGCCGGTGCCCGTCCGCGGAAGACGGTGACCTGCGCCCCCGGCAGCATGCGAAGCGCGCCCTGCGGGTCGCGCCCGGCCACCTGGACGTGCAGCGTGGCGAGGTTTGGTTTGGCTGGCTGCTGTGCGATGGTTGGGGGCGGGCGCGTCTCCATGCGGCTCAATGGGATCGGGGCGCGGGCATTGCCTTGCATGAGGCTGGCGCCGGCGCGATTCTCGGCATAACCGGATTTTTTGACGACGATCTCGTAAGTGCCTCGCGGCAAATCGAACGTGAATGCTCCATCGCGTCCCGACCGCCCCTCGGCGAACGGGCGGTTCTTGCGCAGGACGACGATCTGGGCTCCTCCGATCGGAGTGGGCTCCCGGTTGATATACTCGAACACCTGGACCAGCAGTTGCGCGCCGGTCTGTTCCGGTGGCGCGCCGGTCGTGCTGGGCTGGGCCGGCTGAATGGGGCGACTCTTCGCCGGGGGGGTCGGCGGTGTCGGCGTCGCCACGGCGGGTTCCATGGACGCGACGAGAGGGGCGAGCACCAGCGACGCGGAGATGTCGTGATCGGTGATCGTCGCGTCTGCCTCGGCAGGCTGGAGGCCGGTCTTTGACGCGACGGCGTAGTAACGCTGCGGCGATAGCGGGCCGGCGGTGAACCGACCCTGCGGGTCCGACTGCCCGGAGGCGACCGTCTCCTCCCCGAGTCGGATCTCGACGCGAGCGTTCTCCACGGGCTGCCGACGGTTATCGAGCACGGCGATGCGGATGTGGAATTTGCCGGCCATGGCGGCGGGTGTCTCTGCCTGGGTTTCTGCGGTCGAGGCTTGGCGCCGAAGGGCGATCTCGCCGAGCGTCTCGCCGGCCCCTTTCACCGCCAGCGAGGTGCCTCCGGGCGTGTAGTTGGCTAACCGGGCCATCGCCTGGTAGTCACCCGGTCCGGCGATCTTCAAACGCACGATGCCCTGCCCGTCGGTGACGCCGCGAACTGCCGTGGATAGTGGCGCGCCATCGGCGCGGGCCAGGACATTGGCACCTGGCAATGGGCGCCGGGTGGCGGCAGGCCCGGGTCCCTGCTCGTAGACTGTGATCTGGAGGACCGTCTCGCCCGGGGGCGCGGCCATCGCCGTTTCCGGTTGAAGCACCATCACCACGCCGGCGAACCGGTCTGGGGCAACGGTGACTTCCGTCTCCGCGGGCTTGTATCCGGGTTTTTCCCCGCGGGCCAAGAACGTCCCCGGGTCGGCCACGGCCAGCACCGCGTTGCCGGTGGCGTCGGTTTGCGCTTCCTGGGTGGCCTCGGGCTTGGCCTTGGGAGTGAGGCGGACCGTGGCGCCCTCGAGGGGTGTCTGCGGACTCAGATCGTCGGTTGTGGCACCGAGGACACGCGCGGTGAAAACGAGCTGGGTGGGGACCGATGGCGGCGTCGGCGTGACCAGCGGGACCAACGTGAAGTCGACAACGGTGTACTTGCCCGGAAACACCGCTTTGGGGCCGCTATGCGCGGGCAGGAAACCCTCGGCCTCCGCCACCAGGAGATAATCGCCCGCATTCAAATCACACGAGTAGCTTCCCTTCCCATCGGGGGTCGCCGTCTTTGGCGCGGCCGGGGCTGGTTCATCGAGCGACCGCACCGAGATCGTCACTTTCGACGCCGCCGGCTGCGGGTCAGGCCCCCGGAAGCGGACGGAGCCCCGGACGCCTTGGTCCCGCGGCGCCGGCTCTGGTTCGGATCGCTTCAGCACGAAGTCGCGCGTGAGCACCTTGTCTTTCTCGATGTTCAAAGGCCGCGGGTGGACCGCCGTCTCGAATCCGGGTGCCGATGCCGATGCGGCCCAAGAGCCAACCGGCAGCAGCGTCGTGTAGTAGCCGGCGCCTTCGCCATCGGGGCCGGGGCCCGTGATGACCGATGTCAATTTGGGCGGGCCATCGCTTTGGCGGAGCGCCACGGTGGCGCCCGGGATGTCGACGAGTTTGCCGTCGCCAGTCTTTTCCCTCACGCGGCCCTCGATCGTGCCAATGTCGGCCGGGGCAGGCTCGGGGGGTTTCTGCGTCGTCTCCCGCGGTCCCTTCGTGAGCGACAGGTTGTACACCGACAGCCCGTCCATCAGTTGCAGCCGGACGCCGCGCCCCACGTCCTCGTCCCGGAACCCCGGCGCGCGGACCTTGTACAGATACGTGCCGGGCGAGAGGTTGGCCTTGTAGTAGCCATTCTCGTCAGCCGTTGCGGTCGCGACCACATCGAGGGCCTGGTTCTGGAATTCGACGACGGCACCGGGCACCATCCCCGTGAATCCCCCTTGCTGATCCATCGCCAGCACGCGGCCGTGGATGCCGCGTTCGCCGCACTGGGCCGACGCCGCGCCAAGCACGATGCCCAGCGCGGTCAGCCACATGAGCGCGGGCTGCCGATTCGTGTCGCGAGTCTTCATGGCAGATCCTCCAGATTACAATCCCCGGCAATCCTCAAGGTTCGAATAAGGGCCCATCGCCTATGAGATATTTCGACTCATCGTGGGGCGGATAGGCTTCGTGGAACGACGACCACTCCTGCGACTTGCCTATCGGCACGTCCTGGATTTTGATGGCCTTGGCCGCCTTGACGACTTTCGCGCCCGTGTGAACGACCAGCTCCATGCGCAACTCTGGCGGCACCGGCGGCACGATGATGCTGAAATCCAATTTGATCGAGTGCAAGGGAGGACTGGGGATCTTGAAACCCACCGTGAACGCCCCTTTGGCTGGCAAGGGTCCCTTGGGAACCTGCGCCATCGGCAATCCCAATTCGGCGCCCGCGGGCGGCGGCAACGTCGGATACGCGCTGAAGACGGCTGAGTGCGCCAACTTGCCCTCGGCCACGACCGCGCACCAGTTGCATTCATAATCCTCCGGCGCCCACCACAATCTGCACATGCGGTCCGGGTTCAACAGCCTGCAACGCACGTATAGCGAGCCCAGAGAAGGATCGCCGTAAGGGCCCAGATAGAACGGGGCCGTGCAGTCGCTCTCGATCTTCATGGAAACTTCCACATCCTGGCCGCTCCCGGGGCCGGGGCTTGAGCCTGGCTGGAAACCAATACCGCCCCTCCACGGGGAGTAGATGGCGTTGGCCTCTACGATTTTGAAGCTGCCGTCGAAGTTCAGCAGCGCGGCCTTCCGGCTGGCGCTCGCGCTCCGGCTCTTGTCGGAGTTCCACGCGGTGAAGGTGACCATCGTCTCCGGGTGTTGGAGGAAGGGGCCGGCCTTGGGCCAGGGGGTGATGGGCATCTTGCGCGCGGCCTGGTCCCCCGTGCTGGCGAACGGCTTTTCCTCCCCAATCTTCTGATTCACGGATGACCCGTAGTTGCACTGGAGCGCCCACGACTTTGATCCATGGACGACCGCACGGAGTTCGACGGGCTGATCGGGAACGTAGTACGGGACCATCGGGTTGGCGGGATTGATGCCGTACATGCCCCCGAGCCAGAAGACGTCGATGTATGGCGCCTTCCTGAGGTGGAATGTCCCCGACCAGTTATTCCTCTCGGCATTGCTGAATATCTCGCCCTCGTTGATTTGTCCCGTGCTGTCGACCATCACGCGGTAGACGGACTTGCTGATTCCTTCACCGAGGGCGTCGATGTCCGCTTTGGGCAGGTGGAGGGCGACGGTTGTCTCGCCCTGCGGCGGGATGACCGTCGACACCTGCGCGCTAGCCAGCCAGGGGGTGGGGCTCCCCGGCTTCTCTCCCGGAGTCGCCGCCGGGACGGGCACCTGGAGGGCGCCCTGGGGTTTCGAAAAGTCGGCCACGACGGCCGCGCCCGCGCCGGGACCCTCGAATTTCACGATCCCCACCATGAATGGCGTGGTCACCGGTGCCATGCCGGTGTTCTTGACGACGACCTCGACGATGTCGCCGTCGATGAAGCAGGCCGTTCCGGTCCTGACCGGCCACGTGCCCCAACTGTGGAAGACGCCCAGCGCGGGAACGCCGATCAGGTCGGGGAACACCGTCTCGGCCTTGACGCCCGGCGGGGGAAGGGGAGGCGTGGTCGTGGCCTTGAGATCGGCGGGCAAGGGCTGTGCGCCGGACGCGGCAAGGCTCTTTTTCACCGGCGCTCCGGCGTCGGCGGGCAGGAGCCGCACACCGTACAGGACGGGCGGTCGCTGGAGGTCGGCGACACCGCCCGCAAAAGAGAACCGGACATCGAGGTTGTACGGCGCCGTGCCCTCCTTGACCTGGTCGGTTTCGATGAGCTGGGTGATTAGCGGCATCGGTGGCGGGGCGGCGGCCGTCGAATCGGTCACCGTCACCTTCTGTTTGTATTCGAGCGGCTGGGGCGGTGGCGCCGGGTTGGCGCCGGGAGGGACGATGAGCGTGGCCCCCGGCGTCTGCGGTGTGACCCGGCAATTCATGGACACGTTGACCGCATTGTCTGCGCCCCCGTCCTGAAAACCCGCATGCGCGACCAGGAGGTACTTGCCCGCGGGGAGGGAGCCGGCGTTGAACGAAACGGTCATATCCGCATCGCCTGGCGTGCGCCGGGCGACCACATTCCAGCCGGGCGATGCCTGATCGAAGAACATCGCGATGTGGCTCTTGACCTTCGCCGCTTGCCAGACGGCCGAGTCGGTTCCCTGCGGGGCACCGTTGAAGGAGACCGGCATCGCGCTGGTGTACACATCGGGCGGCTTCAGCCGGTCGACCCAGAACATGTTGGCGAGCGTCAACTGCGGCGTGGCCGCCGCCGGGAAGATCGCGCGCGCCGGCCCGATGCGGTGATGGAGCGTCAGCGACTTGGGATCACTGGGTGTCGCCGACACGATGGGGGCGAGGTAGTACGCCCCGGCGGAGAGCGGTGACGAGAGCTTCCCGCTGCACTCGTGGGTGCCTGCCGGCACGGTCGCCGTCAGCACGGTCGCACCCAGCGGCACGATATTCTCGGGATACACCTCGACCAGCGATACCTCGTAGGCCTTGATCTCGGACTCGTCGCCGCTGACATCCCATTTCACGGTGAACGTGTCGTCGCCCTTCCAGCCGGCGGTGAGCGCGACGCTGTCCTCCTTGATCTGGAAGGGATCTCCGGCCTTGGGCGGGTCGTTGCCCGGGGGCAGTGGCAGGGCGGGCAATTGGGCGGCGCCCTCGCCGGGGCCTGCGCTCCCCGTCGAGCCTCCGGGTGGCAGGGGCCACGAGCCGTCGCCCATGCTTCCGGGCGGGCCCGGGTCGCCCCATGCGCCGACGTCGCCTCCGGGGATGCCGCCCGTCGAGCCCGACCCACCCCAAGAGCCGGTATCGCCACCGCCTCCTGGGAGCGCGGGCAAGTCCCACGTCGGGGGTTGCTCGCCCGGGAATAGGTTCTGATCGAATCCCGGGCCACCCGGTGCGGGCAAAGGTTCGGTGGGCAGCGCCGCGCCGGCCGGCGGCGCGGTCCCCGCGGGCACTGATGTTGCCGCAAGGGGCTGGCCCGCGCCAGCCTCGGGCATCGGATAGCCCGGATCTCCCGCCGGAGGCAGCTCCAGCGGCGTCCCCTTGGCGAGATCGATCCCCTGGCCCCGGCCGGCCTCCCAAAGGAATGTCTCGCGAACGGTTGGGGTGTTGGTCGTGACCTGCCCTCCCGGGTCGAACTGGGCTGGCGGTATGATGCGGATCGCGGACAGCGAGTTGCGATCCATGGGATTCTCATCGCTGTCGTACTGGACCCGGTCGTTGACGGTGACGACCAACCGCTCGGGGTGCCAACGGTCGGGCGTCGAGCCGCGCTGAACGGGCGAGGCCAACATGCCCAATGACCAGCCGCGCAGGTCGGCCGCGATGAGCGGCGCGGCAAGGAGATCCCATTCAAATTCCTGGGACGCCCTGGCGCTGCTCAATGGCTCGCCGGCGGCATTGAGGAGGAGCTTGTGGCCACCGGCGCATACGTACACGCGGTTGGATGTGTCGGCCCCCGAGTGGTTGTCCGTGACCACGCTGACCTTCGCCGCGCCGAGCGGCGATTTGGCGCGCGCGGCGGGCGAAAATTTCGGGTCTTCGTACCATGGATACCGGGCGGCGCGCTGTCCCTCCAGGCGCGCCTTCTCCAAGGACAGGGACCTGAGCGCGACGGTGATTTCGTCGAGCCGCTTGGTGTCGGGGTCGCGCGCGAGCTTGGCTGCGACCAGCGCATCGAGATCCGCCTTCTCTGCCGTGAGTGGCGCGATCTCCGCGTCCAGCTCGCCGAGGCGTTTGCCCCCATCCTCCCGCGTTTGCCTGGCCTTGGCCTCGAGACCGCTGGCGGCGGCAAAGGTTTGGCCGTTCACGGTGATCTCGTACCCGGCCAGCACCCAATTGTTGGAGCCAGGGGAGCAAAAGCCGATCCTCGTGATGTCGGACCGCCTGACGCCCGCCAGGAGCCGCGGTGTGGTCAAGAGTTTGTCCAGACCCGGCTCCGCCGCGATTTCGAACGTGAACGTCGCGCCGGACCCCGCCGCCAGCGTTTCTTCCGAGGTCGACTTCTGTGGCACGGCGCCGAAGGGAACCGCCTCGCCCACCTTCCGCCCCAGAGGGTGCAGCCAAAATGGAAAGCCCAGGCCCAAATCCAGGGCGACCGGTTCCCGCAAGGCATCCCCCCCGGAGCCCACATCCAGTCTGACCACGATCGATTGTACGGCGTCATCGGGCGCAGGATCGGCCGCCGACACGCCAGCCGCTAACCCCGCCGAAACGAGAAGAAGCCCGACACCCCGCACCGCCACCCAGCCGCGCCCACCACACATGTCTCCTCCCTTCTGAAAGGAGTTAACACCGAAGCCGCGCGCCCAGCGCCATGCGAAGAACCATGCCCCAACCCGCGCCTCGCAGAACCTCGCAGAATAAGGGGCGACGCTCGCCGCGGGCTACTGTATTATAATTAATAATAGTCGAGCCCCTAATTGTGGTCAAATGCTTTTGGCGCGGCCCGCGAGAAAATGGGGGCGTTTGGCGCCTTGCGGGGGTTGGCGGACGGGGGCTCGACCTTGGGCGTCGCGCGGATTATATTAGGCGCATGGGTGGTGGGTTCGGGTCCCCGTTCCGAACAGCGGGGCAGTTTCGGGCCTTTGTGGCCGTGGTGTTGTCGTGCACCTGGATGCACTCATCCGGGCCAGCGGCCGAGCGCGTGGGTGGCATGGGCTTTGAAGGGGTGGGGTCCCTGCGGCCCGGTGTGGACCCGCGCGCCGCGGGCATGCCCGTGCAGGTCGAGCGTGTCGCGATCGAGGCCGGCTGGCGCCTCGGCGAGCCATTCGACGTGCGGTGGGACGTCGCGGGTGACGAGAGCCAGGTCGTGGCATACCGCGTGTCGCTGATCGCGATTCATCCGGAGAAGGCCGTGCCCTTTGGCCGCGAGGTGGCCTCGGCCGACGTGGCGCCGGGTTCGCGGCGCTGCCAGATCACCCCCGCGGGCGCAGGCGACGAAATTGCCGACTACCTGGCGCCTCGTGTCACGGCGATTCTCCATCAGCCGGGGCCCGTGCCTCCCCACCAGCGAATGGGGCCGGCGCGGGCTGTGTTTCCGGCGGGCACCGATGCCGCAGCCCAGCTTCAGATGGCCGTTCCCGCCCATGGGTTGGCGCAAGGTCCCCAGTTGTCGGATTGGCGCGAAGTCGCCGCCGGCGAATCGCCGCCGGATTCGAGCGCCGCGGTTTGGGCGGTGGGACAGGTCGAGACTCACAACGCCATCCTGTTCGATGACGCCCGCCCGGCGTGGAACTTCGCCGCGCGCGTCGGCGGGGGTCAAGAGGCGAGCATCCATTTCGAGAGCGCCGCGGTCCGTGGCCCGCTGCGCCTGCTGGCGTATGGCGGATTTGCCGGCCAGCCCGAGGTGCCGAGCGAGGTCGAAGTCCAGGTGTGTGTCATTGCCGGGTCACCGCACGATCCCGACGCAAACAGCGGCGTGCGGCTGGTGGCAAGATCCGAGACGTTTCGGATTTCGTGCTCGCCCGGCACGACTTCCCCGCTGACCCGGATCGACCAGATCATCGATCCCCGATCGGCTCCTGGACGCGGCCCGTGGCCACTGCGGATCGCGATGGTGGCGCGCGGACGCAGCATCGACCCGCGGCACCCGCCGGTCCTGTTGGGCGTCCGGCTCTTGCCCGCCGAACTGGGAGCGGCCGCCCCAATGGAAATGATGGCGAACCGGAATCTCGATGCCCCGCCGGGGATGATCCGGCCCGAGCACTTCCACCTCGCCGGCCCGCCGCCCGCCATGACGACCCTCAAGCTGCCATTCGGGCAAGAGCACGCCACAACGCCCTGGCCGATGATCGACATGAGCCGCGGCCCGGTGAATCTTCCCGAGCCGAACCTTAAAGCCACGCTCTCGTGGGATGCCAAGGCCATCCAGGGCTGCGTGCAGGTCGAATTCGAGGTGGCGTATGGATCGGCCTTCACGGTGCTCGGCGGGGACGAACCCGGCCGTATCGACAGCGGGATCGTCAAACAGCCCGCCGGCCAGCACCCGTTGGACTTCGCGAAATACGGCAAGGGTCTGGGAACCTATTTCGTGCGCGTCGCGGCGCAGGACGCCAAGGGTGCCGATGTCGCCTTTCGCTCGCAACCGGTCGTCGTCAACGCGCATGCGGCCGGCGCGCCGCCCAGCGATGTCCGCGTGACCTCTTTGACGATGGCGGGGTTCACGGACTTTTTCAGCGACACGACCCTCGCCTGGGTGGTCACGTCGGACCCGGATTCGATCCTTCTCGCCGGCGAGTTCGCCAAGAAGCAGGCCTTCCCGCTGGGCCAGATCGTGATAGATGCGACCGCCTACTTCAACGCGACCAAGGGTTGGAAATTCCTCCATTGGCGGACACCCTGGCCCAATTGCGCGAAGGGACGAGTCGAGGTTGCCAAGGGCGAATTCGGTGCCGGGGCGCCACTCCATGATGCCCAGGACGCGGGGCATCCTTACCAGTCGGGCGGCCCGAAAGATGTCCACGGTCACATCAAGCGGTTTGGGTATGTCGACCTCTTGCCCGTTTATCAGAAGATCCTTGCGGCCAACCCTTCGCCCGGCGAGACGTACGCGGCCCGCGTCACCCCGCTCGATGCAGCGGGCAGCCCCTGCGGCGGTCCTTCGGAGACGCAATACCTGCAGTTCGCCCCGTATGCCTTTGCGGCGAAGACGAAGATCAAGACAGTGTACTACGACGGTGGCAGCCTCGACCTCGGGACGCCCGCCGATAGCCCCTGTCCTCCAGCGGTTCACGAGGGCACGACGGTCATGCCCGCGTTCACCTGCTGGAAAGATAACTCCAAGCTGGTGATAACATTCGATGGGCCGATGGATGCGGCGTCGGTTAATAAGGCGATCGGCTTTTCGCCGCCATGGCCGGACATCGTCACCAAGTGGTATCAGGACAACCAGTTCGGTGTCGGTCACATGAGCAGCCTCTGGTTCGATACCGTCTACACCATCACGCTGGGCACCGGCGCGAAAACAAAATCCGGCGCGAAGATCCTCGACAAGGCGCTCCAATGGAGGGTCAAGACCCTGCCTTTCGCCGACAAGATCCCTTCGATCAAGAAATTGGAGATCGTGCCGGGCACGGTGATAATCCCGCCGGGCGCGATGACTATCAACTACCGCGTGGAAGACGCGACGGATTTCTACATGGAACTGGTCAACGCGTATGGCGAGTACGGCATCGGCACGGCCGAGTACGACCCACCGCTCCCGGAGGGTTCCGTGCGGACATCCGTTCTCAATCCGGTCCCCAAACCCGATGGCCCAGGATATTTCATTCGCGCGGTGGCGGGCAACGCGCTGATATTCTTTGCGGAGGATTTTCCGTTCCAGATCAAGCAGATCCCGAAGGTGAAGGCGGATCTGGCAATCGATGGCGCCCTCTGCGCGTTGGTTCCGGGGCCGGTCCAGGGGGCCCCGATATTCATCGGTCCGACGGTCACCATCAAGAACCTCGGCCCGGAACCGATGCCCAGTGAGCTCCTTGCCCTGACGAAGGTCGTCACCAGCTACTATATAGATCCGCCGGTCGGCACTCCGGGTTACGGAACGAAGGGACCGCACAATCGGGAAGTCGCCTGCACCAACACGCTGGCCCAGACAAAAAACCCGCCCGGCGGCATGGGGCCGTGGGTCATCGTGCCCACGTGTCCCGAGCTTCCCAATGGTGTGTTCACAAAGTTCACGCGTTTGTACGGGGCCAAGACGGAGGTGTGGCTGCCCATGTCAGAGACGGTTTCCCAACCTGGCCTGGGGGGCGCCATCCTCCCACATGTGTTGGATGACAACATCAACAACAACAGCCACGCCTACTTTCCGGATCCATGGCCGGTCGTCCTTAACGCGGGTGCGGCGCCCTGATGCGATGCCGGCCCTTCGGGCGGATCGATCACAAAGTTTGTGATCGATTCGGGCTATTGCCCCGACCTGCACCCGCTGAACTGGCTGCACAATCTTGACTATTCTAGCGGGGGCATCACCGACAACGGGGCGCATTTCATCGAGACGGCGCACCGCACCGTCACCATCACGCACCTGGCAAACAACGCGATCCGGCTTGGCCGCCCGCCGGTGAAATGGGATCCGGAAAATGAGGCGATCCTCGGGGACCCCGAGGCCAGCCGCATGCTCGGCCGGCCCCAGCGCAAGGCGTGGGCGGTCGTGTAGTCATCCCGGGCGGGTGCCTCTACAATCGGGATAGGCGGCACAGCCCCAGAAGGCCTGACCCGCGCGTGGCCCCCGGAGGGCCGTGCGCTGGACCATGGGCTTGCCGCATTGAGGGCAGGCGGGGGACGGCGGGGTCTCCGGCCTGGCGAAGCATTGCCTGGCCTGGCTCCGAACGGCATGGAGCCGCTCCGTGAAACCTCCCTGTTGGACGAAGTCCCGTTCCAATCGTTGGATTTGCCGGTTCAACAGATAACTGGCCTGATGTATGAGGCAGAGCAGGGTGTTGGCGGCGACCTCGGGAATCGCGGCGTGGATGTCGGAGAGTTCGGTGGAATTCGCAATCCTGCTTCGGACTGCCCGTGCCTGAGGCGAATCCTTGTCCCAGAGTGGGAGCACGCGCTGCCGGAGAAAATCCTCATAGTCGAGCCGGAGTTCCTCGAGGCTGGCCCGCGCCACATTCGTGAGCTTGAGTTCGGTCTTCTTGGAGGTGCCCGAGGCCGCGCTCCCCTCGGCGATGTTCTGCACGCCGCTCCGCGCGGCCTGCACCATCTGGTCTTGGGTGCGGCGGTCGGCCGCGATGAAGCGCCGGCAGAAGATCCGGGTGGCGTCATAGACCAGCCGTGCCGCCTGGAAGCTGCGAAGCCTCCGGTAGCCGCCGTGTTTTGGAATGAGATTGTCAGACCGGTCGGACATGTCGGACCTGTCAGACGCTCTCGCCCAAAAGTCGGATTCCTGCCTTCATTTCTTTCCCCTGGGGCGACATGCTGTGGTTCGTCGAATGCCTTGCCAAGGAGAAACATGAAGACCCTCGCAACCCGAAGATCTTTCCTGAAGGCCGCCGCGCTTGGCGCGGCGGCGAACGCCTCGGCGGACGCCGCGCCGACGATCCAGGGTTTCGAGGAGGAGAAGCCTGATGGGGATCCTTCCGCCGGATGGAAGCCGATCTCGGATCGCAAGATCCGGATGGGCATCGTCGGCTACGGCGCGTGCAAGTTCGGGGCGAAGTTCTACCTGCAGGACCATCCCAACGTGGAGGTGTTGGCGGTCAGCGACCTGTTCCCGGATCGGTGCGCGGCGCTGGCCAAGGAGTGCCGGTGCGAGCGGACGTATCCCTCGCTCGAGGAAATGGTCAAGGACGATACCATCGAGGCGATCTTCTTGGCCACCGACGCCCCGGGCCACTGTCGGCATGCGATCGATGTCCTCAAGCATGGGAAGCACGTGGCGTGCGCGGTGCCGGCCGTCTTCGGCTCGCTGGAGGAGGCCGACGAATTGTTCGAGGCGGTCAAGGTCTCCGGGTTGACCTACATGATGTTCGAGACATCGTGTTTCCACGAAGACCTGTACGCGATGCGCCAGATTTACCGGGCCGGGGGTTTCGGCAGACTCATCTACACGGAGGGCGAATACTACCACTGGTCGGCGACGCCGATCGCGTCTTACAAGGACTGGCGCGTCGGCCTGCCGCCGCAATGGTATCCGACGCATTCCAACGCCTATTATATCGGTGTCACCGACGGCAGTTTTACGCGCGTCTCCTGCGCGGGGATGCAGGGGATCCTCTCCCACCATCGGCCGGAGAACAATCGGTACAAGAACCCATTCGGCACCGAGATCGCGCTGTTCCGCACGGGGGAGGGCGGCATGGCGCGCATGGCCAGGAGCTCCGACACCCCGGGCCTTGGTGGCGAGATCGGGCGCGTCCGGGGCCAGCGCGGCTCGATGACCGGCATGGCGTATCAGGGCCTGGAGAAGAAACTGCCGGATCTCCGGCGCCCGCCGTTGCCCCCGGGTGTGATGCCCGGTGGCCATGGCGGCTCGCACGGCTACCTCGGCAACGAGTTTGTCCTGTCCATTTTGGAGAACCGCAGGCCGCTGGTCGACATCGTCGCCGCGCTGAACATGACGGTCTCCGGCATCGTGGCGCATCAATCCGCGTTGAGAGATGGCGAGTGGCTGGAGATTCCCCAGTACGCCCTGTAGGTTTCCTGGCAACCGTCGGACTTTACCAACTCCGGCCGGTTGCTAGGCTATTGGCATGGCCGGGGCCGCAGGGCGCAAGCCGATGAAGATCCGGACCGTGCTGGTGACTGGCGCCAGCGGCAAGCTGGGCCGTGCCCTAGTGCCCGCCCTGTTGAAGGCCGGCTACGCGGTCAGGGCCACGCAGTTCAAGACGCCCGTTAGGATTCCCGGCGTGCGGACGGTGACCGGTTCCGTGGCCGACCCGGGATTCGTCCGGCGCGCGCTCGATGGCGTCGATGCCGTGTGCCATCTGGCCACCTGCAAGGAGGACCCGAGACATTTCTTCGACGTCAGCGTCCGGGGCACCTTCACGCTGCTCGATGAGGCGCGCAAGAGAGGGGGCCTCAAGCAACTGATCCTGGCCTCTGGCGACGCCGCGCTGGGCATCTTCTTCTATCCGCAGCCCAAGCCGCTGGACGAGGGGGCGCCGCTGGCCGCCTACCCCGGCTATTACGCCTTCTCGAAGGTCATGGAGGAGGTGATGGCGGGGCAGTATCGGATCCAGTATGGCCTGCCCGTGACAGTCCTGCGCATCTCGTGGATCCACGCCGATGACGACCTGCTGGCGCACATGACTTTGCGGCCACCCGATTTCGGCGGCCCGGCCTGGAGGGATCTCGCCACCACCCGGCGGCAGCGGGCGATGTTCGATGTGGGGCGGGACGCGGTGGGCTGCCTCGTCCATCCGGGCGGTCGGCCGTTCGTCCGGCACATCGTGGGCATCGACGATGTCGTCCAGTCGTTCCTGCTGGCGCTCGGCAATCAGCGTGCGATCGGGGAGACCTTCAATATCGCGGGGCCGGAGGCATTTTCTTACGACGCGGTGTCCCGGCACCTTGCGGGCAAGCTTGGGATTCCGGTGGTGCCGTTCGTCTGTCGCGCCGCCCACGATTTCCGGATCGATATCCGGAAGGCGCGAAAGATCTTGGGCTATCGGCCCGAGTGGGATGCCATCCGGATCGCGGATGCGGCGATCGCGTGGCGCGCGGCCGGCGGGAGGCGCGCGGCGATCCGATACGCGGGGTGAAGGTATCGGAAAGGAGTCTATGCAGAGGATCCGTTGCGGGGTTATCGGGTTGGGCTGGTTCGGCGAGAAGCATTGCGAGGTCTTGCGCGACCTGCCCTGGGCGGAGTTGCGCGCGGTCTGCACGCGGCGGCCGGAACGGTTGACCGAGGTCGCCGAACGGTTTGGCGTCCCGGCCTCGTACACGGACTATCGGCAGATGCTGGCGGATCCCGAGATCGACGTCGTCAGCGTCGTCACCATGTGGGACCAGCACGCGGAGCCCGCGGTGGCGGCCCTCGAGGCCGGCAAACACGTCTTTCTGGAGAAACCGATGGCCTCGACGGTCGCGGATTGCGACCGGATCCTCGCGGCGGCGCGGCGCGCGGCGGGGCGTTTCATGGTGGGTCACATCTGTCGCTTCAACCCGCGCTATGCCGCGGCCAAGAGGCAGATCGATTCCGGCGCCATCGGCGACATCGTGTCAATCTACGCGAGGCGGAACCTGCCGTCGTGGGTGACGGAGGGCGTGTTGGACAAGATAGGCCCGATCATCGGCGACGCCGTCCACGACACCGACCTGATGCTGTGGTACACGGGGGCGAGGGTGAAGACCGCCTACGCGCAGACCCACCGCGTGCGCGACCTGAGGCACCCCGACATCGGATGGACCATGTACCGCTTCGACAGCGGCGCCATCGGCGTCTGTGAGACCGTCTGGTGCCTGCCCGGCAAAACGCCATTCCAGATCGATGAGCGCATGGAGGTCATCGGCACCAAAGGTTCCATCCAGATCCACGACACGACGCCAAACCTCATGTTCGTCGGCGGGGATTTGGTCTCCTTTCCCGACACGACGTACTGGCCGGAGTTGCACGGGCAGCGGGTGGGGGCGCTGCGCGAGGAGTGGGCGTACTTTCTCAAATGCGTGGCCGAGGGGCGCGACCCGGTCATCGTGCCGCCGGAGGATTCGCGCGCCGCGGTGGCCGCATGCCTCGCCGCCGAGGAGTCGGCGGCCAAGGGATGCGTCATCGAAATCAGACGGTGACGGAAGGAGGCGCGGGATGAGATTCCATCACACGGGCGTCATCACGGATCAGGAGCAGGACGGGGAGGTGTACGTCGAAGAGACCAAGGTCTGGGTGACGAACCCCGACCAGAATCCCTACCGGATCGAATTCCTCCGATTTGAGCCGGACTCGCCGGTTTTGCCGCCGGTGAGGGATCGGTGCCACACGGCCTACGTGGTCGATGACATCGCGGCGGCGATCGCGGGCAAGCGGGTGTTGCTGGGCCCGTTCGATGCCCTGGACGGCCTGCGGGTCGTGTTCGTCGAGCAGGACGGCGCGGTCATCGAGTACATGCAATTCAGCAAGGGAAGGACGGACATCTCGTGAGCGGGTCGTTGGCGGGCAAGGTCATCATCGTGACGGGTGGCACCTCGGGCATCGGCGAGGCGTGCGTCCGGCATTTCGCCGGCCTCGGCGCCAAGGTGGTCTGCGCGTCGATCCAAGCGGCAGAGGGCGCGGCGCTCGAGGGCGAGTTGCGGGGCGCGGGGCACGAGGTGAGTTTCGCGTATTGCGACGCGGCGGACGATGCCGCCGTGGGCCGGCTCGTGGGGGAGGCGCTGGGGCGGCACGGCCGGATCGACGGGGCGATGGCGAATGCCGGCGTGTGGCGTCAATGCAAGGCCACCGAGGCCACCCGGGCCGACCTGGATCTGTTGATGGGCGTGAACGTGATGGGCCCCGTCTGGCTCGCGAAACATCTCGTGCCGGTGTATGAGCGGCAGGGCGGTGGCGTCATGGTGATCACGACATCGGTCGCGGCCCACATCGGTTTTCCGGCCCACGTCCTGTACTGCGCGTCGAAGGCGGCGGCGGAGGCCGTCGTGCGGTGCCTGGCGACCGACCACGCCGGGGTGATGCGCGTCGCAGGCCTCTGCCCCGGCACGATCGACACCCCGATGCTCGCCGCGAGCTGCGCGGGATGGGACAGGAGCAAGGAGGAGATCTACGCCGACGTGCGGAAGCGCATCCCCGTTCGCCGGATGGGCGAGCCCATGGATGTCGCCCGCGCCGCGGCATTCCTCCTTTCCGAGGAGGCGGGATACATCAATGGCACCAGCCTCGTGCTGGATGGGGGGACCATGGCGCTGCCGCCGTGGTGAGGGAGTTCCGGGTCCTGTGGGAAAGCTCCGGTTTGGGATTCTGGAAACCAGACAGCCTCATTGATCCCCCGGCTTTGGCCGAGTGCATCGCGCCCGGCGCGAGCGGAACGCAAAACGAACCGTAAGGCGATGCCCTCGACTGAGGGGCGCTCGATGACCTGTATAGGACGTTTCGATGGTTCCCCGCTCGCTCACGCTCGCGGCTACACCGGAATCTCGCTCGCCAAACGCGACAGCGGCGTACCGGGGAGCTGCCTGTCCGCCACAGGCGGATGAGCGACCCGTGCGACGGTCGAGTTACGGCGCGTTCTGGGCGGGATGGCGGCCCTTGACCTTTGGCGGAGTTGTCCGCCATAAAGGCCAAATCTATGTCGCATCGGCACGCTCGTGTGGTGTTACGTCTTCTCGTAATCAGTGCCCTGTTTTGGCCGATGGCCGGGTCTGCAACGGGGGGTGGGACTTTGGCGATCGGGGAGACCCGGGCCGGTCTGGTCATCCAAATTGGCGGTGCCGATGCCGCCCGCGCGATTGCGTGGCGGGGCGATGGCCGGTGTCTCGTGGCGGTGCTCGACACCGACGAAGGCCGCGTTTTGGAGGCGCGGGCGGGGATACGGGCCAGGGGGCTCTATGGCCCGATCACGGTCGAGTGTTGGAATGCGAGCCATCTTCCTTATGGCGACTGCCTGGCGAATCGGGTTATTGCCGAGGAGCTTGGAGGCATCCCGATTTCCGAGGTGATGCGAGTCTTGGCGCCGGGCGGGGTGGCGCGCATTTGCCGCGAGGGGCGATGGGAAGAGAAGGTGAAACCGCGCCCCCCGGATACCGATGAATGGACCCACAGTTATTACGATGCGAGCGGGAACGCGGTGAGCCGCGATCGCGCCGTTGGGCCGCCGGCCCATGTGCGATGGATCGCGGAACCGCGGCACGCCCGGAGCCACGAGCATCTGCCGAGCATCAATGCCGTCGTCAGTTCGGCCGGGCGCCTGTTCTATATAGCGGACGAGGGCGCGACCGGGTTCCTGCGAGAGGCGGCATCCTGGTGCCTTGTCGCGCGGGACGCGCACAATGGGTTGCCGCTGTGGAGGCGACGGATCGACGGCTGGGAGTCCCACATGCTGCATTGGGGCAACACGCCATCGCACCTGGAGCGCAGGCTCGTGGCCGCCGGGGACCGCGTCTTCGTGACCCTGGGGCTCCATGCCCCCGTGAGCGCGCTCGATGCCGCCACCGGCGAGACGCTCCGCGTTTACGATGGGACCGAGGGCGCGGAGGAGATCGCATTTCATCGGGGCGTGCTGCTCCTGGTCTGTCGGCGCGTGACGGAGGAACGTGTCGCCGAAATGAAGAAGTGGGAGCGCCTGGCGGGGCAGGCGGAGTCCCCGCTTTTCCGGAGGACGACGCAGGAGCCATTGATCAAGATTTTGCGCGCGGCGGACAAACGCGCGGATCTCTCGATCCTGGCGCTCGATGCGGGCAGCGGGCGCCTCTTGTGGCGGAAGGAGGGGGCGGCGACCGAAGGGCTGGATCCCGATAGCCTCCGCGCCACCGATGACATCGTCCTGTACCAGAGGCAGAAGAAGGAGATTGTCTGCATGGCGTTGAAGACCGGCGACGTCTTTTGGGAAAAGACTGTCGCGCCTATGCTGACCGTCCGGGGCGACATGGTCCTATGCGCGAAGGACGATCGGATCGTGGCGCTTTCGCCGAAGGATGGCGCTGTCCTCTGGCAGCAGGAGCCATTGCTCTGTTCGATCCGCGATGCCTTTGCGATCGGGGATTCCGTCTGGCTCGGGGGCTTCAAGCCGTGGCAGGGCCAGACCTCCGGGAAACGCGGGCCGTCGTGGGGACCGTATTTCATGACGCAGCGCGATCTGGCGACGGGCGAGGTGCGTCGGCACATCGAGCCCGAGGGCCCCGGGCACCACCACCGTTGCTGGAAGAACAAGGCCACGGAGCGCTTCGTCCTCGGCGGGAGGCGGGGGGTCGAATTCATCGACCTCGAGAGTGGCGACGTCCTCTGGCACAACTGGATCCGTGGGGTCTGCAAGTATGGGGTCATGCCCGCCAACGGGCTCCTGTACGTGCCGCCGCACGCCTGCGGGTGTTACATCACCGCGAAGCTCGCCGGCTTCTATGCCCTGGCGCCCCGGGAGAGTTCGGAAGGCGGAATGGGGAAGGGGGAAATGGTGCCGCGGTTGGAGAAGGGGTTGGCCTTTGGGAAAGTTCGAGCGCCGAGCGCCGAGCTTCGAGATCCCTCGGATTGGCCGACGTACCGGGGGGACGCGGCCCGGAGCGGGCGCGCGGCATCGGCCGTTCCGGCGCGGCTCAAGGTGCTTCATCGCGTGGACATCGGCGGCATGCTGACCGCGCCGACCGTGGCGGGCGGGAAGGTATACGTCGCGTCTCGGGATGCGCATCGGCTCTGCGCGGTGGATATCGCCAGTGGCGAGATCGCGTGGGAATTCACCGCGGGCGCACGCATCGACTCCCCGCCCACGATCCACGGGGGGCGCGTGCTCTTCGGTTGCCGCGACGGCCATGTCTATAGCCTCCGCGCCAGCGACGGCGCGCTGGACTGGCGGTTCCGCGCCGCGCCGGAGGATCGGCGCATCGTGGTGCTGGGGCAACTCGAATCGGCGGCGCCCGTGCCCGGGGCGGTGCTCCTGCACGATGGCGCGGTGTGCTTTACCGCGGGCCGTTCCTCTTACCTCGATGGTGGGATCGTCCTGTATCGTCTCGACCCGAAAACGGGCGAAGTTCTCTCCGAGACCAAGATCTACAGCCCGGATCCCGAGACGGGTAAGCAGCCGCCCCAGTATGGCCCCAACACCATGCCCGGTGCCCTGGCGGACATCTTATCGGCCGACGGGGATCGGCTCTATCTCCGCGACATGGCCTTTGCCCGTGATGGGTCCGCGCTCGAGGGCGATGTCCCGCACCTGTTGACCCTCACGGGCTTCCTCGATGACTCATGGGCCCATCGGTCCTATTGGATCTATGGCACCAACTGCTCGATCGCCACGGGGTGCAGTGCGCGCTCCAAGTCGCTGACCTATGGCCGCCTTCTGTCGGTTGATGACTCGGTGGTCTATGGTTATGGGAGGAGCAACGTCCACTGGTCCGACCAACTGGAAGATGGGGCGTACCGGCTCTTCGCCCGTGATAGGGCCGGGGATGGCGAGCGGTGGGCGAAGCCATTTCCGATCCACGTTCGGGCCATGGCATTGGCCGGCGGCTCCCTTTTCGTGGCGGGGCCGGCCGTCGCCGATCCCGGGCAGTCCGCGCCGCTGCCTGACGCATCGCGTTCGTGCGTCATCGCGTGTTCCGCCGCCGACGGCGGGGAACAGGCGCGCCTCCCGATCGATGGCCCGCCGGTCTTCGACGGCATGGCCGCCGCCAGGGGGATGCTGTTTATAACAACCGAGGCGGGGCAACTGCTTTGCCTGGGCGAGTGATCGCCCCCAATCCACGAGCAAGAATCGGATGAGGGGGCCCGCGCCGGGCAGGGAGGCGTGGCGAACCGACCCAAAGCGGCGCGGGGACGCGCCGCACTCCAAAGCGCTTCGCGCGAAACGTCGGAGGTGTCTCGCCTGAAAAATCTTGCGGTGGGAGGCGATGCGTTGTCAGCATGCGGGACGATATGGACCCGAAACGCTGGTGTATTGCCCTGCCTGCCGTGCCGCTGCTGGCGATGACGCTGACTTTTCCAGCGGGTGGCGTATGCGCCCCGAAGAAGCGGGAACTCCCGAAGGAGAAGATGAGTTTCATCGACAACGGGACGATCAAGGTGGGGGTGAATCTGGCGCTGGGCGGGGCGATCACGTGGGTGTCGAAATCGGGTTCTCGGGAGAACGTGGTCAACAGCCACGATCTGGGGCGCCAGATCCAGATGTCATACTATTCGGGCCCGAACCCTTATATCGCGGGCGATAAGAAGCCGGTGGAGCATTGGGCGAAGCTGGGCTGGAACCCGATCCAGAGCGGGGATTATGGGATGAACCCGTCCAAGCTGCTGGATCACAAGAACGACGGGGAATCGATTTACGTGAAGTGCATCCCGATGCAATGGCCGCACGATGGCGTGCCCGGGGAGTGCACCTTCGAGTCGTGGATCCGGCTCGAGGGGCCAGCGGCGCACGTGCGGAGCCGGATCAACAACGCGCGCGCCGACAAGACGCTGTATTCCGCGAGACACCAGGAGATGCCGGCGGTGTACGTCAACGGCCCGTATTGCCGGCTGATGACGTACACCAACGCGGAGCCGTTCCTGGGGCGCCCGTTGGTGGAGATCGTCAAGGGCCCGGAAGTCAAGGGGCCGTGGGCGAGTTGGACGACGACGGAGTTCTGGGCCGCGCAGGTGAATAAGAAAGACTGGGGCCTGGGCGTGTGGCAGCCGGCCACGTCGCATTTCATCGGTGGATTCGCGGGCAAGCCGGGGGAGGGGGGGCCGAAGGACGGGCCGACGGGATACATCGCGCCGGTGCGATCGGAGTTCCTCGACCACAACATCGCGCACGAGTTTGGCTACTCGCTGATCCTGGGGAGCCTGCGGGAGATCCGCGACTGGGTCTACCGCCGCGGCAAGGGGGCCGAGTTACCCGTTTACGATTTCCGCAAGGATCGGCAGGGCTGGTATCATAAACCGGAGATCGATTTCGCCGGGTGGCCATTGAAGGAGGGTCTCTGGGTCAAGACGGGCGAGGGTGGTGCCAGCCTGACGGGGCCGCGTGGCGCGTGGCGGGCGCGCGACGTGGGGAAGTTGCACCTGCGTGTCGCCGCCAGGGGCGGGGGAACCGCGACGCTGTATTGGGGCACGCTCGAGAAACCGGGATTCGGCGCCGAACGGAGTGTCAAATTCGCCGTGGGCGGCGACGGGGCGTTCCAGGACATCGGGGTCGATCTTGCGGCCGAGCCTGCGTACAAGGGCATCATCACGGGGCTGAGGCTCGATCCGCCGGCGGGCGAGTGGTTCAAGATGCTCTGGCTGGGGCATCGGCCGTTTGGCGAAAGGGAGGCGCAGCCGGACGTCGCGGATCATCGCTGATCTGGAAGGCGGCCAAGATCCTCTGCCGCATTCTGGCGCGAAAGGGCATTAGAACCATGGGGGCGATTCCCGGGGGTGTGCCTCCCAATTTACGAAGCGTCGTCACGGCCGGGCATCCGGCTCGCGCCCTGTGGGAATCTAGGAAACCGCACGGCAAACTCGGAACCCGCGCCCGGCTGACTCGAGACCGAAACTCGGCCTCCGTGTGCCTCGACCACCGCCTTCACCAGGCTCAGGCCGAGCCCCAGCCCGCGCTGCGAGCGGCTCTTGTCACCGCGATACAGGCGCTCCCAAATCCTCTCCTGCTCATCGCGCGGCACGCCAACTCCAGTGTCGGCAAAGGTCACCACCGCCATTTCGTCTGAATGCTCCGCCCGGATCATCACGCTGCCGCCGCGGGCCGTGTATTTGATGGCATTGTCCACGAGGTTGCCAAACACCTGTCGCGCGCGCGAGGCGTCGACCCAGGCGTGACACGGGGATGTCAGGCGGGTCTCGATCGGAACGCCCTTCTCCTCGGCGACATATTCGTAAAGCTCGATCACTTCGCGGACGATCCGGCAAAGGTCTGTCGGTTCGCGCTTCAGCCGCATCGTGCCGGCCTCGGCCTCGGCGATGTCCATCAGGGTATTGAGCATGCTCAGGACACGCTCGCTCTCCTCGATACAGTCCGCCAGCGCCTCCCGCGCGCCGCCCGGAAGACCTTCTTCGCGGAGGCCCATCTCGGCCGATCCGCGCAACCGCGCCAGCGGCGTCCGCAGGTCATGACCCACGTTGTCGAGCGACTCCCTCATCGCCCGGATGAGCGCCTGATTCTTGTCCAGCAACGTGTTGAACAGGCGCGCCAACTCGTTCAACTCGTCGCCCGCCGGCCGCGTCCGGACCCGCTCGTCCAGATTGCCCGTGCGGATGATCGACTGCGCCGTGGACACGATCTGCCGCACCGGTTTGAGCGCGCGGTACGCGAACGCCCCCCCGAGCACGAGGCCCGCCGCGATAATCCCCATCCCAGCCGGCACGACCGTCCGGCGGAAAGGTCGCCACAGCTCGCGCCGGCTATTGATGCTCCTCCCCATCAGGAGCACCGCACCGTCCGGCATCCGGGCCTGCGCCACCGCGTAATCCTTCGTCCGATCCTGCGGGATGCGGTTGATCTCGAACTGCCGCCACTGGCGCGCCGCCTCCTGCTCCAGCCGAAATGATCCCCACGCGTTGGGAATGTGGATCACGCTGACCGCATTGAAGGGGCTCACCAGATTGACGTAGAAGGACTTCTCATCCGCCGGGTTGTTCTCCTTCTCGGCGCGCGCCTTCAGGGCCGTGAACCCACCCGCCTGATACACCGTGGCGTATTCCTTGAGCCGGGCCAAAAGGATCTCCTTCTCCTTGGCCTCCAACTCGCGCGCCACGAGATAGAAGACCCCCGCAAACAGCGCCGCCGTGCTCAGCGAGAAAATGAGCGCATACCAGAGGCTGAGCCTGAACACGAGGCTGCGACTCAACCGGCTAAGAAACGCGAAGGACATAACCGACGCCCCGAATCGTCTGGAGCCGAGTCTTTTCCGGGTCCACCTTCCCGCGAAGCCTGTGCACCAGCACGTCGATGACGCTGGTCTGCGGGTCGAAACTATAGTCGAAGACGTGCTCCAATATCATGGTCTTTGTGACGGTGCGCCCGGCGTTCCGGATCAGGTATTCCAGCAGCGAGAACTCGCGCGGCTGCAACTCGACCGCCCGCCCGCCGCAGGTCACCTCCCGCGTCACGAGGTCCATGGTGATATCTCCCGCCTTGAGCCGCGTCGGCTCGGAGGCCTGCGTGGCACGCCGGATCAGCGCCTGGACCCGCGCCAGCAACTCCGAAAAGGCAAACGGCTTCGTCAGGTAGTCATCCCCGCCCGCCTGCAGCCCGCGCACGCGATCGTCCACGCCCGCCTTCGCGCTCAGGATAATGACCGGAGTGCGGACCCCCGACGCCCGCATCCTCGCGATCAGACTCAATCCGTCGAGGCCGGGAAGCATCAGGTCGATCACCGCCGCATCAAATGCCGTGGTCTCGGCGAGGACCAGCCCCGTCTCCCCGTCACCCGCGTGATCGACGGCAAAGCCGCTCTGCTTCAGGCCCTTGACCACGAAGGAGGCGATCTTCTTGTCATCCTCTACGACCAGTACGCGCATCTCGATACCCATCATGGCGCGCGGGCCACCGGGCGCAAGCCCGCGGACCCTTTCACATCTGTAAGCGGGCCGTAAGGCGCCCGAAAACCAGCCGCGGTCTATTGGCTCCAGAAACACGGCGGGCCACGGCCCGCAAGAAAATGAACACAGGAGTCAACACCATGAACGAGCAACAGGTTGCGGAAATCGGAACCGGCAACGGCGGCGCGAACTGGGGCCCGGCCTCCGAGTCGGATCTCGAGAACCTGCGATATCGCGGCGTCGCCCCGAAACGGATCGCCCCCATCGCCTCGGGCCACAACGCCCGAATCCAGTCCATCAACGCTGCCGTCCGCGAGGCCTCTGGCTGGGTGGCGCCCCTGCGCCAGGAGATGGGCCGGGTCATCGTGGGTCAAGTCCACCTCATCGATCGATTGCTGGTGGGCCTCGTGACCAACGGCCACATCCTGCTCGAGGGCGTGCCAGGCCTCGCAAAGACCCTTGCGCTCAAGACGCTGGCCGCGGCCGTCGAACTCCGATTCCACCGGATCCAGTTCACCCCGGACATGCTGCCCGCCGACATCATGGGCACCATGGTCTACAATCCCCGCGACGGCGGCTTCTACGTCAAGCGCGGGCCCGTCTTCAGCAACTTCATCCTCGCGGATGAGATCAACCGGGCGCCCGCCAAAGTCCAGAGCGCGCTGCTCGAGGCGATGCAAGAACACCAGGTCACCATCGGCGACGAGACGCACCCGCTGCCAGAGCCCTTCCTCGTCATGGCCACCCAGAACCCGCTGGAGCAAGAGGGCACCTATCCCCTACCCGAGGCGCAGGTGGACCGCTTCATGCTCAAAGTGATTGTCGGATATCCGGACCGGACCGAAGAACGCGCCATCCTCGAGGCGATGTCCACCAGCCACCCGGACCTCTCCGTGTCACCGGTCGTCTCTGCCGAAGATATCCTGCGGGCCCGGCACGTCGTGGACGCCATCCACGTCGACGACCGCATCAAAGACTATATCGTCGATCTCGTCTGGGCGACCCGCGCCCCGACCGAGTACGGGCTCGGACTCGATGGCCACGTGCGGTATGGCGCATCGCCCAGGGCGACGATCGCCCTGACCCATGCCTCCAAGGCGCGTGCCTTCCTGCAGGGTCGCGGCTACGTCACCCCGCAAGACGTCAAGCATCTGGCGCCCGACGTCCTGAGACACAGGGTCGCCGTCTCGTACGAGGCCGAGGCCGAGAACATCACCCCCGAGGATATCGTCCAAAAGGTACTCGACACCCTTCCGGTGCCCTGAGCCCAGGGAGGCGCGAGGAGGTTCGCGATGACGCATTCCGAAAAGGTCAAAGAGATCCTCGGCCGGGTCCGCCAGATCGAGATTCGAACCCGCCGACTGGTCAATGACTCGCTCGCCGGACAGTACCATTCGGTCTTCAAGGGCCGCGGCATGGACTTTGACGAGGTGCGAGAATACGTCCCTGGCGACGAGGTGCGGTCCATCGACTGGAACGTAACCGCCCGGGCCGGTCACCCCTACGTGAAAAAGCACACCGAGGAGCGCGAATTGACCATTCTCCTGGCGGTCGATGTCAGCGCCTCGGGCAACTTCGGTTCCGGAACCCGCAGCAAGCGCGAGGTGGCCGCAGAACTTGCCAGCGCCCTCGCCTTTTCCGCGATCCGAAATAGCGACAAGGTGGGCCTGGTCCTCTTCTCCGACCACATCGAGCAGTACATCCCCCCCAAGAAGGGCCGCCAGCACGTCCTCCGCGTCATACGCGAGATCCTGTTCTTTGAACCGCGGCACCCCGGCACTGACATCGCCAGGGCCCTGGATTTCGTGAATCTCGTCACGGCGCGCCGCGCGGTCGTCTTTCTGATATCCGACTTCCTGGGCGGAGATGGCGACGCGGCCCTCCCATCCCTGCGCCGGGCACTCGGGCTCGCCAACCGGAGACACGACCTCGTCGCGATGCACCTCCGCGACCCGCACGAGATCTCCTTGCCAGAGGTGGGAACCCTGGTGCTCGAGGACGCCGAGACCGGCGAGATGCTTGAGATCGATACCGTGAGTCCCCGCGCGCGCGAACGCTACGCGGCCATCGCCGCGACGAGGCTCGATGCCCTGCGCCGGACTTTCCGCGCCGAGGGCGTCGACTCCCTCGAGCTCGACACGAGGAACTCCTATGTCCCGGCGCTGCTGGGTTTCTTCAAGAATCGCGAACGGAGGATGCGATGAGACCAAATTGGCGATTGCATGGAACGCTGCTGGTGATCGCGCTGGGCATCACCATGGCGGCCGCCGACACCCAAAAACCCACCGCGTCCACCCAGCAACCGCAGCCCAGGGCCCCTCAAGCCCTCGGGACTCCGGCATCCCCACCCGCCGCACCGGCCACGCAGCCCGATGACATCCGCGACATCCGCGCGGTCAAGCATCTCCCCTGGATCTGGCCGTGGTTCTGGGCCACCTGCGCCGCGTGCGCAACGGCGATCGTTTGCTGGCTGGTCTGGCGCCGCTGGTATTCGAGACGTCCTTCGGCACCTTCCCCGCGAGACATCGCCCTAGAGCGCCTCGATGCCGCCCGGCGATGGCTCGCCCCGGACCATGCCCGCGAGTTCAGCTACGAGGTCTCCGAGGCGATCCGCGCCTACATCGAGTCGAGGTTTCACATCTTGGCCCCCAGGGAGACCACCGAGGAATTCCTCCGCGATATACTCGGCTCGCCAGATCCCGCGCTCTTCGAGCATCGCGCCGCATTGGTGGACTTCTTGGGCCACTGCGATCTCGCCAAGTACGCCGGATGGCGCTTCGCGGTTCCCGAGATGGAGTCCATGCACGCCAGCGCCCGCGCCTTCGTGATGGTCACGTCGGAGGAACAATCGCGCGAGGCGGGAGCATCCCCCGTCGCCGATGGCTCCCCGGATCCGGCCCCTGTCGCGGTGGGGGGTGCCGCATGATACGCTTCGACCAGCCCGAGTTGCTCTGGCTGCTGCTGCTGCCGCCCCTGTTGGCGCTCTGGCGAGGCGCCCGCGGCAAGGTCGCCGCCGTCGAGTTCTCCACGGCGGAAGTCGCCCGCGCCGTCGCCCGAGAAACGCGCGGGCGACCGGGCCGCTGGATGGCGCTCTTGCGGGTGCTCGTGGCGGAGGCCCTCATCGTCGGCCTCGCCCGGCCCCAGTGGGTCTCGGGCCACAGCGAGATCCAGGCCAGCGGCATCGACCTGATATTGGCCGTAGATGTCTCCGGCTCCATGGAGGCCCTCGACTTCAAACTCGGCGGCCAGGCCGCCAACCGCCTCGACGTGGTCAAGTCCGTCGTGGCGGAATTCATCGACACGCGACCGAATGACCGCATCGGGGTGGTCGCGTTCTCCGGTGCCCCTTATCTCGTCAGTCCCCTGACGCTCGATCACGACTGGCTCAAGCAAAACCTCGAGCGCATCCGCACCGGAATGATCGAGGATGGCACCGCGATCGGTTCGGCAATCGCCACGGGGGTCAACCGCCTCCGCGAACAGCCCGCGAAATCCAAGATCTTGGTCCTCCTCACCGACGGGATGAATAATGCCGGAAAGGTCGCGCCACAGACCGCGGCCGAGGCGGCCAAGGCCATGGGGGTCAGGGTCTATACCATCGCCGCCGGAACGCGCGGCGAGGCACCCATCCCCCTGAAAGATCAATTCGGCCGCCGCCAGATCGTTATGGCCAAGGTGGACGTTGACGAGGACGCCCTCAGAAAAATCGCCGATGAGACCGGCGGTAAGTTCTTCCGCGCCACCGACACCGACTCCCTGAAAAAGATCTATGCCGAGATCGACCGGATGGAGAAGACCACCCGGACGATCCGCAAATTCGAGAATCACCGCGAGCTCTTCGCCTTCGCCGTGTTGCCGGCCCTGGCGCTTCTCGCGGCCAACCTGGGCCTGGAGCAGACGCGCTACAGGCGCCTGCCGTGAGGCCATCATGACTTTTGCCGAACCCACATGGCTGTTGCTGGGCGCAGTCGCCTGCGCCGGCTTGCTCTGGCTATTCCGTCAAGGCGACGCGCGAAGGCGCGAGGATCTCACCCGGTTCGCCGCCGAGAGTCTGATCGGGCACCTGACGCGCTCGCTCAGCCCTGGCCGCCGGGCCGCAAAACGCTGCCTGCTGGCCCTCGCCGTCGCATTGTCGGCCGCCGCGCTCGCCCGACCACACTGGGGATTCTATTGGAAGGAGACACACCGCAAGGGACTCGATCTGCTCTTCGCCGTAGACACCTCAAAGAGCATGCTCGCCCAGGACATTAGGCCCGATCGCCTGACACGCGCAAAGATGGCCGTGGAGGACCTGCTCGAGAAAATGGGCGGCGACCGCGTCGGTCTCGTGGCCTTCGCCGGGACCGCCTTCCTCCAGTGCCCGCTGACGCTCGACTATGACGCGTTCCGCCAGTCCCTTGAGGCCCTGGACGTCAACGTCATTCCGCGGGGCGGGACCGACCTCGCCGCCGCAATTCGCGAGGCCGTTGCGGCACTGGAGGGGAAAGGTGACGGCGAGCGCATCCTGATCCTGCTGACGGATGGGGAGGATCTCGCCGGCGACGCCCTCGCTGCCGCGCGCACGGCCGCCCAGGGCGGCCTCAGGATCTTCGCCGTGGGAGTCGGCAGCGCCGCGGGGGAACTCGTGCCGGTGCCCGATGGCAACGGGGGAAACACTTTCGCCCGAGACCGCGAGGGCCAGTTCGTCAGATCCCGTCTGGACGAGGCAACCCTCGGCCAGATCGCCGCCTCCACCGGCGGCCTCTACGAGCCCCTCGGGACCGGCTCGGTCGGACTCGAGACCATCTACGAAAAGGGCCTGGCCCCCTTCACCCGGCACGATGTCGCCTCGCGGATGCAAAAGGTCCCCCTCGAGCGGTTTCAGTGGCCGTTGGCGGCCGCCCTCCTCTGCCTGTTGACCGAGCCCCTCATCGGCCTCCGGCGACGCGTGCGACGCAAGGCCGCAACACAAGGCAGCGCCCGCGCCAACGCCCTCGTGGCCGCCTGGAATCGCCTCGCCCGCGCCTCCGCCCCGCCGGCCCTCGCCCTCGCGGCGTTCGCCATGCCCCAGCGGTGTGATGCATCCGCCCACGCGGCCGAGCGGGCATACCGCGATGGCGATTACGCAACCTCCGCAGAGCATTATCGCGAGGCCGCCGCCAAAAACCCAGACCAACCCGCGCTCGTCTTCAATCAGGGCGCCGCCCATTACAAGGCCGGCGACTTCGATGCCGCCGCCGAGGCATTCACCAGGGCCCTCAAGACCGACGACCTCCGCCTGCAGCAGGACGATTACTATAATTTGGGCAACGCGCGCTACCGCATCGGCCAAGGCACGGAGGCCTCTGACACGGAAAAAACAATCGCCGCATGGGAAAAGGCCATCGAGGCCTATGAGACGGCGCTCCAACTCAACCCCGCCGACACCGACGCCCAATTCAACCGCGACCTCGTGAAACGAAAGCTCGAGGAACTGAAACAAAAGCAGCAACAGCAAGACCAAGAGGACAACCAGAAGCAAAACTCACAAGACCAGAAACAGGATCAACAACAGCAGGACCAGCAAAACCAATCGCAGGCGCAGCAATCCCCCCGAGAGGCCCAGCAACAGAACGAGCCCCAACGGCAAGATCGGGACCAACCGCAACAGGCGCAAACCGAACCAAAGCAAGAGGGGTCAACCCCGCCACAGGCGCAGGCTAATCCCCAGGATGGCCAGGGCGGAAGGGAGCAAGAACCCCGCGGCCAACCCATCGCACAAAACGAGCAACCGCCACAAGGCGATGCCTCAGACGCGCAACGCGAACCAGGGGGGATGTCCCGTGAAGAGGCGCGCCAACTGCTCGATTCGCTCAGGGACGGTGACAGGAAAATGCCCCTGGTCCCCTGCGCCCGCACCGGCGGGCGGCCGCAGGAACACGAAGTGGCGAGGGACTGGTGAGATGAAGGAGGTGCACCCCATGAGAACGACAGAGAGGCGAACCGTTCGACCGGCGCCCCGGCGCGCCTTGATCGTTCTCGCATTGGCTGGGTGCGCCGGTGGCGCAACGGCCCCTGGCGCGACGGTCTCCGCAACGCTGCAACCCGCTGAGATCTCCATGGGCGAAGCGGCACAGCTGACCGTGACATGCGACACGCAGACCTCGGGTCAGCCCCAGATCCCCGAGATTCCCGGTCTGTCATTCCAGCATGTCGGCCAATCCAGTCGGGTCCAATTCATCAATGGTGCCATGTCGGCATACGTGACCCACACCTACCTTGTGGTCGCCGATCGGGCAGGCTCCTTCACGATCCCGGCAATCGGGGTCGCCTCCGGCGGCGACGTGGCCGAGTCACAACCCCTCACCCTGCTGGTCCGCGACGCGGCCTCCCCGCCAGCCGCACAGGGCCCGCACCACTACGGTTCCTGGCGCCGGGCCAACCCCCAGCCACAGGCCCCGCAACCCGGAACTGGCGCGGCCGTCGTCGATCCCTCCGGCATCGGTTTCCTGCGCATCGATTCCCCCAAGACATCCTTCGTGGTCGGCGAGTCGGCGCGCGTGGAATTGCAGGCCTTCTTCCGAGAGGGGGTAGAACTGAAACTGGATGGACCCCCGAAGTTCAATAGCGATGCGTTCACCATGAAGAAGCTGGGCGACCGCCCGCTCCGCCGGCGGGAACTGGTCAACGGCACACCCTATACCGTCCTGTCATGGCCGACCGCCATCACCGCCGTGAAGGCCGGCAACCACGAGATGTCCGTGGAGATCCCGACGACAGTGACGGTCCGGGTCAAGACGCGACGACCCACCTCGCGCATGCCCGGCATCTTCGGCGACTCCCTCTTCGACCATTTCTTCGACGATGGCTTTTTTGACGACCCGTTCTTCAACCAATTCTTCGGGGCGGCCACGCAAAAGGAGGTTCCGTTATCCAGCGACCCAATGCCCGTGGTGGTGGAATCGCTCCCGGCAGAGGGACGGCCCGAGGGATTCGCGGGAGCGGTGGGTCGGTTCGAGATCGGTGCATCGGCGACGCCCTGCCAGGCCAACGCGGGAGACCCGATCTCGCTCAAGGTGACGGTCACCGGCGAGGGCAATTTCGACCGCGTCAGCGTCGACGGCGTCGGGCGAGACGCCACATGGAAGAGCTATAAGCCGAGCGCCACCTTCCAGCCGGCCGAAGACGAGCTGGCGGGAACCAAGGTCTTCGAGCAGGCAATCGTGCCCCTGCAGGGCGGCCGCCTCGAAATCCCTCCGGTCTCCCTTTCATACTTTGACCCAGAGAAGCGCGCATACGCTACCGTCGCCACGCCACCGATACCCGTCAGCGTCACGCCACCCGCCGGCACGACGCCTTCGCCCCCCACGGCTCCGTTGGCGTCGCTGGCCACGCCGAAACCCCAGGACCGTTCCCCCGCCGAGGGCCTGCTGCCAGACAAGGTGGGATCGGGGCGGACCGTCCGCATCCTCGAACCCCGGTTCCTCAGCCCAATCTGGCTGGCGGTCTCGCTCTCACCCAGCCTGGCCGCATTCGGGCTTTGGGCGATCCTCCTGTGGCAACGCAGGAGCCGCGCGGATGCCCGCCGCCTCCTTAAGGTTGAGACGCGGCGCCGGGTCCGCGAACAAATCGACCGAATGAAGCGGGCGGCGGACCGGGGCGAGGCCCCGGAGTTCTTCGCCGCGGCACGCGATGCCTTGCGTCACCAGCTCGCCGCCCGCTGGGACATGCCGGCCCACGCGATCACCCGCGCCGAGGTCGACGGCCGACTCAACGGCGAGGCACATAGCCTCCCCGAGATATTCGACCTCGCCGACGAGGCGATCTTCGCCAGCCGTAGATTCCCGTCGCACGAGCTGAAATCGTGGCTCGCCACTGTCCGCAAAGAACTCGGCAGACTGGAGACACTACCATGACAATAAGGCATTCTGGCACGGCCCGCTGGCTCCGGCTCGTTCCCTTGGGCATCCTGTCCCTCGTGGCCGTCCCCACATCCTTGTCCTCGGAAACCGAGACGGCCCCCACTTCCGCGCCGGCTCTCTTCAATCTCGGGAACGCCCTTTTCCGGGAGGGTCGCCTGGGTGAGGCGATCCTCAACTACCAGCGCGCCTCGCTCTTGGCTCCCGGTGATCCCGACATTTCGGCGAATCTCAGATTGGCCAGATCCAAGGCCGGCATCTGGGCCGAAAACCCTTCCACACGAGATCGCCTCGTGCGCGCCTTCTCGCTGAACCAATGGGGCGCGATCGCGGCAACCGCGCTCTTCGCGGCCGCGCTTGGGCTGCCCCTTGGCTTGCTTCTTCCCCGCTGGCGCGCATTCCTTCGCCTCGCGCAGGCCATCGCCCTCCCAACGCTGGCGGTTTCGCTCGTGGCGATTGCCCTCTCCTGGCCGGACCTCGATCGCGCGGT
Source organism: uncultured Verrucomicrobiales bacterium (assembly GCA_964651705.1). Lineage (GTDB taxonomy): Bacteria > Verrucomicrobiota > Verrucomicrobiia > JADLBR01 > JADLBR01 > JADLBR01. Next base: position 46,360 of record CAZYWZ010000034.1, read on the forward strand.
GGCCGTGCTTCCGGAGGTCGTCGCCCGCATCTCCCCGGCGCCGGCCGGAGCCGTGGTGTTTCACCTCACCGAGGGGGAAACCGCACACGTCGAATGCCATCACGGAGAATACACGCTCGTCCGGAATCGCGATGGGCAGGCGGGATGGGTCAAGACCGCCGAGGTCGTCCCCGTCATCCCCCGGCGATCCGGCGCCTGAGTCGCCGCGCCTTACCTGACAAAGCTGTAAGGTTCCCGAAAGGCCTCCGAAAGGCCCCCGGGCGAGAGTGAGACCATGAACGGTACACACGGCCTGAAGACCTTCCCGCCTCTCGGGGCGCTCGCGCTCGCCCTCAACCTCTGGGCGGCCACCACCCATTCGTCAGACGCCCGCGATCCACGACAGGAGGAGGACGATGCGCGCATCGCCTACACCTGCGCCCACGTCCTCGACCGCTCGCACTTCCTCGGGGAGCGATTCGATGACGCCATCTCGGAGAAGTTCTTCGACATCTACCTAAAGGCCCTCGACCCGGGTCGCTTGCACCTGATCCAGCCGGACATCGAGGAATTCTCGGCCTACCGAGACAGGCTCGATGATCTCACGCTCCACAATGGCGACACCACCCCCGCAGACAAGATCTACGCCCGGTTTGTCGAAAGGCTGGAGCAGCGCATCGCATTCGCCAAAGATGCCCTCGCCAAGGACGCCTTTGATTTCTCGGGCCACGAAACCTGGAACCCGGATCGCGACAAGGCGCCCTGGCCAAAGGATATTGACGAGGCCCGCTCCCTCTGGCGCGAGGAACTGAGGAATGAATACCTCCAGGAGAAACTCGCGGGCAAGAAACCCGAAGAGATCGTCCGGACGCTGGACCGCCGCTACGATCGGATGGCGCGCACCGCCCGCGAGATGGACCACGGCGACGTCCTCGAGATCTACCTGAACGCGCTCGCGCACGCCTACGACCCCCACTCGGATTACATGGGCCCGAAACAACTCGAGGATTTCTCGATACAGATGAACCTGAAGCTTTGCGGGATCGGCGCGACCCTCCAGTCCGACGACGGGTACTGCAAGATCAAAGAACTGGTGGCCGGAGGCCCGGCCGCCCGTTCGGGCTCGCTCCACCCGGGAGACCGGATCGTGGCCGTACAACAGGACACCGGCGAACCCGAAGACATCGTGGACATGCCCATCCACAAGGCCGTCGACCTCATCCGAGGACCCAAGGGCACCCGAGTCCGCCTGACGCTCATCCCCTCCAACGCCCCAGACGACTCTGTCCGGAGGACGATCTCGATCATCCGCGATGAGATCAAACTGGAGGAGCAGGAGGCCAAGGCCCGCATCGTCGATATGCCTTGGGACGGGGGCCAAGTCCGCCTCGGCGTGATCGATCTGCCGGCGTTCTATGCCGATATCGACGGGCGCTCCGGCGCTCAGCGCAAAAGCGCCACGCAGGACGTCGCGCGCCTGGTGAACAAGCTCGCGGCCGAGGGCATCGAGGGCCTGGTGCTCGATCTCCGGCGCAATGGGGGTGGATCGCTCGACGAGGCGATCGGCATCGCGGGGCTCTTTCTCCCGACTGGCCCCATCGTCCAGACGAAGGATGCGGCGGGCCGCACCCAGGTCGGCTGCGACACCGACCCCCGCATCCTGTTCGCGGGTCCCATGGTGGTCCTCACCAGCCGATTCAGCGCCTCGGCGTCAGAGATCGTAGCGGGCGCACTCCAAGATCACGGAAGGGCCCTGATCGTGGGCGATTCCTCCACATTTGGCAAAGGTACCGTGCAATCACTCGTCCCCCTCGCCGAACTCATGAAACATCAGCCCGGCACTCCCCCCGATGACCCCGGCTCCCTTAAGATCACCATCGCGAAGTTCTATCGGCCCGGCGGGGCATCGACCCAATGGCGCGGCGTCGTTCCGGACATCGTGCTGCCTTCGCCCACCGACGTTGCCAAAGTCGCGGAATCGGAGATGGACAACGCGATGCCGTGGGACGCCGTCGCCCCGGCTCGCTACCAGCCCCTGAATCTCGTCGGCCCCTACCTGCCGCCTCTGCGCGCAAGATCGGCCGCCCGACTGGAGGCCGATCCCGAATTCTCCTGGATCCGGGAGGACTCGGCGACCCTCCAGAAGAAACTGGCCAATCCTGAGGTATCCCTGAACGAAGCGGATCGCCTCGACGAGAAGCAGGCCCTGGATGCGAAAGCCGAAGCGCGAAAGCGCGAACTGGAAAAGCTGCCCAAATCGAATGAAACGGACTATCTGATCAGGGTGGCCACCGCGGGGAAGCCCGGCCTTCCGGAACCAGAGCCCGTGTCCGCCGCAGAGAACGGCACCGGCGCAAAGACTGGAGACGACGCGATCGATGCCTCCGAGGATCCGTCACCAAATGGCACCGACCCCGTCCTCACCGAGACCAAGCGCATCCTCGCGGACTACATCGCCCTGACCCGCGGTCCCATCCCCAAGGAAATGGCGCACACCGTACCCGCGCGGCGACCGCGAGGATTCGGCGGTTAGGCCGCGGAGGCTCTGGCCCGCCATAGCACGGCCACAACCAACCCGTTGACCAGCAGGGCCAATGCGGGCACGGTGCCGGGGTTTCCCGCCAGCTCATAGAGCTCGAACGGGACATAGACCGCGGCGGAAAGTATCCCGAACCACCGGGCCCAGTCCCGCCCCATCCAGAGCCCGTACGCCTCGACCAGCCGTGCACACGCATAGACCGCGGCACCTAGGGCGAGCGCGCGCACCCAGCCGTCGCCAACCCCATCGAGCATCTCCCTGAAAACGCGCGGTCGCCCCTTGGCCGGGTTGAGGTGCAGGTGCCCGACCAGAAGGTCAACGATCCTCTGGAGCCCGGTTCCACCCCGATGCAAAAGGGCGAATCCCGCGACCAGAACCGCTATGCCTTTGCTGGCTTCGAGGACCGCGACCCACCTTAGCCCAACGATGCGTGTCCCGGTCCTCAACCTTCGTCCCCCCGAGCGCGGTGAAAACGGTGCAAGAGCCTGTGCAGGAACGGTGTCAGAACGAGGCCCGCCGTCGCCAAAAAAACGATGCCCGAATACAGCGCGTACACGATGGCGAAGGCCTTTCCCGCCGTGGTCTGCAGCGCCGACACCGGCCCCATGCCCGTGAGGATCATCGCCGCATTCAGAAAGGCGTCGAGCCAGGCGATGCCCTCGGTGAAATGGTACCCCATCGCCCCGATGCACAGCGACACCCCCACCAGCAATCCCGCCGAGGCCAACACGCCCGCCACTCGCAGGCGGAAACCCCAGGCATGCAGGACCGGTTCCTTATGATGTTCGAGCCAGGCCATGGCGGGAACCCTACAGCCACGGAAGGCCGCCGCCAAGGATGGCGACGCCCACCAGCCCCCGGGAACCAACGACTCCTTCAACCACGCCGCGCATCAACCCCATGTGCTAGGGCGACCCCGCCGACCGGGTCGGCCTTGTAGTCACCCTGTCGCGCCGGGAGCCGTGCGTGCGCGACGATCCTCGGGATCGCGATGTTCCCGATGTTGACGACTAACAGGCCGTTACGTTTCGGGTGTCGTCCATGACGCAATGATCTCTGCGGCGCGGGCAACCGGCAGGCCGTTGGGGATACTGTACTCGGTCGGGAATTTCACGCGCGAGACGAAGGTGTGCCGGGCGGGGTCCGACACGTCAAAGATCTTGAGGCCGTGGCCGCTTCCCTCGGCCTCCGCCTTATCCTTCGCCCGGGACGGGGTCCTTTGGTGGCAGACAGTGGAATATCTGCCTCACGCGGATGGACCCGAAATTCTCGAATCAGATCGCGTTCCCGCCGCAGTGGGCACCACCGGGGCGAAAGATTTGTAACGAAGCCGATCGCCCGAGGCGACTTTCCGAACATTCCGGCTTCGGCCTATCCCCCGCCGAAGGGCGAAGGCCCCTCGCTGCTAGAGAGTTGCGTCGTATTATCGAGTCAGCGCCGCGCGCTGAGGGCGCGCCAGGCGTCGATGGTGCGACGGAGGTTGTCTTTGGCATCGCCGCCGATGCCGTAGCCCTGGAATCCGATCGGGCCGTGATACCCGATGGCGTCGAGCGCCCGCAGGACTTTGGCCACGTCGAATGTACCGCGATCGAGGGTCTGGATGAGGCGTTTCCAATCGCCGCCGCGGCAACCGCTGTCGGCGCCATTGATGCTGACGCACCGCAGGCGGGATTTGGCGCGGGCGAGGACGCCGCCGAGTTCCGACTCATCCTGCAAGCGGAGGAAGTGGCAGAGGTTGAACATCACGCCGAGGTCCGGGTCGCCGGTCTTCTCCGCGAAGCGGATGGCGTCGTCCACCCGCTCGACCCAGAAGTTGGCGTGCGGGTACAGGATCACCGGCACGGCGTTCTCCTTCGCGGGTCTGGCGATCTCAACGAAGCGTCGGAGCGCCAAGTCGTCCCCGGCCGGGTCGGACGGTTTAAATGTCTTGCTGGTGAGTCCGAGCCAGAGTGCGACGCCCTTGCCGTTCAGTTGCCCGAGCGCTTCGAATAGCGCCGGGTCCACGGCCGCGCCCTCGTCGATCGGGACGACCGCGTAGATGCTGAATATCTTGATGCCGTGCTGTTTGGCGGCGGCCTGCGCCTCTGGAACATGGGCGGGCCGGACGCTGGCGATGCCGTCGTAGCCGAGTTCTTTCAGGAGGGCGATCTGGGACGTCGGGTCGGGGTGCGCCGCGTCCTTGGCCGCGTTGTCGAAGGCGAAGAAGGGCCAGGGCGGCGGTTCTGCCGCGGCGCCCGGGAGGGTCGGCGCGAGGGCGATGGCCGCGGTTGCGAGCGAGGCGATCAGATTTCTGGCAGTGTCCATGGTGCGCGCATGGGGCGGACGAGGAGTCGGTTCGCCTCGTCGTCGCCCGGGAAGGTTTCGGTTTTCGGGTCCCAGCGGAGTTTTCTGCCGAGCCGGATGGCGATCAATCCGATCTGGCAGATCGTGGAGGTGCGGTGGCCGACCTCGGCGGGCTCGACCGTGGGGCGGCGGCGTTTGACGCCCTCGATGAAATCGTCCTTCTCGCTGCCTTTGGGCAGATGGATCTCATCGGGACCGATCTCGGATCGGAGGATCTCTGGGGGATCGGCGGTCATGCTCTTGAACCACTGGACCTCGATCCAGCCCTTCTCGCCCTCGAATCGCACGAAGGGTCGCCCGGCGATCGAATAGTTCAATTCGGTGCCATCGGCGTAGCGGTAGTCGACCTCGAAACTCTGGAGGACGTCCCACATGGAATTCCCGGGGAATGTGCCCTTGCCCTCGACTTCGGTGGGCCCGGTGTATTCGGTGCCGAGGCCCCACTGCACGATGTCTATGATGTGGGCGCCCCAGTTAAGGATCATGCCATCGCAGTAATCCTGGATGCACATCCAGCCGGGGCGCTTGGAGCCCGTCGGGCCGACGCCGGCCTTGCGCGGGTGGACGCGGAGTTCCGTGTACGGGCGCTCGGGCGCGGGACCTTGCCACATCGCGTAGTCCAGTTCTTCCGGGACGGGCATCGGGTCGGGGGTGCCGTCCAAGGGCGGCTGCTCCTTTGGCACTCCCGCGATGACCCGGCGCACTTTCCCGATCCGCCCGTTGCGGACCAGCTCGCACTGGCGCCGGAAATAGGCGTACGAGCGGCACTCGCTATCGACGCGGAAGATGCGGTCGTAGCGCTTCATCGCGTCGCTGATGGCGCGTCCCTCCTGGACCGACATGGAGATCGGTTTCTCCAGGGACACGTCCTTTCCCGCCTTGGCGGCCTCGATGGCCATGATCGCGTGCCAGTGGTCGGGCGTGGAAATCATCACCGCGTCCACGTCCTTCTTGGCCAGCACCTCGCGGAAATCGCGGTGGGCCGAGCAGCCCTGCCACGACGCATTGCCGGTCTCCTTGGCGTAGTGGGCCTTGACCCGGTCCATCGCCTGGCCCAGGCGCCACGCGTCGACCTCGCATACCGCGACCACCTGCGTGTCGGGATGCGCCAGGAAGGGCGGGAGGTTCGCGAAGTACGCCTGTCTCCCGATGCCGATCATGGCGACGTTGATCCGGCCATTCGCCGCGCTCTTCCCCTCGGCGCCCAGCGCCCTGGCCGGGATGATCGCCGGGGCCGCCAGAGAGGCCGTGGCCGCCAGGCTTCCCTGGAGGAATCTGCGGCGTGTCACGTGGGTTCCGCTGAAATGCATGGCTTGGTCCCTGTTGTCTTCGGAACGCGGATCTCAGCTAATCGTCGCTGATCCGTTCTCCGTCAATGTCGCATTTTTTACATCAGCTAAGATGGGCTTTCCTTCCTCCCTTAACGGGTGGCGGCTTCCGCGAAGGCCCTGAGGTTGGCCTCGGGGACGCCGGGGGAGATATCGCATCCGCTGGCGAGGATCCAGCGCTGTCCGGTGGCGACCGCGCGCAACTCGGATGTGCGCCCGCGGATCTCGTCGGGGGTGCCGCGGAGGAATGTCCCGGAGGGGTCGAGGTTGCCACGCATCGCGATGCGTCCGGCGGCCAGGGCGATGGCCTCTGCCGCGGGCACCTGATAGTCGATGTCGAGGAATGCCGCGCCGGTTTCGACGATGTCCGCAAAGATGGGCCGGATATCGCCGCAGATGTGGAATCCTGCGAATCGCCAGCCCATCGCCTTTGTCGCCGCGATCAGGCGCGCGTGGCGGGGCCGGACGAATTCCCGGTACATGTCGGGCGATATGAAGTTTGGCGAGCAGGTGGCCTCGCCGAAGAGCAGGGCGTCGGCGCCGGTGCCGACCGAAGCCCTCGAGACCTCGATGGCGACGTCGGTGGTGAAGTCCAGCAGTTGGCAGGCCTGCTCGGGCTCATCGATGAGATCCATCAGCATCTCCTCGACGCCGCGGAGCTGGGACGCGATGTTGAGCGGGCCGCGCAGGGTGGAGAGGATGAAGGTTTCGGCGCCGATCTGATCGGCGACGTGGCGCACGGCGTCGAAATACATGGGCATCCGGCCGGCGCGGCCGGCGGCGGCGGGATCGATGCCCGCGAAATCGCCGACGGCCTTCAGGGGATGGTCTTTCAGCAGGGGGGCGCCATCGGCGGGTTGCTCGACTTTCGCGCCGAGGGCCTCGGCCTCGCCGGTGACGCCCATCGAGAGCTGCACGCCATCGAAACCGAAGCGCCGGCAGCCCCACACGATGGCCTCGGCCATGGTCGCGGCATCGCTGTAGTACTTTCCCAGCGGGATGCCCGCGAGCCGCGCGTACGCGGAATGGATGATGGGGACGGCCGGAGGCCTATCGCCGGCCCCTTCGGTCAGCGTGGCTAGCGTGCGTTCCTTGCCGTTCATCGCGATCTTCCCGGTTCCGGACCTCGCGAAATTGTACGTTAGACACCGTCACCGGCCAACGCCATATTCATAGCCATATCGCCGATGAGAGAATCTGCTAGGTCGGGTCAATTGCCGCGCGCGCTGTATCTGCCCCCGGTCGGGCGGCCTCGGTGGGTCTGTCCCCCGTGCGCCGAACTGGACCTGATCTATCTGGGGTGGGGGCGTCGCCGCTTCGGGCCGAGCCCGATCCCCCGATCGCGTCATCCGGGGTGGGTATATTTTCTGGTGCGGTCGGGGAGGCCGGTGCTGCGCCTGGAGTCGCGCGATCTCCGGACGCGGCCGGGACACGTGCTGGTCGTGGGTCCGGATTGCGCCAGTGGCTGGACGGATGCGCCCGGCGGCGTCTGCGATGTGCTGACCTGGGTCTGGCGCACGCCGCCGCGGTGCGCGGAATGCAGGCCGCCAGAGAGCGGGTGGCTGGTGCTGGTTGGAGACGCGGCGGCGCGGCGCGAGTTGCTTTGCGCGCACGCGCTCTGCCGTCGCGAGGTCGAGCAACCCTCGGCGCTGACGCGGCAGACGCTGGAGTTCGCCCGCCTGCAGATGGAGCTGGCGATCGCCCGGGTCAGGAGGCCGCGATTCGCGCCGGCGGGCCCGGCGCTGCGTGTGGAGCTGGCCCTTCGCTGGATGACGCAGAACCTGACGGAACTGGGCCCGGTCGGGGCCCTGTGCGAATATCTGCAGGTCTCTCCGGCGACGCTGCATCGGTTGTTCCTCGCGCACCTGGGGGAATCGCCCGCCGCGCACCACGCCCGGCTGAGGATGGGGCGCGCCAGGCAGTTGCTCGCCGAGCCGGAAGCCACCGTCAAGGGGGTCGCCTATGCGCTCGGCTATCGGCACCCGAACGATTTCAGCCGCGCGTTCAAGAAACATTTTGGGCGCAACCCGCGGGAGATGATGGGAGGGTGAGGTTTTGGCGAGGTATTTCGCGGCGGCGGCGCGGCTGGGAGCATGGGCGACCCGAGCGACGGCCCGGTTTCGGCGCGTCGTGGGCCGGGGCGGCGGCATTGCGCGCCCCCGTGGCGCGAAGTAGGCTTATTCTGATGCCGCTGTACCAGTACGAGATCGTGGACGGTGACTGCAAGATCTGCGGGGGGCGGTTCGAGTTGATGCGCCCCGCGGATCGCCCGGGGCTGACGCACTGCCCGATCTGCAAGAAGGCGGTGCGTAAGGTGCTCGGGGCGTTCAATACCCCGAAGGTCGCGAAGCCGTTGTCGGTCTCTGACGCCAAGGGCGCTGGCTTCACCGTCCTCAAGCGCGTGGACAAGGGCGTGTACGAGAAGCAATAGCCGGGGGCATCGACATGCCATCGGATTTTGCATAGGCTGCAGACCCATGGGCACGGCGATGACTCGCAAGGAATTTCTGGGGATGGGATTGGGTTCGGTGGCGGGTGCGCTGGGCGGCTGCGGGCCGGCGGGGCCATTGATCATCGACACGCACACGCACTTCTATGACCCCTCGAGGCCGGGCGGGGTCCCTTGGCCGCCGAAGGACAACGCCGTTCTCTATCGCACCGTCCTTCCCCCGAACTACCCCCTCCGCCGGGGAGCGAATCGCGTCGCGGGCACCGTCGTCGTCGAGGCCAGCCCGCTGGTCGAGGACAACCAATGGATCCTGGATCTTGCGGCCAAGCACAAATTCATCCGGGGCCTTGTCGGGAACCTCCCCATCGGCACCCCCGCCTTCGCGGGACTCCTCGACCGTTTCGCCAAGAACCCGCTTTTCCGCGGCATCCGCATCCGCGGGATGAAACTGGACCGGGCGCTCGAGGACGACGCGCTCCTGGCCGACATCAAACGCCTGGCGGATCATGATCTCTCGCTGGATCTCGTCGGGCCAGATTCCCTCCCGTTTGCCGGGGGCATCGCCGACCGGTTCCGGCTGCTGCGCATCGTGCTGGATCATCTCCCTGGCCTCAAACTCGACGGCGGTCCCATCGACAAGGGTTGGGCCGACGCCATGGAATCGGTCGCGGCCCATCGCAATATTTTCATCAAGGTCTCCGGCCTCGTCGAGGCCACCGGCAAACGCGACGGCTCCGCGCCGGATGACCCCGAGTTCTATCGGCCCGCGCTGGACTTGATCTGGCACGTCTTCGGCCCCGATCGCCTACTCTACGGATCCAACTGGCCCGTCTCCGAGATGTACGCCCCCCTCCACACCGTCCAGCGCATCGCCCTCGAGTACTTCACCGCCCGGGGCCCCGACGCCTTCGGCAAGGTCTTCTCGGGCACCGCCAAGAAGGCGTATCGGTGGGTGGCGAGGTGAGGGACCATGAGGAAGGCCGTGCGTGTCCTGATCGCGCTGTCTGTCCCGATGCTTTGGACGGGGTGTTCCCCATATTATCGTGGGGAGTTGGCCCGAGGTGATTTCTGCGTGACGATGGGCAGATGGAGGCGTTGGATTTTCCGATCCCCGGAAGGTGGGGTCCGGCCGAGAAACCGCGGTTGGTGAGTGATTCGGGATCGTGGGAATTGCGGGATTCTGCTCACGAACGGCTGCGGTCGCGATGGGATGTTGACCTGAGATTCGCCGGGGAAGCAGCTCATCGCCGGCATCGGGGCAAAGAACGTGGGCCTCGTCCTCGACAGCTGGCATTGGTACACGGCGCATGAGACCGTGGCCGATCTCAAGACACTGACCAATGACCAGATCATCGCCGTCGACCTGAGCGACGCCCCCGCGGGTATCTTCTCATGCGATCGGAGGGGGGGATTGGCGGTTGCCCGCAGGAATTCCAGAATGCGTCGTGTGAAGCCGGAGCTATGTCTTGGGCGAGGGCAGCCACGGGGGCAGGGTGCCGGCGCGGAAGGTGAACGTGCCATTCTCGATGACGGCGACCTTGCGGAACGGCGCGCAGAGGTCGCCGTTGTCGAAGACCCAGACGTGGGGTAGCCGGCGGATGGCGGCTTCGAGGTTGGCCATCGTGCGCGGGAAGCGGGCGATGAGCTTGTCGGGGGGGACGTCGTGGCCGCCCTGCGTCACCCGCATCGCCACGCGTTCCTCGGAGGTCTCGGGGCCCGGGATGCCGATGAAGCAGAGGACCACCGTGTAACCCGCCGCCGCGGTCTCTTCGAGGAATGTGACCTTGTCGCCGACCGGATCGGAGAACACGGTCTCGAACACGAAACTCTCGCGCTGGCGGACCAGTTCTGTCCGCAGCGCGTCGGCGGCCCTGGCGGCGGCGTAGGGTTCGAGGTCGAGTTCGGCCGCGAGCAGGTCGGCGCTCACGAAACGCAGTCCCGCGCGCCGCAGGTGGGCCCGGTAGAATGTGGTTTTCCCCGCCCCGTTGGGTCCGGCCAGCGCCACGATGATGGGCCGCCGGTCGATCGGCAGTCTCATCGCGCGGCGCGCTTCCGCTTCACGGGTTGGAATTGACGGTTGACGAAGCGGCCGACGGTCCGCCGGCCGCCGGCATCGATGCGCACCAGGAGTCCCGGCGCCCCGGGGGCCGGCTTGTAATGGGGATACGGCTGGTTCTTGAGATATTGGGTCAGGCGACGGCGCCCCCCCGGGGAGTCCGCCGACTCCAGGCAAGCCGATAGGGGCTCCACCGCCGCGGATCGGCATAGCGCCATCACCTGCGTGCCCTGGAGGAGCCTCTCGATCGCGCGTCCCAGATTGGCCCAATATTCGATCTGGCCCGCGATGGATCGCTGGGCGAGTTGGCCGGTGACCCTCGCGTCGAGCACGATGGTGTCGGAGAGTTTGACGGGCTGGCTCATGCTAGAAAGGTAGCAAATTGCTACCGGAGGTCAACCCGTGTGCCACGCCCCAAATCCTCGCGTAAGCGTTGGTCCTAAATCGCCCGGTGGTGGCGGCGGGAGGCGAGGAGGGCGAGCGCGATCATCGCGAGGGCGGCGCAGGGCCCGGGTTCTGGGATCAGGCCGGCGATGACCTGCACCGTGGCGTCCTGGGATCCGGCCATCCTCGTCCAGCCGAGGCCGGTCAGGTTCGTGTCGGAGGGCAGGCCATCGAAGTCCTCGCTGAAGAGGACGTCCGCCCGGCAGGCTGACGCACCGACGCACCCTGCCATGGCGAGAGCCGCGGTACCGCGGGCAAGCGCGCGAATACGCATTTTCTTCATATTAGGAAGGAATGCCTCTGGGTGCTTCCGTGGCAATGCCGACTTATGGGAGATTCCTGGTGATTGGGGGCAAGCCCGAGTCCGCCACGCGCCGGCTGATTCATGGGGAAACTTCCGATGTGGCCGAGGGGCCTTATGGACTGCGGTGGCAGAACCCCGCCAGGGGTGGCGACACCGCTTTGGAACGGGCGGCCTGATCGCCTCTGGCGATCGGAGCGCAGGCGTCGGCCTTGGCGCGCGGGTTCCGGCTCCGCCGGGAGCCAAAGCGGTGTCGCCGCTGCGCTCTGCCACCGCAGCAA
>CAZYWZ010000035.1:0-56129 GCA_964651705.1 uncultured Verrucomicrobiales bacterium
AGTGGCTGGTTTTGATGTGACCGGTCCTGGCTGGTTTTGAGTGACCGGCGACAGCATGCAGAACTCGGCACCGCATCGGATCTCGAGAAATGGGAACGTTGCGCCGCAGAGGATCGGATCCTTGTGACGCTGGATCTGGATTTGGCAGATGTGCTGCGATTTCCGTGCAAGCGGGGCCATGCAAGCGGGGTCAACTCTCGACGCTCGACAGAGTTGTAGCGTGTCAAGAGTCGACCCCATTCGAAAACAAGAGTCGACCCCATTCGAAAACGGGATTTTCTACTGGCGCCAGTCGTCACCCGGCATGATCCGGCGCATGAAATCGTCGAACAGGGGCACGGTGAAGGCGGTGTCGCCATGGCTCGGGCTCCATATCATGCCCTTGGCGATCAACTGGCCCCTGGTCGGCCCGAGCGAGGTGACTTCCCTGTTGAGTTGGTCGGCGATGTCGCCGGAACGATGGGGCCCCTCCCCGAGTTCGGCCATGGCGCGGAGGTAGCGCTTTTCCAGGGGCGTCAACCGATCGAATCGCACGCGGAAGAAGCTCTCGTCCAGGGCGGCGATGGCCGCGCGCGATGCCTCTTCGACATCCCGCAGCGTGATGGGCGAGTGCTCGGCCACGTCCCAGGCGTGCTTGCCCCACTCCTGGAGGAAATACGGGTAGCCGCGGGTCTCCCGCACGATGCGCTCCAGGGCATCCGGGTCGATCCTCACCCCTTGGGCTTCCGCGGGCTTGGCGATCGCGGTGCGTGCCGCCTCCGGCGGAAGCGGGCCCACTTCGGGGAAGTCGAAGAGCCGCTCCGCGTAGGACTTGGCCCGTCCCATCCGGCCCCTGAGCTGGGGCAAGCCGGCGCCCACGAGGACCACGGGCAATTGGCGCTGCGCGGTGCGATGCAGCGCCGCGATCAGTGCGGCCAGCTCCTCCTCCTCCACATATTGCAGTTCGTCTAGGAACAGGGCCAGGGCCGTCCCGGCTTCCTTCGATGCCGCGCCCGCGGCCGCCAGCAAGGCCTGCAGATCCAGTTCGAGATCGCCGTTGTCGGCCAGGCCCGGCTCAGGCTCAAAATCCAGACCCACTTCGATGTCCTGGTACTTGACTTTCAGTGCCTTCGCAAAACCGGCGAGTCCTCGTAACGCGCGCTGGGCGAGTTCCCTCGCCCGCTCGTTCCGGGAAAGTCGCAACAGCGCCTGCCTGAGTTGCGGCGCGAGAATCGCTGGCAGCGAGCGATTCTCCGGGGCCTCCATCGCCAGGGTTTGGATTCCCGCGCTCTCGGCATCGGTCCGCATCCGGTCCAGCAGCACGGTCTTGCCGACACCGCGAAGACCCACCATCAGAATGCTCTTCGACGCCCGGCCGAGGCGGACGCGCTCCAGCGCCACCCGGATCGTCTCGCGCAGATCGCCGCGTCCGGCCAGTTCGGGCGGTGGCGTGCCCGCCCCTGGGGCATAGGGGTTTTGGATGGGATCCATAGTCCAATTTATAGCGAGATTAGACGGTTTACAAGAGTTTTATAATATAGATAATATCGTTCAAATTGCCGGTGTCGAAGCTTTGGGCGTCGGGACAAGGATCTCGCGCACACCGGTTCGCCGGAGATCCTCGCCGAACCCGGCACCGATGTCAGCCCGGCCTGATCGGTGAATCGGTTTATGCGTTCCGCGCCTGGGAACCCCTGATGGAGCGGACCCCATGCGGAACGACCGCGCACACCCGGCTGCTGGGCTTTGGGGATTGCCCCCACCCATGCCGTCATCACCCGTCGCGCCGAGCGCCGGACAAGTCGCGGGGCATGTCGCGGTGCAAGTCGGGACCAAGGCCAGCGACCGCCGACTCGCTCCTTCTCAATGCAGCCCATTGCCGGTACAGCGAATCCTGTGGTCCGACCCCAAACCACGAAGGGTCGAGGCCATCACCCCACAAGTCGTGCCACATGTCACCACACAAGTCACCCCACAAGCCGCAGCCATGCTGGCCAAGGCGGCTCAGCCCGCCAGCGCTGGGGATTTGCAGCGATCTGCGGGCCTCAAAGATTGCGTTCATTTCCTGAGAGCCCATCTGGCACCGTGCCTGGCCCAAGGATGAATCGAACGCACGATCCCATCCGCCTCCAGAAGTACAGGCTCACCGACAAGGGCAAGGCCCTGCGCGAACTGCCGCCCGACAGGCGCGGGAAAACGCTGGATTCTCTCCCGATTGCGGTCACCGGCGCAGTATCACGGCGATGATCCACAAAAGACGCGCTCCTGGCGCCACTTGAAATATCTTGGATCGGGGCGGAGTCCGCTTTGCGGCGCAAATCGCAGCAGCCGCCCATCAAAGTCGGCCAACGACATCCCGGCGGCCTGCAATTCAGTGAAGCTTTGTCGGGCGACTCTTATTCGGAATCGACCGCGCCCCTCGGGCACCGCCGTCCACAGGCCCTCGACGAATGCCCAGTGGGCGTTGGGCGTGAGTGCGAGGCCGTTGCGCGGATCGTCACGCCATGGGGCGGGCGCCAACCGCCCACAATAAGTGCGTGAAATCTGGTTTGGCTGGGCTATGGTGTGGCCATGAGCGTCACCGAGATCATCGAGGAATTGCCCAGGCTCCCCGAGTCCGACCGGCGGGCCATCCGGGAGGTCTTGATCGAGATCGCCAACGAGGATCCGGACGTTGCTCTCTGCAACCAAGTCGCCCTGGAGGGGGCCCAGGTGCTCGACCGGATAGAGGGGGAGGATGCCGGCGGCAAGCCGAGGTGAGGTCTGGCTCGTCGGTTTTGGCCTCGCGGCGAAGGTGAGGCCGGCGTTGCTGCTGCGCAGGCTCGGCGCGCTCAACGATGCCGAGATGGGTCTCGTCCGCGCGGCTATGGCGAAGAGGTTTGCCATTTGAGGGACACTGCCCCGCACTTCGTGCGCCACGTCACCCTCGCGACCAACGTCGCCAGTCCTTGTCGCTGAACAAGGGCCCGGGTCGGTCTCGTCGATCTCACGAGGCGCTCACTGATTGACCGAAAATATGCTCCCGATGCCACGCGAAGTGTTTGGGGTCTGGGCGAAGCGCCACGCCCGGCGCGAAGTGCAGGAATCGGCCATCGAGATCGCCCAGAGCCATGCCGCCGACGGCTGATTCGGAAAACGACTGCCGCGCGACTTGCACGCGAAACCGATCCCGCCCCTCGGGAACTGCCGTCCACAGGCCCTCGTCGAATGCCCAGTGCGCGTTGGGCGTGAGTGCGAGGCCGTTGCGCGGGTCATCATTCCGACTGCTGGCGAGGCGGTGGATGTGTGCCGCCACCACGATGTTCTTCCCCTTGGCCGTGGTCAGCCGATACCCCGTCAGCGCGCACGTGAGCTGGTAGCCGATGACCACGTCGGTCTTGAAGCGCTGCGAGCGCCCTTGCTGCATCGCGGCCTGATACGTGGCGACCTCGTCCCGCAACCGGGACGCGAGGCGCGGGTCGTCCAGTTTCAGCATCCCCATCAGCGCCGCCTGTTCCACCGTGGGAAAATACGTCGTGACCAGCACGCGGCGCACATCATCGCGGAAGGCGGGATCTGCGAACAGGTCCCCCAACTCCTCCGGCAGGAGGGCGACCTCGGTGGTCTCCCGCGCCTTCGATGCGCGCCCCTCCGCGTCCAACCGATGTGCCCACACCTCCTGATGCGTGCCCAGCGCGTGGAACGGCAGCCGGATGTCGCCCTTGTTCCCACATCGGCCCACCGCAATGCTCCAGTAGGTCTGGAACCGAAACACCAACCTCGGGTCCGAGCGCCGCACCCTCCCCGCCTCCAGCTCGCCCCCTTCGATCTGGTCCAGCACCGAAAGCAACAACAACGCCTTGTGCGGCGCCTTGCCACGTCTCCCATTTACGTCGACCCGAAGATCTGCCAGACGGGACAGCCAGCGCAGCCGGAGATCCTCGACACAGGAGACGCGCTTCATGGTGGCCGGTAGCCTACCGCAATTCACCCCTGTGGTGGCAAGACGGGAGCCCAGCGGCTGCACCCGGGTGGCGGGTGGTTCCCGGCGAGCGATCGTCCGCATCCCCACCCAATCGCGCCGCAGCGCCCATTTACACCTCAAAAAATCGCCCGGAAGACCGAAGAATCGGCGCTTTGTCGATGTAAGCCCTAGCCGCTGCAGCTAATCCTGTGGTCCGACCCCAGATCAACCACAGCATGCGCCCACTGCATCATATGGCCGCCATGTGTGGTCTCAGGCGACAAGTGGCTGGAGAAATGCGCGGGCGAGCGCAGAGACTGTCTCCTGCGCGTTGCTGCCCATCGGTGCAGTTGCCAGAACAAACTCGACGCGGCGGCCCCCCGCAGGGACAACGGCACGAGAGATGAGTAGGCCTCGATCGCGTAGAGATGCATACGTCGTCGGCAGACAGGGGTAGACAAGGCAAGCGACAACCCGCGATGTGTCGAAGAGCGTCGAATATGCGAGGACTTGAAGCAGATCAGCGCGGTGACGTTCGCGAATCAGATCGTCGAGACTGCGCCACCCTGCCGTTCGAAGCTCCTCCGCGTGCGACTTGTATTTCGCGTCGATCACCATCGTGCAGTCCGCCCGCTCGATAACGATGTCCGGAACCAAGGAGCGCTGGGCCCCGAGTTGCGGCGGACGCCAATCGAGGGCGACGCGCGTCTGCTCCTTGCGCCCGACTCGTAGACGTCCACCTGATGCTGTCGCAACCCGTTCGGCGATGGTTTCCACCCAGGCTTCGAAAAAACTCTCCATATCCATCTGCCATGAGAGACCGGCCAACTCGCTGAGCCCGGCAAGCCCGCGCTCTTCAGCTGTCCACTCGATGGCCTGAAGTCCATCATGGAAGATTCTCGAATTGACGGGTTGGCGACGCCATGCCTTCATTTGTGCGTCCCTCGGCCGGGAGGGTGGGGATCCAGCAACCCGCGTGAGAAGGGATTCGCATAGTGCCAGGAGTTTCAGAACGATCACTCCGCCTGAACGTTGCGCTTGGAGCGATCCCTGATGCTGCCGAAGGGTAAAGTGGATCGCGGAGCGGAGCGCCTCGTCATCCCGAAGGTCCGGGAAGTGACAGGGCACCTCTATCGCGCGGGCCAATGGGAGACGGCGGTTGGCGTACTCACCCCAATTGACAGTTCCTTTCGGTGCCGGTTGGTCCGCTGCTGAAATTATGAAACGACGAACGAGTCGATCCAGAAGTTCCTGGAGGCGATGGAGGATGATCGAGGACAGAACCCACGGCGGGATGCGACGGTCTGACTGAGGCAGATCCGGCAACGGAAGCAACTTGGGAACGACCTTGAATCCGGTATGTGAGAGGACGTCGCCTATTGATGTCCATGCGAACCGCGGCTCAATCAGAAGACCGAAATCTGGACGGCCTGTAACGGGCGAGAGGAGCGGGAGTGCGCCAATTCGCGTTGACGTCCTAAGGGCGAGGACGGTCTTGCCCATTTCGCGTCGGATGTCAGCGCCCACACCAAAGTCTCGGAGCAGGCCAACATTGGCGCGCAAGAGGGAGGTGGCCCGAAGTTCGGCAACCGTCGAGGGATCGCGTCCTTCACCACCGAGCCATGCGAGCGCGTCCACGAGTGTTTCGGTCGAATCGACGACACGTTGGCACCCTCCCGCCGGACGTATCGGCTCGGGTCTAGAGCGCCACCCAAAACGGCCAGCTCTCCTTGGGATGGACGTGCGCACCATCACCCCGAAGTTGCGTCCAGCCAGTCGAGGTACGCTCGAATAGAGTCCGAAAAGCCCGAGACGTAGCCCTGCAATAGGTACTCCTGCAGAAGGGGACTTAATCCGGCCCGGAGAAACAGATCGGGGTCCTTCCCGTTGTCTAAGAAGTATGCATGGCCGGGCATTAGGGCGAGTGCCTCTTCGGAGGCCTCCTCGAGGAAGATTGAGAAGAGGCGCAGAAAGGCCTCCCTGGCACGCTGGCTTGCCTCCTGTTGCTCGAGCACATGGTGGTTGGGCCACACCGGCATGAAAGCAAAACGGCGGCGGACGGCGATGTCGAGAATTGCGATGCTTCGGTCTGCGCTGTTCATTGTGCCTACAACGTATAGGTTTGGCGGCAGCTTCAATCTCTGGTTAAGAGGTGGGCCAAAATCGTAAGGGAGATCAACCTCGCGATCCGGCGAGGCCGGCTCGAACAGGTAGATCGCTTCGCCCAGAACTTTCGCGAGATCGGCGCGATTTATCTCGTCGATATGCAGCAGAAAGCGGTCGTTAGGGTGGGCCTTGGCCTCGACGATGGCTTCCATCAACGCGCCGCGCCGAGGACTGAAGCGGAGGCCCAGACCTTCGGACGCTTCCTCCGGCGCAAGGCCGCCGACGAAGTGCTCATACGTCACGCTCGGATGAAACTGGATGGTCTTCCTTCGAGGGAACGCTTTGCCGCCCAGTTGTTCCGCTAGCCTGGTCTTGCCGGTCCCTGGCGGGCCCTCGAGGATCACGAAGCGGCGCTGTTCGAGCAGGCCAATGACATCCTCGACGGTCGTGGTCGGCAAAACACACGCAAGCCACTCGTCTCGGGCCTGCTGCTTCTCTAGGGCAAACTTCTTGAGGGGCTCGACCTCATGCTCCTCGGCAAAGAGGTCCGCGAAAGCGTTGGCAGCAGCGAGGGTCACCTCGTCGTCCCCGGTGGTGCGGTCGCTGACCGGCAGAAACAGACCGTAGATGAAGTTGTTGTACTTTTCGGCGGCCGCCCGGTACGGCTCCAGTTGTTCGCGGATTTGTTTGGGCATCCCGAGGTCGATACGGACCGGGTCCCGCTTGGCCCACGCTGCGGCCCTTCGAGACCGTTTATTCACCCAACGGCAGATCGCGGCTACCTTGCGGGCGTGTCCTGGGCGCCCGAGCGGTTGCTCGTCTGGTGCGAGGCCGTTTGTTCCCACCACGAGGGCTAGCCATGCGGGCGTTGCACTGGAGGGGAAGAGAACGAAACTCATCCCCCCGTACGCCCCCGACTTTGGCTGGCCGGCAGGAATTAGGGCGGCGAAGGGCGCGGCGTCTTCCGTCGGATTGCCGTTGACGCGCAGTTGCATCGCCTTTTCCCACCGTGCGCCGTACCGTTCAGCACACCAAGCCGTTAAGGTCTCCTTGGCCCGATCACCCCAGTCCCTATCGAAATGCGCGTTGATAAGCTCCAATAGTGCGTTCACGGCCACACCTCCGTTGGTTAACCAGATGCCGTTGAATTCACCTCGCTGATTGAAAATAGACGCGAGCGCGGGCTGGGGTCGACTCTCAATTCCGCCCTACAATTTCCCGGTGTTCGCCGAGGTACAATCCGAGATCGAACCTTAATCCGGGCGCAATCCGTTTCCCGAACTCCTCGGCCGATTCGCCGGCGGCGGCCTGGAGGGAGTGCGGGGAACGGCGGAGGCGGGGGATGGTGGGCGGGTGGGAGGCGAGGTCGGTCATGGCGTTAAAGGCGGCGTAGGCGTTGGAGCCAAGCTCGGTGGCATAGCGCTCTACCCGATTCCGGGCGTCGTCGCGCAGGGCGAGGAAGCGGTCGCGGGCAGGGCCCTCCACCGACGCCTCGGGCGGCAGGGGTAACCCCAGACCTCGGAACACCAGGGCCAGGGCGTCGTCGTGGGAGACATGGAACCCCATGAGCCTCTCGGCGGTGCCGAGGAAGGATTTCCTCAGGGCCTCCAGCATGTGGGCGCCCGCCTCGAAATTCGGCCTCCCGGGCATGCCCTCCCGGCTGTGGGGGAATGCGAAGCGGATCGACCGGTTGCCGAAGATCACGCCGTTGAGGCAGATCTTGCGGCAGTAGCCCACGTCGAAGCGCAGGGCCCTGGTGGTGTTGTAGCTGTTGGTGACCCGGACGAACGGCAGGTAGATCTCCCGTTCCAGCAGGTGGATCTCGTGGGCGCGGTGGATCAGGTCGATGTGGCAGAAGGAGCGGGTGGCGGGAGCGGACACGTTGAAGACCTCCATGTCGGCCGCCGTCGCCCCGAAGAGCTGCGCCGCGCAGTCCCGGCCGTAGCCCAGCGCCTCCTCGTTGGTGACGAGCCGGTATCCCGCGCCGACCACGCCCAGGGGTATTCCCGATGCGCGTTCCACGATGGCCCGGTGGCTGGCGATGTGACGGACCCCTCCCTCGCCGTCCTCGCAGAGCAATCGGCGCATCTCCACCGGTCCCAGGAGCTCGCTCACGTCCTCGATCGTTTTCATCCTGCCCCAATCTCGCACATGGGAAGGGACATCTGTGGTCCCAGGTGGGAGGGCAACATTCAATAACCAACATTCGACATCCAACGCCCAGGGGGGGCTAGGGGCTGGGGGAAAAGCAACATTCAACAACCAACATTCGACGTCGAACGCCAATATGGAGAGCATATGCCAAGGCAGCGGCCATTCGTGTCCATCCGCGTGCATTCGTGGTTCGCCTGGGTTCGGGGGCTATGTGTCGGCCCGGGCGAATATCTCGATCAACGTCTGCCGCGTCTTCTGGGGGTAGCGGGAAGCGCATTCCTGCAAAGCCTTGGTGTCGAGGTGCCGGAGATTGCGGAAAGTGACCTGGCCCGACGGCGCCACGCCGCGGCGGCGCATCAGGAAGACGTAATCGCACAGCGCCTGTTCGGGGCTGGCCAGCGCGCCCTCGTCCGGCGGCGCGTACACATGAGATTTGACGCACACGAACGTGAACCGGCCCAGCGGGGTCTCCCTGACCCGCGAACGGTTGTGGCGACGGTTTGTGAAGCAGGTGATCTCGACCGGGATCTGGGTGATGCGATTGTGCCGGTGCAGGGCAAAGGCGCCGGTGATGTAGGCGTGCGTGTCGAGATACGGCAGCAGTCGTTCGGGCGTCACCGCGTCGGGCAAGCCATACCGGCCGCGCGCGTACCGGACGATGATCCCCTGTTTGCAGAGGCGGTCCAGTTCCACGTTCAGGACATGTGGGGCGCTACCGGACGCGTTGGCCAGCTCGGTCACGGTGAACACGACCTTGCCATGGGTCTTCCGTTCGGTTTCCAAATAGCGGTGCCAGGCGAGCGCTTTCATCGTCCCGGTTCCTCGCCGAGTCTCAGCCGGGTCACCAGCAGTTCCCGGACGGTGTCGAACACCAATCTCGCCCCGCCCGCCGCCGCGATGTTGGCGGCGGCGCCCGGGTCCAATTGGCCCGCGATCACCGCCGCGATCCCGCGGATGTGGTAATCGGAATGGCTCTCGAAATCCCGGAGCTGCCGGAGGATGATCTCCCGCCCG
Organism: uncultured Verrucomicrobiales bacterium; assembly: GCA_964651705.1. Taxonomy (GTDB): domain Bacteria; phylum Verrucomicrobiota; class Verrucomicrobiia; order JADLBR01; family JADLBR01; genus JADLBR01. Next base: position 9,197 of record CAZYWZ010000035.1, read on the forward strand.
ATCGAGAGCTTGGCGCATTTTTCGCGCAGGCGTTCCGCGGAATCCGCGCGCAGATGGCCGCTGAACAAAAACAGGTCCACGAGGTCGCGATGCTCGGTGTGACGACGATTGAACAGGGCGATCACCTTGGCCTCGATGAGATCCGCATCGCTCGGCGTCGGATAGACAACACCGTCGGCCGTGCGCACGGTGACCGGATCCCGGCACACGATGCGCGTGATGCCCACCGGGATCTCGATGCGGCCCGCTGCGCCCGGCGACCAGAAGGCCAATTCGACAATCTGGACCGATGGGGAATCGGATTCCGGTCCCGCCGCGGCACGGACATCGCCGTCATATCCCAGGCGGCGCCGGATCTCCGGCAGCAGGCGTCGGTTGAAGAGCGACACCAGTTCGGTCTGCTTGGCGACGAGATCGCCCTCCCAATGGTAGTCCAGATCGCGCGATTGCCGGACGCTCTGGTCCAGAAACCGATAGCGAAATCCTCCAATCAAACACAGGCCGTGCCCTGCCGGGTTGGTTGCCAAAAGGCGGGCGGCGATCCGTTGGATCGCCTCGATTGCCTGGGTTTGCGGATCGGCCACACCGAATCGATAGCATCTTGAGTCACACAATACAACATGATTGTTTCAGAGCATTACTCAAATAGTCACCTGGCTGCCGGGATCTGGAGGACGAGGAACGCCGAGGGGCGAGCGGTGAACGATGCGGCGAGAGGGAGATTGCTCAACGCGCCGGCGGCCATTCGTGTCCATTCGCGTGCATCCGTGGTTTCCCTTTTTGAACAGGAGGGAACGGAGGCAACCGAGAAGGCGCCCAACGTCCAGAGCGGGCAGGGCCAAGGGGGAGGGAAAGGGCGAGCGACTCGCGGCGAATGCTGAAGTTGGACACGGCCATGGGGATAACCGATCGGCTTGCCGGCGGTGGAGGTCGGGTTTAGGGTTTGCGCATGAGCACGGTCGCCGAAATTGAGGCCGCCATAGAGAGGCTCCCACCGGATGAGCTGAGGCAATTGTTAGCTTGGGTTGAGGAGTATCAGGCGATGATGGGTTCCTCTGAGGCGCTTTTCGCCATGTACGACGAGGAGGAGGAGGGGCGGTCGGATGCCGAGAGCCAGACGCGGTGAGATCTGGATGGCGGACCTCGGCATGGTCGCCAAAGTCAGGCCGGTGCTTATTCTGAGCGTCGAATATCACGGCGACGAACGCGCCGTCGTGACCTATGTTGTTCGTACGACGAACGCGCGAGGGACCCCATACGAAGTGCGCCACGAGCACCGGGGGATGCCGCCGGGTGCCTTTGACGCGCAGGGTATCGCTTCGATACCAGACGTCAGATTGGAGCGCCGACTGGGCATCGCGGACGCCGGCACCCTGGCTATGGTCGAGGACGCGGTGCGCCGCTGGCTGGATCTCTGACCAAGCAACAACCCATGCCCGTTGTCCCAATCCAAGACGGCGCGGGTGTGTCGGCCATTCGGAGGCGACCCGGCGTGGCTTTGGTCCGGCAACGTCAGTGGGCTCCGCCGGATCGGTTCGGCGGGTGCGGGATCGGGTCGAGCTTGGCGTAGATCTCCCGCGGGGCCGTCTCGAAGTATTTGAACAGCGCCGGGCAGAGCCAACCCTCCATGGCCAGCCGGGGGCAGTGGTACCAGTTGCCGCCCGATTCCTCGCGCCGCCATTCCAGCCGGACGGTGTGGCCGGGGAAGGCCGCGGCCGAGAACACCATCCGGAAGCCGCGCTCGGCATCGGGGATGTCGGCCGTGAGGCGGTCGATCATGGTGTCGATGCCGGCGACGAAGGGCTCGCGCTGCAGGCCCGCGGCCTCGTCGTCGAATACCCATATCCCGTTCCAGCGGTACGGGCAGATGACCATCAGGGTGTTCATCCTAAATTCGGCGGTTGCAAACCGTCGCCCCTTGGTAATTTCGTAATCGGTTGGCGGATCACTGCACGATGGTCAGCGTGCCCGGTTTGATGCGTGGCAGCTCGGCCAAGACCTGGCGCATCTAGACGCTGGCGAGGGCGTGGGCTTTGGATTCTTCGAGCAACGCGATGACCTGTTCGCGCCTGACGCTGGGGAAACCGTCGAGGAATTCCTCTATCGAGTCCCCGGCCTCCAGATGGTCAAAGAGGCTTTTCACGGGGACGCGGGTCCCGGCGAAAACGGGCTCTCCGCCCAACACCTCGGGATCGATAACCACCACGCTGCTCATGCCGTGAATCTACCCGAGGACGCCAAGAAAGCGAAGGGGGAATCAATCCCATTTCAATTTCACCACCCTCGCATCGAGATCCAGGGCGCGCTCCCGGATGGTGCGGACGATATAGTGGAGTTGTTCGTCGAAGTCGCCCTCCAGCAATTTCAGGCACTGGTCAAAGCGCCCGAGTTCCCGGGCGATCTCGGCGCGCATGATGATGCGCTGGGGGTCGGCGTCGCCCAGCGCCGCCGCCAGGGCATCGAGGTTGGCGCGCTCATCCTCGGAGAACGGCGGCGCATCGGCCCCGCCCTTGCGGAACCGGTCGTTGGATCGCCACCAGGACCGCAGGCGGACGAAGAGTTCCTTTTGGGCATCGCCCCCGCACAGGGGGATCGCCATCAGGAATTCCTTGGCCGTCGGACCCTCCACCTCCCTGGCCTCCGGCCATCTGGACGAGGGGATGTCATAGGGCTCGCATTCGCCCAGGAGCGTGGCCTCCGGGACCCAGAACAGCGTGGCGCAGTGGGGGCATCGCCCGAGCCGCGGGAACTCCGGCAGCATCCGGGCATCCAGGAAGCCGTCGCTCCACTGGACCGCGCCGAAGGTGTTGCCCGATCCCAGGGTTGGCTGCTCCACCGGCTTTTCGCAGGCGGGGCACTCGCGGATGTTGGAGGGTCCCGGCGTCATGGCTCAGTCCTCCCTCGTGGCGGCCTTGGCGCGCTCGGCGAAGGTCTCAAGGATGGCGCGGACCTCGGCGGGGTTCAGGCCGCACAGGGCGCCCGCCTGCTCGAGGGCGGGCTCCATGGCGTCGTGGAGCTCGCCCCCGCTCTCGGCGAGCGCGGCCGCGAGGCCGCGGTTGAAGATCTCGACGCTGTGGAGGTTGGCCCAGCGCCGCCGGGTTCCCTCCAGCGCCGCGGCGAATCGCGGGAGGCTGGAGTCCGGCGCCATCGGGTCCCAGCCGATGCCGGAGCGGACCCTCTCCAAGCCATCGGCATCGATCTCGAGGACCTCCAGCGCGGGGGCCAGGCGGGCCGGGGTCACGGGGCCGGTGGCCTCGATGAGGGCGCAGGCCACCAGCAGGCCGGAGATCTCGACGAAGACGCCGACCTCCTCGGGCAGCGGCCCCTCGAGGGGCGGGTGGGCGCGGCGGTCCAAGCCGAGCACCGCTGCCTCGAACGCGGCGCGCGGCATGCCGCCGGGGATACCGTCGCAGGCGCGATAGACCTCGCTGGCCACGAAGGCGTCCAGCACCGCGGGCTTGGCGGGCAACCAGCCGATGTCCGGGCCGCCGGAGAGGACCTGGGCGAGGACCGAGAACTGCCCCGAGGCCATCTGGGCCTCCCCGAGTTGGCGCAGGTCGATGCCCGCCGCGGCCGGGTCGGCCCCGCCGCGGGCCATGAAGCCGACGCGCAGGGCGGCGCCGATGTCGTCGGTGCAGGCGACCGCGAAGCACTCGCCCATGTAGGCGCCCAGGCGGCAGAATTCGATCACCGCGACCCAGAGTTCGAGATCCATGGGCGAGTTCGCGTTCAGGAGCATCTGGAGCGCCTCGTTGAGGGGGTGGAAGGCCCAGAAGCAGGCGGTCGCGATGCGGTGGCGCAGCAGCGCCTCGTCGCCGGACTCCAGCAGCGGGCCGGTCACGATCAGGTGGAGGGTGCCCTCGTGGCGATGGGCGACGCAGGTGGGGCGCCTGTCATCGCCCAGGACCAGGGTGGTTTGGATCGGGATGCCCAGCCGCGCGCGGGTGCGGATGGCCGCCACCGCCCGATCCAGCTTCCCGCAGGCCCCCTCGGGCAACGGCATCTGCGTCGGGCCCATGTCGCGCACGATGTCCAGTATCCCTCTCTCGGGGAGGATCTTGCGGATGCGCCCAAACAGGGGCGAGGCGGTGATCTGCCGCTCGAGCGCGGCCTGCCGCTCGAGGCGGAAGTGGTCTGTCTTGAAGGGGATGGCCATGGGCCGTGTCGCGGGGGTGGTCGGGTTCATGCACGCATTATAACCCGGGGGGGTTGACATCCGCTGTCCCAGGGGGTCAGAATTTTTTAGCAGATCCTCACCCGCGCGCTCCGGGAGCACCGGGCCATCCGCTTCCTCTATCAGGGCCTGCGCGACGAGCGCGCCGCCGAGCGCCGGGCCCACCCCTACCACCTGGCCTGCGTCGATAACCTCTGGTACCTCTTCGCCTTCGACACCAACCGCCGCGCCATGCGCACCTTCGCGCTCTCGCGCATGGCCGACGCCGAGATCCTCCCCGACCGATTCACCGTGCCCAGGGATTTCAGCATAGAGAGGCACTTGAAGGGCGCGCTGGCCGTGCACGGGGGGAGCGGCGATCACGAGATCGTCGTCGAGTTCGACCCCTGGGCCACCCGGCTGGTGCGCGAGCGGCGCTGGCACCCGAGCCAGGAGATAGAGGACCTCCCCGGCGGCGGTTCGCGGCTCAGGCTGCGGCTCGGCGGCTTCGAGGAGGTCGAGCGCTGGATATTGAGCTGGGGTGTCCATGCCACCGCGGTCGGGCCGGAGGAATTGGTGAGGCGCCTGCGTGAGATCGCGACGAATCTCGGCGACCGGTATCGCGGGGAATAGGACATCGCCCAGCCCCGTGGGACTGCGGGTGTCCCAGGGGATGGGGTATACTCTCGGAAAACGACGATCCCATGTACAAGAACAACGCCCAGATCATCTACTCGCCATCGGACCTGATCCGGTTTCTGGAGTCGCCATTCGCCAGCTGGATGGAGAGGCACCACCTCGAATGCCCGGACGACCCGGACGCACGGCCCGATCCGGTCACCGAGGAACAGGAACTGGTGTTCCGCCTGGGCGACGAGCACGAGGCCCGGCACCTTGGCCGGCTGGCATCCGGCGGAGCGGATGTCGCATCGATTCCTAAGGACGGCGTGGATCGCGCCGAGGCCGAACGGCTCACCCGCGAGGCCATGGCCGCCGGACGGGCGGTGATCTATCAGGCGCGGTTGGCGCATGGCGATTTCGCCGGATACGCGGACTTCTTGGAGCGGGTCACGCCGCCGGGCGATGGGCCGCACCGATACGAGGTGACCGACACGAAGCTCGCGCTCTCCGTGAAGCCCTACTACCTGATCCAGCTCTGCTGTTACGCGGAGATGTTGGCTCACGCGCAGGGGGCGTGGCCGGCGCAGATCCATGTCGTGCTGGGCGACGGGGGGAGGGAGACGTTCCGCACCATCGATTTTGCCTACTATTACATGCGGGTGAAAGGGGCCTTCCTCGCGCAGATGGCGGCCTACGATGGCCAGGATCGGCCCGAGCCGGAGCCGCGCGCCGACCACGGGCGTTGGGCGTCGCACGCGGAGGCGTGGCTGCGGGAGAGCGATCACCCGGTGCTCGTGGCCGGCATCACCACGGGCCAGATCCGGCGCCTGGCCGATGCGGGCGTGCGGACCGTCGCCGAGCTCGCTAGCGCCGGCGGTCGGCACATCGCTGGCATGGCTCCCGATGTGCTGGAACGGCTAGCCGATCAGGCGCGGTTGCAGGTCGCCACGAGGGAGAAGCAGGCCGCGGCCGGATCGGGCGAGGTGGTTTCTCCCGAATTCCGCGTGCTGGCGACGGGGGGCAATGGCCGACCCGCGGGACTGGCGACCCTGCCGCCCGCGTCGCCGATGGATGTCGCGTTTGATATGGAGGGATACCCCTTTGTCGAGGAGGGTCTGGAATACCTGTTTGGCGCGATGGGCTCTGATGGGGCGATTGAGCCAGAGTTCTTTGACTGGTGGGCACACGACCGCGAGGGGGAGAGGGTCGCTTTCGGGGGGTTCATCGACTGGGCCTTCGCCCGGTGGAAGGCCGACCCGACGATGCACATCTACCATTACGCCCCATACGAGACGACCGCGCTCAAGCGCCTCATGGGGAGGCACGGCACCCGAGAGGAAGAGGTCGACACGCTGCTCCGGCACGGCGTCTTCGTCGACCTCTACCAGATCGTGAGGCGGGGCCTGCGCATCGGCGCGGAGAGCTACTCGATCAAGAAGGTCGAGGCGCTCTACATGCCGACGCGCGCCGAGGACGTGACCGGCGCGGTCGAGTCGGTGGTCTATTACGCGCGCTGGCGGCAGAGCGGGCAGGATGGGGATTGGAGCAAGTCGCAGATCCTTGGGCAAATCCGCGACTACAACCGGGCCGATTGCGAATCGACGTGGCGGCTCATCGGCTGGTTGCGCGAGAGGCAGCGCGAGGCGGGAATCGCGTATGTGCCCAAGGTCGCCGACGAGGACCAGGCACCGCGCGCGTTGCCGGAATCACTGCAACGCCAGATCGCCCTGTCGCGGCAAATTCTGGAGGAGGGCGGGGATCCGGCGACGAGGCCGCTGTGGGAGATGCTGGCCCACCTGACGTGCTTCCACTACCGCGAGCTGAAGCCCGCCTACTGGCGCAGGTTCGAGCGCGAGGCGATGGATGCCGATGAGCTCAAGGATGACCCCGCGTGCGTCGGCGGCGTGCAACTGGGATCGCCGGTCCCAAATAAGATCAAGAGGTCCCTGGGCTTCACCTACCGCTTCGACCCGGACCAGGACACCAAGACCGGCGAGGGCGACCACGTGGTGTTCGCGCACGACCGGCGATGCCAGTTTGAGGTGGCGGCGTTCGATCCCGACGGGCGACTCACGCTGAAGATATCCGAGAGATCGCTCGCCAGAATGGGCGGCGCGCCCCCACCGGACGGCTCGCTCATCCCGTGGGAGACACCGAGGGCCGATAGCCTCGCGGCATCCATCGAGGCGGTGGCGCGGGGATGGGTGGAGCACCGCGCCGTGCCGCCGGCGGTCCGCCAGTTCCTGCTCCGCGAACCCCCGAAGGTCATGGGGCACGCGGCGGGGGCGCCGCTGCTGGCCCCGGGAGAGACGCTGGAGGATGGCGCCCTGCGCATCGTGCGGGGACTGGACTCCGCGGCCCTTTGCGTCCAGGGGCCGCCCGGCTCGGGCAAGAGCACGCTGGCGGCGCGCGTCATCGCCGCGCTCCTGCGAGACGGCCAGAACGTCGGGGTCACCTCCAACAGCCACAAGGCGCAGCTCAACCTCCTGCGCAAGGTGGCGGAGGCGATGGGACAGGATTTCGCGTGCATCAAGGCGGGAGGGGGCGACGACGACCCTCTTTTCGATGCGTATCCCGGGGCGAGGCACATGAGCAACACGGACGCCGCGACATCGTATCCCGCGGGGCTGATCGCCGGGACCGCCTGGGTGTTCTGCCGACCGGAGATGGCCGGGCGGCTGGACCACCTCTTCGTCGACGAGGCCGGGCAGGTCTCCGTGGCCAATCTGGTCGCCATGTCGCCCGCCGCCCGCAACCTGATCCTGCTCGGGGACCAGATGCAGCTCGAGCAGCCGATCCAGGGGACGCATCCCGGCGAGAGCGGATCGTCGTGCCTGTCGTATTTCCTGCGCGACCACTCCACCGTGCCGGGACACCTCGGGCTCTTCCTGGACCGCTCCCACCGCATGCACCCCGACCTGTGCAAGGTGATCTCCGAGATGGTCTACGAGGGGAGGCTCTCGAGTGCCCCGTCGGCGTCACAGCGGCGGCTCATCGTGCCCGATCCGGCAATGCAGGGGTGCCCCGCGGGCATCCTGTTCTCCGCCGTCGAGCACGAAGGCAACACCCAGGCGAGCCACGAGGAGGTGGAACGCATCCGGGAACTCGTCGCGGAACTCCTGCAGTGCGGGCTTCAGACGGAGCAGGGCACAAGGCCGCTGGCACTGGAGGACATCCTGTTTGTCGCCCCGTACAACATGCAGGTCCGCCGGCTCCAGGCGGCGTTGCCGGGGGCGCGGGTCGGGTCCGTGGACCGTTTCCAGGGTCAGGAGGCCCCGGTGGTCATCGTCTCCATGTGCTCCAGCTTCGGCGAGTACGGCTCCCGGGGGCTGGCATTCCTGCTGGACAAGAATCGCCTCAACGTCGCGCTCTCCCGCGCGCAGGTGCTTGCGATCGTTGTCGGCGACCCCCGCATCGCGGCCACCCCCTGCGGCAGAATCGCCGACATGGAGCGCGTGAACCTGTTCTGCAGGCTGGTGACTGGCTGAGATTCTCCGGCGTGGGACAGCCTGTGTCCTACCGCGTGCAGTAAGATTGGGGAAGCTCGCGGTCGGCCCGGTTGTCCGGGGGACCGACGGGGGAGGTCCCCTCCCGGGCGACCGCGGGCCCGAAAGGGAGTCGGATATGAGAGAGCAATCACAGGGGCAGGCGCCCCGGGGAACTTAGAATTGAAGGCGGATCCGTGACGGGCATCGAGGCTTACATCGCCATCGTCGATGGCCTGTCGGTGGTCTGTTGCATCGTCGGTGTGGCGGTGATGCTGGCGACCCCGGCGGGCCGGCGCTATGCCATGGCGGGTGCGGTGCCCGCCCTGGAGGCACCATCCTGGCTGGCCATCCCGGCCGTGGGGTTGGCGTTCTCGGGATTTCCGTACGAGGCGACGGCGATCATGGCCGCGATCGCATGCGTCCACCTGGGCGGCCCGGGGATCTCGGCGCTGTGGGGGCTCCGGCGCATGGGGGCGGCGGTCGCGCTGGCCAGTGGCGCCATCGTGTGGCTGGGGGCGAACCCGATCAAGTCCGCCGCGGACGCGCTCTGGGCGGGCATGTTTCAGGCGATGGGCTGGGAGATGCCGATCCAGCCATGCATCGCCGAGTTCGTCGAAACCCCGGGTTCCGGGATCCGGCTCATCCTGGCGGGATGGCTTTGCCTGGAGGTGCCGATCGTCGAGGAGATCGCGATGACCGGCCTGCTCTATCCCTGGCTCAAGGGCCGGCTCAATCGGGCGGGCGCGGCGTTTTTCACCGCCCTGGCCTTCGCGCTCATGCACGGGTACCCGATAGGGATCCCCCTGTTCGTCCTCCACAGCCTGCTGGTCACGTGGCTGTTCGAGATCACCGGGTCGCTGCTGCCGGCGATGGGCATGCACGTCGCGTGGAACTCGGTTGTCATAGGCGGGCTCTGGCTCGCGAATCCCTGTCCGGCGGGATGAGCCATGGGGAGTCAATTCGGATCAGGGGGCATCCGTGGGACGAAGGCCGACAGCCCCCTGCGGCGATGGCCTTTAGTGGGTCGTTTCCGCCGACAGGATTCGGCCCGAGGCATCGCGGACGGTGGTCGTTGTCCCACCGGCTGACTTCCGGGTGGTCGCGGTGCCGGTGATGCGGCCGGCGGCGTCGCGGAACGTCGTTTGCGTGTCGCCTCCCCTCGTGGACGACACCGCGGTGCCCAGGCTCCGTCCCGATGAGTCGCGGAAGGTCTCGGAGAGGCGACCTCCCGAGGCGGTGGCACTGGATGTCGCCTCGATTCGGCCCGAGGCATCGCGATAGGTCGTGCGGGCATGGGATCCAGAGCATTGGGTCGATGACGTGCCAATGATTCGCCCCGATGCGTCCCGCAGGGTCCGAGAGGCGTGCGATCCGGTGCGGGTGGATGCCACCGTCCCCTCGATGCGCCCGGAGGGATCGCGGATCAGAGTCGTTTTGGGATCGGCCGCCTCGCGCTCCCGGTGCGTCGCCCACCAAGGGAGCGGGCTCTGGGCCGTGGCGACCAGTGCCGGGGCGACAATGCAGGCGAGGGTCAAAAGGCGGGCGGTCATCTCGAATGGTCTGACGAGGCGAGAGGCCGCGGGCTTCAAAGGTCGCGGTGGTGGGACATTGCCGAGGCCGGCGCATGGAAGGATAACGTGGGCCGGGCGGCTCGCGCGAAGTGCGCGATCTGGTGGTTTCCATCCGCGAAAGGGCTTGATCGGCCCGGAGCCGCGACACACGCTCACGGGAATCTCATGCTGCTTGACCGGGATCGGGCGATGCGAAGGGGATGGAATTCCTTCAGGAGACTCGAGATGACGAACGTTCGCGCCCGCGGGGCCGGAACGAAGCGTTTGATTTCCGCGAAACATAGTGTATATTTAACACTAACATGAACCCCGTCCAGAAGAAATACTCGGTGCTGCTGACGGACCTCTACCAGCTGACGATGGCGTACTGCTACTGGAAGAACGGCGTCCACGATCGGGAGGCGGTGTTCCACCTGTTCTTCAGGAAGAATCCGTTCGGGGGCGGCTTCAGCGTCTGCTGCGGCCTGGAGGATGCCATCGCCTACATCGGGGGCTTCCGGCTCGACGAGGACGAGATCCGCTACCTGGAGGGCCTCACCGGCAACGACGGCAAGGCGCTGTTCGAGCCGGCCTTCCTGGACTACCTGAGGGGGATGAGTTTCGCGTGCGACGTCCACGCGATCCCCGAGGGAACGGTGGTCTTTCCCCACGAGCCGCTGGTCCGGGTCAGGGGGCCGATCCTTCAGGGGCAGTTGCTGGAGACCGCCCTTCTGAACATCGTCAACTTCCAGACCCTGATCGCGACCAAGGCGGCGCGGGTGTGCCACGCGACCGGCGGCGAACCGGTGCTGGAGTTTGGTCTGCGGCGGGCCCAGGGGGTGGACGGCGCGATGGCGGCAAGCCGGGCCGCGCACATCGGCGGATGCGCGGCGACATCAAACGTGCTGGCGGGGATGCGATTCGGGATACCGGTGAAGGGTACGCACGCCCACAGCTGGGTCATGTCCTTCGACGGGGAGGAGGCCTCCTTCGATGCCTACGCCGCGGCGATGCCGAACAACTGTGTTTTCCTGGTCGACACCTACGACACGATCGAGGGGGTGCGCACGGCGGTGCGGGTCGGCAGGCGGCTGCGGGAGCGCGGACACGAGATGGTGGGCGTTCGCCTGGACTCGGGGGACCTGGCCTACCTGAGCATCGAGGCGCGGCGAATCTTGGACGAGGGCGGCTTCCCGAACGCGGTCATCGTGGCGAGCAACGACCTGGACGAGGGGATCATCGCGAGCCTGAAGCAGCAGGGTGCGCGGATCGCGGTCTGGGGCGTCGGGACCAAACTGGTCACCGCGTACGACCAGCCGGCCATGGGCGGGGTGTACAAGCTCGCCGCCATCAGGGACCAAGGCGGCGGCTGGCGTCACAGCGTCAAGCTCTCCGAGCAGCCGATCAAGGTGTCCAACCCCGGCGTGCAGCAAGTCCGCCGATTCCGCCGGGGCAACGAGTTCGTGGGCGACATGATCTACAACGAGGCCGCCCCCATGAAGAGCGATCGGGTGATCGTCGATCCGGTGAACATGATCCGGAGCAAGCGGATGCCTGACGACGCGATTGCGGAGGATCTGCTGGTGCCCGTGTTTGATCGGGGGCAGCTGGTGTACGAGCGGCCGAAGATCGGGACCATCCGCGAGCGTGTTCGGGAGCAGCTGGCGGCGTTCCACGACGGCATCAAGCGGTTCTTGAACCCGCACGAGTACCCCGTTGGCCTCGAGGCCGGCCTGCACCACCTCAAGACCGAGCTGATCCTGAAGGCGCGCGGCATCGAGGGCTGAGGTCACCATGGCGCGCACCACTCCGGCAAGGCCATCGGCGGGACCCCTCGTCTTTGGGATCCGCTCCTATGCGACGATGGCGGCACAGATCGCGCGCGGCGGGGGCTGGGCCCGGGGCGAGGTGGAGGTGCGGGTGTTCCCCGATGGAGAGAGGTACCAGCGGGTCGTCTCGCGCGTGTCGGGGAGGCCCGCGGTGCTGGTCGCCGGCACGATAGGCGACGCCGACACGCTCGAGCTCTACGATCTGGCGTGTGCGTTGGTGAAGTACGGCGCTGGCCGGCTGGATCTCGTCGTACCGTTCTTCGGTTACGGCACGATGGAGCGGGCGACGAGGCCCGGCGAGGTGGTGACCGCCAAGACCCGCGCGCGGCTGCTATCCGCGATCCCGCTGGCGCCCGGGGGAAATCGCGTTTTCTTCCTCGACCTGCATTCGGAGGGATTGCCCCACTACCTCGAGGGCGGCGCCACCGCGGTGCATGTCTACGGAAAGCCGCTGGTCGCGCGCGCGGCCAGGGCCATCGCGGGGAAGGACTTCGTGCTCGCCTCGACCGACGCCGGACGCGCCAAGTGGGTGCAGTCGCTCGCGGACGATCTCGGCGTGCCGACGGCATTCGTGATCAAGCGCCGGATCGACGGCGGGCGCACGAGCGTCGCCGCGGTGGGCGCCGGGGTCGAGGGACGCAGGGTCATCATCTATGACGACATGATCCGCACCGGAGGGTCGCTGCTCGGCGCCGCGCGCGCCTACCGCGATGCCGGCGCGCGGAAGATCGATGTCATCACGACCCACGGGCTTTTCCCAGGCGACGCCCTCGATCGGCTTCGGTCATCGGGCCTGATCGGCTCGATCCACGCCTCCGACAGCCACCCGAGGGCGCTCGAGCTGCGCGACGGCTTTCTGAAGGTCCGGCCAGTGGCGGGCCTGTTCGTCAAGGCGCTGGAGGAAACCTCATGAAATGGATCCATGTCGCGGCCGCCGTTTTGAACCAGACGCCGTTGGATTGGCGCGGGAATGCCGCCCGGTGCCGGGAGGCCATCGGCGCCGCGCGAGATCGGGGCGCCTCGGTCCTCTGCCTTCCCGAGCTGTGCCTGACTGGCTACGGGTGCGAGGACGCCTTCCACTCGATCGCGGTGCAGCGGTCGGCCTGGGATTCGCTCCGCGCGCTGCTGCCCGAGACCCGTGGCATGGTGGTGAGCTTCGGGCTGCCGGTGCTCTTTCAGAACGGGCTATTCAACGCGGCGTGCCTCGTCGTCGATGGCCAGATCGCAGGGCTTGTCGCGAAACGATACCTTGCCGGCGACGGGATCCACTACGAGCCCCGGTGGTTCAAGCCCTGGCCGCAGGGAATCCGCAGGAGCATATCCATCGACGGCGCCGACTGTCCAATCGGGGACCTGCTTTTCGACTGCGGCGGGGTGCGCCTGGGTTTCGAGATCTGCGAGGACGCGTGGGTGGCGGCTCGGCCGGGCGCCTCGCTGTCGCTCGACGGTGCCGATATCATCCTCAACCCCAGCGCAAGCCACTTTGCCTTCGGGAAGATCCGAACGCGCGAGCGATTCGTCCAGGAGGGCTCGCGCGCCTTCGGCGTCAGCTACGTCTACAGCAACCTCCTCGGCAACGAGGCCGGGCGCGCCATCTTCGATGGCGGGGCCCTCATCGCCACGGGCGGGCGTATTGTCGCGCGCGGGCCGCGGTTCTCGCATCGGGATGTGGTGGTCACGTCGGCGCGCGTCGATATCGAGGCCACCCGGATCGCACAGTCGCGCACGACGAGCTTCATGCCTCGGGTCGCGAGCGAACCAGGCGCCATCGTGCGCGCGGCGTTTTCGTGGCCCGATGCGAACCCGCAGGAGCCGGCCAATGCGTCCGTGGCGGCTTGGGAGGATGGGGGGTGCGTCAAGGAGGAGGAATTCGGGCGGGCGGTGGCGCTGGGCCTGTTCGATTACCTGCGCAAGAGCCGGTCGCAAGGCTTCGTCGTTTCCCTGAGCGGCGGCGCGGATTCCGCCGCGGTCAGTTGTCTGGTGGCGTTGATGGTGCGTTTCGCGGTCGAGGACATTGGCTGGGATGCCTTCCTCGAAAAATTCGGCCATGTCACCGGTCTGGGCGACTCGGGCGACCCATCGGCGGCGGTGGCGCGCTTGCTCACCTGCGTGTACCAGGCGAGCGCAAACAGCTCGGGAACGACGCGGGAGGCCGCCCGTGCGGTGGCGGGCGCGGTGGGGGCGCGGTTCCTCGAGTTCGAGATCGGCGAGCTGGTCGATGGCTTCACGCGGATGGTCGAGGGTGGCCTCGGCCGAAAGATGGATTGGGGGCGCGACGACATCGCGCTCCAGAATATCCAGGCCCGGGTCCGCGCCCCCGGCGTTTGGATGGTCGCCAATCTGCAGAACGCGCTCCTCCTGGCGACGAGCAATCGCTCCGAGGCCGCCGTGGGATACGCGACGATGGATGGGGACACCTGCGGGGGCCTCAGCCCGATCGCGGGAATCGATAAGGCCTTCCTTAGAGAATGGCTTCAGTGGCTCGAGAAGGACGGTCCCGAGGGCGTGGGCCCGATCCCGGCCCTTGCGGCGGTCAACCGCCAGGCCCCCACCGCCGAACTGCGCCCCCGGGGCAGCGGCCAGACCGACGAGGGCGATCTGATGCCATACCCCCTCCTCGACGCCATCGAGCGCGCCGCGATCCGCGACAAGCTCTCACCCTGCGATGTATTCGACCGCATGGCCGGTCTCTTCCCGGAGCACGGCCCGGAACGTTTGGCCGCATGGATCGACCGGTTCTTCCGGCTCTGGTGCCGCAACCAGTGGAAACGAGAGCGCTATGCCCCGTCCTTCCACCTCGACGACGAGAACCTCGATCCGAAGACCTGGTGCCGCTTCCCCATACTCTCCGGCGGGTTCGAGACGGAGTTGGAATCCCTCAGCGACAGGGTCGGCGGGGGCGCCTCTTGATGCCGATCAAGGGTGCGAAAGAATCGCTTGACATAGTGTGATAGATACACTAACGTCCGCCAAGAGAGACACGAGCATGGCGAGCACGTACAAATACCCCAGGCCGGCGCTGACGGTGGACGCGGTGGTTTTCGGGTTCGACGAGGGCGACCTGAAGGTGCTGCTGATCCAGCGGGATCTGGAGCCATTCGCCGGGAGGTGGGCGCTCCCGGGCGGTTTCGTCCGGGTGGAGGAGACCCTCGATGAGGCGGTGCTTCGGGAACTGCGGGAGGAGACCGGGCTGGAGCGGGTGTACCTGGAGCAGCTCTACACGTTCGGGGAACCGGGGCGAGACCCGCGGGAGCGGGTGGTGACCGTCGCGTACTACGCGCTGGTGAAGCTGGGCGACCACCGGGTGCGCGCGGCAACCGACGCGCGGAGCGCGGCGTGGTTCCCCGTCTGCGACCTGCCGGGGCTGGCCTTCGATCACGAGGCGATCATCGAGGTGGCGCTGCGCCGCCTGAAGGGAAAGGTGCGCTACGAGCCGGTGGGTTTCGAGCTGCTGCCGGCGAAGTTCACGCTGACGCAGCTCCAGCACCTGTACGAGGTCGTGCTGGAGACCGAATTGGATAAGCGGAATTTCCGGAAGAAGCTCCTCGCCATGGGGCTGCTGGTCGAGACCGACGAGATCGAGCAGGACGTGGCCCACCGGGCCGCTCGGCTCTACCGGTTCGACGAGGGGCGCTATCGGCAACTGAAGAAGAAGGGATTCAATTTCGAACTATGAGAGCGCTCATCCTGGTGGACTTGCAGAACGATTTTGTCGAGGGCGGCGCGCTCGCCGTCGCCGGCGGGCGCGAGCTGGTGGGCCCGGCCAATCGCCTGGCCCGGCATCTCGACGTCGTGGTCGCGACGCAGGATTGGCACCCGCCCGACCACGGCAGTTTCGCGGCCCGGCATCCCGGTCACGCGATCGGTGAGGTCATCCAGCTCGATGGCCTGCCCCAGGTGCTGTGGCCGGTCCATTGCGTCGAGCGCACCCCCGGCGCCGAATTCCTCCCGGGGTTGGACAGGACTCGCTGGGACGCGGTTTTCCAGAAGGGGACCGACCCGCACGTCGATAGTTACAGCGGCTTCTTCGACAACGGCAGGCGGCACGCCACCGGCCTTGGCGACTATCTGGCCGGGCGTGGCGTCACCGATGTGTACGTCATGGGCCTGGCGACGGACTACTGCGTGAAGTTCACGGCGCTCGACGCGTGCGGCCTGGGCCTCAGGACCCATCTGATCGAGGACGCCTGTAGCGGCGTGGACCTCGCGCCGGGCGATGTCGCCGCGGCGATCGTGGCCATGCGGGCCGCGGGCGTGAATATCGTGACTGAGGCAAACGTGATCGGGGAAAGGAGCAAGACATGACAGGGTTCAAGACGATTCCGGTGGGCGAGCGGGTGCTCGTCTGGAACGATAGGGGCGAGGCGCGGGTGATCGATGGCCCAAGGCGGATATTCGTGTTCCGGGGGCGGGTGCAGCCCCTGAAGCGATACGCGGCCGGGCCGGAGGAGTACCTTGCCGTCAGGCGGCACGATGGGACGACCAAGCACACGCCGGGTCCGGTGGCCCTGTGGTTGAACCCGATCGAGCACGCCGAGATCGAGGTGAGGCCCGCCATGAAGGTCGATGCCAACGAGGCGCTGGTCGTGTACCGGCGAGGCGCCGATGGTGCCGTCGAACGCCGCGTGGTGCGCGGCCCGGCGCTGTTCGTTTGCGCGGCCACCGAGTGGATACACCGGTTTAGCTGGCACGGTAGCGACCCGCGGCACGGGGGCCGCAAGGTGCCCAGCGCCCTCCAGTTCGAAAAGCTCCGGGTCATCCCCGACCAGATGTACTTCGATGTCGAGAACGTCCGCACCAATGACGACGCCCTGCTCACCGTCCAGCTCATGGTCTTCTTCGAGCTGGCCGAGATCGGGCGCATGCTCGACCAGACCCACGACCCCGTCGCCGACTTCATCAATGCGCTCAGCGCCGACGTGATCGACTTCGTCGGGGCGCTGGATTTCGACGCCTTCAAGGCGCGGACCGAGGCGCTCAACGACATGGCCACCTATCCGCAGCTCGCCCAGCGCGCCGAGCGGATCGGGTACAGGGTGAACAAGGTCGTCTACCGTGGCTACTACGCGAACGACAAGCTCCAGGCGATGCACGACAACGCCATCGAGTGCCGCACCCGCCTCCGCCTGGAGGCCGAGACCGAGAGGCAGGGCCAGGAACTCGCCGACCTCAAGCTGGCGCGCGAGGCGGATCGCGCCGCGCGGCGGCAGGGGATGGAGGAGGCCGAGGCCCGGCACAAGAGCCGGATCGTCGGCCTGGCGCACGAGGCGGAGTTGGGACGGCGGGAGGCCGAGCAGCGCCAGGCGCTGGAGGCGCGGCGCCGCGACGACGAATGGGCCATCGAGGCCAAGGGGCGCAAAGACCAGGCCGAGTTGGACAACCAGCGCGCGGCACACGAGGAGCAGATCGGGTACTTCGCGCGCATGCGCGAGCTACAGATCGACCTCACCCGCTACTTGGTCGCCCAGTACCAGAACCCCGACAAGGTCATCCGCATCGACAACGGGCGGGAGGCCCAGCTTCACCTGCATGAAAACTGACACAGACAGAGTCGGCATGGATGAGGCGCTTGAGCGGCTGGCGGCGCACGAGCACGAGCAATGGGCGACCTGGACGCGGCACATCCTCGAAAACCAGAGTCCGGAGAACGTGGCCCGATGGCGGCAGCAGGCGGCTCTCCCGTATGACCGCCTCCCGGACGAGGACCGGGCGAAGGATCGGGCCTGGGCGCGCCGCGCGCTCGAAGCGATCGCCGCCACCACCGACGGAACGGTGCTGGAAGGAAAGCATCTCCGATTGGTAAAGAGGCGCGGGTGGGAGTGCGTGGAACGAAACAGGGCGAGCGGCATCGTCGCTGTCCTCGCGGTCACGCCAGGCGGCGGGGTCCTCCTGGTCGAGCAATTTCGTCCACCCGTGGGCAGACGGGTGATCGAGATTCCCGCGGGATTGGCGGGCGACATCGAGCGTGCGGAGGGTGAGGCACTCGCCGATGCCGCAAGGCGAGAGCTGGTGGAAGAGACCGGTTACGAGGCCGGGCGCATGGAGTGGTTGGGCGAGGGGCCGGCGTCGGCGGGGCTCTGCGACGAGATCATCACGTTCTTTCGCGCGCACGAACTGCGTCGGGTCGCCGAAGGTGGCGGCGACGCGGATGAAGAGATCCGAGTCCACGAGGTCCCGCTGGGTGCCCTGATGCGATGGTGCGGGGAGCGCCGAAAGGAGGGCTTTCTCGTCGACTACAAGGTGTATGCGGCGCTCTGGATGTCCGGGGAGTGGCATTCGGCGTGATGGATTGAAATGAGGGGTCCTATGAGCCACGAGAAGATCGGCCTATTCGGCGGGACCTTTGACCCGGTGCACGTCGGCCACCTCGCCATCGTGCGATGTGCCCTCGAATCGGGTTTGGATCGGCTGGTCGTGATGCCCTGTCGTGCCTCACCCCACAAGTTGGGGCCGGCGTCTTCCGCCCTGGCTGACGGGGAGGAACGCCTGGAGATGCTGCGGTTGGCGCTGGCAGGGGAAGCCCGGGCGGAGGTGTCGCGGTTTGAGATCGATCGCCCGCCTCCCTCCTACACGCGCGACTCCTTGCGGTTTCTGCGCGTTCGGAACCCGGCCGCGGTCATCGCGATCATGCTCGGATGGGATCAGTTTGCGGTCTTGGACAAGTGGGAGGGCTTCGCCGAGTGGGCCCCGACCATCGAGTTCCTCGTGTTCCGTCGACGCTGCACCGGCCTGCCGAGTGAGGTGCCCATGGCCGTCCGTGGTCTCCGCCATCAGATTGTGCCCACCGAGATCCCGGCGATCTCTTCCACCCAGATCCGCGGGGCGATAGCCGGGGGTGAAGATGCGGACGCGTGGCTACACCCCGCCGTGGCACGATTTGCCCGGGAACGTGGGCTCTATCGCCCGGGGGTCGTCGCCACATGAGCACGTCATTGCCATTTCGGCGCAGCTACTGGGCGATCCCGGGGAAGTTCCTTGCCGGCGTCTATCCGGGAGACATGGATCCCGGCACCATGGCCATGAAACTGACGGGCCTCCTCGATGCGGGTGTCACCCTGGTCGTCAACCTCATGGAAGCGGACGAACTGGACCATTCGGGTCAACCCTTCGTGGGTTATCAGTCCCGACTCGAGAAATTGGCTGGGGAGGCGGGTCGCAGCGCGCGCTCTGTCCGGTTCGCGATCCCCGACATGTCGATCCCAACGCCGGGCCTTATGGCGGCGATCCTTGCCGAGATCCGCGGTGAGATCGATCGCGGCGGAACGGTCTACGTCCATTGCTGGGGTGGGAAGGGGAGGACGGCCACCGTCGTGGGGTGCTTTCTTGTGGAGTCCGGGGTTACCGATGGCAACGGTGCCCTCTCGCTCATCAGGAATCTCACAGCACATGCCAAGGATGCCTTTTGGCCGACGCCACAGACCGAGGAGCAGTGCGCCTTTGTGAAGCGATGGTCTGGAGGTCGAGGCGAACACTGAAAAGGCGATGATCTGGGCGGCCTATCCTTGCCCATGGAAAGCAAACGAGAGGGCAACGGACAGAAGGGGAAGTACATCGTCTGGCTGGAGATGCCGCCGCAGGTGCCGCTGGAGCGGTATCGGTGGCGGGGGAGGGTGCGCCGGGCTGGCGAGACCGGCGAGGTGACGCTGGAGGCGGCCGAGGCGTACTGGAGCTGGCACGAGTGCGCGCTGGCGGGCGCGATCGCGCTCCTGTCGTCGACCCCGGAGGGCGGCGCAGTCGTCTTTCGGTGCCCGAGCAAGCCGGTCTATCTGGCCATGGTGATCTGGGTGCAATACTGGATGCGCAACGGCTGGGTCACGGCCAAGGGCACCGAGGTGGGTCACCGGTCGCTGTGGGAGAAGCTGATCGCCCTGTCGTCGGTGCGGAAGGTGATCTGGTGGCCCACCGATGAGCCCCCCACCCCCAGTGCCGTCCCCGGCCCGCGCGGCCCGCTGGCGCGGCTGGCGGCGCGGCGCGCTCAGGCGCGCGGGCGCTCCAACAGGTCGATGTAGGCACCCTCGATCAGATCCTCAGGCTGGATCCCGAATTCAGCCATGAGGGACTCGGCGATCGCGCGTCCCTCGTCGGCGGTCTGGCCCGGCTGGAGCACGACCTCGAGTTCGAGGAAATGCCCGAGGCCCTCGACCTCGTCGATGTGGATGCGCGTATTGCCGACGAGGTAGAGAGATCGCCGCTTCTTGACCACCCCGCGGATGCCCAGCGAATCCTCCAATACGCGGAGGAGTGATCCCGGGTTTGCGGTGGGATGGATATGATATTCCGATCGTTTTGGCCCCGGGACGTCGGGGCGCGAGTACGCGATGAGTTCACCCCGCCCATCGCCAAAGCGGCGGAGTTTGAGGCGACCCCGCGGCACCACGAAGAACGTGTCCTCCTGCTCGATCAGCGTGGCCGCGCCCCCGGAAAGCCGCTGGGCCCGTGCGTGGGCGCGGTCGCGGTCGGCCAACCTCGCTTTGATTTCGATGTTATTCGCCATGATCGGGCCACCAGTGAGCCTCGGCGGTGCTGGCGAGCAAGCAGGAAGAAGCAGACGGGCACCCGAGGGGCCCGTCTGCTCCGTTTTGTTTCGGCCCGGACTCCGTCGGGCCTACGATTTGCTGGTGCCCCAGCCGCTGGGGCGATTTGCGGCGGTGGGCAACTGGAAGACCCGCATGAGCGCCTGCGCCATCGCGATCCAGGCGGCCTGACGCGGCCCGTCGGGGCCGGTGCCGGGTTCGGGGTCGAAGCCCGGCGTGCTGGGGTGGATGGGGGCGACGCCGCAGCCGTTGATCAGGATCTTCTCCCCCGAGTCGGCGAGCACCAGGGCGTGCGTGGTGTGGGCCACCGTGACCCTTCCGCAGCGCTGGGTATCCATGCTCTCGATCCGGTCCACGGACGTCAGGACCAAGATCCCCTCCCTCTCCAGGATCGGGCGGATGTGCCCCATGGCGATGGTCTCGCTCACGGGGGAGGTCCATTCCGCGATCTCCCCGCGGTGCGGCTCGATCGCCCTCGCGACGTTCGCCAGTTTCTTTGCCAGTCGTTTCGGTATGCGGTTGTTGTTTTTCATACGGTGGAGATTAGCCCGGGGCAGGCGCTCCCGATTCATTCGGGCGACGGCGACTGCCGACACAGACAAACGGGGACCGGGCGGATTGCCTTGAGGTTCAGTAGGACGGGCACATACTTCCGGCATGCGGTACAGCGTCCTGCTAGAGCCGGTCGAGGAGTCTGAGAGGATGCCGGGTTTCTATTATGCCCATGTCCCTTCGCTGGGAATTACAACCCATGGCGACGGCGTCGAGGGGGCGCTTGCGGCAGCGCGGGACCTGATTCATCTTTGGGTCGAGGAGCAGAGAACTTCAGGATGTAAGCTGGCGCCCGCGCGAGAGTCGCTTCTGGCTACTGTGGAAGTCGACTGATGCCATTCAGGGCGAAGGAAGTATTGCGGCGCCTGGAACGTGCCGGCTTTGTGGTCCGGCGGCAAAGCGGTTCGCATGTCGTCCTGAGGCATCCTGATGGCCGTCAGACGTACGTGCCGATGCACACGGGGGATGTTCCAGTCGGCACATTTCGGTCGATACTCCGACAGGCAGGTCTCTCCGAGGAAGAGTTCCGCAATTTATAGACGACTGGCTAGGGTAGACTGCGCAACCCTCGCGGGGGGAGATTCGGTGGACGACGTCTCGGAGGGCGATCCACAACTCGAACGGGCGGATGTCTTGGCTTGCATCGAGTTCGCCCGGCGGATGGCCAGCCAACGATGCGCCGCTGCGGTGCTGGCATGAATGGGTTGATGATCGGCGGAGGAAGGCGCGGGGCTATCAGGCGGCTCTCCCACGTCCCCGTTGCGTCTATTCAACAAAATCTCTCATTTCCTCCGCCGAGACCTCGTAATAGTACTGCAAGCTGCTGAGGTGCCTTTGCCCCGCGAACTGCAGGACCCGGAGTTGGTTCGTCCCGAGATCCGACCGGCAGATGGCGGTCAGGCGCCGGTGGCGCAGGAGGTGGGGGCGCAGGTTGGGCATGCCGGCGGCGCGGGCAAGCCGCTTGAAGTACTTATATAGAGTGGCGCCCCCGAGGCGCCGGCCCCGGCTCCCGGTCCAGGGGGTCCCGGGGCGTCGGCGGTGCAGCCACCGCAGCAGGCGGCGCATGCGGCGCGACAGGGGCAGGGTCCGGGTCCCGGTCTTGCCGTGGACGGTGACCGTGCCAGACGCAAATTCAAACTGGTCCCAGGAGACGACAGATTCAGTTCGCCGCAGGCCGAGGGAGTCCAGGAGTTGGAGCCAGATGCGGACCGTGATGCCGGTCTCCGAGGTGAACAGGACTCGGGCCGTGGCGAGGAGCGTCCGGAGTTCCGCGTCGGTGACCGCCCGGGGCCGGGGCCGGGGCGCGGGCGGGAGGTGTCTGGGGACGCCGAGGTCGATCTCCTTCCCGAGGGTTTCGGCGAACTTTTCGAACGCCCGGCATGCGTAGCCGGCGACGCGGCGCAGTTGGGCCGGGGCTTCCCATCGGGACCAGGCCTCGGCGGGCGTCGCGCAGTCCGCGCCCCCGAGGTCGTTGATCCACCGGCCCGCCAGCCGGGAGTACATCTCCACGGTCGTGGGGCTAAACCCCTCGCGGGTCAGATAGCTCCCAAAACCCCGCTGCCATGGGATCTCGTCGAGGCACGCCAGCGGGGCGTGGGTCCCATTTGCGCCGTCCCCCTCATGGTGGCCGTTCATGGGGGAGGATAGGCCGCCGGAAGTCTTGGCCCGCGTGGGCGTGGCCAAATCCCAGTAAAGGATGTTAATGGGACATCAATGGCCCTTGTGTGGCCGACTGGGCTGTGATCTGGACGCACCTCATGCAACCCGATCCGGCTCTCACGAGCAGGTCGAGTCCCTTTAAGAAGAGGTGTCCCGCGGAAGTGCCGTTTGGTATCGGGTCGGTGATCGTTGACTCAGCGGCGTCCGGCGAACTCATATCGCGCGGCGCGTGCGTCTATGGTGGGGCACCGGCACTGGATCCACGGCCGTGGGCGATCGCACAGGAGGAGGACCGATACCCCGCGAACCCGCATGGGGCGTGATTCAAGGGCACGGACTACCGTATGCCACTGGCGCCGGCTGAGCGCTTCGACATGCGGACAGACGATGAGGTCCGAGGTCCCTCCCAGCAGGGCCTCCACGACACGATCCACCGGGGTGTCTCGCACCGGATCGGAGGTCCACAGACTGGCCGCGGGGAATAGGCTGCGGCGTTCCGTGGCATCGATGGCGCTCACCCAAGACTGCAGGTGCACTTGCCGACATGACAGATGCCCTGCGGCCGCGGCCATGGCGCCGACGATGATCTGATGATCGGCAGCGAGAGGCAGATAGACAATGCCCAGCGACGGGCGACCATCGATCAGATCGCGTACGACCGAAGACAGCGGTTCCTTCAGTTCTGATAGTTCGTCATCCATACAACAACGGGCTCCCAACCCGGCGGTGCTAGGCGAGCGGGAACGTTTCCCAGCCCGCGGTGGTAGCGGTGGTGGTATTTGTGGAGGGCGCGTCGGATGAGGGTCAGGATATCGGCCTCTAGATCCGCTTCGGCTTCGGCCAGGATTAGGATCCGGATCGTGCGCTGAAACCGTTCCACAAACGGGTTGTCGTGACAGCCATATCGGGTCGGAATTGCGTCATGCCCATTTGCGCACAGGGCATTTTCGAAGAGTGCGTCGTGGATTGGCTCGCGGTCGAAGCGGACGGCCCCGACGTCCCGCGACAGGTGCTGCAAGAGGTCGGCGCATCCAAATGCAGTCGCTTTTTCCCGCGAGAGGCCGAGGACCCCCGCCAGCCTACTAGCCTCGTCAACGTACGGAGTACCCTGATAGCGGCCCGCCGCACAGCCCCGCGGGATCTCGAAACCGAAGTGGTCCATGGCAACCACATCCCCCGCGTGTTTGGATCGATTTGGTAGGTATTCGGTCTGCCATGCCTCCATCAGCGCACGGTCCTGAGTGGTCATGGCGGCGTGATACCTCGTCTGGAAGCGCAGAATGTGGTGGACGATGAAGGAAGGCACACTGACATGGAGCGCCCGGCCATACAGCCTCGCGCGTAGGGTCCTGTGGATGGCCGCGGCCGACACCCGCCACGTGGCGGGATGGCAAGTCGCCAAGTAGTCCCGTACGATCAGGACCGCGATCGCCATCTCCACCAGGATGGGGGGGAGCACCGTGGGCCACCGGCGCCAGTCATGGTCTGCGAGTGCGCCGAGACCTCTGTCCCCCAGCTCGCTGCTGCGCGCGCGAGTGCGCCGGCCCATGCGCTGGCGAGAGGCGGCACTCGGATGGCGGGGGGGACGGGCTACCGGACGTGAGGAGGGCGCCTGACGCTGCCGGCCGATCCTGGACTTGGCTCGATGTGCCACGCCCGGTCATTAGGGTATTTTGCGATTCGCCGGACTTTGGTCTGGATGATGGTTGGCCCTAGATCGAGACGCTGACAGGCGCTCACCGCATGCGAGGTGGGTCCACCTTGGGTAGACCCCCTCCAGGCAGCCCCGGACAGAATGAGGCGACAGGCGCAAGGCATTGCGGGGCAGGACGTAATAGGTTAAAGAGTCGAGTTTTTGACTACCCGGCGGCCGCCGACCGTTGAACGCGATCAGGGGCAGCAGCGGGCGTGTCTGCGCCAAACACCGCCTCGAGCATCCACTTCCGGTTCGCCTCTATCTCTGCGCGCTCTGCGGGAGTCCGGTACCTCCGCTTGCTCTTCCCGGAGACCTGTCTGCGACAAACCCGAACTCTTTCCGCAACGATGCCGTTTAGAATGCGCGCTAGGCCCGCATAATATACCGACCCATCGAACACCAGATCCCAGTCCTCACCGTGCGTCCACTCGCGTGCCGACTGTATCGTGACGTCAAAATCGTCAAGTGCCGTCAAGTCGTCGTCAGAGTATAGGATGGCACGGCGCGGCGCCCGTCTGTACCGGGAAAGTAATCTGCGCGCCAGATCAAGATCGTCGAGACGCCCCACCCGCATCTCCACCACCCTAGACTCGACCGTATCCCGATCATATCCGCGCAGGAAGGACACCTTATCTCGGGGCAAGAGGAATCGCACGGTTGTGCCAGTACCGTGATCGATACCCTTCTCTGTTTCCTTGTCTGTCGGCCGTGCCAACGCGATCTGGGGAGTATCCCTGGTCTTGCGCCTCTTCAGTCGGGTGGCACTCGTGTCAACGGTAGTGTGCGCTTGACACGTGTCCGATCGACTCAGGCCAAGGGCGTGCACGCGGAGCCCAACCCATGCATGCGAGACTTTCACGCCACGTGTCGACAACCAGTCCGCGATACCGCGATATGACCAGCCCTTGGCGTGGAGCCGTCGTATTACGTCGTCGGCATTAGAACCCACCCGCACGCGCGGTGACTCCATCGCTGCTTGGGCCCCCAACTGCTTCCAGTCTACTGCCCCCATACTGCTGGCGTCTGATGCATGCCTCGATTGAAGTTTACAGCTATTGACACCATTTTACAAACCGAATTCGCACACGCCAAGCAGGCCCTCTGACCCTCCGTTAGGTGCGCGGACAGATGCTCACTCCCGGGCTGATCCGCGCAATTTTGACCGTTGTGCCACTATCGGACTGGCCTGACCCCGGACAGTGTGACATGACTGGGTTGAGTTTCCGCTCGACGGTCAACTGCGTCCTCTTCTGGGTCGCGGTGCCGTCGTGCATTCGGTACCAAGAGCTGGCGGCGCCTCATTACACTAATCCCGGGAGTGAGAAGAAACCGCAAGACACGACGGGGCGGGGCCGCGAGGCGCCCGCAGTACGAGGGCAGCTTTGAAGAGGTGCCCAAGGCCCACGTCCCCAGCGACGCCAAGGCGACCGAAAAGGCGAAGGAGGACGCGGCGGCGTACGCCAGAGCAAAGACCAAGTTCGACGCCGGTATGGCCATGTGGCCGGCCGAGGTCGCGGCTCTCCGGGGCTGCTGCCGGGCCACGGTCTCGACGTGGGTCAACCGACACGAATACCCCCTCGGGAAAATTGGGAACAAAATCCTCCCCCGGCATCTCGTCTCCTGGGAGGACGAGGAGGCCGCGCGGCAGGCCGCCGCCGGGAGGAGGAAGGGCGTGTAGCCGGGAGATTGTGCGCCTTCGAGGCGCCACGGCCGCCCGAGCGAAGGCCGAGACCGGCGGGACACTGAGCGCAGTTCGAGTCTTTGTTGCATTTGCCGGGAGGGGCCTCTTGATCTTGCCGCCGCGAGCCTCCTAGCCCTAGCTGCGCCGACGCAGCAGGAACGGTTCCCACTCGGGCACGGCGTGCTCGTTGCGGATCGTGGCCCAGACCGGGATCTCGGGCGGGGCCTTGGGTCGGCGCAGCAGCTTGAGGCCGGCCTGCTCGGGCGTGCGGTTGGCCTTGGCGGAGTTGACCGCCTCGTCGCAGAGCACGCAGTTCTCCCACGTGGTCCGGCCACCCTGATGGCGCGGGATCACGTGATCGATGGTGCCGCGGCCCCGAGGCAGCCTGCGGCCCGTGTACTGGCACGTCTCGTTGTCCCGCTCGCGGATGGCCCTCGAGGACAGCGTGGGCCGCCGGCGCGGGACGAAGTCGGGGTTGATCGCGATGATGACCGTCGGGCAGCGGACCGGTCCGCGCACCGTGAGCACGGCGTTGTCACCCGGGCGCACGGGGAGCGCTAGCCACTCGGTCCATGCAACCGGGGACATCTCCGATTCGCCCCGAATGTCCAGGGCGGTGGCCGCGCCGGCGGCCATCATGCAGAAGGCATGCGCCGGGGTCTTGGTCCCGATCGCCTGCCAGAGCCGGTTCAGCACCAGCACGGTGTTCTTGTCCAGTAGTCCTCTCATGTGTCGTTCCTGTGTGGGTTGGGGTGCTCGTCCTTTGTCAGATATTTGTCCGGGCCCCGTGGGGGCGGAGGGAGGTGGCGGGAAGACGCGGAAAAGGCGGGTGCCGCAGATTGAAATAGCCGCCATCGTTATTTCATTCGGGATCTTGAAAATGAAATAAGCCTCGGGTATATTCCATCATGGCCAGGGAGGCAAAGGCCGGTGGCGCCGGGGTGTGGCGCGAGACGGGCCGAGGCTATCGGGCCTTTCATCCACACCCCCTGCCCCCGAAGATCGACTGGTCTCCGGGGCTCGTGCGGTCGCTCTCCGACGCCGACGCACGGCTGGGTCGGCTTGC
Source organism: uncultured Verrucomicrobiales bacterium (assembly GCA_964651705.1). Taxonomy (GTDB): domain Bacteria; phylum Verrucomicrobiota; class Verrucomicrobiia; order JADLBR01; family JADLBR01; genus JADLBR01. The sequence goes on from CAZYWZ010000035.1 coordinate 36,026, forward strand.
GGGAGAAGGACGGCGTCTGCCAAACCCGCACCTGCTGATCCGGCCGTTTGTGCGGCGCGAGGCCGTCTTTTCGAGCCGCATCGAGGGGACACAATCCACGCTTGGGGAACTGCTGGCGGCCGAGGCGGGGGTGGCGGTCGAACGCAGTCCGGATGATCTTCGCGAAGTGGCCAACTACGTGGCGGCGCTGGAATACGGCGTAAAACGTCTTGCGAGCCTTCCGTTGTCGCTGCGGCTGGTGCGCGAGCTCCACGCGCGGCTGATGAAAGGCGTGCGCGGGGAGACGGCGGCACCGGGGGAGTTTCGGCGTTCACAGAACTGGATCGGGGCGCCCGGGTGCACGCTCCAACAGGCATCCTTTGTTCCTCCTCCGCCCGAGGACCTGATGGATCACCTTGGGGCATGGGAGAAGGCGCTCCACGACCACGGACTGCCACCGCTGGTCCATGCGGCGCTATTGCACTACCAGTTTGAGGCCATCCATCCGTTCCTGGACGGCAATGGGCGGGTCGGGCGTCTGCTGATCACGCTCTTCCTGTGCGAGCGCGGCATCCTGCCGATGCCGCTCCTGTACCTGAGCGCCTTCTTCGAGGCGACGCGCCGGGACTACTACGATCGGCTCTTGGGCGTGACCCTGCGCGCGGAATGGACCCCGTGGCTCGAATACTTCCTCAACGGTGTGGCGCGGCAGTCCGAAGATGCCCTGGGCCGCGCCGAACGCATCAACGCCATGCTCGAGCGCTGGCGCAACGACCTGGCGCCCGAGAGGTCCAAAATCAGCCTGCGCCTCATCGACATCATCGGCGCCAACCCCTTCGTGACGCCCCGCTCGGCGCAGGGCGCCCTCGGCGTCGCGTACAATACGGCGATGGCCGCCATCCGCAGGCTGGAACGCAGGCGCATTCTCAGGCGCGTCGACAACAGGAAGCGCGACCGGGTCTTCTGCGCGAGAGCCGTCCTCGATGTGCTGGAAGAGCCCCCTCGCCTCACGCCGACCTGAGCGCAACCCATCCGTACAGGCCGCGGACTGGTGGCGCCGCGCGCAGCGCCTCTTCTCTATATAGACCTGCGCCCGGATGGTGCTGCCCCATCCGCCTCCAGGATGTCGGCCTGGCGTTCTGGCTGCTGAACTACGGGCGCAAAGATCGTGGGACCGCCCGGAGTCGAACCGGGAACCCTGGCATTATGAGTGCCGCGCTCTGCCCTTGAGCTACGATCCCGCGGTGGAAAATCTGCCGCGCCCGGGAATCGCACCCGGACTCGCTGCGCTCTCGACGCAGTGCCTCTGCTGTTGGGCTAGCGCGGCCATGGTGAATCGAATGGGGCCGGCGGGGGGACTCGCACCCCCGTGTGGCGGCATACAAGACCGCTGCTGTCGCTGCTGAGCCACGCCGGCGAAAGGGAGCGGAACGGAGTGAAATGGCGGAGGCCGGTGGTATTGAGCCACATCCCAGCCGGATTGCCGGGACCGACCGCTTTCCGGGCGGCGCCCCGCCCCGCGGGGTTCGGCCTCCTCAAATGGAGAAACTCTGCCCGGACGCCGCGCGCCATGGGTGCGGCGCCATGGCGTCCGGGGCTTTAGTCCTTGTAGGGATCACGGATGTCGCGTCCCGCCATCGCCACGCCCAGCGGGCGAAGCGTGTGGAGGACGCGGATCGTGCCCGCGTGGGCATCGAGCACATCGGGCAGTCGCCGGTACGCCTGCGGCGCCTCATCGAGGTCGCCGCCGCGCAGCACGACGCCCTTCTCGTGCAGCCAGCGCATCATCTCGTCGTGCCGGACAAGCCCTTCCTTGCGGATACGCTTGCCGCCTTCGGCAACGAAGCGGCCCTTGGCCGCGGTTCGGGACATGACGCGCCCCGCGCCGTGCACGGTCGAGTAGAGCGCCTCGCGCGAGGTCTCCGAGTCGACGCCCTCGATGATGACGGCGTCGTCGCCCATGCTGCCGCCGACGAAGCCGCGCTGCCCGGGGAAGGCCGGGGTCGCGCCCTTGCGCACGACCCAGCACGCTTCCTCGGGGCCACCCGCCTCCAGGGCGTGGCGCTCGCGCCACGCGAAGTTGTGGTGGTTGTGCACCTCGTCGAGGATGCGCGCCGACAGGATCTCGCGGGCCACGTGGCGGGCGACGTGCTCCCGTCCGGCGTAGGCGTAGCGGCCCGCCAGCGCCATCGCGGCAAGGTACTCCTGCCCGATGGCGCTATCCTCGCGGACCACCGCCGGGGCCACGTCCATGCCGTCCTTGCCGCCGGCCGCGCGCAGGAAGTGCGTCGCGGTCTTGTGGCCGAAGCCGCGCGACCCGAAGTGGACCCCGACCCACACGCGCCCCGCCTCGTCGGCGAAGATATCCACGTAGTGGTTGCCGCTGCCCACCGTCCCGAGCTGCGCCTCGGCCATCGCCTTCCAGTCGCGGAAGGGGCGCTCGCCCCACAGCGGATCCTCGAAGAGCTCGTGCCCCACGCGCTCCTTGCTGTGGCGACCGATGCCGAACGAGATATCCCGCGTGACGTCATCCCAGTCGAGAAAGGCCATGTGGGCCATGGCCCTGCTCTGGGTCTCGCTATTCATATGTCGTCCTCCTTCCGATGCCTCTGTCTTGTTCCCCAGCGCATCCCCGCGGCGAGATTCGCACTCGCGACTCGCGGTTCTTAAGACCGCTGCCTCTGCTGCTGGGCCACGCGGGGTGATGATAGGTTTCCCCGCGGCGGGACTCGCACCCGCACTGCCCGGATCTTGAGTCCGGTGCCTCTGCGTTGGGCTACGCGGGGATGGAATGATCCGCCTCCGGGACTCGCGCCCGGCTCTCCCCGATACCAGCGGGGTGCGTCGCTCCCTACGCCTAGGCGGACTTGTGGTGATGGTGGCCCCGGCGGGAGTTTCGCCCGCAGCCAACCGGGTAAGGGCCGGTTGCTCTGGATATTGAGCTACGGGGCCGTAGAATCTCGAAAGTGGACGCCCGCCCCGGACTCGCACCGGGTACCGATGGGTTGCAACCACCTGGCTCGTCTCTTGGCCTTGCGGGCGATCGGATGGTCAGGTGAGCCGGACTCGCACCGTGCGCCTCGGGTTTCACAGACCCGGATGCTGCTGGTTACACCATCACCTGAAAAGTGGATCCCCCGGGCGGGTTCGCACCGCCATGGTCTCCCTTACGAGGGGAGCGCATTCCTGGGATCTGCCACGGGGGAGTCTGGTCCAGACTGGCGTCCCCGCCCGGGTTTTCGCCGGGGACCTCGGCCTTCGGAAGGCCGCGCTCTGATACGCTGAGCTACGGGGACATGGCAATGGTGGAGCCGGTGGGATTCGCGCCCACATGGTCCCGCTTGCAAGGCGGGCGCATTCCTGATGTCTGCCACGGCCCCTCAAAGCGGGGAACTCCGCTGGATCTGGTAACGCTCCAGACTGGCCGGTGCTTCAGACCGGTGCATGACTTCTCTGCCATCCAGCGACAAGGTGGTCCACCGCGCCGGTGCCGCCCCGGCCGCCTCGCGATTATCGGTCGCGCGCTCTGCTGATGAGCTAGCGGTGGAATAAGAACTTTTGCGGCGGGCGGACTCGCACCGCCGCCACCGGGGTCAAAGCCCGGCGTTCTGGCTGCTGAACTACGCCGCAATCGAGACCGCACCCGCGCGGGGACTCGCACCCCGTAGCCCTCTCGGGATCCTGTTTGAAGGACAGGCTGCTCTTACGCCAGGCGGGTCGATGATGACAGGGGTGGCCCCGGCGGGATTTTCGCCCGCAACCAACCGGGTAAAAGCCGGCTGCTCTGGAGCATTGAGCTACGGGGCCGCAGGAAAGATTGCGGAGGGCCGGGGATTCGCACCCCGGAGCCCGCGGGCGCGGGCCGGGCGGGTTCGGGCCGCCTTCTTCGTCTGATCCGGACGCCCTCCGATATGAGATGTGGCACCCGGGGATCGATTCGCACGATCGCCTCACGCATTAACAGTGCGGCGGACTACTGTTATTCCACCCGGGTATGGAAACTGGCGCCCCCGGCCGGGATCTCACCGGCACGGATCCGTTTAGAAGACGGAGGCCCTGTAGTTAGGCGACGAGGGCATCGAATGGGTCGGGCACCCCGGTACCGCCCCGGGTGTCTCCTGGTCCCAGGCCAGGCGGGTCCACTTTCTCCCTCGTGCCCGAAAATCGCCTCGCTGAAATGGTGCCCCCGGCAGGATTTTCGCCTGCGACCCCCTGCTTCGTAGGCAGGTACTCTAGATGCTGAGCTACGGGGGCGTCTCCCACCGCGCGGGACGATCACCTCTCAGATCGCTTCCGCGCGGGAGCAAACTCGGACCCGACCGGTGCCGCCCCGGCTATCTCTTGCTCGACAGGCAAGCGAGTCTGCTGTTCCTCTTCGGGTCCCTCTTGGGTGAAACGGATGGTTTGACAGGATGGTGGGTGCCGGCGGTAACGCTCCGCGCGGCCGGCTTCCCCGCTCGTTTAGGGCCGACGGTTTTACAGACCGCCCGGGGGATCGGCACCCTAAGGCCTTTGGAAACGGCACGGCGTCCCGGTGCTGCCCCGGGGCCGCGCGGTTTTGGAGACCGCGCTGCGCAATGCTGGCGCCCGCAGCAAGAAGAACTCCCCACGCCGGGACTCGCACCCAGACTGTCCGGTTTCTGAGACCGGTGCCTCTGCATTGGGCTACGTGGGGAAGAAAGGATTGCGGGGACCGGAGTCGAACCGGCGGGGCCAGGCTTATGAGACCCGGCGGGGGACCGCCCCTCCCCGCAAACTCGATGATCGATGGTGCGCCCGCCCGGTATCTCGCCGGGGCCCCGTCGCTGGCAACGACGTGTCCTGATTTTAGACCACGGGCGCGGAAATCATGGCCGGGCCGCGGCCCCCCCAATCGGGGCCGCACGCCGCCCGGCACAGGCATTTGTCGGCCGGTGTCCGATCGATCGCCCGCTCGGGGCAATCTCCACCTGGCCGCCAGGTCTTCTCCCTTGCGCGAGATCCTGGGCCGCGCGTCGCCCTGCGCCCGGCGTTGTGCCGCTCACCTGTTTCACGAGGCTCTCGCGCGCCGGCTGGGCGATATCTGACAAAGAACAAGCACCCTTACCCCGCCTATCGGGGCACCCGCGGGTATTTCACGGCGGATGTTTCGGTGTTTCGGGCACACCTCCCTCGAAGCCCTCAGTATTTCGTTTTGGGGTTATATATGTGTGGCGCTGTCCGTCGGGTGACGGTTGGCCGAGGTTCCCGCGGCGATCCGGGCCGCTGTTGACGACACCGGGCCGCGGGCTATACTTGGGATGTTGGTCCCAGGTAAGGCTCACACGCTGATCCTCGGTCAACTTGGGGCCCAGGGCCGCCGCTAACGGCCTTGGGCCTTTCTTACTTCACCCAATCTATCTATCTCGCCTCCTTTCTCATCCGTTTCTCTCGTTCATTCCGACACATCGACAATAAAAAACCCTGCCAGGTCCGAGCCGGGCAGGGTTAGCAAAATTGCTGGGGACCTCCTACCCGCCCGGCCCTCCTGTCGCGTCATAGCTACCGCACGGCAACAGGGCTGGGGCAAACGCATTGCGCCAAATCGCGCGATGCGATTCGCCGCCTTTTTGCCATAGCTGTTGGTGAGTTCTCATTGAATTCGACGCGAAGATACTCCTATCAGCGAACACGCGCAAGTATTTTCTTTGTCTTTTCTGGATTTCTTTCTTGCGGATGTCTCCGCACGAGTTCCGATAAGGACGCTGGTTTATTCTGATGGCCTATCCTGGTTCGGGCCTCGATCGGAGCTGGCGGTGTAACTCACGACATCGAGTACCTCCGGAGAAGAAGAGCCTCCGCAGACGCAGCCGTTCGCCTCGACGATTTCGATGAAGCGGTCCAGGAAAGCCTGGGGGTCGTTCGAAGAAGACCTCCGAACCACGATCTGTCGGCCGAAGACCGCAAACTCGCCCTTGTGCTTCTTCTTTCGCAGTCGCTTCTTCACGAGTACGCTGGTGGCGAAGGAACCGTTCGAGGGATGCGATCAGACGCGGCACGATGGGACAACCCTCCCGTGCCATCCCAGAACCAGCGCTTTGCCGGCGGGGGCGCGCGCCTTGTTCGCTTCAAGGATCCCTTCCTCAATCACGCTGCCAGACCCATCGAACTGCGTCAATGAACTCAGACATGTCCTGGAACTCCTCCAATGGGTTGGGCCTCGCCGACGGCACCCGCGTGCCCTGCACCCGATCACGTCGGTGATGAATGGACTGCATCTCGACCCTGCCTTGGTTGGTGATCTACCACGAGCGCCCGGATGCCAGCCCGATCTGGTGATCTGAGCCCGCAGCCACGAGGGGCCCTTCGGACGCCCCTCGCATCCGTGGGTTGCGGGCGCGCGTCGGCGCCACTAAAGTCCGCGCATGTCGCTGGAACTTGCCCTTTCTCCGGCGGGGCATCTCTGGGCGGCGGAGGCTCCCGAAGTTGCCCCGGCCATCGAGGACCGATGGGCCGGGCGAATCCGCGCCGCGTTCGAGGCGTCGTCCGAGGATGGGCTCGTGCTCTTGGGCGTGGACGCCCTGGCGCTGCCGCTGCCGGATTCGTTGTCGTACTGGCGTGATTTTGCCAAGGCCTATCTCGGGCGCGTGTGCCAAGAAGCCGGGGACGGCGAGGGTCCGGCCCCGGGGGTTTCGCCCGACGACGCATGGTTGGATGCCTTCGCCGCGGGGGCGCCGCCGGTGCGGGGCGCTGAGAACATCTCGGTCCCGGTGCTGCGCTCCCTGTGGGAGGCGCTCGGGAGCCACTTGTCCCGCGAGACCGCGGCGTCCGGCTTCGGGAAGTGGTTACGCCAGCGGGGATCCGCTTGGCACACGGTCGGGCGGGTGACGTTCCACCTCGCGGAGAACAAGCGTGACGCCGGGCGCCCGTTCGCCTTCCTGGCCACCTACACGCGGGCGATCTCCGACCGCGGCAAGGCCCAGCACCTGCCGCTCTCCCGGGCGCTGCAGGAATTCGCCGGCGCCAAGAATCGGGCGGCGCTGACCGCCCTACTGTCCCCGGTGCAGCGCGCCGCCGAGCGCAGCGCCCTCGCGCGCGCGCTCATCGAGAGCCGCAGCATTTTTCAGGCCCTGACGTGGTCGCCTCAAGAGGCGCACCGTTTCCTCCAGGACATCCCGCTGTTCGAGGAGAGCGGCCTGCTGGTGCGGGTGCCGGACTGGTGGCGCGCGGGGCGACCCTCGCGCCCGCGGGTGTCGGTGCGCATCGGGGATCGCCGCGGGGGAGGCCTTGGCCTCGACCAGATGCTGGATTTTTCGGTGGGCGTGGCGCTCGACGGCAAGGCGCTCTCGGAGGAGGAACTCGCCGCGCTCATGCAATCGCAGGCCCCGCTCGTCCTGCTCAAGGGCCAGTGGGTGGAGATCGATAAGGAAAAGCTCGCGGAGGTCCTGGCGCATTGGCGCCGGGTCGAGCGGGCCGGGGACGGCATGTCCTTCCTCGAGGGGATGCGGCTGCTCGCCGGATTCGGCAAGGGGCCCGATGGCGCGGCGGCGGAGGAGGCCCCGGCGCGCGAGTGGTCGGAGTGCGTTCCCGGCGACTGGCTGCGCGAGACCCTGGCCGCCATGCGCGATCCGGCGACGCTGGCCGGCTTCGACGCCGGGCGGGACCTGCGGGCCCAGTTGCGCGACTACCAGCGGACCGGTGCGCAATGGCTCTGGTTCATGTCGCGCCTCGGGCTCGGCGCGTGCCTCGCCGACGACATGGGCCTGGGCAAGACCATCCAGACCCTCGCGCTGCTCCTCCAGTTGAAGCGCGAGACCGCCGCCTCGCGCGCCGATGCCCCGCCCTCGATCCTGGTGGCCCCCGCCTCGCTCGTGGCCAATTGGCGCGCCGAGATCGAGCGCTTCGCGCCCGGCCTGGAAGTGTTCTTCGCCCATCCCTCGGAGTCATCCCCCGCCGCGATGCAAGCGGCCGCCGAGGAACCCGGCCAGGCCTTCGCCGGCAAGGACCTGGTGGTGACGACCTACGGGCTGCTGGTGCGATCGCCACGGCTGCGGGCGATGGCATGGCGGCTGGCGGTGCTCGATGAAGCGCAGGCCATCAAGAACCCCGCCGCGCGGCAGACCCGGGCGGCCAAGGAACTCCGCGCCCGCGCGCGCATCGCGCTGACCGGCACCCCGGTGGAGAACCGCGTCGGAGACCTGTGGTCCCTGTTCGACTTCCTGTGCCCGGGGCTGCTGGGCAACGCGACCGAGTTCGCGCGCACCGTGGGGCGCCTCTCGGCCGATCCGACGCGGCACTTCGCGCCGCTGCGCCAACTGACGCGGCCCTACATCCTGCGGCGGCTCAAGACCGACAAGCGCGTCATCGCCGACCTGCCCGAGAAGACCGAGGTCGACGCCTGGTGCCTGCTCACGAAGGCGCAGGCCGCCCTCTACGAGCAATCCGTCCGGGAGTTGAAGGACAAGCTCGCGGCCACCGATGGCATCGGGCGGCGGGGGCTGGTGCTCGCGTTCCTGATGCGCTTCAAGCAGATCTGCAACCACCCCTCACATTGGCTCGGCGATGGCGGCTTCGACCCCGCCGCCAGCGGCAAGTTCGGGCGGCTCACCGAGATCGCCGAGGAGATCGCGTCCCGGCAGGAGAAGGCGCTGGTGTTCACGCAATTCCGGGAGATGTGCGACCCGCTCGCGGCGCACCTCGGCAAGGCCTTCGGCCGACCCGGCCTCACCCTCCACGGCGGCACCCCCGTCAGAGAGCGCGCGCGGCTGGTGTCCCGCTTCGGGGAAGAGGGCGGGCCGCCCTTCTTCGTGCTCTCGCTCAAGGCCGGTGGCACCGGCCTGAACCTGACACCCGCCGCGCACGTCATCCATTTCGACCGGTGGTGGAACCCCGCCGTCGAGAACCAGGCCACCGACCGCGCCTTCCGGATCGGCCAGCGGCGCAACGTCATGGTCCACAAGTTCGTCTGCCGCGGCACGGTCGAGGAGCGCATCCGCGCCCTGATCGAAGAGAAACGCGGCCTCGCAGAAGAACTGCTTGCCGACGGCGGCGCGCCGCTGCTAACGGAGATGCCGGATGAGGAACTGCTGCGCTTCGTCGCCCTGGACATCCGGACCGCGGTGGGGGACTAGCCCGGGCCCGCGCCCATGAGCTGGTGGCGTTACCGGCCCTACGTGAGCGCCGCCCAAAAGCGCGCCAAGGCCGAGCGCGAGGCGCGCCGGTTGCAGAAGTCCGGGAAAAAGCTTTCGCCGATACGACTCGAGGGAAGCAAGATCGCGAAGAGCTTCTGGGGCAAGGCCTGGTGCGACAACCTCGAGTCCTACAGCGACTACGAGAACCGCCTGCCGCGGGGGCGCAGCTACGTCCGGAGCGGCGCCGTTCTCGACCTCCAGATCCAGCCCGGCGAGGTCACCGCCCTCGTCAGCGGGTCGAGCCTCTACCACATCAAGATCACCGTCAAGCCCGTGGCGACCGCGGCGTGGCGGGCGCTGAAACGCGAGTGCGCCGGCCAAGTCCACTCGCTCATGGACCTCCTGCTGGGGCGACTCTCCGGGCCGGTCATGGAGGTCATGACGCGCCCGAAGACCGGACTCTTCCCAAAGCCCGCCGAGATCGGCCTGAGCTGCTCGTGCCCGGACTGGGCAGACATGTGCAAGCACGTCGCGGCCGCGCTCTATGGCGTCGGTTCCCGGCTCGACGAGAGCCCAGAGCTGCTCTTTGCGCTCCGCGGCGTCGATCACGCGGAACTCATCTCCGAGGCCACCGCCAGCACCGCCGCGCCCGCGCCCCACGATGCGCCTACCCTCGACGACGACGCCATCGCCGACGTCTTCGGCATCGAGATCGAGCAGGCGCCTGCCGCACCCCCGCCCCCGGCCCCCACCAAGAAGCGCGAGGCCCGCGCCAAGCCCAAGAAGCCCGCCAGCCCCGGGCGCGCCACGAAGAAGCGCCGGCGCGCAGCCCCATCCAATGCAAAGATTCCCAAGGCCAAGATTTCCAAGTCGACCCAGAAAACGCCGCGCCTCGGCAAAGCGGCGCGAGAGCGCATCCGGAAGACGCTGGTGCGAAAGATGAAGGAGAGATGGCCGTCGTGACCCCGATCCAAAACCCCCAGAGACGCCCGACGGAGGCCTTCCGCTTCGCGCGACTCTTCGATCTCGGCATCGGCAACGTGATCGTGACCCGCTTCAAGGCCGACGGGCGCACGGAATCCGGCGTGTTCCTCATCGACGTATTTTGCCTTGGCGTGAAGGATGCCTTCTTCGCTGAATTCAACAGCCATCAGGTGTATCACGACCGCCTCATCGGACGGATTCAGGAGGAGTCCGAGCTGATTCCGATGGCCGCCGCCGCCGCGAGAAAGCTGGTCGAGGGTGCCGTCGCCTGGGCGGCCCAGTTGGGATTCGCCCCGGCCCCCGATTACAGGCGGGCCGCCCGGGTGTTCGGCGGCCTCTCGGCGGCGGAGCACCAAGAGGAGTTCGTCTTCGGAGACCAGGGCAAACCCTTGTTCGCCGCCGGCCCGAACGACGGCCCCGAGCGTTGCCGCAAAATCCTCGCCGCGCTCCACCGCCGCTGCGGCCCTGACGGCTATCATTACATTCTGCCCGTCGATGTGGCAAATCTCTTGGTCGATGAGCCCTGGTTCACGCCGCCCGGCGATGAACTCGCGATCAGCCCCGACGAAAGCGGCCCGCCCCAACGGATTCGCCGCCGCGAAGGAGATCCTTCGTGACGTCATACCCCATGTGCGCGTCACCTTCTTTCGGGAGCTTGAGCGTCCACAGTGTTGCGTAGATACTCATTTTCGCAGAGACGACGTCTCAGTCCCAAATCTGCTTCCAGTCTGCGAACTCCGAGGGCCGGAGCCTGTACCGGGCGATGTTTCCTTCGTGCAGGCTGGTCAGCTCGGTCTCGGCCACCTCGACGAACCGCGCGCGGTCGGCCTCCGGGACCATGCCAGCCGCATGCCGCTGGATCCATTGCGTCGCGGCGCGCTTGCCCATGCGGTCTCGCACGACTTGGGCGACCACCTGGCCAATCTGCGCCCGATACTTTAGGCGGAAGGCATCGGGTTCGCCCAGCGATTGGCGGACGGCCGAATAGCGCGCGCAGGAACGCTCATAAGCCCAGGCGAATACGTCGCGCAGGTAATCGACGCGGTTTAATTCGTAGACGCCCATGATGGCGTTCACGTAGTCGGACTGCGGGACATCCACGAACGACAGGGGGCAGAGGTTGCGGTTGACCAGGGGGATGTTCGCCGCCATGCGCGAGACGCGCTTGTTCACGTCATCGAAGGGTTGGAGGTAGGGGAGGTGGACCATGGCGAAGAAGGCCTGCTCGAAGGCGTCATCGATGGCCGCGGCCTTTTCCAGGAGGCGGTCGAAGTGTTCCTCGATGGCCTGCGGCACCTCCAGTGGATGGAAGGTCGTGCCCTGGATTGCGACGGGTCGTGTGCGCAGGCGACCACCGGCCCGCGGGTCGGGGAGCAGGTTGTCCGAAAGCAGGGCGTGCAGATTGCAGAGGGTGTAGCGGTTGAAACCGATGTCGGCCGCCTGCTCCACCAGGAACTCGATCGCCGCCTTGTGATTCAGGATCATTTGCGCCTCTTCGGCCGCCTTGCCCTCGGCATTCTCGCCCGCCTCGAGCAGCCGCTGCGTCTCAAGCAGCGAGTAGGTGTTCCCCTCCAATCGGCTCGAGTTCCATGACAGATCGATGAGCAGCCGGTCCAGGATCTTCCGGAAATACGTGCCCGCGGGCTGGACTTCGGCGGTGACCTGTCCGAGTTCGACGAGCCCGTGACGAAGGGCGGGGGGCAGGTACGCCGAGATGTTTGGCCGGTATTCGTCGAGGAACGCCGCCCGATACCCAACCGGCTTGCGGGTCGAGATCGCGCGGGTGACGCTCTGCCGGATAACCTCGCCGGCAGAAGAAAGCGGGACATTTCCCGGCTCAGCGCCTCCCGTAGGACCACCCGGTGTCGCCGTCGTGGCAACCGTGGGGACAGATCGATAGCGGCGCCCGCCCTTCTCACCTTCTGCCGCCAGTCGCCCCTGTTCGACAAGTTGTGCGAGGCGGCGCTGCAATGTTCTTCGGGATGGCGGATTCTGAAGCCGACCGGCAATCGCCTCAATCGACGCCGCCCGGGGCAAGTCGACGAACGCATCCAGAATCGGCTTCAGATCCTCCTCGGATATTACCTTGGGCATCGTGATCCAATATGGCGTAAAAGAGAGTTTATGCCAAATAAGAACTCTTTTTGGCGCAAGAGTAGGTTTTGTGCCACTTTATCTGGCGCAAGAGACGCTCCGCACAGTGGGTCGGACTTTGCCAGCGAGAAAATATGCCATCCATCGACGCTTTCCCCAATATCGGATCACACTGACTTGCTGTCCCACAACGGCTTCTGATTTTGCAGAACGACCAGATGATTTTGCATCCGCGCCGGGAATTTTGGACTGAACTGAGCGTTTGTTGCGGAACAGCACTCAGGTACCGCCTGATATTGCTGACGAAACCTCCGACCGCCAAACGAGACATCCAAGGCGGGGACTCTATGACGGATATAGAGAACACTAATTGACTTAATGTGCGATATAGATGACATTAAACACATGCCTCCAAAATCGTCACTCCCGCTACCGGTCGCCCAGGGGCTGCGCAAGCTCGGCCGCGACCTCGCGGTGGCCCGCCGCAAGCGGGGCATCTCCACGATCGACATGGCGAGCCGGCTCTTCGTCAGTCGGGAGACGCTCTGGCGGCTGGAACGCGGTGACCCGACCGTTTCGGTGGGGACACTGGCCACGGCGACTTTCGTCCTCCAGTTGCAGGACCGACTCGCCAACTTGGCCGCGCCCGCCAGCGATGCGCTCGCGCTCAGCCTCGACGAAAGCCGACTACCCCAACGGATTCGCCGCCCCCGCAAATGAGCTTGGAAGTCCACATCGACTGGCAGGGGCAGACGTGCTTCGTTGGACGACTCCACGCCGCCGCGCAAGGACCTGTGGTCTCATTCGAGTATGCGCCCGAGTGGTTGGAGCGAGACGGAGCTTTCCCAATCGACCCCACGTCGCTGCCACTTCAAGCCGGCGCTCTCCACGGCCGAGGGGTGTTTGGCGCCATCCAGGATTGTGGGCCCGATCGCTGGGGCCGAATCCTCATCGAACGCGCCGTTCGCAAGAGGGTGCTCACCCAAAAACCCTATCGGGACATCGATTACGTGCTCGCGCTCGATGACAGCTCGCGCCTCGGCGCCCTGCGTTTCCGCGAGGGACCCTCTGGCCCGTTCTTGGCCCCTGGCACCGGTAGGCTTCCACCGATGATCCGGCTGCAGGCGCTGATGCGCGCGGCCGATGCGATCCAGTCTGAGAGCGAGACGGCCGAGGATCTGCGGTTCCTCCTTGGCGCCGGCTCGCCCCTCGGAGGCGCCCGACCAAAATCCGCGATCAGCCTGCCCGACGGGCGACTCGCCCTGGCGAAATTTCCCAAGCCCGACGACACCCGCGATATCGCCAGCGGCGAGATTCTCGCCCTGGAGTTGGCGGGCGCAGCCGGGATCACCGCGGTCGAGCACCGATTGGCGCGAGTGGGGGAACACGGCGTCGCGGTCATTACCCGCTTCGATCGGGCGGGGCATCACCGCATCCCGTTCGTGTCGGGAGCCAGCCTGCTGGGTCTCCCGCAAGGCGACCCCGGGTCCTACACCCTCTTGGCAGACGCGATACGCCAGTTTGGCCACGACGTCGCGGGAGACCTGAGCGAACTCTGGCGGCGTCTCGTCTTTTCGCTGCTCGCCAGCAACTGCGACGACCACCTCCGCAACCACGGTTTTCTCATGCTCGAGGCCGGACGCTGGGCGCTATCGCCTGCCTATGACATCAATCCCGTCCCGGAAATCGACCGGGCCCGCACGAGCAAGACCCCGATCAGCGAGGATGGGGAAGGCCTCAGCATCGCCGGTGCCTTGGCTGTCGCCCCGCGTTTCGGTCTCAAGGCCGCCGCCGCGGAGGAGATCCTTCGCGAGGTCCTCACGGCCGTCTCGGGATGGCGCCAGACGGGCCGCAGGCTCCGAATCAAGGCAACCACACTCGACGCCTATGCCAGCGCCTTCGAGCACCCGCTGATGGAGGAGGCCAGAGGGCTGGTGCAGGAATGGTCCGGGTGAACTGCTCGCCTAGGGTGGAGTCGATAGAGAGGATGGAAGGGTGTTCGGAAAGCCACAGCCTGCGCCGACCGGCAGTGTCCTAATTTGAAAGGTGGCTATGCACTTGATTCCCCTGACCCCAACCTGTTGCGGGTCTCGCCAAGGGATTACGGGATTGTGATCGCTCAGCGTCCTGTGCCGCTGATCGAGGGGGACTCGATCCCTTGAGCGGACCGATCGAGATTTTCGAGCAGCACAGTCCAGAGTCCAGGAACCCCTTCGGAGACCTCGACGTCGACGGTCGCCAGGCGGCGACGCACCTCCTGGCGAAATCGACCATCGATCCGCGCCTGGGCGTAAACCTGTTTCCAGTCTTCGGTGCCACCGCGGGAAAGGATATTGGTGATCGACTCGGGGGTCTCGATGGTCGTTGAGCGATTAGCATCCATGGCCTTCGGTGCCCTCCTCCCGAGTTTCATCCACCCTCCGGAATCCCTCTGGCAACTGCTCCGGCAGACGCCCCTCCAACTCCCGCTGTGCCATGGCGGCGCCAAGGGTGCGACAGACGCCCGAGACGTGATTCCAGTCCGTGTACGGGGCCCGAAGTCCCTTGTATGAGGCCAGGACGGCGGGATCGAAGTCCGGCGGAACCTCGAATGCTGTCTGGGCGAAGGCGGTCAGCCGGGTCTGGTTGCCCCTGGGTTCATAGAGCAGGTTCAACGGAGCCAAGGCATCTTTGGCCCCGTCTTCACCCAGCAGATCCGCGAGCGCCGCAACGTCCAGATAATCGCGCATCATGCGGCGTTCGGTGCAGAGGAACGCCTTGATGCGGAGCGTTTCCGCCGGCGTTGGCACCAGCAGTCCTTGGACCGTGGTCGTCTGGAGGTCAATCGTGCGGCGCAACTGGCGGATTCCCAATTCAACCTCATGGCGCTCGCCGAGAATCAAGACTGGCGGCTGGAGCCGGATGGTCTTCCAGCCCTCCCAGTGATCCAGCTTCTCCCGGACGATCTGGAAACGCGAACGCAGCAGGGCCGTGACTTGGTCGGCGGCGGTGCTGAAACGATGGGATGCGTGCAACGCAGCCGCCGTGCCGCCGACCACGACCATCTCCAGCCATGGCAGCTGGGCCTGAAGCTCGACCGCTTGATTCACCACTCGTTGGAAGTTCATCGCCACCACACATTAGTCTAAAAGCCCCTCCTCCTGAAGGCAATCTGGAGGGTTGGCTCCGGATGGCCGCGAGATGCCGTAGGATCGGGCCGCTGATCTCGCAATTCCACCACCGCGCCCCGGATAGCCACTCGCACTGGGCGATGTCTCAGCTGTTGCTGGGGGAAGAGGGTCGGGTCGGCGTCGCAGAGGGGGTGTTGAAACCACTGGCCGGGCTGGGCCGCTACGGTCTGGCTATCGATGGTGAAGTTCAGCCCCGTGACCACGTCGGCCAACCCATGGTGAGCTCCCAGTCGGGCGCCACCAGCACGCCGCTGCCCCGGAAGAAGGACGGGCCCTTCTGGATCAGCGTGCTGCTGGCGCAGGGGAAGTTGGAGGCCAGCGCGGAGGACTGAGCGAGGGAGAAGTTCTGCTGGAGAACGATGGCCGGCGCGGTGGTGGCAACTGACAAAATGAATGCGGCGAGAGGCAAGGCACGAAGCATCACGGGCTGAGTGGCCCTCCTGCCGGCCAAGCGGAAGCAGGCCCGGAACTCCGCCGGCTTGGCCGCCTAAAATCCAGCCCGCATTGTGGATGTCATAGCCGGTGTTTTCGACACCTGCGCTCTCTTATCGAAAGGCGCTTGTCGTGACGCCTCCAGACACCTCCCCAGGAGTAGTCGCCGCCGTCCATGTCTTCAGCGCTTGAGCAATTCCTCCGTATCCACGATCCCATCGAATGCGTTGAGGAACGTGGTCGGAATGGGTTCGTCGAACGCCTGCTCGACGTCGGACGAGTCGAGCTTCTGGTAGATCTCGTGCACGGTGTCGCTGGCATGCCTGACCATCGTCTTCGCGATGTCGCGGCGAACGCCGTGCAGGCAAGCGCGCGTGATGAATGTGACGCGCAGGCAGTGAAATGACACGTCGGGCATGTCGAGCCCATTGAAGAACAAGCGCCATTCCTTGCTGGCGAGCTTCGGGATCTCCAGCGCCTTGCCCGACTCCCTGATGCTGCGAAGCACAGGGTTCAGCTGATCAAAAAGGACCGCGACCGAAAACCGCTGACCGCCCTTTTCCCGAAGAGCGAGACTCGTGCGTCGCCCGGGACGAAAGAGGATGTCGCCGGGGCGCACCTGCGTTGCGCTGAGGCGGCAGCCCGTGTACAGGGAGATGAGGAACGTGTGCAACATCCAGCGCCTGTCGGGCGGTTCGGTCGCCAACGCCCTGAGGATGGTGTTGATTTGCTCATCGGTGAGCGCCGACTTTTCCTTGGGGGGATCTCCGTCGAATCGAAGGTCCCGGGTCACCACGTCCTCGACGAACTCCAGACGCTTGGCCTCCCGCAGTATGGCGCCGAGGACGGTCAGTTCGAGGCCCACGGTGTTTCGCGAAGGGTGCTTGCCATTCTTGGTGGTTTGCTCAAGCCGCCAGTCCACGTAGCCCTTGGCAGAACGCGAACCCTCGAGATCGCTCAGGCGGAGGTGCGCGGGACAGCGGATCTTCCTTTCCTCAAAGAAAGTCGCGAGCCACTCCCAGGCATTCGTGTACCGCACCAGCGTGTCATTGCTCTTGCGGTACTTCTTCGCCAGAAAGGCCGGCACCCACTGTTCCCAGAAACTCTCCTTGTCGGGCTCGCCAGCGTCCTCGTCTTGACGGATCGCCTCGAGCTTGGCCCGCGCCTTTCGGGTGTCCGATTTCGAGTCGATGCGCAGCCCGAGCGAGTGCCTGCGGCGGTGCCCGGTCTCGTCGATGTAGTCGAGATGCCAGTAGGGATTTCCCGGCTTCTTGTGGAGGCGCGCCATACGTAGCCAATATACCCATTTGGCACCCTTTTGGCACCCCTAGCCTCGGAAATTTTATAAAGCGTTGATAAACAATAGGAAATGGATGGTGCGGCGAGAGGGAATCGAACCCTCGCTACCAGCTTGGAAGGCTGGAGTCCTACCATTAAACGACCGCCGCGGGTGCAATTGTCTTTATAGCCGGGAATGGGCGGTGCGCCAAGGGGATTTGGCGGG
Source organism: uncultured Verrucomicrobiales bacterium (assembly GCA_964651705.1). Classification (GTDB taxonomy): domain Bacteria; phylum Verrucomicrobiota; class Verrucomicrobiia; order JADLBR01; family JADLBR01; genus JADLBR01. Next base: position 53,278 of record CAZYWZ010000035.1, read on the forward strand.
GGTTGCGCTTGGGCTGGGCGGGGGCAAGTTCCGGCCATTATGATGAAGCTGTTGCGGATGGATTTCGTGCCGGGGTCGGTGGATTTCGGGCTGCTGGTGTTGCGCGCGTGGCTGGGGCTGACGATGCTGCTGAACCACGGGTGGGCGAAGCTGGTGGGCTTTCAGGCGAAGTCGGGGAGTTTTCCGGATCCGCTGGGGATCGGGTCGGCGCCGAGCCTCGGGCTGGCGGTGTTCGCGGAGGTGGTGTGCGCGTCGCTGCTGGTGGTGGGGCTGTTCACGCGTTTCGCGGCATTCAATCTGGCGGTGACGATGGCGGTGGCGTTCGCGCTGGTGCACGACGGGGCGCTGTCGGGGCAGAACAGCGGGGAGCTGGCGTTCGTCTACATGGGGGGGTTCGTTGCGCTGTTTCTGGCGGGGGGCGGTAAGCTATCGCTCGACGGGCGGTCCAGATAATGATTCAACCGCGAATGGACACGAATAGGCACGAATTCCCTCGGTTGGCATTCGTGTGAATTCGAGTGCATTCGTGGTTCACCCCCGGGTGTCAGGTTTCTTCCGGGTTGTCGACAGACCCACCAGCGACGGGGGCGCGTTGGCGAGGCGAGGCCAGCGGGATCGGGCGAGGCGCCAGGCGGCCTCGAGGAGGGCGATGTTGAGGGCGGCGCAGGCGAGGCCGATCCATAGGGAGCCGAGCACGTCGGAGGGATAATGGGCGCCGCAGTAGACGCGGGCGACTCCCATGAGCGCGAGCCATCCGGCGACGGGCGCGGCGACCGCGGGGTAGAGCCAGGCGGCGGCGGCGGCGGTGGAGACATTGTTGATCATGTGGCCCGAGGGGAAGGATTTGCCCCCGGGCTTGTCGTAGACATTCCGGATGGTGCTCACGTGCGGGGCGCCGTCGCGCCAGCCGATTTTTCGGGTGCCGACGAGCGCCTCGTGGGGGCGGGGGCGCTGGACCATCGCGCGGATGCCCCGATTCACCAGGCCGTCGCCGATGGCCAGATTCATGGCGGCGAGGGCCACCAGCAGCCTCCCCCGGGCGCCGCCGCAAAGCAGCAGGGCCACCGCGCCGATGGCCAGGATCGGGAGGAAGACCTTCTCGCTGCTGGCTGCAGCGAATAACCAGTCGCAGGCGGGGTGCGCGCACCCCTGGTTGACCGCCCGGAAGATGGCCTCATCCAAAGCTTGTAATCGGTCCAACACGCGATTTCATGGGTAGTCGCATGAGACCCCTACGACAAGCCTTTTGGGCGGTGGCCGGTTTGGCGCTGCTGGCCGCACCCGCGCATCGCCTCGGTGCCGCGCCGAACCCGAACGAGCCGATGCCTCCGGCGGAGATGATCATCGGCCTGCTGTGGAAGAACATGGACCTGCAGGCGTTCACGCTGTCGGGCAACATCCGCACGCCGAAGAACCGGCACCCGATCGTGCTGAAGACCAACGGGCGCGAGATGATCTACGAGGCCCTGGATTCGCCCCTGCAGATCCGGGTGCACCTCGACGCGTCGGGCTCCGAGGTCTACACGCGCCCCAACGCGAACCAGGATTGGAAGCGCGTGACGGGCAAGGGCGTGAGCGAGTCCGTCCTGGGATCGGACATCACCTACGAGGAACTGGGCCTGCATTTCCTCAGTTGGCCGCGCATCGAGCCGGTCGGCGTGGACAGCATCAAGACGTTCAAGAGCTACGCGTTCGACGCCTATCCCGAGGGGACGGCGAGCCGCTACGCGAAGGTGCGGTTCTGGATCACGCACGCCCATTGCCTCATGATCCGGGCCGACGGCTACAACAAGGACGACCAGGTCATCAAGCGGGTGGAGGTCAACGGCGTGGCGCAGATCGACGAGGCCTGGACGATCAAGCAGATGCAGATCTCCTCGATGATCCCCGGCCGGGAGCTGTCCAAGTCGCGCACGTACATCGACATCATGGATGGCTCCGCGGGCGTGGAGTGAGGGGACGGCGATGTCGGGGAGCGGACGGGACAGGGGACCGCTGGCCGGGAAGAAGCACAAGCTGGACCTGCACGTCCATTCGCAGTTCAGCGCCGATTCCGTGGCCGACCCCGAGATGATCCTCGCGTCGGCGAAAGAGAAGGGACTCGATGGCATCGCCATCACCGACCACAACACCAGCGAGTGCGTGGACTATTACATGGAGCGCGGGCTGATGCGCGCCGACGGGCAGCCGGTCGATGGATTCCTCATCATCCCGGGCCAGGAGATCACGACCTCCGAGGGGCACCTGCTGGCGCTCGGCATCCACCTGCCGTATCTCAAGGGGATCTCCCCCGCCGAGGCGATCGAGATCATCCACCGGAAGGGGGGCATCGCCGTGCCGCCGCACCCTTATGACCAATTCCGCGCCGGCATCCGCGAGAAGGTCCTCGACTCCCTCCCGATCGACGCCATCGAGGTTTTCAACGCGGCGTCCACGTTTCGCCGGTACAACCGCCTCGCCCTCGAGTACGCCGTGCGCCGCACGCTCCCGATGACCGCCGCCAGCGATGCGCACCACCCGAGCGCGGTGGGGACGGCCTTCACGATCCTGGCCGCCGACGACTTCTCCGTCGCGGGCGTGCTCGCGGCCATCCGGCGCGGGGGCGAGCTCCGCCAGCGCTACCTGACCACCCGCGAGGCGCTGAAGAAGACCTTCAGCAATTTCATCCGGTTCAAGCCCTCGCATCTCAAGCGCCGGGCGCGGGCCAAGGCGGGCAAGGCCAAGGCTGCCGCCGAGGCGAAGCGGAAGGGCTGCTGACTCGGAAATTGGGTCGCGATGCAGGCTGCGCCTTGGCGCGCGCGGACGGTCGATTCGGCGGCGTGCGCCAAGGCGCAGCCTACCATTTTCCGCCC
>CAZYWZ010000036.1:0-55490 GCA_964651705.1 uncultured Verrucomicrobiales bacterium
CCCCTGGCGGGGTTCTGCCACCGCAGTCCAAACGGCCCCTCGGCCGCATCGGAAGCTTCCCCATGAATCATCCGGCGCGCTCTTGCAACACGTAGCCCCTCCTGCCAAGGAGGGGCCCCGCCCCCGCGCTCAGAACACCATCTCGGCGAAACAGCCACCCAGATCCGTTTCCTCCCCCTCCCAGACCCGGCCACCCAAATCCCGAAATGTGCCCAGGTGCATGACCAGTTCACGCCCATCGACCAGGGCTTCGGCCCCCGGCGCCAGGCACCGGCGTCCGTCTCCGACGAATGCCAAGCTCACTTGGAGGACCCCGGACGCCAACAGCCCCGCCGCGACGCGGACGCCCTCCGCCGCACGATCATCCATGGCGGGATCCGAACACACCGCGACGCGAACACCGCGTTTCCCTCCCCCACCGGCGCAAGAACCCCGACCCATCGCGGAACCGCTTGCCACCCCCGTGAACGACTCGAACCGATCCACCGCCGCCAAGATATCGGCCAGGGTTCCGAGCCCGCAGTAGACGGCCGCATCGTCGGTCTCCATCCCCCGCCGCCGCGCCCCATGCGCGCAACAGAACAGCCGCATCCCCCGCATCCGCAACGACTGCACCCCGGCGTCATGCACCCGCCGCGTCCCCTCGTGAATAAGATAAAGATACGCGTCTCGCCCCTCTTCCACCGCCCGCCCGCATGACGCCAGCGCGTCCGCCGCCGCCCCCGAGGCGAGCAGCACGCCAAGACGATCGCCCCGCCCCGCGCTCATCGGACCGGCAACGCCACCGCCTCGTCCGCCAGCATCAGCGGCACTCCCCCGCGAATCAGGTAGCACACCGCACCGTCCGCCCGCACCAGCGCCCCCTCCACCGGCTCTGTAACGGCGCGGCCCGAACGGTTTCGCAGCCCCCCGCCCCCGATCGCCCCATTCAGCAGCACCACGGTCGCGGCGTCTGCAGGATGCAGCCGCTGCCTCGTCTCGGGACACGCGAGAACCCCGACCAGAACGTCATCCACCCACATCCGCCAGGCCTCCCGCCACCTCGACACCCTCACCCATCCCCGCCGCCTTCTTCCTCCCGCGCCCTCGCCCACCGCGATTCCACCGCCGCCACCGCTTCCGGATCGCATCCACGAAATCCTTCGGCTGCCCATCGAATACCTTATCCCCCAACTTCCCCGCCTGCCGGATCAGGAATCGCCGCCTGCGCGCGATCGCGTTCCGCACCTCGCGGCAAGCGTCGGTGTCCATGTCGCATTCCGGGGCCATCGCCAGGAATGCCTCCTCCAGCATGTCCAGATCGTTCGCCTTGCCAAGGTACGTCTCCAGGCGTCCCAGTCGCCTCCGGACTTTGCGCAGGTGATCGGGCCACGCCTTCTCCACCAATTGGATCTGGAACATCAGGTACTTGCTGAACTTGCGCCACTCGTGCGCGTCCTCGATCCGGCCCGATTCCCGCCAGCGCCGCATCAGCCGCCGCGCCTTCCGGTAGGTCCGCCTCAGCCCCCCCTGTAGCAGCTTCCAGCCCGACGCCTCCAGCGCCTGTCCCTCGAAGGACGCCCCCATCGCCACTAGCGTCGCCTCCGCCTCTTGCGCCGCCCTCCCGATCGTCTCCGCAGCCCCCGCCTCCGGCAGTGTCCGGTTCAAGAACTCCCGCATCTCCGCCAGCGCCACCCGCAGCTCCGGCTTCTTCGCCCCACCCAGCAGCTCGTCCGCGGTCTGGAGTATCACCGCCCGATCCCGGAAATGCGCCAGCCCCTGCGCCGATTCCCGCAGCGCCGCGTTCCTCGCAAAATAGTACCCCTCCTCAAGATTCGACCTCACCAGCTGGAGATAGGCCCGCAGCCTCTTGATGGTCGTCCGCAGCCCGTGCACGTGCTCCGGACCCTCCCCATCCCCCTCCTCCCCCAGCGCTTGCCCGATCAGGCCCCCGACGACGCGATGCACCCCCGCCCCGGGAAGCTCCGAGCGCTTCAGCGAAGGTTTCACCCCGCCAACCATACCCGGACCGCCCAAGAAATGAATCGAATTCCTTCCGAAATTCTTGGCAAATCGCCGTCTTCGTCCAGATTAACCCCTTCACCCAAGCTATGAGCACACCCTCAGACTGGTACGGAAGAATTGCCGGGGAGGTCGGAAAGGCCGTCATCGGCCAGGACAAGGTCATCGAGCGCATGGTGGTCGCCCTGCTGGCGAACGGCCATGTCCTCCTCGAGGGCATGCCCGGTCTCGCCAAGACGCTCCTGGTCAAAAGCCTCGCCCAGGCCCTCGGGGTCGATTTTGAGCGCGTCCAGTTCACCCCGGACCTCCTCCCCAGCGATGTCGTCGGCACCATGATCTTCCAGCCAAAGGACGGCGCATTCTCCGTCCACCTCGGCCCCGTCTTCGCGAACCTCGTGCTCGCCGACGAGATCAACCGCGCCCCCGCCAAGGTCCAGAGCGCCCTGCTCGAGGCCATGCAGGAACGCCAGGTCACCATCGGCGGGCAATCGCACCGCCTCCCCACGCCCTTTTTCGTCATGGCCACCCAAAACCCTATCGAGCAGGAAGGCACCTACCCCCTCCCCGAGGCCCAGGTCGACCGCTTCCTGCTCAAGCTCTTGGTCGATTACCCCGAGGTCGATGAGGAGCGCACCATGATGGATCGCTGGGGCCAAGTCACCGCCCAGCCCCAGCTCCAGGCGGTCTCCTCCGGCGAAGAGCTCCTCGCGCTCCGTGCCGAGGTGGATCAGATCCATGTCGCCGAGCCCATCCGCGACTACATCCTCGCCCTCGTCCGCGCCACCCGCTCCCGCGCGGAGGCCTCGCAGAATGGCAAGCGCCTCCTCCAGTTCGGCGCCTCGCCCCGCGCCTCCCTCGCGCTCTTCCAATCGGGCCGCGCCCTCGCCTGGCTCCGCGGCCAACCCTACGTCACCCCCGACATCATTCAGGACCTCTACCTCGATTGCCTCCGTCACAGGATCGGCCTCTCCTACGAGGCCGAGGCCGAGGAGATCACCCCGGATGTCCTCCTCGGCGATGTCCTCCAGGCCACCCCGGTGCCCGAGGAGACCGCGGCCGCCTGACATGACAACCTCGCGGTAGCCCGATGCCCACCACCCGCGAAGACACCGCGCCACCGATCGCCCTCCTCAGGCGGATGGAGTGGCGCGTCCGCCATGCCGCCGAGGACATACTCAGCGGCGAATACCGCTCCGCCTTTCGCGGCCGCGGCATGGAGTTCGACCAGGTCGTCAAATACGAATACGGCGACGACGTGCGCGACATCGACTGGAACGTGACCGCCCGCCGCGGCGAGCCCTATCGGAAGAAATATATCGAGGAGCGCGAGCTGACGATCGCGATCCTGTTCGAGGATTCCCCCTCCCTCCAGTTCGGTTCCGGCGGGCGCACCAAGCGCGCCGCCCTGATGGAGCTCGCTTCCCTCATCGCCCTGCTCTGCGCCGCCAACCGCGACCGGCTCGCCGTGCTCTGCGCCGCCTCCGATCACTACTGGTTCCGACCCCCCGCACGCGGCCGGGGACCGGTCCTCCATTCCGCCGCCTCACTCCTCGCCCAACCGCCCCCGGAAGATTTTACCGCGCACCCCGCCATCCCATGGCGATTCGTCACCCGCGCCATGCCCCGCCACAGCATCCTCATCTGGATGGGAGACTTCCCCTCCGCCCAGGAACCCGACGCCTGGGCCGCCCTGCGCCGCCGTTTCCAGATCATGGGCTTCCGCATCGATGACCCCTGGGATCGCGACCTCCCCAAGGCCGGCATCCTCACGGTCTTCGATCCCGTCGAAAACGGGCTCATCCAGATCGATACCGCCTCCCGCGCCCAGCGCCTCGCCCACGAGCGCTGGGCCAACAACCGCGAGGCCGCGTGGGCCACGCTGTTTCCCGACCCCCTCACCCGCCTCGCCGCCCTGGCCGACGAGCCGCTCCTCGACGCCCTCGTCGCCTTTTTCCAGCGCCGCATGGCCTCCGCCGCACACCATTGAGGACAACGCCCCCATGCGCAACTTTCACCGTAGACCCGATTTGATCCCGTGATGGAATGGCGTCTCGCAGACCCGGAATGGCTCTGGCTGCTGGCGGCCCTGCCGCTCGTCGCATGGCTCCGCTCCCGCCGCGGCGCGCCCGTCCTCGTCGTGCCCTTCGCCGCCCGATGGCACCACCCCTCCCTCATCCGCTCCTCCCGCCTGCCCCACGCCATGGCCTACCTCGGCGTCGCCCTCCTCGCCCTCGCCCTCGCCCGCCCACAGAAGGTCCAGGAAAAACACCAGCGCCGCACCGAGGGCTACGACATCATCCTCGCCGTCGACCTCTCGCTCTCGATGGCCACCGAGGATTACCAGCAGGGCTTTGCCGCCATCACCCGCCTCGAGGCCGTGCAGCCCGTCATAAAGGCCTTTATCGAGGAGCGCCCCAATGACCGCATCGGCATGGTCATCTTCTCGGGCCGGTCCTATACCCTCTCCCCGCTGACTTTCGACCACGAATGGCTCAAGCGCCAGGCCGCGCGCCTCACCACCTCCACCGTCCCCGAGGAGGGCACCGCCATCGGCGACGGCCTCGCCGTCGCCCTCACCCGCCTCGAGCAGGATGCCCGCCAGCAGGATGCCCGCCGCCTCGGCGCCTTCGTCGTCCTCCTCACCGATGGCGCAAACAACCGCGGCACCATCGCCCCACTCGATGCCGCAAAGATCGCGCAGTCCCGCGGCATCCCCGTCTACACCATCGGCGCCGGACGCGACGGCATCGGCCGCATCCGCCGCTACGACAAGGACGGCAACTTCATCGGTTATCACCGCATCCGAAACGAGCTCGACGAGGACACCCTCATCCAGATCGCCCAGATGACCGGCGCCCAATACTTCCGCGCCCATGACTCCGGCACGGTCCGCGCCGCGTTCGAGGCCGTCGACCGCGCCAAGAAAATCAAATTCGAGGGGACCTCCTATAGCCTCACCGAAGAGTACTTCGCTTGGCTCGCGGTGCCCGGCGCCTTCCTGTGGCTCTTGGGCGCGCTGGCCTCCCGGGTCGCCACAACGCGGGGGGCGCGGGCATGAACTTCGCCCAACCGCTCTGGCTCATCGCGCTGCCCGCGCTCGCCGCGCTCGCCTTCCTCGACTTCCGCGGGCGCGCCCGCGCCTCCCAACGACAGTGGCCCCTCATCACCCGCCTCTGGGCATCGGTCGCCGGCCTCCGCCCCGCCCCCGGCGACGCACACCTGCCGCGCCGCATTGCCCTCTGGCTCGGCCTCGCCCTCTGCACCTTCGCGCTCGCCCGACCGCGCTGGGGTTCCACCGAACTCAAGATCTTCGGCCAGGCCCGCGAGGTCCTCGTCGCCCTCGACCTCTCCCGCAGCATGACCGCCAAAGATGTCCCCCCGTCGCGCCTCGAGCGCGCCAAGGTCCTCGTCAGCGCACTCCTCGGCGCCCTCCGCGGCGAACGCGTCGGCCTCGTCGTCTTCGCCGGCACCGCCTTCCTCCAGAGCCCGCTCAGCCCCGACTACGAGATCTTGCGGGAATTCCTCCCCGGCCTCGACCCCGCCTACCTCCCGCAGGGCGGCACCGACTACGACCGCCTCCTCGCCACCGCGATCGAGGCCTTCGGTCAGGAGTCCGAGGCCGATCGGTTCCTCGTCATCCTCAGCGATGGCGAGAGCCACACCGACGCGTGGCGCCGCCACCTCCCCGCGCTCAAGGAGCGCAACGTCCGCGCCATCACCCTCGGCGTCGGCACCGCCAGCGGCAGCCTCATCCCGGCCCCCGATGGCGGATTTCTCAAGGACGAGCGCGGCGCCGCCGTCCTGTCCAAGTTGAACCCCGCCACCCTGGAGGAACTCGCGCGGGCCACCGATGGCGCCTACCGCGACGCCAGCGGCTGGGTCGATATCGCCGCGCTCATCCGCGCCACCGTCGCCCAGGGCAGCCGCGGCAAATTCGAGGACCAGGTGAAACGCCTCTTCATCGAGCGCTTCCAGTGGTTCCTCGCCCCCGGCGTGCTCTTGCTCCTCCTCAGCCTCTGGCGCGAATTTCCCTCCGTCCCCCGCATCCGCACCACCGCGCCCAAGAAGGCCGCGCCCGCCGAACCCCGCCTCGCGCCACCCCCGCAGCTCCGCCGGCCGCATGGCCAGCCCGCCTCTCTCCTCCTTCTCCTCTTCCTCGCCTTCACCCCCGGACCCCGCGCGCTGGCCGAAGAGACCCAGGCCCCACCTCCCGCCGACGCCGCCTCCCGCCTCAAGGAACTCGTCCGCACCACCTCGGGGAAGCCCGCCCCCCCCGCCGCCGACTTTGCGGGCATCGCCAAGGCCACGATCGATGCCGCCATCGACCCCCATGCCTTCCATGACGATCGCGAGGCGCGCAAGCCCACCATCCTCGATGGCATCGACGCCGTCGATGCCGGCCGGCGCATCGACCCGAAGGCCGCACCCTGGGAGGAGCTGCGCGAACAGCTCCGCCGCCTCCTCGAGGAGCAGCCACAGCAGCAGCAGGAGCCGCAGGAGCAGGACAAGAAGAAGGATCAGGACAAGCAGCAACAGCAGCAGCAGGACAAGGGCTCCGGCAGCCGGCAGGACGAGCAATCCGATAATCAGAAATCGGAGAACGCCCAGCAGCAGCAACAGGACGGCCAGTCCGATAAGCCCCCGTCCGACGACCAGCAGAAGCAGCAGGAGGGATCGCCGCAGGACGGCCAGACCAAAGAGAAACCCAATGACCCCAGCCAGTCCCTGAGCGGCCTCACCAACCGGGCCGAACAGGCGCAGCAGCCCGAACCCCAGCCCCCCAATACCCAGCGCGTCGGCGGCCAGCCCACCGAATCCGACATCCAGGCCAAGGAGAACCCCGAACTCGCCGAGGCCCTCCGCCGATACGAGCGCGCGCGCGACCTCGATTCCCCCGCGCGCCTCGCCTACATTCTCGATCAGATGGACGGAAAACACGAGGAACCACCCAAGAAAGGCAAGGACTGGTGATGGCCCCGGTCAGTTCAAAGATCCGGATCCTGGCCCCGCGCGCGCGCCTTTGGACGGCCGCGGCCGCCGCCCTCTTCTGCCTCGTCGCCCACGCCACCGCCCAGCGCGTGTACTGGCAGCAGCCCGTCGAGTCGTTCGCCAAAGGGCAGACCGGCCAGCTCACGCTCGTGTTCGAAAACTGTAGCCCGCGCGGCGGCGTTCCCGAACTCCCCGCCATCGACGGCCTGTCGCGCGTCGGCGCCATGTCCCGCGCCGAGGAAGCCCGCATCGAGAATCTCAGCTTCACCCGGACGATCCGGCTCACCTACGGCGTCCGCGCCACCCGGGATGGCGCCATCACCATCCCCGCCCTTTCGGTCGAGACCGACAAGGGTCGCATGACGGTCCCCGCGCTCCAGATCCAGGTCGGCGCCGGCGCCGCCGTCGACCTCAAGCGCGTCATCGTCGGCATCCTCCGGCCCTCGAAAACCACGGTATGGCAGGGCGAGGTCTTTAACGTCGAATTCCTCCTGCTCCGCCACGCGAATTCCAGCATCGAGATCACCGGCCGCAGCGACATCGATTGGGAGCCCGAGGGGATCACCGTCGAGAACTGGGGCCAACCCAGCGACGTCTCCCTCGATGTCGAGGGCCAGCCATTCGTCGGCAACCGCTGGACCGCGCGCTGCGTCGCCAACCGGCCGGGTGCCATCACCCTGTCACCGGCCACCATCCGCGTCCGCTACCTCGCGGGATACCGGCGCTTCGGCATCTTCACCACGCCGTTTAACCAGGATCAGGACGTCCAGAGCGAGCCGAGCACCCTTGAGGTGAAGCCGCTCCCCTCGCCCGAGCCACCGAGTTTCTCCGGCGCCGTCGGCCTATTTAAATTGGAGTCCCGCGTCGTCCCCGAGTCCGTCTCCGAGGGCTATCCCATAACCTGGACCCTCGCGCTCTCGGGCGCGGGGAATTGGAATGCCGGCATCGCCCTCCCCGCGCGCGATGTCTCCACCGACTTCCAGGTGCCGCCATCCAAGGCCCGCCTCGACCAGCACGAGAATATCGTGTTTGACGGCACCCTCACCGAAGATGTCGTCCTCATACCCACTCGCCCCGGGACCTACACCCTCGGCCCGGTGCGCTGGTCCTATTTTAACCCCGTCGCCGAACGCTACGAGACCATCGTCACCGAACCGGTCGAGGTCGCCGTCGCCCAGGCGCAAAAATCCGCGAAGGCGCCAAGCGGCACCGCGCCCTCCCCGGCCCAGCCCGCATCCGCCGCGCCCATCCCGGAAGAACCCCCGCCCCCGCCCGCCCCCGCCTTCGATCCCACCCCAGCGCTACCGCGCGACGCCCTGGTCGGTGTCGCCAGCGCCCTCAGGCCCATCGGTTCCACCGCGGTCTGGCTCTGCCTCATCCCCGCGATCGCCACCGTCCTCCTCTGGCTATCGCTCTCCCATCGTCGGGCCCTCCTCACCGATGGCCTCACCTGGCGACGCAAGGCCCGCTCGCGGGCCCTCGATGCCGTGTCCAAACTCCGTCTCTCCCCGGGGCCTTCCCTGCGCCGCGTCGCCCTCACGCAGTGGCTGCAGGCCAGCGCCCACTGCTGCGGCCTCCCGGCCGCCGCGCCGCAGAAAGAACAGTTGCTCGATGCCCTCCGCCGCGAGCGCGGTGTCACCCCCCCGACCATCGAGACATGGGAACGCCTCTGGACCGAGGCCGAAGACGCCCTCTACGCCCCCGACGGCGACCTTCCCCCGGACTGGCCCGCCCGCGCCGAGGCGGCCCTCCTTGCCCGCCGCATACCAAGCGTCCCACCCTTCCACCTCCTCCTCCCACGAAACCTCTGGCCCACCGCAGCCCTCCTGCTCCTCTGTTCCTCCACGCCCCACTCCCGCGCCGACGACGCCATCGAGGCTTACCGCGCCGGCGATTTTACCAAGGCCGAATCCCTCTTCACCGAACGGGTCGCCAAGGCCCCCACCGACTGGCGCGCGCGCAACAACCTCGCCCTCGCCCTCGCCCAACAAAAGCGGTGGACCGAGGCCGCCGCACACTGGACCGCCGCCCGCGTCCTAAACCCGCGAGAAAATTCCATCGCCTGGAATCTCAGCATCGCGCTCGAAAAGGCCGGCATGGCTTCCCCGGAAAGTATCGCCGCCGCACGGCACGCCCCCCACCTCGCCAACTTTATTGACGCCGTGCGCGATAAGGAGAACCTCCCCCCCGCCGGCCAGAAGATCCCCGAGGTGACCCATCGCGAGCTCCTCGCCATCGCCCATCCCCCCGGACCGCTCGGGCTCGTCGCCGCATTCTCCCCCGCACAGTGGCAGTGGCTCGTCGTCCTCGCCGCCGCCCTCGGGGCCGGCGGCTTCGCCCTCGTCCTCCTCGCCCAGCACCACCAGCGATTCCGCCGCTGCGGGACGCCCGCCCTAGCCGCCCCGGTCCTCGCCGCCCTCATCATCGCCGCCGCCGCCGTCGCCCATGCCCACTACGGCATCCTCGCCGACCGCTCCGCCGCCATCGTCAGTACCCCCGCACAGCTCCGCTCCATCCCCACCGAACTCGAACAGCAGGAAACCAAAGATCTCCCGGCCGGAACCCTCGCCACCATCGATAAGGAATTCCTCGGCTGGCGCCTCCTCCGCCTCGCCAACGGCGAAACCGGATGGGTCCGCGCCGAACACCTCGTCCCCGTCTACGACGCGCCCGCGGCAAAGCGGGACACACCCCCGGCCCCCAAATAGTCGCACTCAGCCAAGCGCGTCCGCGCATGGAGACACGCGGCGCGCCGCGCTGTCGCCGCCCGCAATGTCCGCCCCTATCGGCGCGGCCTTCCCACCAGCGCCAGACAATAGGACGGCCCCACAGATCAGCCGCGCGACGGAACCCGCACGCGATGGTTCCGAAATGCCGTGCCCCACACCACCCGACTGCCTCTCAATACCGCCCGTGCTCCAGGCACATCGCGATAAAGGCTTCCACGCGCTCCGGCGACACATCGCTCTGCAATATGTGCGCCGGCGAAATCATGTATCCCCCGCCCGCGCCCAACACCGCGATCTTCTCCCTGATGTCCGCCTCCAGCTCAGCGTCCGTCCCCCGCGGAAGCAGATACTGTTGGTCGATCGCGCCCCAGAAAGCGAACATCTGGCCAAACCTGCCCTTCATCTCTTTCGGTCCGTGGCCCGGCACGCCCGGCTGCACGGGATTGAAAACCTCGAAGCCCACCTCTCGGATCTGCGGCAGCAACTCGCTCACCGCGCCATCGCAGTGGAGGATCGGCACGACCTCTGGATCGGCCGCCTTGAATCGGTCGATCATGCGCCGGTAGGCGGGCATCAGCTGCGCCTCGAACATCCCCGGCGAGATCAGCAGCCCGTCCTGCCCCCCGAAATCGTCCCCCACCCAAATGGCATCCACCCCGCGCGCGATGAGGCGCAGGCCGACCTCCGTCTGAAACTCCGCGCACGCCTCGAAAAGCGGCACCACGTACTCCTCGCCGCAGGCCATGTCCATCAGCAGCTTTTCCATGCCCACCAGCATCTGCGCCAATGAAAAGACGGTGACCTCGATGTCGCCAATGACCACATATCGGTCCTTGAACCCACCCGCGAGCGACGCCGCATCATCGTACCGCCCCGGCGCGTCGGGATCTGGCCACTGGTAGACGGCGACGTCGGCGGCGGTCGCCGCATCCTTCAGAGGGGCCTCGACCACCTCCACGTATATCGGCCCCTGCTTCATGCGCATGCCATATTCGTTCAGCCACGTCCCATCCGGACGCTTCTCCGGTGCAAAACCCGCGCGCTCCGCCGCCCCGGTCACAACCACGTCGCAGCCCATCGCCGTCCGGATCTCGTTTCCGCTGATCCGATAGGTCACGTCCTCAAACAGATTACGGGTATATCGCATCGGGATGCCCAGCTTCCGCGAAAAATGCCCGTACAGCCCGGCGCAGAATTCGAACTGGATTGGCACCCGGTCCGGCAGTCCGGGCGCACGCCTGAAGGCTCTCAGGACTCTCTCGCGCGGGCTCATCGGGATGCAGCACCCCTCAGTCAGCGTGAAACATCTCCGGGAGCGACACGCACACCGGCGAATTGTCCGGATTCGTCTCCATGATGTCGGCCATGTGGTCCCACCACTTCCGCACCACCGGATCCTGCGCCAGGCGATCCGCGGTGCTCTCAACCGACAGCTTCTGCACGGCGAAAAGCGCCAGCGTCTCCGGATCCAGGAAAATGGAGTAGTCCGACACCCCCGCCTCCGTCAGCTTGCGCGATAGCTCCGGCCAGATCTCGTCGTGCCGCCTCTTGTACTCCGCCGCAAAACCCGGCTTGAGCCTCATCCGAAATGCCACCCGCCTCACGCTGCCTCCATCAATGAAAATCACTATGGCCGATGCCGACTGCCGCGCGGACCCGGATCGCCTCTGGCGCCCGGCCCCTTCGCACCCCTACCCCAGCACCCCGCGCAGAAACTTCAGATTCTCCCGATAGCTCGGCAGCATCTCGGCGCCCTTCGGCACCGCGCCCTCGATCTGGACCCAACCCGAATAGCCGATCTCGTCCAGCGCCTCGCGCACGCGCCGGAAATCCACCTTCCCCTGCCCCAGCAGAAAGCCGTTCTCCTTCGCGTGCACCTCGCAGATCAGCTTCTCCTTCCCCAGCCGGCGGATCTCGGAATAGAGATCGTATCCCATCTTCTCCATGTTCGCGACATCGTAGTACACCTGCACCGCGGGCGAACCCACCCGTTGGATGATGTCCAGGTGCTCGTCGGCATCCAGCCAGCTCTCGATGCCCAAAATCACCCCGGCCTTCTCCGCCTTCGGCGCGATCGCCTTGAGCCTCTTGACCACCTCGTCGGTCCCCGCCTTGTCCCCCTTCAGATCGCCATCGGAAAAGAACGCCAGCAACACCACCTTGCATCCCATCGCCGCGCAGACATCCACGCTATCGCTCACCCATTCGATCGTTCTCGGATCGCCCTTGAACGGGATCCGGTTCAATTCCCCGATCGCCAGCGAAGCCACCGCCACACCCGTCTCCGCGACGGCCTTCTTATATTGCGCCTGAACCTCTGCCACGCGGAGGTGCATGTTGTCCTTCTCGGTCCCCAGGCTCACCTGCACCCCATCCAGGCCGATCTCTTTCGCCACCGTCAGCGCCTCGACCTTCGCCTGCATCCCTATCGACCAATCGCACGCCCCGATCCGAAAACGGCGCGAGGGCTCCGCCCCTAGCGCCCGCGCCAACGACGCCCCGCCCAACGCCGCACTCGCAATCCAACGCCTCCGGCTCCAGACCATCATGCCCACCTCCTGAACTTTCGCATGCTGGCACGCCGGACCTCGTGGGCCAAGCCCTTTCCCATCAGCCCCCCTGACTTGCCCACAAAGAAAACGATCTTCGCAACTGCCTCACATCCCCCTATCTTTGTGCCCAGATGCTCACCTCCCTCGCATTCATCGCCGCCGGCATCGCCCTCCTCTGGTTGGGCGCCGAATGGCTCGTCGGCGGCGGCGCGCGCCTCGCCCTCCGCCTCGGCGTCACCCCGCTCGTCGCCGGCCTCACCATCGTCGCCTTCGGCACCAGCGCCCCAGAGTTGGTCGTCAGCATCAAGTCGGCCATCGCCGGCCAGCCCGACATCGCCGTCGGCAATGTCATCGGCTCGAACATTTTCAACATCACCGTCATCCTCGCCATCGCCTCCCTCATCCGACCCGCGAGGGTTTGCTCCCAGATGATCCGCCGCGAGATACCCATACTCATCGCGCTCACCCCGGTCCCGTGGCTCATGCTCCTCGACGGGCGCCTCGGCCAGGCCGATGCCTCCCTCCTCCTCGCCGCGCTAGCGACCTACGCCTTCCTCACCGTGCGCCGCGCTCGGGCGAATGCCGACCCCCCCCTCGACGCCGAATTCTCCGCCGAAATAGGTCGCCCCGCCAATCCCGCCAAACTCCTCGGCCTCATCGCCGCCGGCATCCTCCTGCTGGTCATCGGCGGCCAAGCCTTCCTCGCCGGCGCCGTCCGCCTCGCCCAGGGCTTCGGCCTCAGCGAGGCCGTCACCGGCATCACCATCGTCGCCGCCGGCACCAGCCTGCCTGAACTGGCCGCATCGATCGTCGCATCCCTGCGCGGCCGAGATGACATCGCCGTCGGAAATATCGTCGGCTCCAACCTCTTCAACATCCTCGGCATCCTCGGCGCCACCGCCGCCATCCGACCCGCATTCGTCGCCGGGATCGGGACTCTCGATTTCGCCGTGATGCTCGTTGTCACCGTCGCCCTATTCCCACTCGCCCGCTCCGAGATGCGCCTCAGCCGGCCAGAGGCACTCCTCCTCTTCGCCGGCTATTGCGCGTACACCACCCACCTCATCACAAATAGCCTCGCCCCGTAGCCCCGGCCCTCAGACCGCGGACCCACCCGAACGGAATACAGCCACCCGGTCCAGCACTCGCCTCTGGAATTGCTCGAAGTACAGGAAGATCACCGGGGTCACGTACAGCGTCACCAGCTGGGACACGAGCAGCCCGCCCACGATGATCAGCCCCAGCGGCTGCCTCGATGACCCGTCCGCCCCATGGCCCAGCGCCAGCGGCACCGCTCCCATCAGCGCCGCCGCCGTCGTCATCATGATCGGACGAAACCTCTCCAGACACGCCTCGTGCGCCGCCTCCACCGCGCCCATCCCCTCCCGCATCCGATGCAACGAAAAATCGATCATCATGATCCCATTCTTCTTGACCAGCCCGATCAGCAGGAACATCCCGACGTACACGTAGAGATCGGCCTCGCGCCCAAAGATCGCCACGGTCGCCAATCCCCCGACCGTCGCCACCGGCAGCGCAGATAGCACCGTCACCGGATGGATGAAACTCTCGTAAAGGATCCCGAGTATCACGTACATCGCGAAAACCGCGAATACCATCAGCACCGTCAGCTGCTGCACCGTCTCCTTGAAAACTTTCGCCTCCCCCTCCAGACGACCGCTCACCCCGCCCGGCAGCACCCCCGCCGCAGCACCCTCCAGATACTTTGTGGCATCGCCCACCGCGACCCCAGGCCTCAACTGAAAGAATATCGTCACCGAGGGCAACTGGTTGATGTGGTTCACCGACTGCGGGCCCAGCACCTCCCGCCACCGCGCCACCGCCCGGAGCGGCACCAGCCGATGGCCGTCATCGGAGCGCACGTACAGCCGCCCGAGATCCTCCGGATTCCGGCGCAGCTCGTCCGCCACCTCCAGGATCACCTGATACTGGTCGTTCGAACGCTTGATCAGGTAGACGTAGTTCTGGGCGTACGCCGTCCGCAGCGCCGTCAACACCTTCCGCGCCGAGACGCCGTACGAGGACGCCTGGTCCCGCAGTATGTCGATCTCCAGCCGCGGGGTCTGTCGCTTCAGGTCCGAGTTGATGAACAGGAATCCGGGATAGTCCCGCATCTTCTCCATCAGCGCCTCCGCGCCCTCGTAAACCCGGTCCCGGTCAATCCCGGTCACCGAAAAGGCGTACTTGCCCTGCGTCGTCGAGGTCGCCCCGGCGCTAATCTGCAGCACCGGATACGCCTGCAGCGATGGCGACACCCCCGCGATCCCAGACATCGCGGCCGATAGCCGCCCGATCACCTCGTCGATCGGCGGACGCTGGGCCGCCGGCCTCAGATAGACCAGCGCAAAGGCCTGCGAGGACGAGACCCGCCCGGAGATCCCCGACACCGTCAGCGCGATGTCCACCGCCGGGTCCGCGCGCAACACCGCGTCCACCTTGTCCTGATACTCCCACATCTGCTCGGGCGAGACGCCCTCCTGCACGATGAAGATCCCCCGGATGAACCCGCTGTCGCCCGTCGGCAAAAAGGACTTCGGCAGGACCCGGAGCAACAGCACGGTCCCCGCCAGCGACAGCAACCACGCGACCACCGATATCCACCGGTGCCTCAGGAAGAACCACAGGCTCGCACCATACACGCCCACGACCCGCCGGATCGTCTCCCCCACCACCCGCTCCACCCAGGTCTTTCGACCCGACTCGTGCCGCGCCAGCATCCGCGAGCACATCAGCGGCGTCAGCGTCAGCGACACCACCCCAGACGCCAGGATCGCCACGATGATCGTCACCGCGAACTGCTGGAACGTCCTGCCGATCAGGCCAGGCATGAAAAGCAGCGGGATGAAAACCGCCGCGAGCGACAGCGTCATCGACAGGATCGTGAAACTGATCTCCCGCGCCCCGTTGAGCGCGGCGAGCAGCGCCGTCTCCCCCGCCTCCATCCGCCGCACCGCGTTCTCCAAAAACACGATCGCGTCATCCACCAGAAACCCGATCGCCAGCGTCAGCGCCAGCAGCGACAGGTTGTCGATGCTGTAGTTCAGCCACCGCATGATGATGAAGGTGATGAGCATCGACATCGGGATCGCCACGACCGGTATCAGCGTATCCCCCACCCGCCCGAGGAACGCGAAGGTGACCACCACCACCAGGCCAAACGCGATCAGCAGCGTCGCCCGGACCTCGTTGACCGAATTGATGATCGTCTTGGACCGGTCGAACATCGGCACCAGCCGCACCGCCCCGGGCAGGTCGCGCTCGAACTCCGGCAGCAGCGCCCGGATCCTCCTGACGGTATCGACCGCGTTCGCGCCCGGTTGCCGCGAGATCACCAGGACCACCGCCGCGGCCGGCTCGCCCATCCCGCGCGCCCAAAAATGCCTGGCCGCCCTCTCGTCCAGCACCGAATCGCGCACGTCGGCCACATCCTTCAGGTAGATGGGCGACCCCGACCGGTCCGCGATCACGAGCTTGCCATACGCCTCGGCGTCCTCCAGTTGCCCCTGCGGGTGCAGCAGGAATGTCCGGTTGCCCCCGTCAAACTGCCCCGCCCCCATGTACGCCGTCCCGGCACGGATGGCCTCGGCCACGTCGTCCACCGTGAGCCGCCGCCGGGCCAGCGCCGAGGGGTCCACCTTCACCCGCACCGCCGCCTTCGACCCGTAGATGCTCACGTCCGACACCCCCTCCACGATCCGGACCCGCTGCCCCAGCGCCGTGTCCGCATACTCGTGCAGCTGCGCCGCCGTCAGCGAATCGCTCGTCAGCGCGATGTAGAAGATCGGTCGGTCGTTCGGATTGAACTTCGAGAATGTCGGGGGCGACGGGAGATCCACCGGAAGCCTCCCCGCCGCCTGGTTGATCGCCGCCTGCACATCCGTCGCCGCGTCGTCGACCCGCTTGGAGAGGGCGAATTGCAGCGTGATGCCCGTGTTGCCCTGCGCGCTCGATGAGGTGATCAGCTCGATCCCGGGGATCTCGACGAACTCCTGCTCGAGCGGTGTCGCCACGTTGGCCGCCATCGTCTCCGGACTGGCCCCCGGATAACTCGCCCGCACCTGGATCACGGGAAAGTCCACGGCGGGAAGATCGCTCACCGGCAACTGCCGAAAACATAGGATGCCGAACAGCACGACCGTCGCCGTCACGAGCAGCGTCATGACAGGCCGCCGGATGAATGGCTCCGATAGGCTGCTCATCACGGCGCCGGGCCGGGGACCACGCTCCCCACGACCGCCACTTTCGCCCCCGGCACAAGCCCCATCTGGCCCGAGACCACCACCGTCTCGCCCGGTCGCACGCCCTCCAAAATCGCCACGTCCTCCCCCTGTCGCTGCCCCGGCTTCACCCCGCGGAGATCGACTGACTGATCGCCTTTCACCACGAAGACAAAAGGCCCCCGCTGCCCCACCTGCAACGCCCGCGCCGGGACCATCGTTGCCCCACGCAAGGTGTCGAGTATCAGCCTCACCTCCACAAATTGCCCCGGCCAAAAGTGGCGGTCGCCGTTCTCGACCACCGCCCTGAGGCGCACCGTGCCGGAATCCTCCTGCACGGTGTTGTCCACGAAATCCAGCGTCCCCTCCCGTGGGCCGCTCCCCTCCGAAGGCACCTTCGCCAGCACCTTCAATGCCCCAGACGCCATCGAGCGCCGCACCTGCGGCAGTTCAGCCTCCGGGATCGTGAAGTGCACGTACATCGGGTCCTGCCGCCGCACCACCAGCATCCGGCTCTTGTTCTCCTCGACGATGTTCCCCGCGTCCACCATCCGGTCGCCCAGCCTCCCGTTTACCGGCGAGACGATCCGGCAGTAGCCCAGGTTGATGCGCGCCGACTCCAGCGCCGCCTCGTCCGCCCGCAGCTGCGCCTCCGCCTCGTCCGCCCCGCTCTTCGCCACGTCAAACTCCTCCGGCGCGATCGTCCCGGCCTTCCGCAGCTTCTCGGCCCGCCGCAACCGCTCCCGCGCCAGCTCCAGCTTCGCCCGATCTTGCGCCACCGTCGCCTCCGCCCGCGCCACCTCGGCGCGAAATGGCCGATCGTCGATCGTGAAAAGCAGATCCCCCCTCCCCACATCCCGCCCGTCGTCGAAGTGCACCTCCGCCACACGCCCCGACACCTGCGGCTGGATCACCACCGTCTCCACCGCCCCACAGGTGCCGATCTCATCGATGTAGACCGGCACGTCCGCGGACCGCGCCCCGGCCACCTCCACCGGCCGCGGTGGCCGCTCACGAACGACCTCCTCCCGCCGCACGCACCCGACCAGCAGGCAAAAAAGTGTCGCCGCCACCAGCCCCTCCCCGGCCCAGGTCCGACCGCCGAACTCCCTCGCGCCAATGCTCATCAGCACCCGCATCTTGTTGGAATGGCCCCGCCGGTCAAACAAACTCCAACGGAATCCTGACCTGAAACCCCGCGGCAAACCCACCATCGCCTCAGCCGCGCCCCGCCCCGGTGCCGCCCCGCCCTTCCAAAATCCGCCTCAGGCGTCGCCGCAGGTCAGAGCGCACGATGTACCCGGCGCACCCCTCGCTCCCGCACCGGCACGGGTGCTCGTCGAACGCCTCGAGGTTGTACCCGTAATCGTACGTCACCTCCTCGCCCGCCCGTATCCGCTTCCGCGCCACGATCCAGATCCGCCCCCGGCCGATCTCCACCTCGCAGTTCGGTGCACACGAGTGGTTGATGAACCGCGCCGTGTTCCACGGCACATTCCCGTCGATGTCCCACCGCGAATTCAGCTCGAACACGAACACCGCCGCGCCCCCGCCCCGCAACGCCCGCGCCACCTGCGCCACGCTCCTACGGTCCCCCTCCGCCTTGCTGATCTTCTCCCCCACGTACTCCAATACCCGTGCCCCCTTCGGCACGTCCTTCACCGCGAACATCCCCCGCCCGTGGATCCCCGACCGCCGCACCTCCGCATACCGCGACGACGTCGCCTCCTGCCGCTCCCGCCTCTTCTTCGTTGCCATCGGGATGCGGAGAATGCGTCCCGGGCTCCCGCTTCGCAACACGAAACCTCAGCGAAACCTCGCCGCCGCACTCTCCAGCTGCGACCGCATCCGCCGGCACACCAGATCGCATAGCTCAAATATCGCCGGATCGCAGATCCGATAGTACGCGTTCAGGCCCTCCCGCCGCCGCGCCACCATCCCCGCGTCCATCAGGACGCGCAGATGCCGCGACACGTTCGCCTGCCCAGCCCCCGTCGCCCCCACCAGCCCCGTCACCGTCCGCTCCCCCCCCTCCAGCGCCTGCAGGATCCGCAGCCGCGTCGGCTCCGCCAGCACCCCGAACCGCGCCGCCACCAGCTCCAGCGCCCCCGCCGACATCCCACGCCTCTTTTTCGCCTCGCCCATATTCTGGCTTGCAATATAATCATATAATTATACATTACAAGCATGGAATCGTGCTGCTCGAAAGACGAAACGGCCGGGTGCCCCACGTGCGGGCCCGGGGAACTCAACGCGAAGATCGCCGCGGGCGACTGCGTCCTAGTGGACGTGCGGGACTACGCGGAATATGCCGGCGGGCGGATCGCCGGTTCAAAGCTCGTGCCGCTGGGCTCGCTGGAGTCCGGCGCGGGAGCGCTGGACCGCTCGCGCGAGACGGTCTTGATCTGCCGGGCGGGCCGGCGCGGCCGGGAGGCGGCGAAGCGCCTGTCGGCCCTGGGCTTCCCGTCCCTGATGGTCCTGGATGGCGGTATCGAGGCATGGAAGAAGGCGGGGCTGCCACTGGAGAGGGACCCCCATGCCCCGTGGGCGATTGAGCGGCAGGTCCGGCTTGTCGCCGGCCTGATGGCGCTGGCCGGCGCGCTCCTGGCCCATTTCGTCCATCCGGGCTGGATCTGGCTGTCGGGCTTCGTCGGCGCCGGGCTGACCTTCGCCGCCGTGACCGACACCTGCATGATGGCCAACATGCTCGCGGCCATGCCTTGGAATCGGCGACCGTCCGAAAAGCGATGAAGAACCTCTGGATGCGGGCCTCGAACCGCGCACCGACCACCCAAACCCTATCCCGAAAGGCAAACGCATGAAAAAGATCGTCATCGTCGGCGGCGTTGCCGGCGGCGCGTCGGCGGCGGCCAAGGCCCGCCGCGTCGACGAGACCGCCGACATCCAGATTTTCGAGCGCGGCCCGTATATCTCGTTCGCGAACTGCGGCCTGCCCTATTATATCGCGGGGGAGATCCAGGACCGCGAGAAATTGCTCATCATGACGCCGGAGACCTTTTGGACGCGGGCCCGGGTCCGGGCTCACGTCAACCACGAGGTCACCCGGATCGATCGCGCCAATAAGGTCATCGCCGTGCAGGGGCCCGACGGCGCCTCCCGCGATGTCCCCTACGACAAGCTCGTCCTGAGCCAGGGCGCCCGGCCCATCGTTCCCCCCTTCGAGGGCGTCGGCCAACCGCACGTCTTCACCCTGCGCGATGTCCCCGATATGGACCGCATCGCCGCGTTCGTCGACTCGAAGAGGCCGCGGACCGCCGCGGTGATCGGCGGCGGCTTCATCGGCCTCGAGATGGCGGAGGCATTCCTGCACCGCGGCATGAGCGTGACCGTCATCGAAAAGGCCCCGCACATCCTCCCCACCCTCGATCCCGAATTCGGGGCCCACTTCGAGGGCCAGCTCCGCGGCGATCGCTTCCATTTCCGCTGCGGCATCGGCGCCAAGTCCTTCACCGACCGGGCCGTGGTGCTCGATGACGGCTCCGAGGTCCCCGCCGATCTCGTGCTGCTGAGCGTCGGCGTCCGCGCCGAGGTCGAGCTGGCCAAGGAAGCCGGCCTGGAGATCGGCAGGACCGGAGGCGTGAAGGCCAACGGCCGCATGGAATCCTCGGACCCCGACATCTATGTCGTCGGCGACGCCGCCGAGACCACCCACGCCATCACCGGGATGCGGGTCCGGATCCCCCTCGCCGGACCGGCGAACCGTCAGGGCCGTATCGCCGGCGCCAATGCCGCAGGCGGAAAACTCATCTACCCGGGCGCGCTCGGCACATCCATCGTCCGGGTCCTCCACCTCTCCGCCGCCTCCACCGGCCTCAATTCGCGCCAGGCCGACGCCGCAGGCTTCTCCTTCTTCACCTCCGTCACCCGCGATTACACCCACGCCAGCTATTACCCCGGCGCCAAGCCCCTCCTGCTCAAGATCCTAGCAGAGGAAGGCACCGGCCGGTTGCTCGGCGCCCAGGCCATTGGCGAGGCCGGCGTCGACAAGCGCGTCGATGTCCTGGCCACCGCGATCGCCGCACGCCTCACGGTCTTCGATCTCGAGAACCTCGACCTCGCCTACTCCCCGCCATTCGGCTCCGCCAACGACCCCGTCAACGTCTCCGGCTTCGTCGCCTCACACATCGCCCGGGGCGACGTCAAGACCGTCTCCCCCGAGACCTGGCTCCCCACCGCCGAGTTCCTCCTCGATGTCCGCGACGCCGACGAACTCGCGGAATCGGGCCGGCTACGCGGCGCCGCCCACATCCCCCTCGCCCAGCTCCGCGATCGCCTGGCCGAGGTCCCCCGGGATCGCCCCATTGTCACCTACTGCCAAAAGGGACAGCGCGGTTACCTCGCCGCCTGCATCCTCCACGGCCTCGGCTATGATGCCGTCACCAACCTCCGCGGCGGCTTCATCCACGCAAAGATGTGCGGCCTGCCCATCGAGGGCGCTCCCGAAATCATGGCGTGACGTGGTTCTGGCTCGAAAATTCCAGAGTAGCCACGGCCGTGAGGCCGTGGACCTTTGCCGCGCGGCCCCTCCGTGACCGGAGGGGCTACATTTTTCTCCCCAGTGGTGCCCCGCGTGCGGGGCACCGGATCTCGCTCGAATATTCCAGATGTAGCCATGGCCGTCAGGCCGCGGACCCGCCCCGCCCCTGCCCGTCGCGAGGTTCCTCTTCCTCATTCGGTGAAGGATATTCCGCGCGATCCTCCGGCTCCTCGTCTCCAGTCTCGGCGCCGCCTGCCCCCTCCATCGCGCCCTCCCCATCAGGGCCCTCCCCCGGGGTATTCGCTTCGGGTTCGCCATCGCTCCCGGCGGGAACCCCCTCCCCTCCGGGCCCGCCTCCCGCCTCGCCGCCGCCGCCCGAGTCCGCGCCATACTCGTCCGAGCCGTACATCAGCTCCTCGTAAGGATCCCCCTCGGGATAGGTGCTCGGCGCGGCGTCCGACTGGACCGACGCGGCCGGCAGCGGTGCCTTTTGCCGCTCGGCGCGCTCCCGCTCCTCGCGCAAGCGCTCCTTGCGCTCCATCCACCAGCAGATCGCCACGCACCCCTCGTACAGCAACCACATCGGGCCCGACATCAGCGCCAGGGTGAATACATCCTGCGTCGGCGTGATGATCGCCGCCAGCACCACGATCGCCACCAGCGCGTGCCGCCGATGCGTGCTCAGCATCTTCGCGTCCACCAGGCCCAGCTTCGCCAAGATCAGGATCACCATCGGCAGCTCGAAACAGATCCCCAGCGCCGCCAGCATCTGCACCACGAAGCCGATGTAGTTCTGCACCGTCCACTCCGCCCGGAACCCCATCTCCACGCTGAAATCCAAAAAGAACTTCAGCGCCTGCGGCAGCAGCACATAGTAGCAGAAGAGCACCCCCGCCACGAAAAGCCCCGTCCCCCCAAAAAACACGGGCGCGATCATCTTGCGCTCGTCGTCCGTCAGCGCGGGGAGCACGAAAAGCCCAAAGAAGTAGAAGAGCAGCGGCAGGGAGAACAGGAAACCCGCGAAGAAGGCGATCTGGAGGGCGAGCATGAAGGGATCCACGACGCCGAGCACCTTCAGGAACTTGTCCGGGGTCTCCCCCGCCCAGATCAGCGGCAGGTAGAGGATATCGAGGATCTGCCTCCGGAAGATGAAGCACAGGATGGTCGCGATCACCAGGGTCGCCCCCATCCTGATGATCGTCACCCTCAGGTCCTCGAGGTGCTCCAGAAATGGCTTTGGTATGTCCTTCATTCGACAGCTGGGTAGGCGAGAAACGCTAGGGCGCGGGCGACGAAAACTCAAAACCGAAAACCGCCGCCGAAGGGCGAAGGCCCTTCGCTACTAAACAGTTACGGCGAATTTTCGAGCTAGATCCCGTGCCCCGCACGCGGCGCACCACCGGGGCGGAAAATGGTAGCGAAGCCGCTTCCAGCTTCGGCCTATCCCCCGCCGAAACGCGGAAGCCACTCGCCACTAAAGGGTTACGTCGACTTTTCCAGTCAGCCCCGCCGCCGGAGCCCGAAGCAGCCGCGTCATTCATGGGACCCCGGCCTGTGCCAAAGCGACTCCCAGTACTTCCGGTCAAGCGCGTACGCGTCGACGCGAGAAGATCCCGGCTCGACTCCATCGGGAAGGATGCCGTAGCGCCGCATCTCGCGGAGATACTCTGGCCGGGGCTGGAATTCGGCCATGTCGAAACGGCCGATGCCCTCCAGATAGCGCTTGCCCTCTTGGATCATCGCGAGGATCGCCCCATAGCCCGGGTCCCCCGGGTCCCGGAATACCGGTCCCGCGCCCCCCTCCCCCCCGCAGATCCCGAGGCCCCCGGCCCCCGCGGACAGCGGCGCCAGCAGCATCAGGGAACGCTCCGGGCGCGACAGGTTGAAAACGATATGCCGGCTACCGCGGTGCCTCGGATCTTGTTGCTCGAAACGCCAGAAGGACATCTTCCTCTCGTCCGACAGCGCCATCGGCAGGCTCACCGGATGCCCGGCACCATGGCATGCCGCGCAGCGCTCCCCCAGGACCCGCCCCGCCGCGCGCGTGGCCTCCCACTCGAAATCGGTGTGCGTCGGCTCGTTGAGCGCGTAGCCCCCGATCATCCCGGTTCCCAGCGCGGCGTACGTGCCGATGTACGGCGCGCCCGAGTCGATCCACAGCCGAAGCATCGCCACGTCATTCGCGGTCGCCCTCACGCCCTGGTGCGACCCTCCGACCATTTTCAGGATGCGGCTCGCCCCGGAGCCCAGCTCCCGCGGCCCGTAGTTGCTGGCCGGCTTGTTCCGGCCGTCGGAGAAGAGCGCGCGCGTCGTCATCGTGAAGTAGCTGTGCGAGAACATGGGGCCTCGGTCGCCCGTGAGGATCACGCCCCCGGAGCGCGGTCCTCCCCGCGCCGTCCGCTCGTATCCGTGACAATCGGCGCAGAGCCGGTCCAGGATCGGCTGGATGTCTCGCGGGTAATCAAAGACTTCGGGGCATTCTGCCACGGGCTCGATCTTGCCCGGCGACCGCCCGAGCGCTAGCAGGCCCCCCGCCGGCAGTACGGTCTGCGTGCGCGGTTCGTGGCAACCGACGCACGAGGTGGTCTCCCCCGGCTGCACCGTCAGGAAACTCTGCATCCGCTTGACCGCCAGGCCGTCCTTGTCCAGCGCGACGAGGATCAGGCTCCGCAACGCCGGCGCCTCGAAATACGCCGATCCATCCGCCTCCACCGGCACCGTCCCCAGGACCCTCTCCAGCGTGAAGGAACCCCCGTACGTCAAGGGCTCCATCCCGCCGGTGAAGTTGATCGGCTTCGGCAGCGACTCCAGCACCAGCAACCGCCTGATCTCATCCTTCGCCACGCCCCCCATGTTCCTGCCCCGATAGACGTCCGCCACGATCAGCCTGCCGACCTCGCTCGATGGCTCCGTCCGCGAGGGAATCTCCGGCCCGTGCGCCCGCCGATAGATCGGCCGCGGCTCGTGCAGCAGGAACCCCGCCGCCTTGTCCTCCGGCGACAGCGAGAATATCTCTGCCGCGCCGCCCGCGCCGTCCACCGCCACGATGCCCGTCTCCTGCGCCGCGATGACGCAATCCTCCGCGAAGGCCCACGGGTCGCGAAATGTCTGCGCGGGATGGACGATGCGGGCGCGATCGGGATCGTCGGGCCCCAGCCGGGGGTCGATCAGCGCGAGACTCCCCGCGTGGTCGCGCCGCCCGTGCCCAGGGGAAAAGATCGCGACGATCTTCTCTGTTCCCGGGATCGGCTTGGCGTCGATCATGAGCAGTCCCGGCCGCTGGTTGCCGAAGTAGACCATCTGCGCCGTCCCGTCCGGGTTCGTCGTCCACAGATGATGGTAATCCACCTGCGACCGATCGACGTATTCCCACCGGGTGTATAGCACGCGCCCATCCCGCAGCGGCCACGGCGTGTTGTCGTGCTCGTTGTTCGACGAGACGGGACGGATCCCCTTTCCGTCGGGCCCGCAACGGTGCAGCACCGCCACCTGCGTCGCCCAGCAATTGACCCAGCGCCTGCACCGGCTCGAGACAAACAGGATATCGCCCCCGGGCAGCCGGCAGGGCTCGATATCGTCGTACTCCCCATCCGTCAGCCGCCTCAACCCTCGCCCGTCCGCGCCAACGGTGTGCAGGTGATAATGCCCGCGCCCCGCCTGCCGGTACGAGAACAGGATCGTCCGGCCATCGGGATCCACGAACGGGTCCCTGACGCCACCGGCCGGATCGTCCAAAAGCACGGTGACCCGCCCGCTCGCCGGATCCCACTTGCAGAGGCGCCCGCCATCCGCGTACGCCACCGCCCGCCCACCTGAGATCGCCGCATGGCGAACCCCGTCGCCCTTCTCACACTCCGCGTAATAGCCGAAATTCGCGTACCAGTGACCGTCCGGCACCGGTTTCCGCATCGCAAATACTATCTCGCGCGACCCGATCGAACCCATCGCCTCCCGCACCGACCCCAGCGCCCGCGCCTGCCGCGCCGCCTTCTCTTCCGCGCTCTCCGGCGATGGCTTCGCCTTCCCGCCACCCGCCGGCTCCGCGCCCCCCGCGGCCCCCCCCAACACCCAGACCAGCGCCACCGCCAGCGGCCACGGCTTCCCCATCCTCATCGCGCCGAAAACTCCCGCTGCAGCCCCAGCTGCTCGATCCTCTTGCGCAGCGTCGCCCGCGCCATGCCCAGCCGCCGAGACGCCTGCACCTGATTCCCGTTGGTCTCCCGGAGCACGCGCAGCAGCAGCTCGTGCTCCAGCAGGTCCAGGATCGGTCTCTCCGGATGCTCCGCCGAGTGGCGCAAGATCACCTCCAGCGCCTCCTCGAACCCGCCCCCGGGCGATGCCGCCCGCGCCGCGCTCCGGCCCGCCCTCAGGATCGACTGCGGCAGGTGGTGCGGCAGAATCGTGTCCCCAGACGCGAGGACCGCCGCCCGGTGGATGCAGTTCTCCAGCTCCCGCACGTTCCCAGGCCACGAATATCCCCCCAGGATCTGCATCGCCTCCTGCGAGATCGATACCACCCCCAGATCCTCCTGCGCCGCGATCTTCTTCAGGATCGCCAGGCTGATCGCCGGCACGTCCTCCTTGCGCTCCCGCAGCGACGGCACCTCCACCCGCACCACGTTGAGCCGGTAGAACAGATCCTCCCGAAACCGCTTCGCCGCGATCTCCGACTCCAGATCCTTGTTCGTCGCAGCGATCACCCTCACGCTCACGCGCACCGGCACGTTGCTCCCCACCCGCGTGAACTCCCCATCCTGCAACACCCGCAGCAGCTTCGCCTGCGTCCCCACCGGCAGATCCCCCACCTCGTCCAAAAATATCGTCCCCTCATCGCAGTACTCGAACTTCCCCTTCCGCGTCCCAGCCGCGCCCGTGAATGACCCCTTCTCGTGCCCAAAAAGCTCGCTCTCCAGCAGGCTCTCCGGGATCGCCGCGCAATTCACCGCCATGAAGGGCTGCCCCTTCCGCAGGCTATGGCGATAGATCGCCCTCGCGATCAGCTCCTTGCCCACCCCGCTCTCTCCCGTGATCAGCACCGTCGCGTTGGTCGGGGCCACCTGCCCGATCAGCTTGAAGATCGCCTGCATCGCCGGCGTGCTCCCCACGATCGTCTCCGGCACGATGCTCGTGCTAGGATTCACCCCCGCCCGAAACGACTTGATGCTGCGCACCGTGTTCAGCGCGTCCCGCACGATGAACCGCGCCTGATTCTGGTCAAACGGCGCGTGCAGGATGTCGTACGCCCCGCGCTTCATCACCTCGATCGTCACCTCCGGATCCTTCGTGTCCGCCACCACCAGCACCGGCATCTGCGGGTTCCAGTCCCGCACCCCCTGCAGCAACAGCAGCCCCTCGCTCGTGTCCGGACCGATCTCCAATACCACGAGGTCCGGACGCCACTCCTCCACCGATCGCATCAGCCGATCCGCCTCACCCTCCACCAACACCTCGACCCGCTCCTCCGCCAGCAGCGCCCGAAGAAACCGCAACGTCCCAGCCGCAGGCTGCAACACCGCCATCCGGTCCATCGAGGAGGATGTCATGCGCTTCCCAAAGTCCGCAGATCAATGCCACTCATGGCTGTTGGTTATTAGACAGGCGCCGCCCCGATGCGAGCCAAATCCCGCCCACCTACCCCACCAAGGAGTGGCGATTTCCAACCGCCGCCCCGCCAACTCACTCGCTCATGTTGAGCCTGACGTAGTCCACGGTCAGGTCGGTCGTGTAGACCGTGTGCTCCCCTTCGCCGAGATGCAGGTTGATCGTTACCTTGAACCTCGGCTTCCGGACGGTGGTCCGGAGCCGCGCCTCCGGGCAACGCCCCGGTTGGCCACCCCGCACAGCCGAAATCCCATCGAAGCAGATGTCCACCAACTCCTCCCGCACCCTCGCGCCAGAATATCCCAGCGCCGCCATGATCCGGCCCCAATTCGGGTCGCCGCCGGCCCACGCCGTCTTCACCAACGCCGAACGCGCGACCGCGTCCGCGGCGCGCTTGGCGTCCAGCCCGGAGGCCGCACCGGACACAGCGACCTCGATGACGCGGGTGGTGCCCTCGCCGTCCGCCACGATCTTGCGCGCGAGTTCGACGAGCACGTGGTTGAGCGCCTGCTGGAATCGCGGCAGCTCGGGATGGTAGCTCCGCAGCGGCGGATTCCCCGCCGCGCCGTTGGCGAGCATCAGCACGGTGTCGTTGGTGCTCATGTCCCCGTCCACCGTGATTCGGTTAAAGGACTCGTCGACGGCCTCGCGCAGGCAACGATCCAGCGTGCGGCCGTCGATCACCGCATCCGTCGTCACGAAACACAGCATCGTGGCCATGTTGGGGTCGATCATCCCGGCCCCCTTCGCGCAGGCGCCGATCGTGACGCGGCGACCCCCGACCGTGAAGGCGACCGCAACCTCTTTGCGGCCCGTGTCCGACGTCATGATCGCCTGCGCCGCACGCGCGCCCCCCTCCCGGGAAAGCGCGTGGAAGGCCTTGAGGGTACCCGTCCGGATCTTGTCCATCGGCAGCCGCCGCCCGATCCTCCCGGTGGAGCAGACCAGCAGCTGCGTGGCGGGGCACCCCAGCAGGCGGCCCGCCAGCACCGTCGTCTCTTTCGCGTCGGCGATACCCTCGACGCCGGTGCATGCATTCGCGTTGCCGCTGTTGGCGATGATCGCCCTGGCCTTCCGGTTGCGGATGTGTCCCATCGAGACACGCACCGGGGCCGCCTTGATCTGATTGGTCGTAAAAACGCCGCTGGCGACCGCCGTTCCCTCGCTGGCGATCATCGCGAAATCCGGCTTCCGGGCCCGCTTGAGACCGCACCGCACCCCGGCGGCCAGAAACCCCTTGGCCGAGGTCACCCCGCCTCCCTTCACCACGCGAATCGACATCCTCCTCATACCGCCAACCCCTCCTCCTCGGGCCAATCCATCATCACGTTCAGGCATTGCACCGCCTGGCCCGCGGCGCCCTTGACCAGATTATCCTCCGCCGAAAAGAACAGCAGCCGCCCCGTCCGCGCGTCGGCGCGCGCCGCCACCTCGCAGACGTTGGTCCCCGCGACACGCCGCACCTCGGGCAGGCGCCCCGCGCACACGCGAACGAATGGCGCGCCCCTGTAATAATCGCGGTAGATGGCGTCGAGCTCCGCCTGGGGGGGAAGCGCCCCCCGGCACGAGGCGACCACCGTCGTGTGTATGCCGGCGTTGAGCGGGACGAGGTGCGGGACGAACTGCACCGTCACCCGCTCGCCGGCCACGCGCGTCAGCTCCTGCTCCATCTCCGGGGTGTGCCGGTGCCCCACCACGCCGTAGGCCCGCATGTTCTCATGGCATTCCGCAAACAGGTAGGCCGCCTCCACCTTCCGCCCCGCCCCCGTCGGCGAACTCGCCGATGCCACGATGATCGAATCCGCAGATAGCAGACCCTTCGCCAGCGCCGGCGCGAGCGCCAGCAACACCGAGGTCGGATAACACCCCGGGACCGCCACCAGCCGCGCGCCGCGCAGCGCCGCGCGATTGGTCTCGGGGCTGCCGTACACCGCCGAGTCAATCAGGGCCTGCGGTGGCGCGTCGATCCCATAGTACTGGCGATAGATGCCACGGTCCCGCAACCGGAGATCCGCGCTCAGGTCCAGCACCGTCATGCCCGCCTCCATCAGCGGCGCCGCGATCTTCGCCGACTCCCCGTGCGGCAGGGCCAAGAATGCCACCCGCGCGACCGCCGCTATCTTCGCCGGCTCCGGCTCCTGAAACGTCAGCCCCGCCCCGCCGGAAAATTCCGGATATACGTCCGACAGCGGCTTGCCCGCGTGCTGTCGCGAACTGGCGAATGCCAGCGCCACGCGCCCGTGCCCCCCGAGGATCTTGAGCAGCTTCTCGCCGGTGTATCCCGATGCGCCAACCACAGCGGCTCGAAGTCTCTCCGATGACATGTTCAGAATTCCAATGCTTGGGCCGAACGACCGTCCCGTCAAATCCGAATCTTCGCCCGGAGATCAGTCCTCCTCCCCTCGACCCTTCTCGGCTTTCTCTTTCTTCTCCCGCGCGCCACCGAGATTCCCGATCAGCCCCGAGATGGCGCCGAGCCCGGCGGATTTCAGCCAGCCATCCCAATCGGTTTCCACCTCCCCGCCGACGTTCCCCCGCACCGGCAGGGATCCGGGCAACACCGTGAAATCGCCATCGCCCCGGCCGAATGCCACAAAGGTGGACCCGCCCACCTCGACGGAACCCAGGCGCACCCGCGCCTCCCGCATCACTTCGGTCCTCCCGGCAAAACGCACGCTCCCTTCGATCTCTCCCCGATGATCGATGGATCCGGCATACCACAGCTTCATCAGGTCCCCCACGAGCGAGAGATCCTCCGTGCGCGCACGACCCTCCCGAGCCTCGAAAGACCCCGAGAGTCCGGTCACGCGGCATTCCGCGAGCCTCGGCGTCACCCGCTTGCCCGCGGATTTCAGAAATGACCGCACCGCAGGGAATTTCTCCCCGCTGGCCCCGGACCAGGTCAATTGCCCGACGCCCCGCAACGCTCGCGCATCCCACCCTCCCCCGCCGGACAAGTTCACGTTCCCCGCGATCGTTCCCGCCAGACAATCCCCCGAAATCTTCACAAAAGGCGCGGCGGCCACCACGGGAAAGGCATCGGCGCGCGCCTCGATGGCCCAATCGCCCCTCTTGGGAAAATCGATCCGGCAGTCGAGGCGGCCGTCCCCCGCCACGAGCACCGCGGTTCCCCCGCGCCATCGCGAATCCGCCCTGCCCAGTTGCCCCTCGAACTTCGCCTCGACGTCGCCAAGGCGCAGTCGCGCCACCTCGACGCGGATCCCTCCCCCATCAGCCCTCGCCCTCGCACCGCCCCCGGCGCCACCATCACCCGCACCCCGACCCCCATCCGTCGCCACGGGCGGTTTCCCCTCCGGCAACACCCCTTCCCCGCTGCCCACGCCAGCGAAAAGCATCGGAATGAATGGCGACGGATCGAGCACCTCTCCCGTCACCCGCACGTCCATGCCAGATCCATCGGTCCCGACATGTCCGGTGAATGCCAGCCTGTTGTCCGCACCCGACACCTGGCCGGCCGTGAGCGAGCCCGCCTCGATCTCGAAGCGGTCTGCCGCCCATCGGCCCCGCACCGCCAAGACCAGATCGGTGCCCGCTGCCGGGTCCTCCGGCCCATCCTTGAGGCGCGCGCCGCGCAGCGCCCCCGTCCCATCGATCGCCCAGGATCCGGCCTGCCTGCCGATGACCGCCAGACCATCCAGGCTCGTCCCGGCACCCACCCGCGCCGCCAGATCCGGACGCAGGACATTCTTCAGAAACCCTTCGCTCCATCCCCGGATCCTCGCCTCGAGCCGCCCGTTGCCCCCCGCGTCCCGCCACGGGCCCTCGACCAGCAACTCGCCCGATGGCGCTCCCTCCCCCGACAAAATGACCGCGCGCCCCCAGAACCCCTCCTCCCCACCCGCGCCATACCGCAACTCCCCGCTGACCTTCACCCCCCCATCCCTCAGTTGCACCGCTCCCCCCGCCCCGCTCAGTCCCATCGCGCTCACATCCCACTTCAAAGTCCCCGCCCCATCTTCCCCACGGACGCGCTCCGCGCTCCCCTCAACGCCGCCCCGCGTCACCGCAAAACGCCCCCCGGCCCACCCCCGCAACCAATCCCTCCCCACCGCCCCAGCCAGTTTCCACGACTCGCCAGCCTCCGACCCCCAACCCGAGAGAGCCACCGATGCCCGCTTCTCCTCCGGCCCCTCGACACGAAACACAGCGTTCGACAATCTCAACACCGAACCCCCCACCCACTTCCCCACCGACTCCGCTCCCACCGAAATCCCCTCCAGCGACTCGCCCCGCCACTCCCCCGCCAGCCCGCGCGCCGACAGAGACCCCTCCCACGATACCTCACTCCCATCCGGGGACGCCAAAAGACGACCCCTCCCACCGACCACGCCGCCCGACACCCGCGCGCCGCACGCCGCCTCGATGAAATGCGCCACGCGCGCCAGCTCCGTGTCCGGCACCCGCAGCGCCAGTTCCGCCGGCTCGCCACCCTTCGACTTCTTGCCCCAAGAGAGCCGCATCGGGCGATCCAGCCCCGCCGCCGCCACCACGCTGTCTCCCTCCACCAGCGATACCTGCGCGCGCTCCACGACCAGCTCCTTCGCCCCGGGGAAATGCTCCGCCGCAAAGGCGCAGCGCCCCTCGATCGGCGGAAATGCCGACGGCCCCGGCTGCCGGTCGAAGCACGCCCCCTTCATCTCCGCCTCCCCCTGCACCCGCATCGATTCCTTCAGTACCTGATATTGCCCGCTCAGCCGGATCTTGCCCGCCGTCATCCAGAGACCCCGCGACGCCGTCGCCGCGCTCACCAGCTCCGGCTCCACATCCTCGATCAGCCAAACCAGATCGCACGTCCTCAGGTTGAAATCCACGGCGCCGTTCGCCGCGCAGCGCCCCAGCGGGCGGCCCCCCAACGTCGCCGTGACCACCGCGCTCCTCAGCCAGTACGGCGTCAGCAGGATGTTCTTCTCGATCTCAAGGCCATCCAGCGACATCTCGCCGCTCCGCCCGCGGCATTCCCCGAATTTCACCCATCCCTGCGCCCCATTGATCTCGAGCTTCTGCGTCAACGATAGCCGCATGTCGCAAGAGAGCAGCGCGTCCTCCAACTCCAGCCCGTCCCACACGCTGCCCGCCATCCTCACCCGCGCCTTGGCGCGGGCCTCCGTCCCCGGACGCCAGCCCGAAAGCTCGATCGCCTCGATCCGATTGGTCAGGCTCAGTCCGCCCCGCACCGAACGCGCCACCAGATCGATCCCCCGGAACGCCACCGGCCCGCACTCCACCGCAAATCCTAGCACCGTCGGCACCCCCATCCGCTTCGGCTCCTTCTCCCGGGCCTCCGCCTCACGAACCCGCCGCTTGCCCCGCACCCACTCCACCCGAGCCCCGGTCACCGATAGCGAATTTAACGACACCGTCGCCCGCAGGATCTCCGCCGGATTCCACGAGGCCTGGATCTCCTCCACCTCGCCAGACACCCCGTCCCCCCCAACGAATCTCACGCCCCGCGCCACGAACCCGGACAGCGGATCCCACGTCGCCTCCGCCGCGCTCGCCTCCAGCCCCGCCGCCTCCGCCAGCTTCGGAAACCACAGCGAACGGAATGCGCCATCGGTCGCCAGATACGCCAGCGCCACCGTCGCGGCCACCACCGCCAACACGACCAACAGCCAGCCCCGCATCCGGTCGTCCCCCCAGCCCCTAGGCCGACCCCGCGATCCGGAAGAGCGAGGTCACCGACTCCCCGCCGTGGATCCGCTTGATCGCCTCCCCAAGGAGATCCGCCACGCACAGCACCGTCAGCCTGAACCCGTCCCCGGGGCCCTGCGGCGTGCTGTTGGTCGTGATCACCTCGTCGATGCACGAGTTCTTCAGCCGCTCCCTCGCCGTCCGATTCAGCAGGGCGTGCGATACCCCCGCCATTATCTGGCGCGCCCCGTGCTCCTTGAGCACCTGCGCCGCGCTGCAGATCGTCCCCGCGGTCTCCGTGATGTCGTCCATCATCAGCACGTTCCGCCCCTGCACGTCGCCGATCAGGTGCCCGTGCTCGACCTCCGTCGCCGACTTCCGCCGCTTGCCCACGATCGCCACGTCCGCCCCGAGCACCTGCGCGTACGCCGAGGCCATCTTGAGCGCGCCCATGTCCGGGCTGACCACCACCAGGTTGTCCAGCTCCCTCTGTTTGAGGTGCTCGTAGAACACCGGCAGCGCGTAGAGGTGGTCCACCGGGATGTCGAAAAATCCCTGGATCTGCTGCGCGTGCAGGTCGAGCGTCAGCACGCGATTCGCCCCCGCCGCCACCAGCAGGTTCGCCACGAGCTTCGCCGTGATCGGCACCCGAGGCTGGTCCTTGCGATCCTGACGCGCGTACCCGTAGAAGGGCAGCACCGCGGTGATCCTCGCCGCGCTCGCCCGCCGGGCCGCGTCGATGATGATCAGCAGCTCCATCAGGTTCTGGTTCGTCGGCGGGCACGTCGGCTGCACGATGAACACATCGCGGCCCCGGATGTTCTCGTTGATCTTGACGAAGGTCTCCCCGTCCGGGAACGACGTCACGGTCAGGTCGCCCAGCGGCGTGCCGACCGCCCGAGCGATCCCTTCCGCAAGCACGGGATGCGCCGTGCCACCAAAAATCCTCAGATCCGACATGCCCTCGCTCATGATAGGATATACTCTCCAAAATGCGACTACTGCCCCGGCGGGGGCCCCGGTTCCTGTCCCTCCGCACCCGGTTTCTGCCACCGCGCCCTGTCGGCGAAAAGCATGTACCCGAACATGTCGCCCAGCCGGGGCGGCAGCGCCGTCATGGCCCGGAGCGGGAACAGGTCAGGCACCCGCCGCTGCAAGAACATCGCCGCCCACTCCCGCCCGCGCCCGCTCAGCACCTCGCTGAACAGTCTCGCATCCAGGGTCTCCGGGGAAAATAGCAGCCCCTTGGTCGCCCCCGAGAGCACGAAATCATTGATCTCGTTGAAATCTTTCACGCCGCGCGGCAACGCCAGCGAGCGGCGGTCCGCGTACCAGGCCACCGCCTCCGGCATGTCGGCGGCCAGCACCTCGCCCTTCTCGAAGAATGAGCCCGCGAGACGGATGACCTGCCCCAGGTACGGGGGCCAGCACACCGGCGACTCCTGCGGCGGCAGGATCCGCAGGGCCAGCGGCGCGGCGTTCAGGAGCACCGCCAGCACGAGAACCCCGCGCCGCAGCTCCACGATCTCCCACTGCGCCCGGTCGACCACCACCAGCAGCATCGCCGCGCCAAAGAGCGCGAATGCCGGCGCGAAGATCACCAGCATGTTGGACGGCTCCTCCACGACGAAGGACCCGACGTGCCCCAGCGAACCGCCGGCCACCGCGGCGACCGCCGCCCCGACCAACCACCACTTCATCGCCTCGGCCCTCGGCCGGCGGAACCGGTGCAGCAGCGCCACGAGGAATAGGCACGCCCCCACCAGGCTCCCGCTCACCACCGGATAGACCTCCAGCCAACTCCGCGAATTGGTCAGCACCCGCCCCACGAATTTCTTTAGCGTCGCCCTGCCCGTGTCGGGCCGAAAGTGTCCCCACAGGGAATCGCCCGTGAAGAGATCGGTTCCCTCGAGAGCGACCCACGCCGCGGTGCCCAGCGGGTTCCCCGTCAGGATCGTGTTGCGCACGAACCACGCCGCCGGAATCAACAGCCAGACCGCCAGCACCACGCCGAGCGCCGCCCCGCGGTTCCGGAAAAAGAAAAATGCCAATATCGCCGTCGGCAGGCCAACCCACCACCACCCATAGCGCCCCAGCACCATCAGCGATTGCAGCCCGGCCCCGAGCGCCACCCACCCCAGCGCGCCCTCGCCGCCCGCCTCCTCCTCAGCCAATAGCCCGCGATGCCACGCCCACAGCGATGCGCTCAGCAGCAGCATCATGAAACACGCGTCCAGCCCGCCCAAAGACAACTGCCAGACCGGCTCCGCCCCAAGAAACAGTAGCGCCCCCAGCGCCGCCGCCTTCTCGTCAAACATCGCCCGGCCCAGCGCGTACAGGAATCCCGCCGTCCCCAGCAGGCACAGCAACCCGAACGCCGCGATGACCCGCTCGGGAAAATAGTGCTGCACCCCGCCCGCCCCGTCCCCCTTGCCCAATTCGTACTCGAAGTCCTGGAAGGTCAGCTTGAAAATGCCCGCCAGGACCAGCGGATACAGCGGCGCCTGCCGCGTCTCCTCCATCTTGGCCGGATCGATCGCCGCCACCCGCAGGACCCCCTCGTTCTCCCGCTTGAGCTTCTCCCCGAGCTCCAGCGGCCGCAGCACCGAGGTGACGAAACCCTCCCCCCTCGCGATGTGCCGCGCCAGCTGCGCCTGGTCCATCGCCCGCTCGTGACGCAGCCCGCGAAACTGGCTCGCCATGTGCACCAGCACCAGGCCCATGAGCACGATGCCCACCGACACCCATTGCATCACGCGTTTGCCGCGCCCCGTCTCCAGCGAAAATATCGCGTCCTGTACCGCCATCCGATCAGCTCCTGCCCTCGCCGCGCCGCCGCCGCCCCGCCTGGGCCAAGCCGTACTGGTTCAGCTTGCGATGCAACGTCCGCCGACTCATGCCCATCCGCCGCGCCGCCTCCGCGCGGTTCCCGGATGTCTGCTCGAGGGCCTTCACGATTAACCGCTTTTCGGATTCTTCCCAACTCAATTCTTCGCCCGCGCCCGCGCCCCCGCCGGGCGGCAAATCCTCCCCCCGCAGCGCCGGCGGCAGCTCCCGGACCCCCGCCTCCTCCCCCCGGCAGAGCACCACCGCGTGCTCGACCGCCGTCCGCAGCTCGCGCACGTTCCCCGGCCACCCGTAGCCCAGCATCCGGTCCATCGCCTCACGGGTGAATCCCCGCACCGCCGTACCGTTCTCCCGGTTGAACTCCGCCAAAAACGCCCGCACCAGCAGCGGGATGTCCTCTGGCCGCTCCCGCAACGGCGGCATCCGCAGCGGCACCACGTTCAGCCGGAAAAATAGGTCGTCGCGGAATTTTCCCTCCTCCACCTGCCTGCGCAGATCCTTGTTGGTCGCCGCCACGACTCGCACGTCCACCTGCATCGTCTTGGTGCTCCCCACCCGCTCGAAACTCCGCTCGCCCAGCACCCGCAGCACCTTCACCTGCGTCGCCGGATCGATCTCCCCGATCTCATCCAGAAAAATCGTCCCGCCGGCCGCCGCCTCGAAACGCCCGATCCTCCGCTCCACCGCCCCGGTGAACGCCCCCTTCTCGTGCCCGAAGAGCTCGCTCTCCAAGAGCTGCGGCGAGAGCGCGGCGCAATGCACCGCCACCATCGGCCCGTCCCGCCTCGGGCTCAGCGCGTGTACCGCCCGCGCCACGAGTTCCTTCCCCGTCCCGCTCTCCCCCTGGATCAACACCGTCGCCCTCGTCGGCGCCACCTGCTTCACCACGTCCAGCACCGCCACCATCGCCGCGGACCGCCCGATGATGTGCCCCAGCCCCTCCTTCTCCGCCACCTTCTGGCGCAATTCCACGTTCTCGCTCTCCAGCCGCCGCGCCCTCAGGTGGTGCGCCACGATCAGCTCCACCTCATCGAGATTCAGCGGCTTGGTGAGGTAGTCCGCCGCGCCCTTCTTCATCGCCTCCACCGCGGTCTCCACGCTGCCGTACGCCGTCATCAGCAGGCACACCGGCCGATGCGGCAACGCCAGCGCCCTCGCGATCAACCCCAGCCCGTCCTCCCCCGGCATCCTCAGGTCCGTCAGCATCAGGTCGATCCGCTCCGACTCCAGCACGTTCAGCGCCTGCCCCACGTCGGCCGCCACGTACACCTCGTACTTGTCCTCCAGCGCCGCGCGCAGCCCCTCCCGCGCGTTCTTCTCGTCATCCACTATCAGTATGTTCGCCTTCACTGCTGCACCTCCTTCGGCGCCGCCAGGAGCTTCAGCCGCGCGCCCGGCTTCGGCAGCCGCACCCGCATCTCCGTCCCCACCCCCGGCTGGCTCTTGATCTCCAGTTGCCCGCCGTGCGCCCGCACGATGCGGCTCACGACCATCAGGCCCAGCCCGGTGCCATCCGGCTTCGTCGAGACAAACGCCTCGCCCCGCCTCCCCAGCACCGAGGCGTCAAACCCGCCGCCCGTGTCCTCGAACACCGCCGCCACCCAGTCGTCCTCCAGCTCCGTCCGGATCCGCAGGATGCCCCCAGTGCGCATCGCCTCCATCGCGTTCTTGATCAGGTTCAAAAACGCCTGCCGGATCTGCTCCGCATCCAGCATCAGGCGCGGCAGCCGCTCGGCCAGTTCCATCTCCACGATCAGGTCCCTCCCCTCGATCTCCGGGCGCAGAAAATCCAGCGCGTCACGGACGATCCGGTTCACCGACCCCGCCCGCAATTCCAGCGGCGCGGGACGGATCGCCTTCA
This sequence comes from uncultured Verrucomicrobiales bacterium, assembly GCA_964651705.1. Taxonomy (GTDB): domain Bacteria; phylum Verrucomicrobiota; class Verrucomicrobiia; order JADLBR01; family JADLBR01; genus JADLBR01. The sequence goes on from CAZYWZ010000036.1 coordinate 36,969, forward strand.
GGAAATTCTTGATGATGCCATCGAGCCGCCGCACCTCCTGCCGCGATACCCTCACCGCCTCCCTCAGCCGCTCGGCCTCGCCCTTCGGCACCTTGCGCACCTCCCGCTCCATGAGTTGCAGGTGGATGTCAAAACTGTTCAGCGGATTTCCCAACTCGTGAGCCACGCATGCCGCCAGCGTCATCACCGCCTGCACCCGCTCGCTCTCCGCCCGCTCGTCCATCGCCTGCCGGCTCGCCGTCGCATCGTGCAACACCAGCGCCACCCCATACCCGTCCTCCTGCCCCGGCGTCAGCGGGATCGCGTACACCGTCAAAAATCGCCGCTCCGGATACGCGATCTCCATGTCCTGCGACGCCGAAACCCCCTCCCGCACCAGCCCCTCCCAATCCAATCCCCGCAAATGTCTCCCGATCCCTTGCCCCACCCCTCCCAACACCCCAAATCCTAGCATCTCCGCCGCCGCCGGATTGTGGTACCGAATCGTCCCCCCCTCATCAATCACCAGTATCCCCTCCCGAATCGCGTTGAATATCCCCTCCAATACCCCACGCTCCCGCGCCAGACGCTCCAGATACCCCTGCACCTCGCCAGCGTCCAACTGGCTCAGCCGATCCAGAACCTTATCCAATACCGCCGCTTTCAACAGGGCCAAATTGGCGCATCACCCGCCCCAGCGCAAGACCGATCGCCCTAGGAATCTGTAGGCCGCCTGTGCCAGGCGGCAGCGGGTGTCGAGTTCCCCCACAAATGATGCGCGTTGTCGGCGCGCTGATCCTTGGCGGGTCACCACGAACCTTTCGCCACCCGCTCGCTCACCTCCCAGAGGCGGCAGGCTGCTAGCGGCTACACCGGAAGTTCGCTCGTGAAACGCGACATCGACGTGGCGGGGAGCGTCAGCGACCCGTGCGCCGGCACTGTTACGGCTCCTTCGGGGACCGACCTTGCCCCTTGCACCCCGCACCTCGGACCTCCTACCATCCCTCCCCATGCGCCCCCTCCTCTCCCTCCTCGCCCTGACCGCCGCACTCCCTTGTCCCGCCTTCGACTTCGACCGCGATCCTCTCCTGGAACCATCGAGCCATGTCGTCTTCGTCGCGGGCACCGAGGGCTATGCCGCCTTCCGCTCGCCGGCGCTCGCCTGCACCACCAATGGCACCCTGATCGCAATCGCGCAGGGCCACAGGGCCAACGCCAATGACGACGGAGATATCGACATCGTCTGCAAGCGCAGCACCGACGCCGGCACCAACTGGGGCCCCCTGCGCGTCATCCACGACACCGGCGCCGAACCGCTGCTCCAACCCGGCGTCACCCTCGACCGAAAGACTGACCGCCTCTGGCTCACTTTCTCCCAGGGACCCGGCCCCGTGCTGCTCACCCACAGCGACGACGCCGCCGAGACCTGGGCCAAACCCAGGGCCATCACCCGCGACGATCCCCCCTTCCCCCAATGCCCCGACGCCTCCACCCTCCGCCTCGACGGCGTCGACCGCCTGAAACGCCGGCTCGCGATCTCGGCGGTCAAGGCCGACGCGCTCTCGGCTCGCCTCCAGTACGAGACTCCCGTGTCCGACCCCGTCGAAAAACCCATCTGGCCAGGCCCCTCCGGCCGCGCCGCCCTCGCCCTCCTGCCCCGCGTCGCCCTCGGCTGCCTCTTCGAGTGCGGTGACACAAAACCCGACGAACGCATCGCCTTCTCCCGTTTCAACCTCCATTGGCTCGAGACAATCCCCTCCACCACCCTCCCGCCCGCCGGCCTCAGCCTCTTCGATGGCAAATCCATGGGCCGCTGGCTCAAGGGCGACTTCCGCGGACAGGAGGCCTCGGTCACGCTCAAGGATGGCGCGATCGTCATGGAGATGGGCAATGACATGACCGGCATCACCTGGGGCGGGCCCGTCACCCGCATGAATTACGAGCTCTGCTTCGAGACCCGGCGCGTCGATGGCTCCGATTTCTTCTGCGGCCTCACCTTCCCCGTCGGCGAAAACCCCTGCACCCTCGTGCTCGGCGGATGGGGCGGCTCACTCGTCGGACTCTCCTGCCTCGATTACGAGGACGCCGCCAACAACGAGACCGGCATGTCCTTCAACTTCGAAAATGGCAAGTGGTACAACGTCCGCCTCCGCGTCACCAAGTCCGCCATCGAGGCCTGGATCGATGGGGAACAGGTCATCGATGTCGAAACGACCAATCGCCGCCTCGGCATCCGCTTCGAGGTCGAACCCTCCCGCCCCCTCGGCGTCGCCACCTGGCGCACCACCGGCGCCGTCCGCGATGTCCGCCTCTTCCCCGTCACGCCCATCGAATAGGTCCTTGGTTGTTGAATGTTGAATGTCGGTTGGTGGGAGTCGAAAACCCCGAACCCAGCACCAAGAACCCCGAACCAACAACCTTGCACCCCACCCCAGATCCCCTATTGCTTACCGATGCCATTTGACTCCCTGTCCCTCTCGGATCCCATCCAGCGCGCCATACGCGAGATGGGGTACGAGGAGCCCACACCCATCCAGGCCCAGGCCATCCCGCTGGTCCTCGAGGGGCGCGACGTCATCGGTTCCGCACAGACCGGCACCGGCAAAACCGCCGCCTTCGGGCTCCCCATCCTGACCCGCATGGGCGGCCACGGCGGCCTCCGATGCCTCGTGCTCGAACCCACCCGCGAACTCGCCGGCCAGGTCGACGACGCCTTCCGCCAATACGCAAAATACACCGACCTCCGCATCTGCCTCCTCCACGGCGGCGTCGGCTATGGCCCCCAGCGCCAGGCCCTCAATGCCGGTTCCGATATCGTCATCGCCACCCCCGGCCGCCTCATCGACCACCTCGAGCAGGGCACCCTCCACCTCAAGACCATCGAATACCTCGTCCTCGATGAGGTCGACCGCATGCTCGACATGGGCTTCCTCCCCGACGTCCGCCGCATCGCCGGATACTGCCCCGCTAAAAAACAGGTCCTCTTCTTCACCGCCACCCTCCCCCCGGAGATCGAGCGCCTCGCCGCATGGACCCTCCGCGACCCCGCCACCATCGAGATCGGCCTCCGCTGCTCGCCCGCAGAAACCGTCCGCCACGCCTTCTACCCCGTCGCCATGGACCAGAAATTCGAGCTGCTCCTCGCCATCCTCGAGGACCTCCATTACGAGAGCGCCCTCATCTTCACCCGCACCAAGATGGCCGCCGACCGCATCTCCGACCGCCTCATCGCCCACAACCACTCCGTCGCCGTCCTCCACTCCGACCGCTCGCAGGCCGAACGCACCGAGGCCCTCGCCGGCTTCAAATCCGGAAAATTCGAGGTCATGGTCGCCACCGACCTCGCCTCCCGCGGACTCGATGTCGCCGGCATCTCCCACGTCATCAATTACGACGTCCCCGAAAGCCCCGACGATTACATCCACCGCATCGGACGCACCGGCCGCGCCGAGGCCGAGGGCGACGCCCTCACCATCATCACCGCCGACGACCTCCGCTCCATACACGCCATCGAGCACGCCGTCGGCAAACGCATCCCACGCCAGAAACTCCCCAACTTCCCCTACCACTACACCACCCTCCTGGAAGACCGCCCCATCCCCAAATCCGCCACCCGCCCCAAATTCGGCCGCAAACGCCGATAGCCAGCCGACCCCACCACCGGCGCGGAAAATGGTAGCGAAGCCGCTTCCGGCTTCGGCCTATCCCCCGCCGAAGGGCGAAGGCCCCTCGCGTCTAGAGAGTTACGTCGAATTTTCGAGCCAGATCCCGTGCCCCGCGCGCGGGGCACCACCGGGGGTGAAAATGTAGGGCGCGAAATCCCTTTCGCGCCACGGGCAACCGGCAGGGCCCTCGTGGCGCGGATGGGAATCCGCGCCCTACAGGCCGATCCCGTGGCCGATTTTCGAGTCAGGAAAGCCGGAGCCGGCTCCGGATGCCCCACTCTTTTCCTGAGTTCCGACAGTCCCAGATGCTCAACCGGCCTTTGCTGAAATCAGCGAAGATTAGCGAAGATCATCGTTCCAAATACCCCGCGGGCCCAGCCACCGGAGGATACGGGAACGCCCATCTGCGCTAATCCCCGCTGATGTCGTTGGATGTCGGGTGTCGGTTATTGAATGTCGCTGTACACCAGCACCACGAACGCGATCGCCGCCAGAAGCCCCTTGCTGATCGCCAGCTTCGGCCACGCCATCGTCACCCACCGCTCCCGCAGCCCCGGCATCCACGCATACACCACCAGCTTCACCACCATCGCCAGCGCAAACCCCACGCAGAAAAATGCCGCCGGCAACGGCGCCCTCCCCCGCGCCGCCTCCGCCAACCCCAGGAACAACAGCGTCAGGATCGCCGTCCAGTACGCCTTCGCCCAGAGCGGCAACCGATAATCCGGATAGCCGTAGGCCCGCCGCTCATGCCACTGATATTCGTCCCTCAGGATCAGCACCCACCCCAGGCCCACCACCTCCACCGCGATCACCGCCGTCACGAACAACAGCGCATAGGGCCAGTGCGACATCGGACCCCATTTTCCACACTCCCCCACACCCCACAAACCCGAAATCATCCCCCCTTGCGCCCCGCCCAACCCGCGCCAACTTCCCTCCGTGCACGAAAACGTAAGGCTCAACCTCCAGTCGGCCCTCGACGCCCTCCACCAAGCCGCCTCCCAAAAACTCGACCCCCGAGACCACCTCGCCCGCCTAGACGAAATCACCCGCCTCGCCGGCCCCTCCCTCCCCCCAGACCTCCGCCACTACCTCCAAAACCGCTCCTACGAAAAAGCCCGCCTCCTCCTCGAAGGCCATGACCCCGAATCCTCCCACGCCCGCTGCGGTTGAATTCGGGTTTGTGCCTCTTCGTTCTGAGTTCGTGGTTCACCGCTCGGCGTTCGGCGCTGGGCGTTCCACAAGCAGGATTTCCCGCAGGGCCGCAGGGACGCGGAGGGATTCCTCCCGTGCCCCCCCTCGAATCTTCAAACCCCACACTTGAAACTTCCCCCCACCCCTGCCAGCATTCTCCATATCCGCTTTCCCGCCGGAGTAGCTCAGCGGTAGAGCAACTGATTCGTAATCAGTAGGTCGTGGGTTCGATCCCCATCTCCGGCTCCCTGATAATCAATCACTTACACAAGGACTCGGGAGACCTTTCTCTTTTGGTCGCGGTTTGGTCGCGGTGCCGAAAACCACTTGGGGACCTACGACGCGGCGCCGCGCGTCCCCCCTGCCTTCTTGCGAGATGACGCACCTGGCGGGCGCCCGGGACGCTTCTCGTCGGGAGGAGACATCGCCTGGGCCATTATCGCGTCGCGGACAAGGCTCGGCAGCCCCTTCTTCTGCTCCAGGCGGATGTGCAGCAATGACGCCTCCGCCCCGGCGCAACCAACGGCGAGGTCAGTACCCTCGCTCCGATCCACTTCGAGGCCGCGAGTCTTGGCGATCGCTACGGTCAATCGCCTCCGGACGTCCTGACGACTTGCGCCCCGGAGCGGGATTTCAACCACGGCGTCACCCCCCAAATCCTTGCCCACCGCCTTTTTAATCGCGCGCAGTCCCTTGAGCACCCCCCTCCAGCCCCCAGACAACGGTATCGTCAGCCGCACGCCATCAACGCGCTCGGCCCAGGCCCTATAATGGTCCGCGGTATAAATCGGCAGTTTGACGTTGTATTCTCGGGGCTTGTCGTCAACAACGGCCCTGGGCATCTCATCCGGAAAGTCCCCCGGCACACCCGCCGGCACCAGTGCGCCGAAGCGGTTGACGATCTGACTCGCGAGCCAATCGCTGACCGACCGGCCACACTCAACCTGGGCCAGATGGTCGGGCGTGATGCCCACCAGCTTCGCAAAATCAACCTGCCGCAGACCGGTGATCCTCCGGAGCCGTGCGACAGGGTGCGTGGATCTCGATGGCCTTCCCATGCCCGGATGATGGGGCCCCGTTGCGGGCCCGTCAACCGGTTTCTGAGAATTATTTTGTTATTGTTGCCAATTCCCAGAAATGGGGCAGACTTCGCCCATGAAGCGGGAATTCTTGGAGGAGAACGATCATCGGTCCCAAGCGCGGGATCCGGGGGTCACCATCGCGAAGAGCAGGGGTAGGTCCACGGCACAAAGTGTGCCGAACCCTTCAGGGGGTCTGGAGCCTCCGCCCGGCTGGTACTGCCTGCGCGCAACCGACGTCGCCCGGCGCCTCGGGCTTCACCCGAAGACCGTCCGGCGGAATTTTCGGCGGTACGGGGGCAAACGGATGGGCGGTCGCCTCCGCTTCTGCCTCGACGGAGTTTTGGGGGCGCTAAAATGACGACCGGATCCAGCGAATCTAACCAGCCGGAACCCGAAACGCGCCAGTCCCATCCGAAGACCGGGATCCAGGTCGAGGATACCGCCAAATCGCCCGCCTCCCCTCCCCTCCGCCGCTCCCGCCCGAGGGCGGTGCCTCTGCGCGAGGAGTTCTGCCAGATCTGCCGGGACACCAGTGGGCGACCGGACCTCGCCGCGGCACTGGTGCTCCAGCAGTTGCAGCACGCGCAGCAGGGCGTCAGGGACATCGACCAGTATGTCGCGGAGGAGGAGGGCCGGGCCGCGCAATACCCGCGCCGTGTCGATGCCTGGGGCCATGGGTGGTTCACGAGATCGGCCCCTGGCCTGCGCGAGGACCTCTTCGGAGCGCTGTCCGAAACTGCCGTCCGGGATGCGATGCGGCGCCTCCAGAGTCTGGGGCTCCTGCTGGTCCGGCGCGGCCAAAATCCTTGGGACCGCACCCGGGAGCTGCGGCTCGACATGGTGCGGCTGGCGGAGCTGCTGGCGGCGGAGGGTCGCCTGCCGGACGCCCGATGGGACGCCCTGGGCCTCAGGTTTCCCGCCGTGTGGCCCCCCAGCCAACCATGCGATCGCGGCCACAACGGGTGCCCCGGGCCATCTGCGGGAGACGGCGATCCATCGGCGCTTGGCGTGGATGGATCCGCTCCATGCGCGGGTCTAGATCCGCGCCAGCCGCGGGTCCTCTCTTCAGATACAGAGAATGGCAACCCTCAGAAAGAGAACCCCCTAAATCCCCCTGCTTCGCAGGGGGACTTGCTGGCCTCCTTCTCATCGCCGCCCGCGATACTCGAGGCGCAGCACGAGTCGGTCCGGATGCTGCCCGACCGGGTGAGCCAGGAGGCCGCGATGGAATTCGTGGCCCGGGCCCCCATCGCGGCGGTTTTCGAATCGATCTTCCGCGGGCGGGGGTTCGCGTGGACGCCGGGCTTTGCCCGGAAATTCATCAAGACCCTCAAATCGGGCAGAATCACCCTGCCCCGGCTCCTGGCCGGCATCCTCAGCGATTCGTACGACTGGGGCTCTCCCGAGGCGTTCATCAGCGCCGGCGGCCACCAGACGGCCGTCGAGGACCTCCATAACACCGTGCGGCAACTGGCCGAGGACATCGTTCGGGCCGACCCGCGCGGGTTCGATCTCCCCAGCGACCTGGCCCACCTTCGCGGCGTGGTTGCCGACGAGCAAATGACGGAGCTTCTCCGCGCGACGATCCGGGCGCAGCGCCGCTTGGACGAACACCATGGATCGATCCCAGACGCCCTGGACTCCGTGCGACCGGACTCGCATGGGACCGGCCCGCTCACGGGATTCGCCGTGGCGATAATGGCCTGCCACGATCCCGGTGTTCCGCCCACGCCCGACGGGCGGAACACGTTTCGGCAATGGCTGATCGGGATCGCCGCCCGCCAATCGGTGGCGCGCGACCTGCTCTTGGCCGCGCCCCCCGAGAGGCTCGAGGCGCATTTCGGCATCACCGCAGCCGAAATCGACGAGGCCCGGCGGTCCTGGGTCGAGAGACGGGTCCGAGAATTTCAACGGGCCGAGGTCGTCCGGCAGGCGCTCACTAGCCCCGACGACCATGGCCGAGACCCTTCCCGCCCCCTTTGGGCGGCGACGCCGCCGGATGGGCGCGCTCCGGCGGAGGCAACACAGCGCCATTAACGACAAAGAAACCATGAAACATAGTATGACCCTGCGGGGTCATGACGAGACGCGGCGCCGCGGGTGCGGTGATCGCGAGGGAAGCGGGACGGCGGCCGGATTTCCGGCGCCCGGGGCCCGCGGGATGGGCAGCGCGGAGACGCGCGCTCGGTGGAGAGTGAAGAAAAACCCCGAATCGGTTCGGGGCCTTGGAGGAAGGAGGCGGTCCCATGGCCGATAACACATCGATCCAGTGGTGCGACTCGACCAGCAACCCGCTGATGGGCTGCGACGGGTGCCCGTTGTACCCGACCGTCACCGGGCTCCGGCTCGCGGTGGGCGCGGCGCTGGTCGAGAAGGGGATCCCGGCCGAGGATGCCATGCGGCTGGCGGAGGCGCACGTCGATCCCGTGTTCCCCTCGACCACGTATCACGGGCGGCGGCAGATCGCGGAGGCGATCTGCGGTGACGCCGGCCTGGGACGAATAAGGGATCGGGCGGATCTGGTCCGCGCGATCGCCACGCCGTTCCGGTGCTATGCGGGCACCCTGCACCTGCGGCACGGGAAAAACCCGTTCGACCCGGAGAAGCGGACGAACGCCGGCTACGCGCCGACATTCGAGCAGGTGACCGCATTCCCGGGGCGCATGGAGCGGATGGCCCGGTCGCGGGACCTGAGCGGAACGCGACGGCCCAACAAGCCGTGGCTCGACGGGCTCCCCCGACTGGTGTTCGTCTCCGACATGGGCGATGCCCTCTGTGGTTCGGTCGACTTCGGCTATTTGAAGTCGGAGATCATCGACGCGGTCATGTCCCCGAAGGGCCGACGCCACATCTGGCTGTGGCTCACCAAGCGACCCGCGCGGATGGCGGAGTTCGCCCGGTGGCTCCGCGAAGAGCACGGGATCGACTGGCCGGACAACCTCGTGGCGATGACCTCGGTCATCGATCGGCGGATGCTCCGGGCGGTGGATCACCTGCGCGAGGTGCCCGCGAAAGTGAGAGGCATCAGCGTGGAGCCGCTGATCGAGCGGGTGGAGATCGACATCGCGGGCATCGACTGGCTCATCGTCGGCGGCGAATCCGGCCCCGGCGCGAGACCGTTCGACCTCGCGTGGGCCCGAGAGCTGCGGGAACGATGCCGGGAAGAGGGCGTCGCCTTCTTCTGCAAGCAGCTCGGCGCCGCGCCCGTGGAGAATGGCGAGCGCCTGACGCTGGAGGACCCGCACGGCGGCGAGTGGAATGAGTGGCCGCGCGATCTGCGGGTGCGAGAGATGCCGGCGTTTCTGGGCGAAACGGCATCGATGCTGCGGGCCGCCTGACCGAGATCGGGCGACGCCCACCGGTGCCCCGGCAATGAGGCCGGGGCACCGGCCCCCCGGGCCGGGCGAATTTTGCGCGCGGATAATACACAGTAACTTCGGGGTATATCTAGATGAGTGCGCATCCACAACTGATTGTATTACCACCGTATTACACCGATAGCCGCGGTTTTGAGAATTCAATGTTCGCGCAAGCCCGCCTCCGAGAAAAAATCGGCCGTTTTCCCGCATCGGCGCCGGCGCGATTCCCGCCGCCTATCCGGCCCGCTTCAGGCAGGCGTCGGCCGCCACGTCCAGCGCCTCGCGGATCCACGCGCTCCGGGAGAGCCCGACCGCCTTGGCCGCCCGGTTCCAGCGCAGGATCTGCCGCTCGGAGGCCTCCAGCGACACCCAGCCCACGCGGTCGCCGGGCCCGAAGACCGAGTTGTGGCGCCGGATCGCCCGGGTCTGCGGCGCGCGCCGCCGTCGCTCCTTGACCACCGTGCCGATCCGCGAGCCCGTCATCGCGGCGATCTCGGAGGTCGTCAGGCGCCAGTCCACCTTCTCCCAGTCGATCTTCCTCCGCCGTGCCATGGCGGCAAGGTGCGCGCCGGGACCGGGCGCGGGCAAGGCCAAAAGGGCGCCAGCGGATGCCCGGCGGCCCGGCCCTGCGTCTTTCGGGACCCCCCCGGGACAGCCCCTCCTCGTAGATGCAGAACCGGCACGTCGCCGAATTGCTCCGCCAGGAAGGCGCCGATGACGCCAGCAACGAGTGTCTCCTACGCATCCTCCGGGCACGGCGTCCCCGCGCCTAAGGCAGCTCTAGGACGCAGCGGAAGCCATGGCGGTTGACGCGTCCATCGGGAAGACTGGGAGCACGATTAGCCGACTCGAAATTCTGAGGGGAGCTGTAATTCCAACAGCCACCCCTCGATATTCGGCGCACGTTGCCTTGCTTGATGTCTTCCAACTGTCCGGAAGGGATCTCGTATCCTCCGCTCTCCCTGTGTTTCTCGTAATGTGCCTGGGTATACCAATCCTCGACCCACTCGCGGACATTGCCTCCGATGTCGCACAGCCCTGCCTTGGTCATCTTGTAGCTGCCCACAGGGGCCGTATAGGGGTGGTCATCCTTGTAGCCTGCCAGCAACCTCTTTAAATCTTGGCTGGCGTCGATTTGGCATTCCTCCCCAGCGAGATTCTCGGTTTTCTTCGGCGGCGGCCACTCGTCACCCCACGGATACTTGTCATTGCCAACCGCCTTATCCCACTCATCGTCGGTAGGCAATCGGTACTCCAACCCATCCTTCTTCGAGAGCCACGCGCAGAAGGCCTTCGCATCGGTCCAACTCACCATCACCACCGGATCCTCCGGCGTCTGCTCAAAGCCCGCCTTCTCACTCCACTTGTACCCGCTCTCCTTCACGAACGCCTCGAAGTCCCTCACCCGCGTCTCCCACACCGAGAACAGGACCTTGGTGCCCTTTATCGGGACGAACCGCATCCCCAGCGAGTTGACGAACGGGCCCTCCTTCGTCGCGTCCTTCGGGCTCGAAGCCGCGGACCCGAGCGCCGGGCTGATCGGCGCGGCAGCGGGCTCCGCCCTCACGTCAGCACCCACCGCCCCCGGCACCTCGCCCTTCTCCACCTTGGCCGCGATCTCCCGCACGGCCAGGGCGGCCTCGATGCGCTTGGCGCGGGTCAGTTTCGCCTCGAAGGACCGCAGGCCCGAGACCGCCTTGGACGTCTCCCGCTTGATCGCCGACTCCGCGCGGCCGTCGGCCAGGCCCAGGTCCCGGTCCAGGAAGTAGCGCAGGTTGCTGTACTCCGAGGGCATCCGGGCCGAGGCGTCGGCCTTGGGCACCCGCTGCCCGGCGGCCCAGCCCTCCCGCTCCTTGCGCAGCCTGAGCACCGCGTCCAGGTCGGAGCGCGCCGCCGCCTTTCCCTCCAGTTCCTCCAGGTCCTTCACGTACCTGGCGATCCGGTCGGAGACCGCCCCCTTCGCCGAGGCCATCGCCTCCCGCAGCGGCGACAGGATCCCGTCCAGCTCCTTGGCCTCGTCGGGCGTGAAGGTGCCCGAGGGTATCGGGGCGGTTTGGGCTACTGTCTTCCCTTCGTCGCTCGTACCTCGGCCCTCGGCGCTCGCCGCTCCGGGGGCCAGCAGCGCCCGGATCTTGGCCTCGTACTCGTCCTCCGCCGCCATCGCCGCCTTGATGTCGTCCACCTTCAGGCCGATGGCGTGCTCGTTGCCGAACTCCACCGCGATGCAGTTCTTCGACGCCTCCTCGCACCCCTTCACGTCCAGCCCGTCGCCAACGAAATGCCACTCGCCCTTGCGATCCATGGCGGCAAAACACCACTCCTTTTGTCGCGGCATATTCTCATAAACCGCCCGCATGCGACCCGCGAGCTTTCGGATCGGTGGCAATTCCTTGAAGGTCTTGTCGTCCGGCTTCGGATAACCCTTTCCTGCGATAAGCACGTCTCCGTCGCGATCCAGAAGCGCCAATCGGGTGGTGTTAACAAGAAACGACGCAATACGACGAGTCCCTTCGGCGCCGCGGTAGATGCCATCGGCCCTCAGGACGCCGTCATGATCCAAGATCACGAATCCGGCGTCATCCCGATACACGTATCCGTGCGCCTGAATGACCCCACGCGCATCTCCGGGGATCAACCGGACTTGATCGGGCTCTCCGAAAGCAACGACGCTTCCCCCTGTCCGCAATGCATAGACCGCCAATCCGCTTTCGGATCCATAAAGTCGCACGACAACCCCCAGATCGGATGGTGCGATCAGTTTATGTGGCGGAATTTTTACAACCCTTCCATTTTCCCGAAGCATCGACAGTGTGCTCGGCTTAGCCAAGATCGCCACGATATCCGCCATCCCTCTTGGGATGGTTACAGTCTTAGATCCGAAGACTGAGCCCCACACAATCGGAGACCCATCTGCCCGGAGAGCCATCCCCACGCCCTGCGCAAATTCACTCTGAGGCTCGCTGCCATTCGAATATGACGCAGATATGGAGCAAACATCGTCCGCCGTCTTCAATTCCTCCGGCAACTGGGCCAGCCCCGGCTCGTCCTTAACGCCCTTGTAGAGCGGCCACACCACGACCCGGCCACGGATGTTGGGGCGCTCCAGCTTCAGCGTGGGTGCCGCCTCGGCCAGTGCCGGGAAAGGCGCGGGCGCCACCAGCGCGCAGCGGAAGCCGAGCCCGTTGTAACGCACCTGGGGCATATACGGGGTGCATATGGATGAAACGAAATGGCCGGTAGAAGTACTGAGCCAGTTCCCGCCCCGGGTGGCGCGAAAGGTGCCTCCCTTCCTTATTCCAGCCATATCCTCGGGTTTCGGGTCGTACCCGCCTCCGTCCTTGCTCTTCTTATAATGGGCCTCCGTGTACCAGTCCTCCATCCACTGTCGAACGTTGCCCCCCATATCGTAGAGACCAAACTTGTTCGCCCTGGTGCTGCCCACCGGGGCGGTGCGCGGATAATCATCTCGGTAGCCCCAAAGCGCGCTCTTCGGATCATCCGAACTGCCCAGCATCACCTCCTCCCCTCCGATGTTTTCGGCCCCCTTCGGAGGTGGCCATTCATTGCCCCACGAATACTTGTCCTTGCCCACGGCCCCGTCCCACTCCTCATCGGTGGGAAGACGGTATTCGACACCCTCTTTCTTGCTCAGCCACGCGCAGAATGCCTTCGCGTCGTCCCACGAGACCATGACCACCGGATGATCCGATCCCTGTTCGAAGGGCGGCTTCGCACTCCAGCCGTACCCGCTATCCTTCACGAACGCCTCGAAGTCCTTGACCCGCGTCTCCCAGATGCAGAACAGCACCTTCGTCCCCGGGATCGGCACGAACTTCATGCCCAGCGAATTGACGAAGGGCTTCTCCTTGGTCGCGGCCATCAACTGCTCCGGCGTGGCGAGCGGCTTGGCGGGTTCCGGTGCAGCCGGCGCCACCGGCGGCGTCGTTGGCGGGGCCGCCTCGGCCTTCTTCTCGGGCTCCGGTGCCGGAGGCGCAGGTGATGGAACCTGGGGCGCCGGGGTCGAGGCTGCCGCGGACGGCGCGGCGTCATCGCCCATGATCCTGAACGGCTCCACGATCTCGGGCTCGGGTGCCGGGGCGGCGAAGGGCCGACGGATGGCCCCGGTCCGGTCGCCGGCCCCTTCGCGCCGGTCTGCTTCTCTGCTTCAGTCTCGGGTTCCATGGTTCCCCTCCCGTCCGGATCAGTTGGTCGCGGGGATGGACCCCGACGATGCCACGCCCGCCAGCAGCTGGTCCCTCAGCCGACGCGCGGCCCCGAGGCACCGCGTGCCCAGCGATCGCCGGACCCGCTGTTTGGTGAAGTCGTCGCGGTGGACGGTGAAATGCACCCACCACGTGCCGTTGTTGTTGAACAGGTGATGGTCGGGGTTGGCCCGGTTCACCCGCACCGACAATATCGTCTGCGCCATGATGCGCCGCCTCCTTCGCGGCAGCGCACCAAGAGTGCGGCCGGGCCCGCATGCCTCGGCCGCGGGAGACTTCCATTCGCGGGCGCCTCGCCCGCGCACATCGTCCCGGGCTCCCGCCCGGTCCAAGGCACCTTGGCGTCTCCCCGCCAGGTTGCCGTGTCCCGCCCCATCGGCGGGACCGCTCTTGATGCTGGGGCACTTTACACCCTGGACCACCGGCCCCGCAACCGGGTTCTGTGTCATAGCCCGCGCGGCGGCGCCCTATGACACGCCGGGCGCTGGCGCCGGCCCCACCCGGCGCGTACCTTCCGCGAAAAACAGAACGAGGAGACACGAGATGAGATACGGAGAAGACAGACCCGAACCCACCTCCAGACGCCAGGGCTGGGAGTTCGTCTATCAGGCGAGCGCCGTGGCCGCCGCGGCCGAGAAACAGGCCAGGCACCACCGCGACCGGATCGCCTGGTGGCAGGCGGAGAGCCAGAAGGCCGAGGCCCTGCTCAAGAAGAAGGGATTCGAGTACCGCGAGCACATCCACACGATGGGCAAGGAGGTCGAGATCGTGGGCGACCCCGGGCTCGCCAAGCGCGTCACCCAATGCAAGCAGAAGATCGCCGAGCACGGCGAGAAGGAGGACCACTTCGCCTCGTGGGCCCGTGCGCTACGCGGCGCCGCCAAGCGAGGCAAGGCCCAGGAACTCACCCTCACGATCGAGGACGTGCTGTATTTTCAATTGTGACCGGCACGGTCTCCGACCCAGCACACTTCCCGCCCTAGGCCGCAACCGCCCCCCTCCCCGCGTTATATAGAGCTGAAGGGGACCCTTCGGTTCCCTGATTCACCCGCGGGACATCAGCATCGGCCCCGGCCTGCCCACGAGGGCGGGCCCGGGGCCGCGCCGCATTCCCGCGGCAACCATCAACAGAAAGGAATCCAACAATGGCAGTGAAGCTGATAGCCAACTACAGCAAGCGGCTGGGGCTGCCCGGGTACAGCAGCCACCAGTTCGCCGTCTCGGTCGAATGCGAGATCGCGAGCGTGGCCGACGCGGCCGGGGAGTCCGAGAGGCTCTACAGGCTGCTCCAGCAGTCCGTCGACGGCCAGATCGTGGCGACGGGCTTCGTCCCGCCCCACGGATACGGGCTGAACGGCGAGACCGGCAACGAGCCCAACGGGCACGGGCCCGAGGAAACCCCCTGGAAGTGCTCGGACAAGCAGCGGGACCTGATCCTCAAGCTGGTCGACGAGCACGGCCTGGACAAGGGCGAGGTCGAACATCTCTCCCGGGAGCGGTTCGGCAAGGGCGTGAAGCTGCTCAGCAAGCTGGAGGCCAGCGGCCTGATCGACGAGCTGATCGAGCGCCACGGCGGCAACGGCGGGCGCCCGAACGGCAACCGCCGGGGCCGCCGCAACGCCTATGCGGGGAGGTCCCAGTGATCGCCCCGGCAACGATCGCGGCGCCACCCGCGCCCGCCCCGGCGGGCAACGGCGCCTTGCCCGCCCACATCTCGGCGACCGCGGCCCGCGGCTATCTGTCGTGCGGGCTGCGGTTCTACTTCGAGAGGGTGGCGTGCATCGCCAAGCCGGTGGCCGCGGCGCTGCACCTGGGCAAGGCGGTCCACGCCGGGCTGAGGTATCTCCACCTGGCGCTGTGGCGCGACGGGGACGCCTCCCCCGTCGCGGTCGCCCAGGCGTACGCCGAGGCCTTCGAGGCACTGGAGCGCGACGAGGGCCCGGTGGCCTTCGAGGGCGAGGCGGGGCGCGCCGGGGCGAGGGGCGACGGGCTGCGGCTGCTGGCCGCCTACCTCGACAGCGGCGAGGTGCCCGCGGAGCGCCCGCGCGGCGTCGAGGTCGCGCTGGAGGAGCGGGTGCCGGGCCTGCCGGTGCCCCTCTGCGGCACCATCGACCTGGTCCGCCACGACATGGGCATCGTCGACTTCAAGACCGCGGCCAGCCGGCCCAGCCCCGGCGCCGCGGCCTTCGACGCCGAGTTGCAGCTGGTCTGCTACCAGATGCTGCTGGAGGCCGCGACCGGCGAGAGCCCGCCGGGCATGGACCTGCTCCACCTGGTCAAGACCAAGGTGCCGCAGGTGGTGCGGGTCTCGGTGCCCCCGGCCGACGAGGGCCGCAAGGACCGGGCGGTGGCCATGCTCAACGCCGCGGTGGACGGGATCGCGGAGAAGCGCTTCCACCCGGCGCCGGGGATGCAGTGCTCGTGGTGCGCGTACCGCCAGGAGTGCATGCGCTGGGAAGTGGAGGACCTATGAGAGCGCTCATCCCCACGCTGCCGCTGCTCCTGCTGGCCGCCTGCCACCGGGTCGCCACCGAGCCGCCGCCCTACGTCGCCCCGCCCACCGACACCACCCCGATCGGCGGCGGGCTGAGCGTGATCGGCCTGGGCATCGTCGTCGCCGCGGTCGTGATCGCGCTGGGCGACGCGCTCCGGGGATCCGGGAAGGGGGGTGAGCGCGATGGGTAGGCAGACGCTCGTCCGCGCCCTGCGGCTGGCGATCCTGCTGGTCCTGGGCCTGCTGGTGGCCACCGCCGCCATGATGCTGGTGATGGTGCTGGGCAAGGCGATGGCGCCCCTGGCGCTGCTGCTCATGATCTCGGCCGCCGCCTACCTGATCCTGCGCGGCCCGGCGCTGATTCGGGGCAGATCCGGGAAGGAGTGACCGCCATGCACCTGTACCAGAAATGCGCGGGCAAGGAGGCCCGCCAGCTCGCGACCTCGCCCCCGCCCCTCGGACCGGGATTCCGGGACGATGTGGTGGCGAGGGTGGAGACCGTCGAGGTCTGGGCCTCGGGGTTCGGCGACCCCGGCGATGACTTCTGCGAGTTCCGCGCCTTCGGCGAGGGCGGCAGGGAGATCGCGAGGACCCGGCTGGGCGGGTACTGAGGGAACGAGAGAGGGAAACGCAAGCACGGGGCCGGTGGGAGGGATCCCGCCGGCCCCGAAGATTTCGTGGGGGGGGGAAGTGAGCGGAGTAACACCGCCCGGGGCCCCGCCACGCTTCAGCAAACCGGCCGCGATCGCCGCGGCCACCAAACCAAACAGAAAGGGATCCACCATGCCCGAGAAGGCAACACATCTGCCCGGCCCCTGGCAGTCGCGGGAGTATCTCCCGCACTGCTGGGCGATCGAGCAACCGGGGCACATGCCCCACGCGAAGGTGCACCCGCGCATCGCGCACGCGGACCCCGAGGACGACGACCCCGGGGAGGTGGCGGTCGCCGCGGCCAACGCGCGGCTGTTCGCCGCCGCCCCGGCCCTGCTGGCCGCCTGCCGCGCGGTGACCGAGAACTGGGAGGCCGGCGACCTCGCCGCCGCGGCGCGGCAGTGCGCCGAGGCCGCCCGGGAGGCCGACGGTGAATGACGGCGGCGTCCCCCCGCACATGACGCTGCGCGAGATGCCCCCCGACCAGCGGCCTCGCGGCCGACTGATCGAGCGGGGCGCGGGTGCGCTGCGCGACGAGGAGTTGCTCTGCTGCATGCTGCGCGGGACCGCGACGCGCCACTGCCCCCTGCGGGTGTCGGGCGAGCTGCTGGCCCGCTTCGGCGGGCTGGCGGGCGTCGCCCGCGCCCCGGTGGCCGAGCTGGCCGCGGTGCCCGGCATGGGCGAGGCCGGTGCCGCCGGGATCCGCGCCGCGGTCGAGCTGGGCGTGCGGCTGGCGCGGCGCAACGCCAGCGCCGTGAAGCTGGATGACGCCTCGCGGATCGCCGACCTGCTGGGGCCTGAGATGCGGCTGCTGCCCCAGGAGAGCGCCCGGGTGGTGCTGCTCAACGCCAAGCTCCACCTCATCGGCGTCGAGCCGGTCTCCGAGGGGCTGGTGGACCAGGCGCTGGTGCACGCGAGGGAGGTCTTCTCCCCGGCGATCGCGCGCAGGGCCTACGCGGTGGTGCTGGCGCACAACCATCCGTCCGGGGATCCGACGCCCTCGGAGGCCGACATCCGCATCACCCGCGCGCTGCGCGAGTCCGCCAAGGTGCTCGACATCCCGCTGCTGGACCACGTCATCCTGGGCGCGCCATCGGTGGCGTACCCGGAGGGCTGGTTCAGCTTCAAGGCGGCAGGGTACCTGTGAGGCGCATGGGGCCGGTGGGAACGATCCCATCGGCCCCGGAGATTTCGGCGGGATATCCCCGCCATCCATACCAACACCGGTTGTGGGATCGCGCGCCCGTTAGTAATGGCCCGTCGATGCCCGCGACCATCATCATCAACGAAAGGACACAAACATGAACATCATCGAGATGGAACCCGCGCCCGTGCGCCAGAGGACGCCCCAGGGCCTGCTGCTGCACTGCGGCGGCCGGGTCGTGGGACGCGAGGAGCTGCTGGCGGTGCCGACGCCATTGGGGACCGAGACCTGGTACCCGCTGGACCACGGCGCGATCCTGGAGGAGGTCGAGGGGCAGCTCTCGGCCACCGGGTTCACGCTGGAGGGCCAGAGGCACGCGCTGAGCCACGCCGGGGCGCGCTACTTCGGCGTGTTGAGCGTCAGCCTGCCCGGCAGGACCGAGGAGGAATACGAGTGGATCGTCGGGCTGCGCAACAGCCACGACCAGTCGTATCCCGCCGGTCTCGTCGCCGGGACC
This sequence comes from uncultured Verrucomicrobiales bacterium, assembly GCA_964651705.1. GTDB lineage: Bacteria > Verrucomicrobiota > Verrucomicrobiia > JADLBR01 > JADLBR01 > JADLBR01. The sequence continues at coordinate 55,280 of CAZYWZ010000036.1, forward strand.
CGCGTCCTCGTTTGCGACAATAAGGCGTTTGCGGGCGAGGTGAAGATCAGCCGCAAGCACACCCGCTTCGCACTCCGTGACCTGCGCCACCTGGTGGCACGGGCCGTCGGACAGCTGGGCGAGCGTTTCCGCTCGCTCGACGCCCGGGTGGCCGCGTACCGCGAGGCGCGCGTGCCGGACTGGCTCGCCCACGACATCGTGGTGCGCGCCG